>NZ_JACLQU010000002.1:83609-278944 GCF_016648855.1 Streptococcus parasanguinis
GCTATCGCCTTCAGTAAATACAGGTTTGCCAGTTTGTGTAGCACCTTGGATATCTGTTGTTTCAACTGGTGTTGCAGTTGGAGTTACTGGTGTCACAGTTGGTGTGTAAGTCGCAGAAGCTTTGGTTCCATTCTTATCTTCACGAACAACCGTCACTGCTGGTGCTTTACCTGTGAATGATTTTTCAGGGACAAAGGTTACAGTTCCGTCTGCTGCTACTGTGTAAGTACCAACGCCATCTACTGTCTTGGTAGTTGAACCATCGTCAAATGTTGCTGGAACATCTTCGTTGATTTCTACTGTTTTCTCAACGCCATCAACTGTTACGGTTCCGCCCTTGAATTCAGGTTTACCTGTTTGAGTAGCACCTTGAATATCCGTTGTTTCAGCTGGTGTTGCGGTTGGTGTTACTGGCAATACTGTTGGTGTGTAGGTTGCAGAGGCTTTGGTTCCGTTCTTATCTTCGCGGACAACGGTCACGGCTGGTGCAGTTCCGACAAATGATTTTTCTGGTACAAATGTAACAGTACCGTCTGCTGCTACTGTGTAAGTACCAACACCTTCAACGGTCTTAGTTGTTGATCCATCGTCAAATGTCGCTGGAACATCTTCGTTGATTTCAACAGTCTTTTCAACGCCATCAACCGTTACAGTTCCACCCTTGAATTCAGGTTTACCTGTTTGAGTGGCACCTTGAACATCTTTTGTTTCAGCTGGTGTTGCAGTTGGTGTTACTGGAACGATTTCTGGTGTGTAAGTTGTATCAACCTTGATACCGTTTGAGCTTTCAGCTTGAACCTTGGCTGGTGTGACTGCACCAGTGTATGATTTATCAGTCGGTGTGAAGGTTACTTGACCAGTTGCTGGGTCGATTGTGAAGTTACCGATCACGGTTGAACCGTCTGCCGCATAAGCTGGTGTCGTTGAAACTTCGTTACCATCTTTATCTAGCAATGTGTAGCTATTGTCTTTAATGGTAATAGCTTTATCTTCACCGTTTACTTGAACAGTTGTTCCTGCAAAGGTTGGTGTACCGGTTTGAGTTGCACCTTGAACATCTTTAGAAGTTGCAGGGTTTGCAGTTGGAACTGCTGGCACAACAGTTGGTGTGTAGGCCGCATCTGAAGTAATGGTTGCAGTCTTACCATTAGCATTTGTAATAGTAGCAGTTGCCTGAACAGTTACTCCTTTTGCAGTACCGACAAAGTCTTTTTCTGGCGTAAATGTTACTGCTCCAGTCGTTGGGTCGATAGTATAGCTACCTTCACCTGCTACTGTCACTGTTGTTTCATCAGTTGGTTGACCAGTTGCGGGATCCACCAATTTCTTGCTAGTGATTTCAGCAGTCTTGTCGTTACTCAAATCAAAGGTTGGTGTTTGGGTTTGAGGAACGTTTTGAATATCCGCAGAAACCTTGTCTGTAGGAGTCACTGTTATTGGAGTAACCGTTGGTGTGTACTTAGCGGTTGCTGTCTTAAGGTATTCATCACGGACGGTACCGTCTTTATCTTTTCCGACAGGTGCTGTTACTGATACGGTAACACCTTGAGCTGTACCTGTGAATCCTGGTTCTGGAACAAAGGTTACTTTACCAGTTGCATCGTCAATGCTGTAAGTTCCTTCACCTGCTACTGTTACAGAGGTTGCATTGGTTACTTGACCAGTCGCTGGGTCCACCAATTTAGCAGGGTATTCCAAGCTTGGAGTGACAGAGATCTTTTCGCCATTAGCATTCGTTGTAGTTGTGTTAAAAGTAGGTGTACCAGTTTGAGTCGCACCTTGGACATCTGATGAAGTCTTATCTACCCCTTCAATTTCCGTTGGTGTAACTGTTGGGATGTATAGACCGTCCATGGTATTGATGGCAGTATCGACATTGGCTTCATCGGCTGGGAATTTTGTTGACCAACCCGTATCGTAGCCATTGCTGTCTGTACGACGGATAGAGATACCGTCAGCTGTTCCAAGGAAGTGATCTTCGGGAATGAACTCAACATCCACAGAAGTTCCGTTTGAAGTGATCTTGTACTTCCCTTGACCAGCTACAGCATAGTAGCCATCTGCACCAGGTGTTACGACTTGCCCTGTACGGTTATCTATCATTTGTGGAGCTACTGTTTCATCAATTTTTGCTGACTCAGTTAGGCTATAGCCTTGCAAACCTCGAGCAGTAAAGGCTACAGTAGCGGTTTGTTTTGCACCTTGAGGGCCAGTTGTTTCTTTAAATTCCCCTTTTGGTGGGTGAGTGATTTGAGTCTTAAAGTCTTCAACCTCACCAGAGAAAGCCATACCCGTTGGGCTTTCAATCTCCTTATCATTCTTTGCGATACGGATCCGAACACCCAATTCATTGACACTAGGATCAATATAGGTTTTACTCTTTGTAAAGCTTAACGTAGCCGTCCCATCTTGAGTAATGGTTGTTAAATCAGAACGTTCATCTTCATCGAAGGTTCCGTTTTGGTTGAAATCTATCCAACCATAGATGTTAGCTTTTGCTGCTCCACCCGTATGAGCTTCCACTGAAATGGTGTAATTACCTGGACGTGTCCGGTCCATCTTGATCAGCTCATTGGTTTTTCCTTTGAGATCATTTGGAAGTAATTGGTCGATGCCTTCATCCGCAGTGGTCGCCTTGTCATCACCCGTCCAATCAAGGGTATTGTTTTCATCCATATCAGGACTCAAGTGACCGAGATAAGGTTGGTTCACTTTCTTACCAGTAATTCCATCTACAGTTGCGATCGAATGAATCGCCTTACCGTATGATTCAGGCGCATCTCCTTCATCAAGTGGGAAGAATCCTAGCATAGCAGACTGTTTACCACCTGAAGCGATGTAAAGACCGATTTCAGAAGCTCCCTTTGTCATAACAAGAGGAACATCAACATCATTTGCAGAAATATTTGGTCCGAAGACCCCTGTTCCGAGACCTCCAGTTGTTAAATCAGCACTTCCGAAGTACTTCCAAGCAACCGCTTTTTTATCCGGCCCAGCTTGAGTTGAACCTCGAAGTTGGTTAAGATTCAACCCATAGAAATTCATGCCATTTATATTTGTGGTAGGGTTTGAACCAAATAAATTGTCTGTATCTTGTGGAATGTAGGTTACATTATATCTTCTAGTCGATTTTTTCCATTCCCCTATATGTTTCCATCCTTCTCCATTGGTGGTAAACAGAACCAATTCACCAGGGTTAGCCGACTCACCATCTGCCATGACAATGGCAGGTTTGACGGCTTTGCCACGGAAGGTCGCAGAAACTTCAAACTGGATCCCAATGTTCCCGCCGGTTAATTCTGAACTAATAGTAGTTTTCTTAGTTGTACCAGTATCAATCCCCTCGTTTTTAATTTCAGTCCAACGGTTTTGAGGCTCGGCAATAACCTTAGCTTCTTCACCGGCATTAAATTCCGCCAAGGTAAACGGATTTGCATTTCCATTCACATAACCATTTCTAGCATTGGGGTCATAGGTCGCTTTTTCAGCTTCTGTTGCTCCTCGTTCTTCAAGGCGTTTTTTGTATATTTCTGTCGCTTGGAAGGGTTTCAAAGACTTGACTTTGATGGTAACCACATAGCCCGGCATAATTTCCTTGGTGTAGGTCGCGCCGACTTGGAGAGCAAGTTCACCTTTTGATGTTGTAGTAGTCCCTGTCCAGTTGGCTGTATCGCCAAAGTCCAACCAAGAGATTTGGCTGGCTATGTCTTTAGCATCGATATTTGTTGTAAGGCCTGGTTTTTCAACTTTTGGTGTTGAAGTTGCATCTTCAACGTCATCCCCGATTAAGCTTGGATCATTGGCATCACCCAGGGCACGACGATTACGTTTTTTACCAGAAGTTTGGGCTGTCTCTTCCGTTGCTACTGTATTGTTTGCTGTTACACCTTGTCCAGCTGAAAGAGTTGCTTCTTCTTTTTTATCTGTACTTGTTGCAGTTACTTCTGCTGCCTTGTTTGTTGGCGTAGTTGCTTCTAATTTTGGTGTTGCAGCGGTTGATGTTCCCGGTGCAGTTGAGGTAGCAGATGTTGCTGAAGCTGCTGTACTTGTGCTACTTGCTTCACTAGTTGAAGCAGGTGCTGTTGATGTTGCTGCAGCAGTTGAAGTCTCTGGTGCAGTGATTGCTGCGTTTGCATCATAAGTTGTAGCTGCTGTACTAGTTGTTGCAGCGGTTGATGCTGCTGAAGTAGCTGTTGAAGTTGCGGGCGCTTCTGACGCTGTTGCAACTGCTGCTACACTTTCACTTGTCATATCTGTCTTTTCTTCAGCGGCTGCACTTGCGGCTGTCCCAACCATGACAAGTGTTCCCAACAGTACTGAGCAAACACCCACATTCAATTTACGAATTGAGAATCTGCTAATACGATCATTAAATAAGTCTTTCCCCATCTAATGGACCTCCATTTTTATCTATAAATTAACATTCTTTTTAAAATTGTCTAGTTTTTTCCAAACCTTATCTATTTTAACAAAACCCGAACGATTTTCAAAACATTTTGACTCAAAAATGAGTAAAAATTTTTAGCTAAAATTGTTTTAATTTCAAAAGGATTTTACCAATTGATCAAGGCATCAAAAAACCTTGATTTATTACTAAATGGCAAGATCGAACTTCAATTGTGGCTTCACTGGATCGTAATCGACCAGTTCAAAATCTTCTGGTTTGATGTCAAAGAAATTGGTTCCATCTGGTACATTCAAAACCAAATGTGGCTGACAATCTGAAGGCTCCCGACGGAGTAACTCTTCAGCCTGTTCAAATTGATTATCATAGATATGAAGGTTATTAATGAAGTAAAAGAACTTTCCGACCTTCCAGCCAAAGTGCTTGGCAATCATCATCTGAAGAGCTACATATTGCATGGCATTGATATGGTGGGCTACCAACATATCATTTGAACGCTGGGTCAGGGTCGCATCTAGATAGATCTCTCCATCAACCCGACGCACGTCAAACATGGTCTGAAAAGCACATGGCAAGAGTCCGTCGGTCTCCTCAAAGGCATCATAATCCCAGAGCGAGATGATGTTGCGGCGATTCCAAGGATTGGCTTCTAATTGTTTGAGGATTTTATTGGTAATGTCATGCCTTTTGACCACAGCACCATAGCGCTGACCGATAGTACGACTATCCCCTACTTCCCAGTCATTCCAGTAGTGGACATTGTACTTGTCTTCTAACAGGTCTAAGCTATTCGACTGATCCTGGTAGATCCAGAGCATCTCTTTGATGGCTGATTTAATGGCGATGGGACGAAGGGTCGTGATAGGAAACTCGCCTTTTGAGAGGTCAAACTCCATAAAGGCTCCTGTGATGTACTTGGAGTTGGCCGTTCTGCCATCCTTGTACTTAGGACGCGCCTGCTCTGACCAGACCCCTTCTTCCATGATTTTTCGAATATTTTCTTTAAAAATTGTATCTGCTTTTGTCATATCTCCTCCTTTAATCTACTATTGCCTTCATTATATCACAGGATAAAGAAAAAAGGAGAGGGAAATCTCCTTTTAATCTTATTGTAATACTAGAGATGCGGCACCGATGACACCCGCATCATTTCCCAAAGTAGCAAGTGCTAATTGAGTAGATTCACGTACTTGTGGGAATGAGTTTTCTTCAAAGACCTTGCGCACGCCATCCAAGAGGAAGTCTCCAGCAGCAGATACCCCACCACCGATAACGATCTTAGACGGGTTCAAGGTTGAACCAATATTGGCTGCAGCAAGTCCAAGGTAGCGTGAGAAGTTCTTATAAACGATCAAAGCAAGAGCGTCACCCTCTTTTGCTAGATCAAAGACCGTTTTAGCTGTCACTTCTTCACCATTGTCGATCAAGACTTTCAATTGAGAGTCCCCTTCGTACTCATCTGCATAACGACGAGTCAAGTTGACGATCCCAGTTGCTGAGGCAACCGTTTCAAGACAGCCTTTTTTACCACAGGTACATTGGATTGGATCATCAAAGTCAACCGTGATGTGACCAAGTTCCCCAGCAGCTCCACGCACACCGTGCAAGAGACGACCTTCAGCGACGATACCACCGCCAACACCTGTACCAAGTGTCATGAAGACAACATCTGGTTGGTTTTCACCAGCCCCTTTCCAACGTTCACCCAAAGCAGCAACGTTGGCATCGTTATCAATGAAGAATGGAATATGAAGGGCACTTTCGATTTTTTCTTTAACTGGTTGAAGGGTCTTCCAGTTCAAGTTGTAGGCACCGATAACTGTACCTTTTTCACGGTCAACGACACCAGGTGAACCCATTCCAATTCCTTGGAACTCAGAAGCATCAAGCTCAAGCATCTTCAAACGATGCGCGATGGATTCGATCATATCATCTACGATATGGCTACCTTCATCCAAGATATTTGTTTTAATAGACCATTTTTCTTGAACTTCCCCATCCAAAGTAAGGATGGCAAACTTAATTGAAGTTCCCCCAAGGTCAATACCAATAATTTTTTTAGACATCTGTAACTCCTTTCAAACTTGTAAACACTTACAGATCTATTATATCAGACTTTTTATCAAACGCAAAGGTTTGCACGTAACTTTTCTTAACTTTTTAACAAGAGACTAAAGGATTGAAATCCTAAAATGAGGAAAATCAAGCCAATAATATTTAATAGAAAGACGCTAATCGAAAGCGGACTAACAATTAAGAATAAACCGATGAAGAGCTGTAGCAAGGCAAAGAAAATATAACGCTTGGACAGTTCCTCAACCTTCCTCGAGTAGAAATTGGCTTTTCGGAAGTTCAAAATCGAACGGTAGATGAGCCAAATTCCTAAAGTGACTGGAAAGACAATCGGCAAAGTCTTGTAGCCATAAAGCAGTAAGTAGACCGCAAAAACCAAGGCGACCATACTGTGAAAGAGCTGTTGCTTCTGAATGATACCAGCCTGACGCAATCGGTAATAGCGTGAAAAACGCGAAAGGGAGATTAAAAAGAAACCACAGGAAATCAACCAGCTAAATGAGCCGATGTGCTCAATCGGATTGATAAACAAGACGATACCGATAATAGTAAAAATAGTGGCTGAAATCCCAAGGGATATCCGGTTCAATTGATTCATAGGGCCTCCTTATTCATCTAATTCGCTCAGATATTCATAGCGATCGTACTTCTCAAGCAATCGCTCATTTTCCTGATCCAATTCTTTTTGAAGGGCTGACAATTTGCCAAAGTCAGAGCCGTTTTCATTCATCTCCACTTCAATCTCTGCAATTCGATTTTCAATCGCTTCGATATCTGCCTCAATACTTGCCCACTCTTGCTTCTCCATGTAGCTCATGCGCTTCTTCTCTTCTTTTGGCTTGACAGGTTTCTCTTTTTCAATCTTTTGACTAGCCGTTACCTGGGCTGCTTCAAAGGCTTTTTCATCTAAATAATCCGTATAATTGCCAAAGAACTCACGAATGCCCCCATTTTCAAAAGCAAGGATCTTGCTTGCGACCTTGTCTAGGAAATAACGGTCGTGACTAACGGTAATAACGGGACCACCAAAGTTTTGAAGGAAGTTTTCCAAAACCGTCAAGGTAGCAATATCCAAGTCATTGGTCGGTTCATCGAGGAGAAGTACATTGGGTTTTTCAATCAAGAGTTTCAAGAGAAAGAGGCGCTTCTTCTCACCGCCGGAGAGTTTCTCGATCAAGGTTCCATGCATAGAGCGTGGGAAGAGAAATTGCTCCAAGAGATCTGCGATCGAAGTTGTTCCGACAGTCGTCTTGACTTCCTCCGCAACCTCTTGTAAGAAATTAATCACGCGCTCGCTCTCATCTAAGCCATCGATCTGTTGAGAGAAATAAGCCACCCTCACGGTTTCCCCAATGATCACTTGCCCTGACTGAGGCTGGAGTCGCTCAGCGATCAGATTAAGTAGGGTCGATTTACCGACACCATTATCCCCGACGATCCCGATGCGGTCCTTATTTTGCACCAAGAGGTTAAAGTCCTGTAAAATCGGCTTGTTTTCAAAAGCAAAACTCACATCTTTAAACTCGATGACTTTCTTTCCGATTCGGCTGGTCTCAAAGTTCATCTCCAAATCCGTCTGGCTGCTTTGACCAGACAAGTCTTGCTTAAGATCATGGAAACGATTGATCCGCGCCTGTTGCTTGGTCGCACGCGCCTGAGGTTGACGCCGCATCCAGGTCAACTCCTGCTTATAGAGTTGCTGCTTCTTATGAAGAAGGGCCGCATCACGCTCATCCTGCTCAGCCTTTAAGCGGACATAATCCTGGTAATTGCCCTGATACTCGATCAAGCCACCTCGATCCAACTCAAAGATCCGCGTTGAGATATTATCCAAGAAATAGCGATCGTGGGTAATGAAGAGCACCGTTTTCTTAGAGTTCTTCAAGAAATTGGTCAACCATTCGATGGTATCAATGTCTAGGTGGTTGGTCGGCTCATCTAGTAAAAGCAGGTCGTGGTGAGACAGCAAAACTTGAGCCAGTTGCACCCGACGACGCAAGCCCCCAGATAGATCGCCAACTTTGGCATTCAAGTCTTCAATCCCAAGTTTTGAAAGGACTGTCTTGACCTGACTCTCGATTTCCCAAGCATTGAGCGAATCCATCTCCGCCATGACCTTTTCAAGACGTGCTTGGTTCTCTTCTCGGTAATCCGCCATCAAGAATTCATAATCGCGAATCAGCTGCATTTCGCGCAAATCACTAGATAGCACTGTATCCAGAACCGTCTTTTGCTCATCAAAGTCAGGTTCCTGCGTCAAATAACCAATCGTATAATCACTCTTTGCAAAAAAAGGACTCACATCTCCATCAAAGCCAGAGCGACCAGACAACACATCTAACAGCGTGGTTTTTCCAGTCCCATTGACCCCGATCAGTCCGATCCGATCCAAGTCATGAATGATAAAGGAAATCTCACGAAAGACGGTCTTATCTCCGACAGATTTGGTTAATTTATCGACAATAAAATCGCTCATTTTTCCTCCTTTTTTGCTTGCTGGATATAGGCAATGATGGCTTCTTTTTCATTGGCCAGTTCCCCATCGACAATGGCATATTCGATCTTTGTCAAAATCTCTCCCAAGGCTGGACCAGGTTGAAAGCCATATTCTTTGATCAGCATGCCACCATTGACCACCACTTCGTGCTTATCATGAATGGTCAAGCTATCATAGACACGCTCGATGGCCAGATAATCTACACTCAAGGCATACGCTTCCCGGAGCTCTTCCGCCACTAGCAACAAACGCTTCTCATACTTGTAGCAAGCACGCTTGTCTAGACTTCCTTTTTCTCGGAGCTTAAGAATCTCTACGATCTGCTCCACCGTCTTGGCAAACTCTCTAGAGGTCTTCCATTTTTTAAAGAATTTTGGAATATCTTGAATCTCTAGTGCTAAGACCAGAGCAGCCCAGGCTTGCTCAGAAGTTGAAAAGGTATATTCCAACTCTATGTCAAACAAACGCTCGATTGCTTCTTTGCGATCCTTCATCTCTGGCAGATAGTGATAAGCACCACTTGCAAGCAGGGCCTCCAAGCCCTGTCTCCAGAATGGAGAAAGCAAGAGCTTATCAAACTCGATGAAGGTGCGCTCTACAGAAATCTTCTCTAGTAAGGGAGCGCACTCCTTCATGGCATCAAAGGTTGCCTCTTCTAATTCAAATCCAAGACTGGCTTGAAAACGAAAGCCTCGCATGATCCGGAGTGCATCTTCGTTAAACCGTTCATGAGGAATCCCAACCGCCCGAAGGACCTTGTTTTCTAAATCTTCTAGTCCATGAAAGAGGTCAACAATTTCTCCTTTTTCATTTAAGGCAAAGGCATTAACCGTAAAATCACGACGCTTGAGGTCTTCTTCTAGCGAGCGTACAAAAGACACGGAGCTTGGACGGCGATAATCGACATAGACATCCTCTGTCCGGAAGGTCGTAATTTCATATTCTTGACCATTTTCAAGGACCAAGACGGTCCCGTGTTCGATACCGACATCTACTGTCCGATCAAAAATCGCCTTGGTCTCTTCTGGGTATGAGGAGGATGCGATATCGACATCGTGAATCGGACGATCCAAGAGGGCATCACGGACAGATCCCCCTACAAAATAGGCCTCAAAACCAGCTGCTTTAATCTTCTCTAATATTGGTAAAGCCTCCTGAAACTCAGAAGGCATCTTTTCTAATCTCATAGTAAGTGTTCCAAACCATAGACAAGCTCATGACGCTTGACAACTTCTTTAATCCCTAGATTTACTCCTGTCATGAAGGAAACACGATCATAGGAATCATGACGGAGAGTCAAGCCTTCGCCTTGGCTACCAAAAATCACCTCTTGGTGAGCGACTAGGCCAGGCAATCGAACCGAATGGATGCGCATCCCTTCAAACTCTGCCCCTCTTGCTCCAGGCATCAACTCTTCTTCATCTGCTGCACCTTGCTGGATCTTCTCGCGCTTCTCAGAGATCAACTCAGCGGTTTTAATTGCTGTTCCACTCGGTGCATCTTTTTTCTTATCGTGGTGCAATTCGATGATTTCTACATTCGGGAAATACTTGGCTGCTTGCGCTGCAAATTGCATCAAGAGCACAGCTCCAATGGCAAAGTTCGGCGCGATCAAGCCACCCAAATCCTTTTCACGTGAAAGGTCTGTCAATTCTTGGATCTGCTCAGGAGTGAATCCAGTCGTTCCCACAACAGGCGCAAAGCCATTCTCAATTGCAAAGCGAGTATTCTCGTAAGCGACCTTGGGCATGGTGAAATCTACCCAAACATCTGCCTCTAGACCCACAACATCTTCTTTGCGGTTAAAAACAGGGACTCCTGCAACCTCTGTCTCAACAGTAAATGGATCGATCAAGCCAGCTAATTCTAGCTCGGGGTCTTCAGAAACCATCTTGTAGGCTGCTTGTCCCATTCTTCCCTTGAAACCTGCGATAATGACTTTAATTGACATAGAATACTCCTTAAACGATAGGGATATACCCGACTGCTAAGCTATGGTCACCTAAGTGCGTCCCGATAACCCCTCCAAAGGTAGCAAAAGGAATCTCTCCTTCCACTCCTTCTTCGATGAGCAGTTGGCGAAGTGCTTCTGCTTTTTCAGGGACATTGGCATGGATGACAAAGACTTGGTAATGACCATCTGCGATATCTGATACAACAATCTCTACCAAGCGTTTCATGGCTTTCTTTTCCGTCCGGACTTTCTCAAAGACCTCAATCACGCCTTCATCATTAAAATGAAGAATAGGCTTGATACTCAAGAGGTTCCCAAGAATGGCAGCCCCATTTGACAGACGACCACCCTTAACCAAGTGGTTCAAATCATCCACCATGATATAGGCAGAGGTACCATCAATCTGGTGTTGGACATTGGCAACAATCTCATCGAAGAAACGGCCTTCACCAGCCCATTTCAAGCAGTCTTCTGCCATCATTCCTAGAGGAGCACTGGTGATTTTTGAATCCGGAAATTCGACGGTCAAGCCTTCAAACTCGTCCTTCAAATATTGGATATTTTGGTAGAAACCAGAAATACCAGATGACAAGAAAAGACCGATAGCATGCGTATAGCCCTTAGCTGTCAAACCAGATAAGACTTCTTCTAACTCTGCAACACTCGGCTGGCTAGTCTTTGGCAATTCCTTAGACGCAGCCATCTTTTGGTAGAACTCATCGTGTGTCAGGTTCTTCCCTTCAACATAAGACTCCCCATCGATATAGATCGGGATCTCTAAAATAAATAAGTCGTCGTGATGGAGCAAGTCTTGTGGTAAATAGGCAGACGAATCCGTGATCACTGCTAATTTCATTGATTAAAACTCCAAATTAATACCCGGTAAATCGAGGGCAATTTCTGTGACTTCATAAGTCAAACGGTTGAGCATATTCAAGCAAGGGCGAGCCAATTCTTCCACTTCGTCTTTGCTGAATTCACTTGGTTCATTGACATAACGACCAAACAAGTGGTTGATTTGAGTGATGGTTCCGCTGATCACAAAACCGTCAAAAACGATCATGTAGCTCAAGATGACAATCAAAGAAGTCGTGTTTTGTTCTTGATCACGATTGATCAATTGAAAGTTTACATCAACTTTTGTTTCAGGGATGCCATTTTCTTTTTCCCACTCAAAATTACGAGCGTCATAGTGGTATTGGCTGACAAATTCTTTTTCACGTTGAATATCCATTTTTATTCTCCTAAAAATATGCGATAGGCATATTATATCATAATTCAGCTCAAGATACCAACGTAGAATGAGGTGATTTTTTTGCTAGTATAAGAAGAAAAGGTTGGGTGACCGACCTGATGATCCAGCAAAAACATGCTTTGTTTGATATGAAACTTGTAGTAAATCTGCATAGAAATAATTGAAGTTTTATAACTTGCTCTTAGTCAAAAAGTTGGCCCTCTAATCTTATACCATTGCTGATCCCCATGCTTTCCATATCAATTTTTCCATTTTTTATCTCAATGAGAACATTCCAATCTGACGTCTTTAAATGATTAAATCCACCAAAAATACTCACAACTTTTCCTGCCCCTTGGGGTGTACCATTCCCTATGTCTTCCCAACGAGTCTGGTCCCAATCAATCTGAACAGATTCGATCTTTGGGTTTTGAGATTTTACAAACTCTTTTATTTCATTATCATGTTCCTTTAAGTAAGCCAATTGCTTCTCTTTCGCGCTGAGTTGCTTTCTCTGTTGAGTGTCATTTAAAAAGATGTTTTGTTTTTGACTAGCGATAATCACACCTCCTGCTAATACAGAAGCGATGGCTAAAAGAATTGCCAGTTTACCTTTTTTCATGCTTCATCCTCCTTGATAAGGAAAAATTATAATAATTGTATCGAAATCTATAGAGATAAGCAACTTCATCACTAGTTGGTGTTTTTGAGCAACACAAAAAGGTTGGGAATTCCCAACCTTTTAGTCATGTTTAGTTTTTAGGTTTGCGAAGCAATCCGAACAAAATACCACTTACGACTGCACCGATCAATACGAACAAGATGTAAAGAAGTGGATTTGATGTAAGAGCGATAACGAAGATTCCTCCGTGAGGAGCCATGAGTTTCAAGCCTGCAAGACCAACAAGGGCACCTGTCAATGCTGAACCTGCAATGAAGCTAGGGATGGCACGAGCTGGGTCAGCTGCACCAAAAGGAATGGCACCTTCTGTGATGAAGGAAAGCCCCATAACAATGTTTGTCAAACCAGAATCGCGTTCTTCTTGTGTGAATTTATTTTTAAACAATACAGTTGCAACGAATACCGCCAATGGAGGAACCATACCAGCTGCCATAACGGCTGCCATAACAATAGAACCACCTGAAGCAACAGATTCAGCAAGTGTACCTGTAGCGAAGACATAAGCGGCTTTGTTAACTGGTCCACCCATATCGACAGCCATCATACCGCCGACGAGAAGTCCAAGAAGGACAGCTGAGCTACCTGACAAACTTGAAAGGAAGTTGTTAAGACCAGTATTGATAGCAGCCATTGGAATATTGATGAGGAACATCAAGAATCCTGTCAAACCAACACCAAGCAATGGCAAGAGAAGGATTGAACGGATACCATCAAGAGAACGTGGAAGACCTGCAAGAGCTTTACGAAGAACAAGAATCACTCCACCTGCAAGGAAACCACCAACTAAGGCTCCAAGGAAACCTGATGATACGGCTGCTGGTAATTCACCTTTAGCAGCACCGTAGGCGATATTTCCAAATGCTGACCCTGAGCTAGCAATAGATCCAGCGATAAACCCTGCTACAAAACCAGGTTTTTCAGCGATTGAGAATCCAATGTAACCTGCAAGTACAGGAAGCATGAATCCAAAGGCTACTCCACCAATTGTTTTGAATTGTGCTGCTAATACATGATAAGAACCAAGACTAGACAATTGATCTTGAGGCACACCAAGAACTTGGTCAATCAAGAAGGCAAGGGCGATCAAGATACCACCACCGATAACGAATGGAAGCATTTGAGAAACCCCACTCATCAAGTGTTTGTAGAAGGCTCCACCTAAGCTCAACTTTTCTTGGCTAGCGCTAGCTTGTGCAGCATTTTCAGCGTGGAAGACATCTGCTTTTCCATCCAAAATGGTTTGGATCAATTCTTCTGTTTGACGGATACCAGCTGCGACTGGTTTAGAGATCAATTTTTTGCCATCGAAACGAGCGGTTTCAACTGCTTTATCTGCTGCAATGATGACCCCTTCAGCTTTTGCGATTTCTTCAGCTGTCAAGCGGTTGCCGACACCAGATGCACCGTTGGTTTCAACGCGGACCGTAACACCCATTTCTTCCCCTTTTTTGATGAGGGCTTCTTCTGCCATGTAAGTGTGGGCGATCCCTGTTGTACATGCTGTAACGGCAACGATCAGAGGCTTGTCAGATGAAGCTGCTTCTTTGACCGCTTCTGCTTTTTTCGCTTCTTCTGCTGCAGCTTCTTGCTCTTCTGCATCAAAGGCTGCGATCACTTGATCAGGAGTGCTTGCTTGGCGAAGTTTGTCCGCAAATCCTGGTTTCATCAAGTACTTAGACAATTCAGCAAGGGCTGCCAAGTGAGTGTCGTTTGCTCCTTCTGGAGCTGCGATCATGAAGAACAAGTCTGTTGGTTGACCATCAAGTGATGCATAGTCCACACCCTTGTTTGATTTCGCAAACAAGACTGTTGCTTCTTTGACTGCTTCGTTTTTGCTGTGGGGCATAGCAATTCCGTCACCCAAACCAGTTGAAGTTTGTGCTTCACGGTTCATGATTCCAGCCTTGAAGGTGTCAAAATCTGTCACCACACCATTATCAACGAGCGATTGAATCATCTCATTGATCACGCCCTCTTTATCTGTCGCTTGAAGGTCAAACAACATCACGTTTTTATTTAAAACGTCTTGAATTTTCATAGTTTTTCTACCTCTACTTTTTCATAAGTTTCTTTTATATAATCAGCTGTTGCCAAATCATCTGAGAAAGTGGTCGCTGTTCCACAAGCCACTCCCCATTTGAAGGCTTCAATAACATCTCCCGTCGTTGCGAGCTTCCCAGTGAAGCCTGCTACCATGGAATCTCCAGCCCCAACAGAATTCTTCACTTCCCCTTTGATTGGTTTTGCGAAGTAAGTACCGTTTGGACTGACAAGAAGAGCTCCATCACCCGCCATGGAAATAATGACGTTTTGTGCTCCTTTGGCCAAGATTTCTTTGGCGTAACGTTCAATTTCTGGTAATTCCGTCAAGGTAACTCCAAAAATATCTCCCAATTCATGGTTATTTGGTTTAACCAATTGGGGATTGAACTCTAAGGAATCAATCAAGGTTTGCCCTTCAAAGTCGCAAACGACTTGCGCGCCTGTCGCACGAGTTGCTGCGATCAATTGTTTGTAAACAGCATTTCCAAGTGAAGATGGAGCAGATCCTGCAAAGACTACCACATCATCTGATGATAAACTCGATAAGATGTCGAGCAATTCTTGCAACTGAGCTTCTGTTACTTCTGGGCCATTCCCATTGATCTCTGTTTCCTCATCAGCTTTGATCTTGACATTGATCCGTGTATCTTGGTCCACTGTCACAAAGTTGGTTGAAATGGCTTCGCTGGTCAGTACGTCTTCAATGAAACGTCCAGTGAAACCACCGATAAATCCAGTCGCTGTGTTCTCGATATCGAGACGCTTCAAAACACGACTGACATTGATCCCTTTACCACCGGCGAATTTATCTTCCGAAGCCATCCGATTGACCGCTCCTGTCTCTACATGATCGAGACGGACAATATAGTCAATTGCTGGATTCAGTGTTACTGTATAAATCAAACCTCTATAACCTCCGTTTTTTCTTTTAAAACCTTTAATCGTTGCGGTTCACATTGATTGGTGATAATCATGGCTCGCTTGATAGGAGCCACTTTGACAAAGGATGTCACCCCAATTTTCGAATCATCCGCTAGGATATAGGTTTTTTTCGCATTTTCGATAATCGCACGCTTGACAGATCCTTCTTCCAGGTCTGGAGTGCTGTAAAATTCATCATCGATTCCATTCATTCCAAGAAAGGCCTTGTCAAAATTCAACTGACCGATCTGATAGAGCGCGATCCCTCCGATACTAGCATCTGTAGAAGATTTTACCTTCCCACCGATGATGACCGTTGGAACATTTCGCTCGACCAACTTGGTCGCATGGTGAATCGAGTTGGTCACCACAGTTACCGTTGGATTGACAATTTCTTGTACCAACAGTTCATTGGTCGTCCCGGCATCGATAAAGATCACATCATGATCTTTGATCAATTCCGCCGCTTTTATCGCGATTTTTGACTTAACTTGAATGTTTTTGATAGATTTTTCTTTATTGCTTTCTTCCTCTTGAAGAAAATGCAGGCTTTCCGCACCGCCGTGAACCCGGCGAAGTTTACTTTCAGCTTCTAATTCATCCAAGTCACGTCTAACCGTTGATTCAGACGTCCCTAGCTCTTGTACAAGGGTTTCTAAGGAAACAAACTTTTCCTTCAGTACCTTCTCGAGGATGAATTGTTTTCGTTCAGACTTAAGCATTTCTCCTCCTTTTGCAATCGATTACAAAAACCATTATACTCTTTCTTCAAAAAATGTCAACAATTTTTTATCATTTTCTGTCACTTTCTTTCAAAAGTTTCAAAAGAGTACAAAAAAAGAGCGGAAAGAACTCATTTTGTTAAAAGAGTTCTTGTCCCACCCTCATAAATTTTCTCTAAAGATTTTAAGCAATAAAGTGTCTAAGCATCCACTCTATCTTCGGTATGTCTTAATCATTTTTTGAAGATTGTTTCTTTTTCTTAAAACCAAACAATCCAGCAAGTAGCCCGACGGCAACACCTGTTGTTGCTACTGCATATTTGGAAGAATCTGTACTTGCCACAGCTTGGCTGTTTTCTTTTTTGGGTTTGATTTCTTCTACTTTAGCTTCTTGTTTTGGAGCTGGAGTAGCTGTTGGTGCTTGCACTTTCGGACTATTGGTAGTTGTTGGAAGAACTGTTGGTCTATCCGAAAAAGTAGTTGGATTGCTTGAGCGGATATCCATTGGCATATCTGCTGCTTCTAAAATAGCTGGATCTATCCGTGACGCTAGATCTTCATATTGGGAATTCAACAGTTCCACGACACTTTGATAAGATTGAAGGGTTGTGAATTCTGCTTCCAATTTTTCTTTTTTATTCTCTAAATTAGCCACTGCAGCTGATAAAACGGATTGGGCTTTGACCAATAATTCTGGAGCATTTTTAAAGTCAGAAAGACGTTTTTCAGCAGCAACCAGGCGCTCTTGAGCTGCCTTCAAGCCCTCATGCGCTTCTTGAACGACTTGGGCTTTTTCTGCTTCTTCAGCTTTTAAAAGATCTAATTTCTCACGCGCAGCCGCTAACAAATCTTTGGCTTTTTGAAGGGCTGCTTCTTTTGGCTGGATAGCTGCTTCAATCCGACCTCGAGATACATCAAGAGTCGCCTTCGCCTTTTCAACCGCATGGTCCTTGCTAACGAGAAGAATCTTGTAATTTTGGATGGTCTTTTGGACATTGGCCATCTCTACTGCCACATTTGAATTAGCATGGCGGGCGTCTTCTAATTTGCCTTGCAAGATAATGATTTGAGACTCTTGATTGGCCTTGTCCAGCTTGAGATTAGCGACTTCATCAGATTTTGCTTTGACATCTGATCTTGTCGTCGTAGCCCCAGCCCCCTGACGCAATTGGTAAGCGAGTGCACTGGTTGACACTGCTGAATTGACAGGACTGTGTAAGAAAGCTGCTTCTGACATGGCATTGCTAGGGTCATAAGCGACTGATAAAGCTGTCGCTTTGTTGTCTACCATTTGGAGATAGTGACCAACCTTAGCAAAGGCCTCAGCCCCAATCTTCATATAGATATCGTTGGCATCGATTTGAGTTTCGTCTGTTGGTAGACCATATTGAGCCGCTACTTCTTGATAAGCCGCTTTTTCATTGTACCAAAAGTCAACCGCCCCAGCAGGTGAGAAGCCATAAGCAATGTTTTCGTTTGGCAAATACTTAAACATATGCCAGTTGGCTTTCTTGAAGTATTCCAACTGTACTTGGCTGGCAGGAAGGGAATAAGGATCCAGCTCCAATTCAGGCAAGCCGGCATTGCGACGATAGTTATTAATAGCATCAGCAATTTCAAGAGCTCGAAGGTTGGCTTGCAAAGATCCAGACTCTCCAACCGTCAAGTCGTCTTCTTCACGACCACGCTTGTAAAGGGCTAAAGCACTTGCTGCAGCTTCATTGCCATTGTCAGCCAAGTGTTGCAAGTAGCCTTCGTAGGTTGCTTGACTCAACTGGACAGGGCTATTGGCCGCTGCTTGTTCTAAGGCTGCCAATTCTGCTTCCTTGGTTGCGATGACCGCTTTCAAATCTGTCAGACGCGTTTGAGCCAGTTGAATATCGCTCTCAATTTGAGCCACTGTGTCAGCCCCATTCTGCTGACTCGCTTGCAAGGTCGCGAGATAACTCTGAGATTCTCGGATACTTTGCTCGACTTGACTTTGCTCCAACAAGGCTTGGTTGAGCACATTCTCATCATTTGAAATCGGTGCTTTGGCTTGGTTCAATTCATTTTGTGCTACATCGACCAAAGATTCTTGAGCTGTGACTTGATTTTCCTGTTGACGAACAGCCTCTACAACTTGGTCATGTGCAGCTTCTGCTTCTCGAACCTTATTTTCTTCGATAGTCACATAGGCTTGAGCCACCTTGACGTCATTTTCTGCATTCTGAACTTGGGCATCCGATGTCGTTGCGATGAGGTTTTCCGCATCCGTCACTTCTGCTGTCTTTTCTTCCAGTTCTTGTCCAGCAGTCTTGACTTCCGTTTGAGCATCGATGACTTTTTGCTCTTGGTAGTGGACATCTTTCACCACTTGGCCTTTTTGAGCTGTAATTTGCTTCAACTCATCAACTGTAATTGGTTTTTCAACTACTTCCGTGCTGTTAGTTTCTGGATTTTCATTTTGTTTGACCTCTTCGGCATTTGCCTTGTGATGAAACATGCCAGATAGGACCGTTGTCGCAGCAATCCCAGTCGTGAAAACCGATTTTCCTAATTTCTTTCCCATTAAACTCACCCCCAAAACTGAATCATTTCTTGAAGTTTCTCTACCCCTTAGCATACCACATTTTGTTACCAATAACTAGTAGGTTTAAAAAGTTTTTTTCATAAAATTTTGAGGCAAAAGAAAAACAGCTGACGCTGTTAGTCTTCTTGTTTAATTTGTTCCAACATCTTCTCTTCTTCTGCTGTCAACTCATAGTTTTCTAGCAAGTCTGGACGACGTTCTAGGGTCTTTTTCAAACTCTGATAGAGGCGCCACTGACGGATATTTTCATGGTGACCACTCATAAGAACATCTGGAACTGTCATTCCTCTGTATTCATAAGGCCGTGTGTATTGAGGATATTCTAGAAGACCAGAGGAGAAACTGTCATCCTGGTGGCTGGACTCTTTTCCGATCACTTCTGGAATCAAGCGAACCGTCGCATCAATCATGGTCATGGCTGCTAGCTCGCCACCCGTCAGGACATAATCGCCAAGAGAAATCTCATCTGTCACCAAGGTCTTGATTCGCTCGTCGTAGCCTTCATAGTGGCCACAGATAAAGATCAATTCCTCTTCCTGAGCCAAGTCTTCTGCGTAAGATTGGTCAAAGGTCCGACCGGCAGGATCCAGCAAGATCACGCGCGGATTCTTTTTCTCAATGGCATCAAAGGCATCAAAAATCGGTTGAGCACGTAAGAGCATGCCTTGCCCGCCACCATAGGGTTCATCGTCCACATGGCGCGCTTTTTCTGCATTTTCACGGAAATTATGGTAGTTAATCTCAAGGAGTCCCTTTTCACGCGCCTTTCCGACAATCGAATGCTCCAAAGGTGAAAACATCTCTGGAAAGAGAGTTAAAATATCAATCTTCATCGTCTAACCCTTCTAAGATGTCTACATCCACCCGATTTCCTGGGATATCAATATTGAGGACCACTGGTGGGATATAAGGGAGGAGAAGGTCACGTTTTCCTTTGCGTTTTACGACCCAGACATCATTGGCACCTGGTTGCAGGATTTCCTTGATCTGACCGATTAGTTGGTCATTCTCGTAAACATCAAGGCCGATGATCTCATGGTAATAAAACTCGCCATCCTCCAAATCCGTCAAGTCTTCTTCCGCAACCTTGAGGCTAAAGCCTTTGAATTTCTCAATGGCATTGATATGGTACATATCCTTAAACTTGATGATGTCGAAGTTCTTGTGCTTGCGGTGGCTAGCAATGGTCACCGTTTGGACAAAACGATCCTTCTCATCAAAGAGCGCCAACTCAGCTCCTTTTTTAAAACGCTCTTCCGCAAAGTCTGTCACAGACAAGACCCGCATTTCTCCTTGTAAGCCTTGGGTATTGACTATTTTCCCAACATTAAAGTAATTCATGATTTCTCCAGTGTAGTTTATTCACTCTATTTTATCACGTTCAAGGGATTTTCTCAAATGCTCCTTTCTGCTAGAAACTGCTCCAAATCCTTCTCGTGCTGGTATTTGACAGCTGCTGTTTTATCCTTTTCAAAGATGGTTTTAGTGAGGTCGATGTCATTGATAGCTGCGATAGCGACTGTATAGTGAATGATATCAGCCAGTTCTTTGGCCAATTCCTCATTTGAGTCCTGAACCCCTTCTTTTCGTCCAGAACGACCATTTAAGACCTCGGCAACTTCCCCAACCTCTTCGACGAGCTTGATAAACAGACCTTCTTCCGTACGACTGTCTTTGTAATGTTCTTTTAAATAGGCTTGTAATTGCCGAATGGTCACTTCTTTCATAGCTTCTCCTTGTAACAAAAAAACGGGACAGAGTCCCGCCTTTTATTTTTCGTCAATAACGATTCTTACTTTTTTATCTTCAGTTGGGACAGAGTAGACAATCGTTCTTATCGCAGAAATGGTGCGACCTTTTCGACCGATTACACGACCAACATCGCTAGGATCAAGGTCAAGGTGGTACTCCAAGAATTCAGGAGTATCTTCGATCTTGATGGTTAAAGCATCCGGTTGTGAAATCAAGGGTTTCACAATTGCAATAATGAGATTTTCAATCGTATCCATACATCAACCTACTTAAAAAATTATTTTGAGAATTTAGAATCGTGGAATTTCTTCATCACACCAGCTTTTGAAAGGATGTTGCGAACTGTATCTGAAGGTTGAGCTCCATCAGCCAACCATGCAAGAACGCGGTCTTCTTTCAAAGTTACTTGGTTTTCTTCAACAAGTGGATTGTAAGTTCCAACTGTTTCGATGAAACGTCCATCACGTGGTGAACGTGAATCTGCTACGTTGATACGGTAGTAAGGTTTTTTCTTAGAACCCATACGAGTCAAACGAATTTTAACTGCCATTTTTATAAGTCTCTTTTCTATATTTTAATTTTCGGTGAAATAGACAAGCTATTTAGCACATGATCTATTATAACACATTTTATAGACCTGTCAAGAAAAAAACTTGACAGTATTTAAAATTTTTTATTTTATCAGTAAATCGGCGATTTCTTGATAGTTGCTAACGGTATAAGTCGGCACTACCTGGCTGGTATTTTCCTTATGATTTGGATTATACCAGATGGTATCGATCCCCGCAGCATTTCCCCCTGCGATATCCGCCGTCAAGGAATCTCCGATCATGAGGGTCTCTTCCTTGATGAAACCTGGAATCAGTTGGCCAACTTTGTCAAAAAATGCAGGTTCTGGTTTCTGAGTATGAAGCTGCTCAGAGATAAAGACCTCTTTGAAATAAGAAGCAATTGTAGAATGAGCCAAGCGTCCTTCTTGAATGGCAGTCACTCCATTCGTTGCACCATAGAGCTGGTAACCCGCTTTTTCAAGTCGGGCCAGTAAGTCCTCCACACCGGGGAAAGACTGCCCCTGAAGACTAATGTAATCTTGGTAGCGAAGAGCCATCTCAGCCCCATCAACCTTGATCCCAAAGTGGGCAAACCCAATCGCAAACCGACTATCCACGAGCTCTTGCTTGGTCAATTTCTTTTGTTCCAAATCCTTCCAGAGCCCTTGGTTCATGGGTTTGTAGTAATCCTTAAAGGCCTGTACATCTGGAAAATTCATGTCTTCTAACATCTGCGTCAAGGCTGTTTCTTCAGCAGATTCAAAGTCCAACAAGGTATGGTCCAAATCAAAAAGTAAAAATGTATACGCCATTACAAACGATCCTTCAATTTTTCGACAAATAAATAAGCTGCTGGGCAAGTGAGGTTATTCTTGATGGTCAGATGGTTGATCTGATAAATCTTCTTGCGATCTGTGTGAGGGAATTCCCGACAAGCTTTTGGACGAACATCATAGATGGAACAGAGATTGTCCCCACCAAGAAAGGGGCAAGGCATGGATTTAAAAACCTTGTCCCCATCTTCGTCAACTTGAAGAAATTCAGCCTCAAAGGCAGGAAGTTTCATCTTGAAATATTTGGCAATCCGCGTGATATCAGCTTCCTTAAAGTCGGGGCCTAAGGTTTTGCAGCAATTGGCACAAGCCGTACAATCGATTTCTTGGAAAACTTCATCGTGGATTTCTTGCGCTATTTTATCTAAATTCTTAGGTGGTTTCTTCTTGAGATTCGCCAATACCTTGCGGTGCTCCTTTTGCTTTTGGAGAGCTAACTGATGGTATTTTTCAATATCAATTTCCTGTGTCATCCTCTATTTCCTCTTCTAAACAATAGAAGCATTATACCACAAAGACTGTGAAAAAAGATAGATCTTGCGATCTATCTCACTTAATTAATCCGTTACAGCGCCTGTTCCATCTAGGCTCCAAGTATTTTCAATGTATGGGATAAAGGTTTTCAAGGTTTCTGCATCCCCTTCAAAAGAAATGGTATAAACTTTTTCACCCTTCTGGAAGATCCAAGTAATCAGGTATTGACCAGATTTCATGACAATTTGAAGCTGGTAGGCATCCAGACCTGAGACTTTAGTCCGCGCTCCCGTCATCTTCCCAACATCCTGGTTATCTTGCCACATTACGGCCAGTTTCTTAGCTAGAAATTCAGCATTAAACTCGATATCTGCAGGAACTTTGGCCTTTTCTTTAGTATAGCTGTTCAAGGTGACGATATTATAGCCACTCCCATCCGTATACTGGACAGCTTCTGTCCCATCGATATCCGTGAACTTGAACCATTTACTTGGAATATCGATGTATCCATAATCTGCATTTCCAATCCGCTTGGTTTCTTGACTGGAAGTGTTTTTCTTTGTAGAGGAAGTATCCTTTGACGAAGAGCTGCTTGTTTGCTTTTCGACTTTGCTGCTACTCTCTTTTGTAGAAGAAGCTGCTGTGTCCTTTTTAGTAGTGTGACTACAAGCCATTAATGTGCAGGCAGAAAGAATCGTCAATGATGTGACCAATAATTTACGTTTCATGTTCAACCTCCTTGAGAACGTTTTCTTTCCTCTAGTCTACCATGAAAGTGGGTATTTTAAAATAGGATAAGTGTCACATCTGATGGAACCTTTCTTATTCAGTCTATTTCTTTTGAACCTAAAACAAAAGGCTGGGACAAAAGTCCTAGCCTCTCAATTATTTTTGGATTGTCGAGCAAGACGCAGTAGTTGAGTGGGCTCTACTACGCTGATTTCATCAGTTTTTACAGCCCTACTCAACTGTGCGGAGGTGGGACGACGAAATCGAATTCTAACGAATTACCAATTTCTGTCCCACTCTCTAATTGTTATTCTTCATCCATTGACAATACGGATAAGAAGGCTTCCTGTGGCACTTCTACCGAACCGATGGCTTTCATCCGTTTCTTACCGGCTTTTTGTTTTTCAAGAAGCTTGCGTTTCCGTGAGACGTCCCCTCCATAACACTTGGCCAAGACGTTCTTACGAAGGGCTTTGATATCTGTACGGGCTACGATCTTATGACCGATGGCTGCTTGGATAGGCACTTCAAACTGTTGACGAGGGATAATCTTCTTAAGCTTCTCAACGATCAACTTACCACGTTCATAAGCAAAGTCCTTGTGAACGATAAAGCTGAGAGCGTCGACAGTATCGCCATTGAGGAGGATATCCATTTTGACCAATTTAGAAGGACGGTATTCAGACAACTCATAGTCAAAGCTCGCATAGCCACGAGTAGAGGATTTCAATTTATCAAAGAAATCAAAGACAATTTCCGCAAGTGGGATTTGATAGATGACATTAACCCGATTTTCATCGATGTAATCCATGGTCACAAAATCCCCACGTTTGCGTTGGGCCAATTCCATGACAGCTCCGACAAACTCTTGTGGCACCATGATTTGTGCTTTAACATAAGGTTCTTCGATCGAAGCGATCTTGGTTGGATCTGGGAACTCAGATGGATTAGACACATCTAGTGCTTCGCCATCAGTCAAATTGACCTTGTAGATAACAGACGGCGCTGTCATGATCAAGTCAATATTGAACTCACGCTCTAAGCGCTCTTGGATAACGTCCATATGAAGAAGTCCCAAGAAACCACAACGGAAACCAAACCCGAGCGCTTGCGATGTTTCAGGTTCAAATTGAAGACTAGCGTCATTCAATTGCAATTTTTCCAAGGCTTCACGAAGATCATTATATTTATTAGATTCGATTGGGTAAAGACCAGCGAAGACCATTGGGTTCATCTGCTTGTACCCATGTAGTGGCTCACTTGCTGGATTGGTTGCTAAGGTCACAGTGTCCCCGACACGGGTATCTGCAACGGTCTTGATAGAGGCTGCAATGTAACCAACGTCTCCAGTTGCAAGAAAATCACGACCAACTGCTTTAGGAGTAAAGATCCCAACTTCAGTGACATCAAAGGTTTTTCCATTGCTCATGAGCTGGATCTTATCGCCAGGTTTGACCATTCCATTGACCACTCGAACCTGAAGGATAACCCCACGATAGGCGTCATAGACGGAATCAAAGATCAAGGCTTGAAGTGGCGCTTCAACATCACCTGTCGGAGCAGGAACTTTCTCAACGATCTGCTCCAAAATCTCTTCAATCCCAATACCAGCCTTGGCAGAAGCTAGGACTGCTTCACTGGCATCCAAGCCGATGACATCTTCTACTTCTGTGCGCACACGTTCTGGATCTGCAGCTGGTAAGTCAATCTTGTTAATAACTGGCAGAATCTCCAAATCGTTGTCCAAAGCAAGGTAAACATTGGCTAGAGTCTGGGCTTCAATCCCTTGAGCGGCATCCACTACGAGAATCGCACCCTCACAGGCAGCCAGCGAACGCGAAACCTCATAGGTAAAGTCCACGTGTCCCGGTGTGTCAATCAAGTGGAAGATATAGGTTTCCCCATCTTTAGCTGTGTAGTTCAACTCGATGGCATTGAGCTTGATGGTAATCCCACGTTCCCGTTCCAGGTCCATACTATCTAAAAGTTGGGCTTGCATTTCCCGACTAGACACGGTTTCGGTTTTTTCTAAAATTCGATCGGCCAAGGTTGACTTTCCATGGTCAATATGGGCGATGATCGAGAAGTTCCGAATCTTCTCTTGTCGTTTTTTTAATTCTTCAAAATTTGGCATAATCATCTTCCTAGTAAATTTAATCGTACTCTTCATTATAACAAAAAAGATAGGCCTTTGCCTATCTTAATTCATTATTTTCAAAAATCGCTTCTGCGTTTTATTACCCTCATAGCCTATTCGTTCGTAAAAGAGATGAGCTTCTTTTCGATGAGAGGCAGAATTTAAACGAATAAAAGCATAATGCTTGCTTTTGGCAAGTTCTTCAACTCGCTCCATCAATTGGCGACCGATCCCACGTCCTTGAGCAGATGGAAAAACCGCAAGACCCAAAATATTTAAACCAGCGTCACTATAAAGGCTTTCATAGACTTCCGCTTCCACATAACCAAGAATATTTCCTGTTTGTTCCTCTTCATAAACAAAGCAAAAATGATCTGAATCTGGCAAATTAAATTTATCAATCTGAGCTGCAACTTTCTCAAGGGTTGAATCATAACCCAAAGACTGGTGACATAAATCTCTAATTTGACCTGCATCTTTGACTTGAACAGTACGAATCATAGCTCCACCTCCATGAACTCTTTGCTCTTATCTTAGATCTTTTTCCTCAAAAAGTAAAGGAATATCTGATAAAATTTAAAATGAAAATCCGATTTAGATCAAATTCATCTTTTTTCGCATTTCTCAGGGATTTCTATTTACTTTTTCGATTTAATTCATTATAATAGTAAGGGTAAATACAAGGAGGTGAGTACGTTGGCCAGAGGTCGTGGAAAAGCAAGCCCTCAAGACAAAGAGGCATTACGGATTATATCGGAAAAAATCAGAGAATTACTGAAAGAACAAGGAAAAAAGCAGATCGAATTATCTCGTATTACTGGAATCCCTGCAAGCACCCTGACTGGATATGTAAAAGGAACTTCTCTTCCCGTTCCTGAAAATTTAGAGAAGATTGCAGCCTTTTTCCAGGTAGCGGTTGCTGAAATTGACCCGCGATTACGCAATGATTTTGTGGTCATTGATTCAGAGATTGAACGATTGTATAAACAGCTCGATGAAGGAAATCAAGAAAATCTTCTTTCTTATGGAAAGAGTCTCTTGACCCATCAGAAAGAAAGACAGAAGATTGAAAAGCAATACCACTCTTATTCTGTCTATGATTCTTTTGCAGCTTACCAAAATCAAAAGCAAGCTGATATCGTCTGGTTTGATCAAAAGATTCCTTACGATTTGGCTTTTTGGATTCATACGGATTCCCTCGAGCCTAAATACGAAAAAGGGGCTGTTGTGTTAATCAAGCAAACCTATTATGATCAGGCAGGGGCTATTTATGCCATTGATTTTGATGGACAAACTTTGATCAAACGTGTCTTTCGTGAGGCCAACGGTATTCGACTGGTTTCCCTCAATAAGAAATATAGTGATCAAATCATTCCACTAGATGAGGAACCTGGGGTGATTGGAAAAGTGATTGATGGCTTTGTGCCTCTTGATTTGGAGGAAATCAAATGATTAAATTAATTGCGATTGACTTGGACGGAACTCTTTTGCATGAGGATAAGTCTCTCTCTAAAGGCAATATTGAAGCTCTTCACCGGGCCCATGAAGCCGGCTATGACATTGTGATCTGTACTGGTCGCCCCTTAGCGGGGGTCCGTCCTATCTTTGAAGAGATTGATCTTCCGGATGGTAACTACTATATGATTATCAATAACGGGTGTACAACCTTGTCTACTAAGAATTGGGAAATCATTGGCAAGGAAGAATTGGGCCTTGAGGACATGCACCGGTTGCATGTTTTGACGGAAGATACAGACGTCCAGCTAACCTTATTTGACATGGATCACTACTTAGTGGTCGCACCTGAAGCCAGTGAACTTGTCACGATGGATGCGGGCATTGTTAATTCTAAACCGACACTTGTCTCTGAAGAGGATCTGCCCAACCTTGTTCCTATTTTTCAAGCCATGTACGTAGGAGATCCTTCTGCTATTGATGCCTTCCAAGCTCAGAACGAGGCTGCATTAGAGGCCGAGTTTAACACTGTTCGTTCACAGGATATCTTGTTTGAAATCTTGCCAAAAGGTGCGAGCAAAGCTTCTGCTCTTCAAGCATTAAGCCAAACATTAGGCTACAGGAGAGACCAGGTCATGGCTCTTGGAGATGCAAACAATGACCTTGAAATGCTACGTTTTGCTGGTTACAGCGTCGCTATGGGAAATGGCAATGCTGCTGTCAAGGAAATCGCAGACTTCATCACCCTGACCAATGATGAGGATGGTGTGGCCCATGCTATTCACAAATTAATTGAAACTGAAAAAGGAGAATAATCATGAAATACCAAAATTTGTTGGACCGTTTTATTACCTATGTAAAGGTTAACACACGTTCAGATGAAAATTCTACAACCACTCCAAGTACCCAATCACAAGTTGATTTTGCAACAAATGTCTTGATCCCTGAAATGAAACGCGTGGGTCTTCAAAACGTCTACTATTTGCCAAACGGCTATGCTATTGGAACACTTCCAGCTAACGATCCAAGCTTTACACGCAAGATTGGATTTATCTCTCACATGGATACCGCTGACTTCAATGCCGAAAATGTCAATCCACAAATCGTTGAGAATTATGATGGGGGTGTCATTACCCTTTGTGACTCTGGTTTCACACTCGATCCAGCTGATTTTGCTCATTTGAATAACTACAAGGGACAAACCTTGATCACAACTGACGGTACTACTCTTCTTGGTGCAGACGATAAATCTGGTATCGCTGAAATCATGACAGCTATTGAATACCTGACAGCTCATCCTGAAATCAAACACGGAGAAATCCGTGTCGGCTTTGGTCCAGATGAAGAAATCGGAGTCGGGGCAGATCAATTTGATGCAGAGGATTTTGACGTAGACTTTGCCTATACTGTCGATGGTGGTCCTCTCGGAGAGCTTCAATACGAAACCTTCTCAGCAGCTGGAGCTGAAATCACCTTCAAAGGACGCAATGTCCACCCAGGTACAGCCAAAGGTCAAATGATCAACGCTCTTCAATTGGCCATTGATTTTCATAACAAACTCCCTGAAGGAGCACGTCCAGAATTAACTGAAGGCTATGAAGGCTTCTACCACTTGATGAACATCGATGGAACTGTCGAGGAAGCAAGTGCCAGCTACATCATTCGGGACTTTGAAACTGAAAGCTTTGAGAAACGCAAAGACCTTATGCAATCTATTGCCGATCAGATGAATGCGGAACTCGGTAGCGAACGCGTTCTCCTCACCCTCAAAGATCAGTACTATAACATGAAGCAAGTAATTGAAAAAGATATGACACCGATTACCCTTGCTAAGGAAGTTATGGAAGATCTTGGAATCACTCCAATCATTGAACCAATCCGTGGTGGTACAGATGGATCTAAAATTTCCTTTATGGGGATTCCAACACCAAATATCTTTGCCGGTGGCGAAAACATGCATGGTCGCTTTGAATACGTTAGCCTCCAAACCATGGAACGCGCAGTTGATACCATTATCGGTATTGTGACCAAAAAATAAGAAACAAAAAAGGATTCGGATAGATTGTCCGGATCCTTTATTGTTTATTAGAAAGCTGGACAATATCTTTGACCTGATCAATGGTCTGAATCAGGTGAAGGCTTGTCTCATTGATCGGAAGATAATAGACTCTATCTGCCAAAGATTCTGTAAAAGGACGATTCGTGAGTAAGATCACCTGTTGTCCTTTTTCTTTCAGCTCTTTCACCCGCTTTCTCACCTTTTGGTAAAAACGCTCATCACAGATTTCTAGATCATCCACCAAGACACAAGCATCGTCCAAAGCCAATGATTCATTGGTTCCGTTTTGGGTCAGATAATAGGCTGCTCCTGCTTTGACCTCATATAAGCCAGCTGATGGCTCAACCGGAAGCAAGGCTGGGCGTGTTGCAACTTCTGTTGCTTTTTCCATCGCTACAAGGTTGGCTAGGACCTGCAAATAGACAGGTGCTAATTTACTCAAATCCAAGAGTTCCTCAAACTCAAAACCACGTTTCAGAGCTTCTAAGATATAGAAGAGCCTGTGTGGCATATGACGAGCAATTTTCTGGATTAATTCATCATCGCTCATTTCCTCAGGAAAGATGGTCAGCAAGTTCTTACCTTTAATGGTTTCTAGGGCTTGTTGATAAGCTTCATCGATTCTCTTCCCAAATCCATAAACTGCCCCATAAGAGTGAATTTGGGTATTGAGACGGGCATTTTTAGCAGCATCAGAAAAAATCGGAATCTTAAAGAAGATATAGTCCAAACTTGGTTCGTAAACGGCCTTTAGATCTTTTAATAGGGGATGAGGCAAATGCTCGAGAGACCGCCCTAATTGCAGCTCTACTCCTTGCTCAAATAAGGAATAGCCCAAGCCCATAGAGGCCATCGAGATACTATCGGAAGCAAATGGATTAACTTCTAGGATATAAAAAGCATAGCTCGTCGGATCAAGAGCAAACTTGATCGAAATGGCTCCTGTCAGCTTCAAATAGCGACTGATGTGGATCGCTGCTTCACGAAGATTTTGAAACTCCCGGTCAGTCAGGGTGACAGCTGGCATAAATTGATAAGAGTCACTAGAGTGGATCCCGACAGGATCAATGCTTTCGATAGAGGCTGCCAGGTAGTGATTGTCTTCGCGATCCCGCATGACCACAAAATCCAGTTCCTTAAAACCATAGGTCGAAAATTCTAGCAAACACTGTTGACTTGGAGAGACCGAAAGTCCCGTTTCTACTGCTTCGCACAGGTCATCCAGGTTATGAGCAATCTTTCGTCCCTGCCCTTGCTTACTCGCTACCGGCCAGATCATAATGGGAAATTGAATGCCTTCAGAAAACTCAATGGCTTCTCGAACAGAACCAACCAGTGCGGAAGCGGGTACTTGATAGCCCAACTCTTGAAAGAGACGTCGTTGATCCGCCTGCTGATAAAAGGTCCGGTAGCGTTGGAGGCTCGGTCCGATAATCCTAATCGATGCGTCTTTGAAAAATCCAGTTTCCTCCAAACGAAACAAGAGATTCAAAATCTGTTTATCCGCAAAGGCTAAGAGCAAGTGAGATCCAGTATAGGAAAGAAGAGTCGTCCTAAGAGCATCCAGCTTGAGCTTGCTGACCACAACCTGTTCTCCAGCTTCTTGGGTGATAGTATTTTCTTCGCCCAGATAAAGGACAAGAGCATTTCCATCCTTGGCATTAAGTTTTTGTGCTTCATTTACCGCAGCCAAGAGGCTAATATCCTGATAAGAATCTCCACATAGGAGAAGCAATTTCTGGTTTTGTTTCATCATTCCTTCTCCCTTCTACTTTCGTGAATTTTGGCATCAATCAACTCTAAAAATTCATCGTAAAAATAGAGATTTTCCCTTGGCCCTGGACTCGCATCCACTTGGAATTGAACCCCTAAAATCGGTTGGTAACGATGACGAAAAGCTTCAATACTATGGTCATTGACGTTTTCATGCGTGACCAATAAATCATGAGGTAGACTATCGCGTGCGATACTATACAAGTGATTTTGACTCGTTATCTCGATTTTTCCTGTCGCAATTTCACGTACAGGAATATTTAATCCGAAGTGTCCAACTTCCATGGGAGCTAGCTCAGCCCCGTATGCTTGAGCCAGCAGCTGGGCTCCCAAGCCCATGCCCCAGATTGGAATCTGACCATTGAGCTTTTTGATCAAGCGGCAGAGTTTTTTTACCTGATGGGGATCGCCAGGCCCACTGGATAAAATAACGCCATCGGGTTGCTGCTCCATCAGTTCATCATAAGAGATATCATAGGGATAGACAGTGACATTACAGTCCCTTTGACTCAGCTGGCGCAAGACAGAGTGCTTGACACCTAAATCAATCAAGGCAATACTCTTTCCAAAACCTGGTACAGCATAGGCCGTTTTTGTCGACACTTGACGCACTTGGTCCTTAGGAAGGACCGTTGCCCGCAACTGATCCAAGATATGTTCTATCGAGTCACCCTTGTTAATCACAGTCGCTTTCATCCGTCCATACTTGCGGACAATTTTTGCAACCTGACGCGTGTCGATTCCCATAATACCCGGGATTTTTTTTCGCTTCAAGAACTCATCCAAGGTCATCTGTTGCCGCCAATTGCTCGGCATCTCCACCAAATGCTGAACCACCACTGCCAGACAAGTCGGTGTAATGGATTCAGAATCATCCCGATTGATCCCTGTTGCGCCAATAACTGGAAAGGTAAAGGAGAGGATCTGGCCACTAAAAGCCTGATCCGTAATCAATTCTTGATGGCCTGTCATGGCAGTCGTAAAGACCAATTCACCAGTCACATATAAGTCTGCACCAAAGGCTTCCCCTTCAAATACAGTCCCATCCTCTAGGACCAATAATCGTTTCATCGAACCCCTCCCTTCTTTTTACACTAATCCAATTTTATCATAGTTCCTCAAAAAAAGGAAAGTCAGATTCCATGTAGCTGTCTACTCTGTCCTCTTCCTTTCCTTTCAATGAATTGTCAGTTATCTTATTTTGCACCGCGACCTTTAAGGACGGCTTCAATGATGGCCATACGGACAAAGACACCGTTGGTCATTTGTTCTACGATGCGTGATTTAGGAGCTTCTACCAAGTGGTCCGCAATTTCAACGTCACGGTTGACTGGTGCTGGGTGCATCAAGATCGCTGTATCTTTCATACGGTCATAACGTTCTTGAGTCAAACCATGAAGACGGTGGTAGTTTTCTTTAGAGAAGAGTGATTCGTAATCATGACGTTCGTGTTGCACACGCAAGAACATCATCACATCTACATCTTCAATGACTTCATCGATAGTGACGAAGGTTCCATAGTCTTCAAATTCCGCACTTCTCCATTCGTCTGGACCTGCAAAGTAGAGGGTTGCTCCCAAACGTTTCAAGATTTGCATATTTGATTTTGCCACACGTGAGTGATCCAAGTCCCCAGCGATACAAACCTTAAGTCCATCAAAATGACCAAACTCTTGATAGATGGTCATCAAATCAAGCAAACTTTGACTTGGGTGTTGACCGGATCCATCTCCCCCGTTGACAATTGAAGCTGTGATCGTTGGGCTTTCAACCAATTCTTTGTAGTAGTCCACTTCAGGGTGACGGATGACGCAGACATCTACACCAAGAGCTGACATGGTTAAGATGGTATCGTAAAGTGTTTCCCCTTTGTTCACAGAGCTTGTCTTCACATCAAAGTCAAGGAGATCACATCCCAATTTCAACTCTGCCACTTCAAAGGCTTTGTGGGTACGAGTTGAAGGTTCAAAGAAAAGGTTTGAGATGATGTGTTGGTCTTCGTAGGATGCTTTAGCTCCGTTTTTGAACTCAATCCCACGTTTGATCAATGCCATTACTTCTTCATTGGTAAGAGTTTCCATTGAGACAAGGTTTTTAAGAGCGATTTGATTTTCAGACATGTTGATTCTCCTTTTATAATGTGAATGCAAATAGTTTACAATTTGTTTAAGCTTCTTTGATGAGGACGCGGTCTTGACCGTCTAGCTCCACCATCTCGACAATGATTTCCTCTGACTTACTGGTCGGGATATTTTTCCCAACAAAGTCCGGACGAATCGGCAACTCCCGATGCCCACGGTCGACTAGAACCGCCAGACTCACTCGAGCAGGACGACCGTGACTGACCAGATTGTCAATGGCAGCGCGAATCGTGCGACCTGTATAGAGGACATCATCGATCAAAATGACTTCTCTATGAGCGATATCAACTGGTAAGACCGTCGTATCTTCTGTCGCCTTCATGTCATCTCGGAAAGGCTTGGTATCTAGTTCTGCTACAGGGACATCGATTTGTTCCAGCTGAGAGAGGCGTTCTTGGATCCGGCGAGCGATGTAAACACCACGCGTCTTGATCCCCACCAGCACAATCTGGCTCAAATCTTTGTTTCGTTCAATGATTTCGTAGGTGATCCGGGTAATGGCCCGTTTCATCGTCAAATCATCAACGACTTCTTTGGTTTTCATTCAGTCCTCCTTAGTTGTAAAAGAAAAACCTCCTTTTTCAAGGAGGTTCAGCAAATGAATGGTCTAAGAGGATAGAGTCTCGCCCTATGGTCCTAGCCATTGTTTTTCACAGTCTCCTTGCCTGCCTCACGGGACAGGATTAAAGGATTTATTTAATTGAGATAACTATATCACAGTTTCAAACGACATGCAAGAAAAAACTCAATATTTTTCAAAAAAATTTAAAAACATGACTTTTCCTTCAAATAATGTTCGGTTTTTACTAAGAAACAGCTGATTTTCGCTTGATATTTTTAATCCCATAGAGCACATAGCCAGCCAAGAGATAGGCGATAAAAATGATCACCACCCATTTGCCCACAAAAGCCCAGCCGTATTTATTAACATTGATAAAGAAATAGGCAAAGGGACTATCTTTTGCACCTGGAATAGGCCACTTCAATACCAACCCATTGAGAAGGGCAAAGAGCATGTAAGCCAGGGGAATCAAGGTCCAAAGGAAGGGGTCGAGTCTACGGTATTGCTTGGCTTTATCAATCACTAGGGTATCAAAGAAGAACATCAGAGGAACGATGTAATGACAAAGGAAGTTTTCCAAACGATAAAACTTCTCTGGTGTCGCAAGAGGCGCCAACATAAAGTGGTAGATGACACAGGTGATCATAATGGACATGGTAACGGCGCCTTTCATACGAAGGTAGCCCTGAGTCTGGGTCGAACGACCTCGAACCATGCGCCAAACCATGTCTCCCATAAAGAACATGACCAACATGTTAGATAAAATGGTGTAATAGAGCATCATGCCAAAGCCACCATGCTTGGTCAGTTGCAGATAAACACCGAGTACACTTAAGATAAACAATAGAAAACGATAGCTAAATAATAGTTTGGATTTCATAGTATTCTCCTGAAAGAAAAGGGGCTAGGCCCTTCAGTTTAATCAGGAACTTTCCTTAAGTGAGGACGGACGTCAGCGAACTTCTACGAAGTTCCATGACTTATTAAGATACAAAGGGCGTATACGGATAAAGTCAAAATAGGAAGTTTGACGCAGAATCTTTCGATTCTAGGAGAACTTATCTTTTTGACAGAATCCGTAGCCCGTGTTCAATTAGTTTTGAACCTAAAGTTTCAAAACTCCCGAGTACTTGAATCAATACTGTTTCAAGTACTTTTCTCACAGCGGAAAGTTCCATTATAAACTTAAATAACTCTATTAATTTGTGTACTTTTCTTTAGATTTTCTTCACAAATTCTGATTTGAGTTTCATTGCACCAAAGCCATCAATCTTACAATCGATGTTGTGGTCTCCTTCCACGATACGGATATTTTTCACGCGCGTACCTTGTTTCAAATCTTTCGGTGCCCCCTTCACTTTCAAATCTTTGATCAAGGTCACCGTATCGCCATCAGCCAATTTGTTTCCGTTGGCATCAATCGCTACGACACCCTCTTCTTCTTCGACCTCAGCTGGGTTCCATTCATACGCACACTCTGGGCACACCAAGAGCGCTCCATCTTCATACACGTATTCAGAGTTACATTTTGGACAGTTTGGTAAGTTATTCATTTTTATCTCCTTATTCAAATTAACTTTCATAGTATACCATGAAAGCGAAAATTTGACAAATCCTGCTCGACTGTAGCATTTTCAAGAAAAAAGAGGCGACTTGGCCTCCCTACATAGATAATATTTTTCAATCTTCCTGCAATTCTTGAATGTCTCGAATCACGCGCACACCTGCTTGATTCTTCTCGCGCAGTTCAGCATCAGAGTATGGGAAGGTATTGATCAAGATACTCTCCATCCCAATACTTTGGGCAACAGCGACATCCGTCGTAAAGTCATTCCCCACCATGACCGTTTTCTCAGGGTTCAACTGGTGTTCTTTCATCACTTCCAAGAGAAACTCTGGCTGAGGTTTGCGAATACCTGCATCAGATGACAAGTAAATGGCATGGAAAAGTTCTCTTAAACCAACCAAATCAATCTCCGGATTGGTAAAATCTGCTTGGGCATTAGATAAGAGGAAGATTCGGCAACCTGCAGCTTTCATATCCTCTAATACTTCTTTCGTGTGAGGATAAAGCTCCAACCGTTTGCGAGAAAGGACACGGAAAGTCCGCGCAATCAAACGTCCCCACTCTTTGAGGTGGACAACACTATTCCCACTTGGATGACCTTCTAAATACAATTGCACAAAAATGACCGTTAGATCAATCTCTGGGTAGGCAACTTGTTTTTCCTTAGCCAAGTCTTCTTCGGCTTGTTGCACCAACTCTCTATAACGTAGGCGCAGACCTTCTCCTGTGTAACTTGCCCCGTAGGATTGGTAGATCTGAGCCATGGTATCCCATAAAATGGGACTCGACTCATCGGTTTCGATGTCGACCAAGGTTCCATAAAAATCAAAAATATAGTTTTTAAATGCGTACTTGTGCGGATTCATCTCTCACTCCCGTAACAAACATCGTAAAGGTTGCCTTGCAGACATTGGCCCCATCTTGATTGGTAATATCAACATCCACAACTCGAGTCGTCCGTCCACTGTGGACACATTCGCCATGGATGGTCAGGACATCACCCAGACGCCCTGCTTTCAAGTAATTGATTGAGGATTGCAAGGTCACCCCATCGACACCTTGAGAAACCACGACCAAACCACTGACTTGGTCACACAGGGTAAAGAGATAGCCTCCATGCGCATTTCCATAATAATTGAGCGATGATTCTACGACCTTGGTTGTCACCACTACATGGCCATCTCTCATCTTTTCGATTTCATAATTTTCAAATGCAGCAATTGCATCAAAGTGAAAATCTTTCATATACTTGCCACCTTTTCTAGCATCTTTTCAACTCCTCTATCATACTACAATTAAGGAGTAGATACAAGCGAAGGGGCAATTCCTTAGAAGCAGAAAAGGAGACTCCAACTGAGTAAGAAGACGATACTAGGCACAATATATTTTCTTGGGTGCTTCCAACATTCTCTCTTTAAATTCCATTTTCTTAAAGGGAAATAGATTTCAATCAGTAAGTGCAAAACAGCTTCCACTACTGCTAGAATCATCACTCCTAGTAAAAATAGGATCCCCAAGTCAGGCATGACCACCATTTTTAATAAAAGAGCAACAAATAGATTCACAGATAAGAAATAGGTCAGCAATACACGGTAATACATCAAGTAAAAGAACCGACTCTTAGGTAGGGACTTGACATGATCGATCAAATCTTTATCAGCGGAAATGAGGGTGGTTAATGGCGTATTGACAGAAGCAATTGTTAACAGGATGATGATTTTTAATGGAGCATCATAATCCTGTATCAAAATGAGAAAGAGGAAAATGAGAGTAAATACAAAATTGATGGAAAAATAACGCTCTTGAAACAAGGAAATCCAAAAATAATTGCCACTTCTTCTCTTTGCGACGAGCAACTGATCATGTTTTGAAATCGCGATCAAGTCCTCATTTTTAAAAATAAAGATAGCAACGAGGGCTGAAAGTAAGATCATATAGGACACTTGTTGGACCCATAAAGAAGATACTGAAAGAACAGTCGTTACAAAAATGAGCACTCCTCCTAGAAAACTAGTCCTGGTATTGAACTGGATAAAGATATAAAACACACTCAATACCACCAGTAAGGAAAGGAGGACGAGCTTAAAGGATTGTAGCAGATCTAACCTGACTCCTAAAAAGAGGATCAATAACAGCACGCGCTCTAGTAAATTGAGAAGAAAGGTTACCGCAAGAAAAGACCCTTTGAAATGATTGAGAGACAAAGGAAGTTGGTAGTAGGCCTGGACCCTGTCCATCGAAAAGTAGGAATAGAGCAATTGAAAAGTTGATAGAGCAGTAACAATAGCCGTACTGATCAGCAAGACTTGAAAGCTCGTAGAGAATTTTGCCCCAACAAGATGGTAATAAAGAGCAAAGGCTAAGGAAGTCAAGAACAAGAAGAGCCGATTTTTGGATACCAAATCTCTAAAAATTGCTAGTAGCATGCTCTACCCCCTCTGACGATTGACGTTCCGAAACCAATCTTCTAAATTTGATTCGATCGCGTCTAGGTGACCATCTTCAATAGAATAAGCTGTATCACAAACCCGAACGATACTCTCTGCGATATGCGAACTCATCAGAATAGAGCCTTCTTCTTTATACTGCAATAGTAAACCATATAGAAATTCTGTCGCATCAAAATCTAGGCCATCAAATGGTTCATCCAAAATAAGGAGGGGAGGTTTGAGATAAAAAGCTGTGATCAAGAAGACTTTCTTCTTATTTCCCGTTGACAAACTACCGATATCGGTGTTGAGAAATTCTTCAAAATGAAAGCCTGAAATCAAGTCCTGCAATACCTTTTCATCTCTCTTTCGATGATACAAACGACAGACAAAATTAAAATAGTGAACAAAATCCCAGTTTAAAAAACTGTTGTTTTCAGTAAAAACTGTATAGGTACGGCTCTTATAGAAATTCGTATGAAAAGAGGTCCCCTTGTCTTCTATGGTAACAGTCTCAACTGCATACTGCCGATGATCAAAGACACTACTTAAAGCTTTTAGCAAGGTTGTCTTCCCAGCTCCATTTCGACCAATCAACCCGACTACAGAATGATTGGGTACAAACAAATTCGTGTCTTTTATAACGGGCTTGCCTTTTTTATACCAAACGTTTAGCCCCTTGATGTTTAAACACTCACTCTTCATCGACGCACTCCTTTATAAAGGTAAGAAGCCCCAACTAAAAGCAACAGCAAAGCGTATAACCATTCCTTTTGAAAGGCAAAGACTAAGGCACCGATCAAGAAGCAAATTCCTATAAGGATTCTAAATTGTAATTTCATATCTTGCCTTCTTTCTATTCACAGTATGAAAGATTACAATTGTATTTTATGCTTATACTATAGTACTTTTTCTGAGCAGATTCAAGCACGAATGGAATATTCTTACTTCTTTTACCTTACAAGCAAAAAAGAGAGTGGGACAGAAATCGGTAATTCGTTAGAATTCGATTTCGTCGTCCCACCTCCGCACAGTTGAGTAGGGCTGTAAAAGCTGATGAAATCAGCGTAGTAGAGCCCACTCAACCACTGCGTCTTGCTCGACAATCCAAAAATAATTGAGAGGCTAGGACCTTTGTCCCAGCCTCTTTTTGTACGAAAACCGACTGCGATTGTTTTTGTTTTTCAAAGGGATACACAAAAAAGACTGAACCCGTAGAGTTCAGTCTTTGTTCACTTTCTATTAAAGTGATGTAAGGAAAGTCAATCCCCCTAGGATGACACCTGCCGAATTCGGAATGATCAAAATCCAGTCTTTTTTAGGTTCCTTTGTCCAACCATAAATGACCCAGATCAAGCAAGAAATAGCAGCTGACAAGGGTTGGAAAGGTTGGGCCTTATTTCCCTGTAAATTAGCAATAATTTGTGGGATGTAGGCAATGAAAACGATAATCCCAATAAAGGCACCGATCGAGCCAACGATTTGGTTGATTTTTTGTTTATTCATAAAATTTTACCTCTGTGTATCATAATAGCATAAGTAGGAAGAAAATGCAATTAATTTGCATGCTACGCAAAATGAAAACGATCACATTTGCAAAAGAATTAGACAAAGTGTCAAAAAATGGCAACTAGAGAGAAAATTCACTCGAAAAGAAATCCATCTTCCTGCAAAATCACAAGATTGTGACACTTTACAGTTCGGTAACATTTGAAAAAAAGACTTGAATTTGTAAAGGACAAAAGGTAGAATAGTGCATACTTTAAAAAAAGAAAAGGAAATGGTAGTTTCAAAATGAATGAAAAACAAATGAAAATTCTTGGTTGGGTTGCGACCTTTATGTCTGTTATGATGTATGTGTCTTACTTCCCACAAATCATGGATAACCTCGCAGGTCACAAAGGGAACTTTGTTCAACCCCTTGTCGCAGCCATCAACTGTAGCCTTTGGGTTTACTACGGACTCTTCAAAAAAGAACGCGATATTCCACTTGCTGCAGCTAATGCACCAGGGATCATCTTTGGTTTGATCACAGCGATCACAGCCTTGTAATCAATGAAAGAGAGAGTGGGACAGAAATTGGTAATTCGTTATAATTCGATTTCATCGTCCCACCTCTGCACAGTTGAGTAGGGCTGTAAAAGCTGATGAAATCAGCGTAGTAGATCCCACTCAACCACTGCGTCTTGCTCGACAATCTAAAGACAATTGAGAGGCTAGGACTTTTGTCCCAGCCTCTTTTTTATAACTTCACTCATTTCCATGGTATAATGGGAGGACTATTCATAGAGAAGATCAAAAGGAGACACGAGTGGATCAAAAACATCACTGCCAAGTCCTATGGGCGAAAAATAAATACCTGGTGCTGAGTCATTCCAGCAACATTTACAAGGAGATCCGGGAATACCTCAAGCAAGACCAGGTGAAGGTCAGCCACGTCGAAGGCTTGATCCAGCAAGCACTGGCCTTGCCAGAAAATCGTGGTCAGGTCTCCAATGCCTTCCAGCATATCTGGGGCTATTTCAAAAAGCAGGCGACTCCTGAAGAAAAGGCCGACTTCATGTTGTTACTTGAAAAGTACCAGCATGGCCAAGCTAGCCAAGAGGATCTCATCAAGGGGATCCAAACGCTCCTAGAGCGCTACCCCAATCGCTACTTGCAAGACTCGACACTACTAGGAGGTCAATAGATGAGACTGTGGCACCAAGACTTGATTAGCAAACTCCCTCGTCCCCAGCTCCTGGGCCAACACCGGGAATGCTGCGCCCTTCGAGGCAATGGCTGGGGCAAGAAGCACGCGACGGTCAACTATGTCTTTGACTACTCGCCTTATCGCCTCTATGCCTATCACCGCCTGATTATGGAGGAGATGACTGCTCGCGGCTACAAGGTCAGCCCAGAGTGGTGGGAGCCGACCTACCGAGGCAAGACCTGCCCAGCCTACTCAGAGCTGAAAGAGGAAGCCTTGAGCACCCCTATCTATCCCGAGCATCAGGACACTTACCTCCAAGAATGCTTGGATAACCTAGCAGAAAAAGGGATTCAACTAGACTAAGAAAAAACGGACCAGAATAGGTTCGTTTTTTTGCGCCAAATCCCAACAAAATGCTTTGAAAGCGTTAATTTCTTTCCCAAACATGCTATAATAATAGGAGATTATGTACAGGAAAAGGATAGACGGATGAAAGAATTAATCGACTTAATTAATCAATTTAGAGATGAACGTGACTGGAGAAAGTTTCATAATGAAAAAGATTTAGCCATTTCGATTTCACTAGAAGCGAGCGAATTGTTGGAACTATTTCAGTGGAAACAATCAGAGGAAGTAGTTGAAAAGTCATTAAAAGAAATCAAAGAAGAACTTGCGGATGTTTTTATGTATTCTTTCATGTTAGCAGATAATTTGAATCTGGATGTAGAAGAAATTATAAAAGAGAAAATTGATATAAATGCAAAAAAATATCCTGTAGAATTAAGCAAGGGAAATAATAAAAAATATACGGACTTGGAGAAAAAATGAGCAACATTCAATCACCCGTAGTTATAGAAATCGATTATTCAAATCGAACATTTGATCAATTAAAAGAAACGATTGCTCCGAAACATTCTAAGCTTATCTTTGATTATCCAACTGTATACATCGTAAACGATGAGAATAAAAACAAGTATAGTGTTTATGTCGGAGAAACAACAGATATCATTCGTAGAACAAATCAGCATTTGTCAGATGATATAAAGAAGGATAGAGAAGACTGGCGACAATTTGAACAATCTAAAACCTCTAAAATGTTTGTTATTGGGCATAACCATTTCAATAAATCTTTGACCTTGGATATTGAGAATAGGTTAATGCTCTACCTATCAAGTGTTGACCAAGTTGAAAGGGTTCAGAATAGGAGAGGAAATCCTCAAAACCAATATTACACTTCTGAGGAGTTAGACGAGATTTTCTCAAAGATATGGAGAACCCTAAATAGGAAAAATCATTATTTATTCCCAGCAGAAAGTTTTATTCGAAATTCAGCGATATTTAAATCTTCTCCATTTCACAAGTTAACAGATGAACAAGTGAAGGCCAAAAATGAAATATTGCTCAAAATTACATCTGTCATTAGTAAAAATGAAACAGGAGTTCTAATTTTAGTAAAGGGTGATGCTGGTGCAGGGAAAACAGTTTTGATGAGTTCCCTCATCGATGATTTGTTGAATTCTGAAGATACTCAGATGATTCGCGAGAACAATGATATCAATTTGGTTGTGAATCATGATGATCAACTCAGTGTTTACCAAGAAATTGAGAAAAAATTGGAATGGAAGAGTGGATCAAATATTAATGTTGTGATGAAACCAACTCAATTTTTAAATGCTCTGAAAAAAGAAAAAACTGATGCTGGAATTGTAGTGGTTGATGAAGGTCACTTGTTATTGACTGCAAAAAATCAAGCCTATTTAGGCGGGAATCATTTAAATGATTTACTCGCTAAATCTAAAGTGGTCGTGTTAGTTTATGATGAAAATCAGATCATGAATAAATCCCAAATATGGACAGATGATGCTTTCTTGAAATTGGAACATGAAGCCAATTTAAAAGGAAATCTCATTATGCTACATAACCAAATGCGTATCCATGCAACTAAAGAAACAGTTGAGTGGATAAGAAACCTGATTGATGCTGGAGTTGTAAATGAGGTTCCAATTGATAATGATTATGATATTAGAGTTTTTGATTCTCCTGAGGAACTTCAAAGTGCAATCATGGAAAAAAATGATAATCAGAGTTTAGGGATTTCACGCTTAACAGCAACCTATGATTGGGAATACAGTAGTCAATCAAAACCAAAGGATTCTGACTATTGGTGTGTCCGTATCGGAGACTGGTCTTGTCCGTGGAACAGACAACTTGCAAAAGAAAAAGAATCTAAACATTTATCCTGGATAGAGCAGTCTCAAACGATTCATGAAATTGGCTCAACGTTTACCGTTCAGGGATTTGATCTAAATTATGTGGGAGTTATCATTGGCCCATCTGTCAAATATAGAGACGGGAAAATTATTTTTGATATAAGTGAAAGCAAAAATAAAAGTGCTGTTCAAAACAGAAAACTTGAATCAGGTGAAATGATTAATTACGGAGAAACATTATTGCGAAATGAGTTAAATGTTCTGCTCACCCGTGGAGTTAACGGGCTATATGTCTATGCGGTTGATGAAGAACTTCAACAAGCATTAAAAAAGGCGACAAGATAAGATGCTTCCTATTTCCCAAATTTTTTTCGAATGATAGAAGTAGAGGGAACTTCCCTCTATTTTTTATCGAAAAGGAGCAGGGATGCAGAAAAGACATGCGCATGTATCGCCGACCTTGGACATCATGGCCAAGAAGATCTTTAGTTTGCCGGAGGTGACGGCAGCATTTATTCGGGACATTTTGGAGCTGGATGTGGCGGACGCTCAGATTGTGGAAGGAAGTCAGCCCCACAGCATGGCCTATGAGGAAGATGACTTGTTCTCCACTGCTGTGGATGTGAGAGCCAAGCTCCATGACGGGACCGAGGTGATCATCGAGATCCAGATTCGCAAGCAGCAATATTTCTTGAATCGGTTCCATTACTATTTGGCCAATCAGCTGGTGGAGAATGTGCAAAAACTGCGCCAGCAAGGCCAGACACATAAGATGTACGAGCAGATGGAGCCCGTCTATGGGATTGCGATTTTGGAGAAGTCGCTCTTACTGGACGAAGAGGCAGCCATCAATAAATACTGGCTGACCAATAGCCGCTCCGGCAAGCAACTCAAGGCCTATTATAAAAATGGCAAGCACCAAAATCTTCTGCAGGTTGCCTTTTTAGAGCTAGACAAGTATAATAAAGATGAGAACCTGACTGATGCAGGCAGACAGTGGCTGGAATTTTTTGGGAATCTTCCCTTCACAAAAGCTCCCAGTCAAGCTGTCGCCCACGCAGATTCATTACTGGATTCATCTAGCTGGACCAAGGAGGAGAAGACCATGATAGACGAGCGGATTCGTATTCAAGAAAATTATGATATGACCCTGGAGACGGCGATTGACGAAGCGCGAGAAGAAGGTCTCGAACAAGGTCGTAAACAGTTGGTATGTGAGATGATCTCACGAGGAATGACACCTGATCTGATATCAGAGATGACAGGTTTGTCGCTTGAAGAGATTGAGACTCTTCTTTCCTGAGTCGTTAAAAGAGGCAGTGCCTCTTTCTTTTTTGAAAAAACTTGAAAATTTTCCTATTTTTTCAATCCGCCTTTCTAGAATTGTGGTAGAATAGAGTCAACAAAGAGCTATCCTCACCAACAGTGTGATCGATACTAGAAAAGAGGATTCTGATGACAAGAAAAATTGGTATTATTGGTTTGGGGCATGTGGGTGCGACCTTGGCCCACAGCATGATTTTGAAACACACCTGTGATCACTTGGTCTTGATTGATACCAATGAGAAAAAGGTCAAGGCAGATGCCTTGGATTTCTGTGATACAGTTGCCAATACCGGGTATCCGGTTCATATCACGGTCAATGACTACGCAGCTTTAAAAGATGCGGATGTCGTGGTGTCGACTCTTGGAAATATCGAGTTGCAGGCTAATAACACTGATGACCGTTTTGCGGAGCTTCCCTTTACCAGCAAGCAAGTGGTGCAAGTGGCGCGTGATTTGAAGGCTTCTGGTTTTAGCGGGGTCTTATTGGTAGTGACCAATCCGGTCGATGCCGTCACTCAACTCTATCAACAATATACTGGCCTTCCAAAAGAGCAGGTGATTGGGACAGGGACTTTACTGGATACAGCTCGGATGAAGCGTGCAGTCGCTGATCGTTTGCAGGTTTCACCTGCTAGTGTATCAGGCTACAACCTCGGTGAGCATGGGAATTCTCAATTTGTCGCTTGGAGTCAGGTCCGTGTTAAGGGACATGCTATTACCGATCTCTTCTCTCAAGAAGAGCTTGACACCATCAACTACGAGTCCTTGCGCGGTGGCCACACGGTTTTCTTTGGCAAATTCTATACCAATTTTGGGATTGTAGCAGCAGCCCAACGTTTGGCAGAAGCTGTGATCAATGATAGCCACGAGGAAATGCCTGTGTCTAACTATCGTCCAGAATATGGAACCTATCTTGGCTACCCAGCAATTGTAGGTCGAAAAGGAATTCTTGAACGATTGGACTTGCATTTGACAGAAGAAGAAAAAGAAAAATTGCTCCATTCAGCCGAAACCATTAAGGAAAATACGCGAAAAGGGTTGGAGCATGCATAAAAGTGAGGGGCTGGGCAAAAACTGTCCACCCTTCGATGTATAATAGGCATAAAAGTATGACGCAGTGGTTGATTGCTCAAAGCACTGCTTTGAGGTGGTAGATAGGACTTGCGAAGCAAGTTTCCTGAGTCTTTGTTCGCTTTTTAAGCTCCAAAGATAACCTAATGAGGGAAACAAAGTTTCCTTTATCCACAACCTTCAACAGTCTCCGAGACTGTTGAAGCTATGCGGGGGTGGGAAAACGAACTCTTTTTAACTAGTCAGAGTTCTTTCCCACTCCCTTTTTTCTGCAATTTTTTCGAATGGTATAAGTGAGGGGATTCCCTACACGAAATCATTGGAGGTTGCTATGAAAAAACGACACGAGTATGTATCGCCCACCTTGGATTTAATGGCAAAAAAGATTTTTAGTCTACCGGATGTGACAGCCAAATTCATCCGCGAAGTATTGGATCTGCCAGTAGAGTCCGTTGAGATTTTAGAAGGAGACCAGATCCATGAGCAGGGGTTTTTAGGAGATCTTCCTTTTGAAACATCCGTTGATGTGAGAGCAAGACTAGATAGTGGGCTTGAAGTCATCATTGAGATTCAAGTTTTGAAGCAAAAGTATTTCTTGAATCGTTTTCACTATTATTTAGCCAATCAACTGGTAGAAAATGTCCAACGCAAGCGAAAGAAAGGGGCAACCCATTCTATGTACCAGGAGCTGGAGCCGGTCTATGGGATCGCTATCCTGGAGCGAAGTATTTTTCCTCATTTAGATTCACCTGTCAATGTCTATGAAATGCGCCATACAGTAGATGGGACACCTCTTTATAGCTCTCGAAAGGATGGAGTAGCTCATAATATGTTAAAGGTTGCCTTTTTAGAGTTGGATAAGTATAATGAAAGTAGAGATACGGAGTTGAATGCTCACTGGAGACAATGGCTTGAATTTTTTGGCAATCGCCCATTCAGTCATCAACCAGACCAAGTGATCGAGCAGGCAGAATCACTCCTGATCCCATCAAATTGGACAAGGGAGGAAAAAGAAATGATTGATGAACGGATTCGTATCAGAGAAAATTGGGAAATGAGCATGGATACCTTTCGGAAAGAACAACTGGAAGCCGGTTTTCAGAAAGGGTTGAAAAAAGGTCTTGAACAGGGACTCGAACAAGGTCTTGAACAAGGTCTTGAACAGGGACTCGAACAAGGTCTTGAACAAGGACTCGAGCGTGGTCTCGAACAGGGATTGGAACAAGGCAGACAAGAAGGCATGGAGTTGGGAGTTCAAGCTGGTCAGCAGTCTCTGATTCAAAAACTATCTTTGAAGGGGATGAGTATCGAGATGATTGCTGAAATGACAGATTTATCCTGCGAATCCATCAAAAAAATGTTGGCTACGGATTCGTCTAACGAGGAGTAGTAGCGAGAACAGAATTTTGGGATTGAGAATTGACTTGCTGAGAAAAAAGTAGTTCTAAAATGGATTGTAAAGATCGTCAGGAGTTCGTTATTTTTGGATCTTGATCCTCTACAGATTTATACGGTTATGATTTATTGAAGGTTGGAAACTTTTATCCAACCTTTTTTTCTCACTCCTCTTGCCCCTCACCTAGTGAACTGGAATAGAAGTTTAAAAATACGAGTTGTAATCCTTGACATTACATTGTGATCCTGTATAATAGCTATTGTAATAAATAATCTTACAACAGAAAGAGGAAACAACTATGAAAAACATTTTATTTATTGTCGGATCCCTTCGTCAAGGATCTTTTAACCACCAAATGGCTAAGAAAGCAGAAAGTCTTCTTGAAGGAAAAGCAACTGTGACTTACTTGGACTACAAGGACATCCCAATGATGAACCAAGATTTGGAAACACCAACCCTGCCATCTGTGCAAGCAGCGCGTGATGCGGTTCTTGCTGCGGATGCCATCTGGATCTTCTCGCCAGTCTATAACTTTGCGATTCCAGGCGTAGTGAAAAACCTGATCGACTGGCTTAGCCGTGCCCTTGACCTGTCAGAAACGCGTGGTCCATCTGCCCTTCAAGACAAGATCGTAACGGTTTCTTCAGTAGCCAATGCCGGACACGAACCAATGTTTGCGGCTTACCAAGCGCTCTTGCCTTTCGTTCGGACTCAAGTGGTTAGAGAGTTTACTGGAACAACCGTTAACCCAGAAGCTTGGGAAACAGGTGAATTGGTCTTGACAGATGAAGCGGTCGCAGGGCTGGAAAAACAAGCACAAGCATTATTAGAAGCATAAGAAAAGCTGAGACAGAAGTCTCAGCTTTTTAGATACTAAAGAGTTGTCCGAAGAAGTATGTCACACCCATGGTGAGAAGGCCAATGATGAGATTGCGAAGCATGGCTTGCTTGGTTGGTGCTTTTCCCAGTTTCGCACTGGTATAGCCAGTGAAGATCAAGGATAGTCCAACAACGAAGACCGTCACCGGAATGCGATAGGCAGCTGGAAAGAGGATGATAGAGAGCATTGGAGGAAGGGAACCAACCGAAAAAGCAAGGAAGCTAGATGCAGCAGCATGCCAAGGATTGGTAAACTCCTCGTATTCGATACCATATTTCTCTTCGACCAGGGCTTTGAGGGGATGTTTCAGAAAGGCCCGCTCTGTCAAAATCTTTGCGGAAGTTTCGCATTCTCCATTTTGAAGATAAGCATTGTAGAGAGAGTCTCTTGCTAACTTTGGATCACGATCCAACAAGGCTTGTTCGCGGTTCACAGCAGCTTCTTCCGTGTCTTTTTGTGTGGAAACAGAGACATACTCACCGCCCGCCATCGAAAAGGCACCTGCCAGAATCGCCGATAAGCCAGATAGGAAAATGATCCAGATGTTTGGTGTAGCACTGGCTACCCCAATCACCACCCCAGCAATAGAAATAATCCCATCATTGGCCCCGAGAACAGCGGCTCTCAAGATATTCAATCGATCGCTAAATGATTCATCTACTCCATGTTTCATTTCAGTCATACAATGTATCCTTTATCTTATTTAGAATGATTATAAATAAAATACAAAAAGAAAGCAAGGATTTTAACTCAAATGATAAAAGTTCGACAATTTAATGAAATTTAAGTTATAATCTTTGGCATTGCAAGCAAAAAAGAAAGAATAGGGCATACGCCTATTCTAGCAAGGTTTATTTAGCGGAAGTGACTTTACCTTTGAGGATACTGATGGCATTGTCACACGGGTCAGAAAAGGATAACAAAAAAACAGCAAATTGCTGTTTTCTGATGAGAAAAATTAATTCGTATCTTGTTCTTTCCCAACAACCCAAAATAAGAGAAGGAGTTGGAAGATGCCCAAGGCAAATAAGACCATAAAACCGTTGCGACTTCCTTTAGCAGTGGCTTGGGTGAAGTCCATCTTTTGATTAGCTTGGCTCATGGCAACGATCAGTGAAGCCAGGGTTGTTCCGACAGCGCCTGCAAATTGTTGCAGAGTGTTAAAGATCGCGTTCGCATCGGGTTGCTCTTCCAGAGAGAGTTGTTTTTGTCCGTTGGTCATGATATTGCCAAAGGCAAGCCCCATACCGGTCATGAAGATCATGTAAAAGATGAGAATCAAGCCATTTGTCAGCTTCAGAGCAAAAAGGGTGAAGTGGAAATGGGCTAGAAGGATTAAAGCAGCTCCAAGGAGAATCGGTTTGCGAGCGCCCAACTTATCTAGAATGAGACCGGAGAAAGGAGCAAAACCTGCTCCAATGATGGCTCCTGGAAGTAGCATCAAGGCTGCAAGAGTGGTGCTCGAGTGGTTGACCAATTGGACATAATTGGGCAATAGGAAACTCATGGCCAGAGAGCCTAATTGGAAAGTGAAAAAGGCAAGAACATGGCCAGTAAGGAGAGGGTTCTTTAAGATGGCAAGGTTGATAATGGGAGTATCCAAGCGATTAGACCGCCAGACTAAGAGAACCAGTCCCAAGAACCCAATCACCAGCCAACCAAGGACAGAAAAACTAAAGAAAGCATGATCAGAAAGACCGTGAATCCCTAAAATCAAGCCTAAAAATGAAGCAATAATAGCGAGAAGGCTCATGATATCAAGGGTTTCTCGTTTGACTGTACTGATTTGTTCAATGGAGCGAAGTCCTGCAACTAGCGAAGCTAGAAGGATCGGGAATTGAACCAAAAAGATGGACCGCCAACCGAAGTTGGCCGTCAAGAGACCACCGACAGTAGGCCCAATGGCGGGAGCGATAGCTGTAATCAGGGTCCCCACTCCCATCATGAGACCGATCTTGCGTTTTGGGACCTGCTCTAAAATGATATTAAACATCAGAGGAAGGGCAAAACCAACCCCCATTCCTTGAACCAATCGTCCCAGGACCACAAAGCCAAAACTTGGAGCAAGGAAGTCGATAAGAACACCTAAAACAGAGAGAAGATTTCCAACTAAAAAGATGGACTTCATTTTAAAAGAGCGTTTGAGATAAGCAGACAAGGGGACCACACAGGCAACCACTAGAAGATAGATGGTCGTAACCCACTGGACGGTTGCAGTATTGATTTCAAATTCCTTCATCAATATTGGGAAGGTGATATTCATAGCGGTTTCCCCAGCCACCCCGCAAAAGGAAAGGATCCCTGTTGCAAAAATAGCATACAGGACCTTGGCTGAAATTTTTTCTTGTGACATGGACGTCTGATTCCTCCTAAATCTTTCTATAATGTTGTAAAAATGGTCTGAAAATCCATCCTATCTCTCTCATTTCCCATCAATTCCAATTGCTATGAGCATAGCAGGGCTGACGTTAACATGATTCATCGTTTTGTTAGCTAACAAATAGTATAGAGGAAATGAAGACCCCTGTCAAAGAGTTTTTGAAAAGTTTTGAAAATTTTAACAGCATTCTCAACTGATGACGTCTCTACAAACGAAAGGAAAGGCTCGCCAGTATGGTATAATAAGAAGAAAGTAAGCAACGTGAATAAGTCAATCAACTCGAACAGGAGGCCCTATGACCAAGTATTTAGTCCAGAAGTTTTTCTGGTTACGAGAAAAAAGTTTGATTCAAATTTCCCAGAAGACCCTGGTTTCCTTATTTCCTTTTTTCCTATTTTCAGGGATCATTCGGGTGATCGCTCTATCAGTCTTTTCCGATCGAGGCTATATCCATCAGCTCTTTTCGATGGATAGCTGGTTGCCGTGGGATCAAGCTATTAGTCAAGTCCTTATCAATTTTTCCAACTTTCTAGGAGGTCTAGCTGGGCCTTTAGCGACTTACTTCGCTGGAAAATACACAGCTGGGCACTATGGTAGAAGTACAGGGACAGCTGGAGTGACAGCTCTTTTGGTCAGTCTAATAGTGGGGTCTCAGGAATTGTTGGTGGGACCGCTCCATGACGGGCAACTGACGCGTATCAACTTACCCGCGACGACCAATATCGTCTTAGCGATTTTTTTAGGCTATCTAATTGGGCAGATCTTTCGTCTATCCAAGGCCAGTGATGACCAGATTGTAGACAAGGATTTCATCTATCAACCCAAGACGGTGCGTCCCATTTTCTTGTCCTTAGTTCTAGGGGTCAGCCTCAATCTTCTTTTGGTTCTTGGAAATCAATTTAATATTTTTCAGACTATCCGACAGTTCTTGGCTTCTCTAACGGTAAGCAGTCATCATCTCTTGTCCACCTTTAGCATGGGTCTTTTTAGTAGCCTATCTGCTTGGTTTGGTAATAGTCAAGCCTTTGCCTTGAATTCTATCGCGGATGATAACTTTGCTTTGGAAAATCTCACCTACGCTGTGACGCATCATACAACGACAGGTATTCCTTATCCCTATACCTTGACCAATTTGTATCGGAGTTTTGGTCTGATGGCAGGTGTTGGAGCTGTCCTATCGCTTTTGGTGGCGATCTTGCTGGTTTCACGAAGTCAAAAGGACAAGAAAGTTAGTCTCCTCAGCATTTTTCCAAGTCTCTTTAACAATGGGGCTTCATTCATGGTAGGGATACCGGTCCTTCTCAATCTACTTTATGTGATTCCTTTCTTATTGATCCCTTTGGCGAATATGGCGATAGCAGCTGTAGCTTTGTGCTTCAAACTGATGCCGGCAGCTGTCTATCCAGTGCCAGACGGGACTCCTAGCCTTCTCTATGCCTTTATTGGGACAGGAGGAAGTCTGAGGGCTTTAGCTGTAAGTATACTTTGTTTTGCCGTCGATGTGCTCCTTTATCTACCATTTGTCCGCATGGGAAATCGTATCCGAAAAGATTTAAAAGTGAAAGGAGAAAGCGATGAAGCCATCTAAAAAAACAGCAATCGTCCTTACTTTGGTCAGTCTTTTCTTGATCGCTTTAGCCATTCCTTCTTATAGCTGGACTCGGACCAATGTTTCAAGAATCGAGAAATTTTATAATTCAAAATTGTCTCCCATCATCATGATCCCGGGAAGCTCAGCGACAGAGAACCGCTTTGATGGCTTGGTGACCAAGCTCAACCAAGACCGCCAAGGAACCAAACACAGCCTGCTCAAGGTCAAAGTTTGGAATGATGGGCATATCACCTATAGTGGAAGTATTGATGCCAAGGACAATGAGCCAGTAATTGTGGTTGGTTTTGAAAACAACAAAGATGGCTATAGCAACATTAAAAAGCAAGCTAAACTATTTAATCAAGCCTTCGAAGCCCTTCAAGAAAAATATAATTTAATAATTTTAAGGGCTTGGGTCATTCCAACGGTGGCTTGATTTATACAGCCTTTATTGAAAATTACCTGGGGGATTACGATGTGGATCTCAAGACCCTCATGACCATCGGAACTCCCTACAATTTCACGGAGACCAATATCAAAAATAAATCTGAGATGTTAGCTGACTTTATCAAGGGAAAAGAAGCTATCCCCACAACCCTTCATATGTATTCAGTAGCAGGGACCATCACCTATGATTCAGATGAGTTGGTCCCAGATGCCAGTGTTTCTGCTGGGAAATATATCTACCAAAACCAAGCAGCTAGCTATACGGAGATTACGGTGACGGGGGAAGATGCCCAGCACTCGGACCTTCCAACCAATGATGAGGTGGTTGCCTTGGTGAAAGAGCATATTGAAAGTCAAACGGATCGTCGAGCCAAACCGAATAAAATAAACTAAGTGTGAAGAAGGGATTCCTTCCTCACCTTTTTTTTAGTATAATAAAGTTTAGTATGAAAATAAGGGAGATTATAGGAAATAAGATGAAAAGAAAAAAATGGGTGCAGTTAGGAATAGTGGCTTCGAGTATGGTCATGTTAACAGGATGTTACCAAAGATACCAACGTCAGTCCAGTCCCAAAAAAGAGGCTGCAACAAGCCAGACTTCAGCAAAGAAACAAGCGAAAAAAACAGATAACAAACAATTATATCAGTCTGTTTTTTCAGACTACCAAAAGATTTTTGCCACTTCAAAAGATTTAGATGCTATTTCCAAATTGAATGATGCATTAGCTAAAGAAGATCGGATGATCAATAGCTGGGTGATCGAGACCGTGATCAATCAGCCAGATGCCGTTCGCTATGCCTTTAAGGACTTAAATAACGATGGGGTAGATGAGATGATCATCGCCAATCAGCAGACCGATGGAAACTACTTTGTGACGGGAGTCTACTATCTCAAGAACCAAAAACCGACTCTGCTAGCTGAAGGTTTCGTCGCTGGACACGGTGGAGCGCGCAATGCGACGACCCTCTATCAGGGAGGAGAAGTCTTAGAAGTCAGCTGGATGTCAGGAACTGGCCGTGGGGTAGCTGTGCTTTCACGGATAGAAAAGACGCCTCAAGCTGCGACCAAAGTCCAGGAAGAAGAAGTTCAAGTACCTGGTTCAGATCTGAATAGCCTCTTTGGAAAATCGGATGAGAATAAACTGGATCTCAAGGCTTTTGACTGGCAAACTTTTGACAGCGCACCATCAGCGGGAAATAGCCAAAGCCAGGAAAAAACGCCTTGGAATGCTGAAAAATCAGCAAAATTAGCAGAATTTATGAAGACCTGGGGCGAAAAGATGGGCCAACCCAACTATCAAAAAGGCATCGCTGGCGGTGATGTAGGACCAGACAACCTCTATACTCTAGAGGAAAATAGCAAGATGGATGCCATTTATACAGATACTGGTCAGGGAAATGCAAAATACCGCATCGTGGAACGCTATAGCAATTGGGACAAGTATCCAGATGTGCATAGTTATTTCTTTGCCATTACAGATACAGGAGAAGGCATTGTCTTTCATTCTCCAACGACCAATGGTGGAAAAATGTATCTAAAACCAACGGATAACAAGGAACTTCAAGAAGAATTTACACAGTTGCTTCATCAATAAAAAGAAGAATAAACCAGAAAAAGACTGTTTTTCTGGTTTTGTTTATTCAAATAATGAATAAAAATACAATAAAAGAAATAATTTTTAGGATATAAAATATGTTAAAAACTAGTGATAATTAGCGGTGCATAAGTATTTGAAAACAGAAAATGTTTGACAATTAAAGGAAAATCATTTAAAATATATTCATTCTTTATTTATAGGAGAAAAAATATGAAAAAACTTCTTACAGCCGGTGTGGCTCTCTTGTCAGTTGCAACGTTAGCAGCTTGTTCTGGTAAAACTGCTTCAGAATCATCAAGCAAAGATGCAAAAGCTTCTTCTAGCAAAGTAGAAAAATCATCTACTTCAGAAAGCAAATCAAGCAGTTCATCAAAATCATCTAAATCAGCAACCTCTTCTGTTAAAATTCCAGAAATTGTCTTGTTGACTGATGAAGAAATCGATAACGCCAAAACAATTGGTGATATGAAAACTCTTTATAGTAAATTAGTGGATAACTATAAAAAATATGCTCAAGATCTTGGCGATCAAATTCCAGAATCACATAGATCTATATATACTCAACAAGTAGAGCCAGCTCTCAAGACATTGGACGAATCAAAAACTCAATTTGATACGGCGCTTTCAACTGGTGGTTCAGATGATACAGTTGTTCCTGAACAAGGACGTACTGCTTTTGCACAACAATTGAAATCTGGACGTGACACTATGAAACAAGCTCTTGAAAGTGCATATAAGATGATTTCACCTTATATCTCTTCATCTTCATCAGCTGAATAATTCATTAATGAAAATAGGTTAGGACCTCAAGTCCTAGCCTATTTTTGCTTTCTTACAAAAATGTAAGAAATAAAGGGGAAAATGTAAGGTTATGTTATGGTGAAAGCGTTTTAGTTTTAGTACAATAGATTTGTAAAAAACGATTGAAGCTTTTATCAAGCTAGAAAGGAACGGATCATGACCCTACTAGACGTTCAACATATCAAAAAAATTTACAAAACCCGCTTTCAAGGAACGCAGGTCGAAGCCCTAAAAGATATTCACTTCACTGTTGAAAAGGGCGAATACGTCGCTATCATGGGGGAATCAGGATCCGGGAAATCCACCCTCCTCAATATCCTAGCCATGCTGGATCAGCCGACCGAAGGGCGGGTCTACCTCAACGGCACAGACACCTCAACCATCAAGAACAAGGATGCCTCTAGCTTCCGTCGGGAAAAACTAGGCTTCGTCTTTCAAGATTTCAACCTGCTGGATACCTTGTCTGTCAAGGACAATATCCTCTTGCCGCTGGTTCTCTCTCGCAGACCGGTCAAGGAAATGATGAGCAAGGTGGAGAGCGTGAGTCGGGAGTTGGGCATCCACCAGCTCTTAGAAAAATACCCTTACGAAATCTCTGGTGGGCAAAAGCAACGGGTGGCCGTAGCACGGGCCATCATCACCTCACCAGAAATCCTCCTGGCCGATGAGCCAACAGGGGCGCTGGATTCCAAGTCTTCAGCTGCGTTACTGGACGTCTTTGAAGATATCAATACCATGGGCCAAACCATTCTTATGGTGACCCACTCAACCGCAGCGGCAGCGAGGGCCAAGCGCGTGCTCTTTATCAAGGACGGAATTCTCTACAACCAGATTTTCCGCGGGGAAAAGACAGAGCGTCAGATGTTCCAAGAAATCTCAGATACTCTGACGATCATGGCGGGAAAGGAGGATCGTGATGTTTAAATTAACAAGTAAATTAGCACTTTCCAACCTCAAACAAAATCGCAAGTTGTATTATCCTTTCGCTATAGCTGTCATTTTAACGACCATGATCCTTTATAGTTTTATCGCCTTGTCATTGACCCCTCATTTAGAGGATTCTTACGGAGGGGGATCGGCGAGAACTGTTCTTGGTTTTGGCAGTTTCGTCGTCCAGCTGGTCGTCATCATTTTGGTGGCTTATGCCAATGGCTACGTCATGAAAAATCGTTCCAAAGAACTGGGCTTGTACAGTGTTCTGGGAATGGAGAAGAAGCATCTCCTCATCATGACCTTATGGGAATTGCTCTTCTTCTATGTTCTCACAGTTGGAGTAGGACTGGGTTTGGGACTCTTGTTTGATCGCTTGATTTTCGCCTTGCTTCTAAAATGTATGGGTTTACCAGTCGTCATTCAATCAACCTTCCAGATAGAGGCTGTTCTTAACACTTTACTTGGGTTAGCCTTAGCTTTTGGCCTCATTCTCTTGTTGAATTCTTTCCGCCTCTTGCGCTACAGTTCCCTCCACCTCATGCAACAGAAAAAGGCAGGAGAGAAGAAGGGACGCTTCTTGCTGGTTCAAACTCTGTTAGGACTAGGGCTCTTAGGAATTGCTTTTTATATAGCGCTAACCGTTGAGCGGCCAGTTGCGGCTGTCCAAGGATTCTTTATTGCCGTCATCTTGGTCATTCTAGCGACTTATCTCTTATTCAACGCAGGATCCATTACCTTCTTAAGATTTCTCAAAGGTCGGAAATCCTATTATTACAAGCCAGAGAATTTTATATCTGTCTCTAACTTAATAGCTCGGATGCGAAAAAATGCAGCGGGCCTTGCGACCATTAGTATTCTATCCACCATGGTCTTGGTCACCTTAACCGGGTCGCTCAATATCTTTATTGGAGGGCAGAATTACCTAGATACTGTTTACCCTTCGGATTATATGATTAGTGTGGGGCATATGCCTTCAGATGCTGAAACAGAAACGGTTATTGAAGATGTTCAAGCTCAAATTAAGAAAACAGCCGATGCGACACATCTATCAGATTATCAGGTGGCACAGACAACATACTGGTCGGCTGAAATTCGAAAGATTGATGGAAGGAGCTTAGAGGTGAATGACCAGTCCACTCCATCAACTGGTCAGGAGTTGAAGTCAGAAGGAACAGTCTACTTTTTTGATCAGGCGACTTATGAGCAACTGACCGGGCAAAAAGTTGAGCTTGGGGAAAATGAAATCCTAGCCTATGGATATCAGTATCCTGGAAGATTAGACGCACAATTAGAAATCAATGGGAAGACCTTCACGATTAAAGAAAAACTAAACTCCAATTTTATCCAAGGGAAACTCCCTCAATCCGACCTGTTTCAACACCAAATGGGCTTGTACCTGGTCCTCCCTGACTTGAACCAACTGGGACTAAAAGTTGATAAAAATTTGGAATTCTCTATTAGTGCTAAAAATAAAGATAACCAAGATTTTATTTCTGGCTTGATCAAAGAGCTGTATTCGACAGACAAAATCAGTCAATATGGTGCGACTTATTTTGGTGGATTTGATCGATACAGTATAGAGAAAGATTGGCGTGAAACAGCAGGGACTCTTCTATTTATCGGGATTTTTCTATCGGTGATCTTTCTATTAGCTACAGTTCTTGTCATTTACTACAAACAGATTTCAGAGGGCTATGAGGACCGGGAAAATTTTGTGATCTTGCAACAAGTAGGATTGGACCAAAAGCAAACGTCCACCACTATTCGCAAACAGATACTCACTGTCTTTTTCCTTCCATTATTCTTCTCCTTCCTCTACCTAGGAGTAGCCTACAAGATGATCGCAAAAATCGTTGCTATCTTAGGAGCAACCAATGCGGGCTTGGTTCTTCAAACGACTCTTTCTGTCTGCGCTGTCTTTTTCATCTCCTATGTCCTTGTCTTTCTTCTGACTTCTAGAAGTTATCGGAAGATTGTCGTGAGATAGCGTTCGAGTCTATAAAAGATTGAGAAATGAAAAAGCCAATAAATAGACAAACTGTTTTTTACATGGGACAAGCTAAGTGTTGCGGAAATGATTATAATAATGTATGTTATAAAGCTTATTTAAACAAATACTGAAACTTTCCGCCGTGAGAAAAGTGCTAGAAATAATAGTATTTCTAGCACTCGGTAGTTTTGGAACCTTAGGTCCAAAACTAAGTTATGGAACTTCCTGGATTGCTGAAATCATCCACTGGATAATTTCACCTAACGTCCGTACTCACCTAAGGAAAGTTGCAAGGATAGGTTTTTCCTTAATCAAAAACACCGAGGATGTGATCCTCGGTGTTTTTATCGTGATTATTTCACGTGTTTTGCAAGTTCTTCTTGCGCTTTTTTATTGGATTCTTCTTTTTCTTTCAACCAATTCTTATAAGCTTTTTCGTAGTCAGCCGTTGTGACTGTCTTGTCTTGCACTTTTTGGTATTTGAAGAAGCTTGTTTCACCTTTAATACCAATTGCAGAATTTGCTGCTGAGAATGGCGTCACCTTCGTGATAGATGGAACTCCACCCTTAGAGTAGATTGGAAGAACAATGGCGTTTTCTGTCAACCAAGCTTGGGCAGCAGCGTATTTTTCATAACGTGCATTGGTATCCAATTTTTCAGCATTGGCAGCATCCAACAATTCTTTGTATTGGTTCAAACCAATTTTTTCGATGAGCGCTTGGTCTTTCTTAGGATCAAGTCCCATACCAGTCAAGGTTGAACCATCTGTTGGGTTCAAGATATCCAAGTAAGTAGATGGGTCTTGGAAGTCAGGTCCCCAACCAGTGATATCCATATCAAAGTCTTTTTGCTCTGGTGATTGGGCGAAGTAAGTAGCGTTATCTGCATCGTCTGTAGACAATTTTTGTACATCGATCACGACATTGTCTTTACCAAGAGCTGCTTCGATTGAGCTCTTCATAGAGTCTGCTTGTTGGACAAGAGCATTAGAAGATTGGTCCACAACATAGTCGATATGGATTGGGAATTGAACACCTTGTGATTGCAATTCAGCCTTCGCTTTTTCAAGTTCCGCTTTGGCTTTATCCGCATTATGCAAGCTATCTTGAGCATCTGCGAAGCTAACACCTTTCCACTCATCTCCTGTTGCGGCAAGTTTTTCTTCAACGAGAGTACCGAAGTCTTTCCCGTCTGCTTGCACAAATGTCGGTGGAACTAGAAGGGTACGTAGAGTTTTTGATGCTCCGTCTTTCCCGTTAACTTGAGCGCAGTAGGAAGTTCTGTCTAAAGCAAAGTTCAAAGCTTGACGGAAGTTTTTGTTTTGAAGGGCTGTCTTCGTGTTGTTCTTTTGCTCATCAGATGTCTTCTTCGTATGGCCGTAATTTTGACGGTTGACGTTGAAGTAAGCATAGTAAACAGTAGAATCTTGAGGTGTATAAACGATGTTATCCTTGAATTTCTTCTCAATCGTACTGTAGGTTGAGCTTGTTGGGAAGAGACGAGCAGTAGATAGGTTCCCATCTGAGAAGTTACGAGCAAGGTAGTCTTGGTCGGATCCATCGAAGTAAGTTAATTTAACGGTATCGATGTGAACATTTTTCTTGTCGTAGTATTCAGGGTTCTTTTCCAACTCGATTTGTGATTTTGAAGTGAAGGACTTCAAAATGTAGGCCCCGTTGTAGAGGATCCCATTTGGTTTCACGCTACCAAAGTCTTTCCCAGCTGATTCCAAGAATTTTTCATTAACTGGCATCATGGTAGCAGTCGTCAATTTAGAATTCCAGAAAGATTCAGGTTGGTTCAAAGTATATTGAAGAGTGTGATCATCAACAGCTTTGACTCCAACAGTTGAGAAGTCTTTGGTTTTCCCATTTACATAGTCATCCAAGCCTTTGACTGAGTTTTGAACCAAGTAAAGAGCATCAGATTTTTTATCTGCTACATATTTCAGAGATGTCACGAAATCTTTTGCAGTGACGTCAGCGTATTCATTTCCTTCTGAATCATACCACTTCGCGTCTTTTCGAAGCTTGTAGGTATAAGTCAGACCGTCTTTTGAAACAGACCAGTCTTCTGCAAGAGCAGGCACTAGGTTACCGTATTGGTCGTTTTCAAACAAACCATCGACCAAGTTGGTAGTAATGTCGCTTGTAGTTGAACGATTTGAAGTCAAATAGTTCAAGGAATCAGGGTCTGTACCATACACGTAGTTGTAGGTAGTCCCTTTTGACGCATTAGAAGATGAGCCACATGCAGCAAGGAAAAGCGTTGAAGCCGCGGCGACACCTGCTAAAAGAGCAAGCTTCGATTTTTTCATATTCGTGTCTCCTTTTGAATAATTTTAATTATTATACTCCAATCAATCTATAAAATAAAGTGTTTTTTGAACTTTTTTTGCATATTTACACACCAGTATACAGTGAAAGCCTTGATTTTAAAGGATTTTTAAGGAATAAAATTTTTTTTTTAAAAAAGTTACTATTTTGCTTTACATACTAGTTGAGAAAGAGTATACTGATAGTGAATAAACTAGTATGTAAAACAAACTAGTGAATATGTGAAGAAAGAGGTGAGAAGGATGAAAGAGTCCCAATTACTAAAGGGAGTCTTGGAGGGCTGTGTGCTGGAGATTATTTCCAAAAAGGCCATTTATGGCTACGAATTGATTCAAAGTCTCAAAGAGATGGGATTTGATAAGATTGTCGCTGGGACCATTTATCCCCTACTTCAAAAATTAGAAAAACAAGGAATTATTCATGGGGAAATGAGGCCGTCTCCAGATGGTCCTGATCGTAAGTATTTTTCACTCAGTGATGCTGGAAAAGAGCGTTTAGGGGAATTTTGGGACCAGTGGCAGGAGCTAGTCACAAAAGTAGAACGTATCAAGAAGGAGGGGGAAGAATGGTAGAAAGTTATACAGAAAAAATGTCAGATGAATTGATTCATTTAAACAAAGAGGATCAAGCCTATGTGAAAAAAATGGTCGCTTATATTGGGGCTAAGTCCTATTTTTATGATGATGAAGCGCTCGGTGAACAACTCTACAATATGGTTTGCGATCTGAAAGTTGCTGAAAAAGAAGGCATACGTGCAGTGGATTATTTTGGAAAGGATCCACGGGCGATGGTGGATCAAGTTCTTTCAGATTTGCCTAAACGCTCTCTAGGATCTTATGTGGGACTCGTCTTCCTACTTGGAGTGATCTTAGTTGGCATGCGTTATTTAATGGATTTTACCTGGATGACGCCACTGAAAATCGAACCCCTGACCTATGTTGTCATTCTACTCAATTTCTTGGTGTTTAGCCAGTTCATCACGTGGCTTTGGTCCAAACAGAGCTATGGTGAAATGAAGTGGTCTTGGGCTATTTTTATCAGTGTGATCTGCCTGATGGTATTTCTGAACATCGTACGACTATTTTCGATCTATTTTGGCCACATTGGGAGTCTCTTCTTATCAGATGGTTGGGCGGTTGTTCTTGCTATCCTAGTCCTACTTGGGTTTGCGGTTATGGCTTATAGAAGCAGGGAGCGTTTGATGACGAGTCTACTAGTCATGGGCCTGACTTTCCTAGTTACGGGATGCTGGATTCGTCTTGTGAATCAGGAAACTGCTCACTTATTAGGCTGGCTACTTCCTCTCATAGGACTAGTCCTGACCTTCGTTGTATTTCGTCTCCAAAGAAAGGGGGAAGAAAGATGACATCAGTTATTTATTATGAAGAAACGCAGGTTTTGGTTCAAACCTTTAGCCAGGAGGACCAAGCTTATTTCCAAGATCTATGGGATTATTTCAATTTCGCCGGTTTCTTATATGAGGAGAAGGCTTTGAGAGAGCAGGTCTATAATTTAGCACTAGACTTTTCGCAAGCAGAAGCGGATGGCTTGACAGCAAAGGACTATTTTGGTCTCGATCCAAAGGAAATGGCAGACCAAATCATCGAAAATATGCCCAAAGAATCGACTCGCTCTGTTCTAAAATATGGGGCTATCTTTTCAGGTATTGTGATTTTTTATCGCCTCTTAAGTGATTTTGCTTCCCAAGCGGTCCTTGTGCTCAAGCCGCTAGTCTATTTAACCGACATCATTTTGGGACTGCTAGCTGTTGGGATCATCTTCTATCTCCTTCGTCGCTTCATTTTTGTGGAAGAAAAAGCGAAAAAAGCAATTTATGTAGCATTTGTTCTGGTATTAGGGATCTATTTTTTCAGTGAAATTGTGGGAGTTCGCTTCTTGCCAGCTATTGCTTGGTTAGCGGTCCCTAGTCCTTGGGATGCTCTTCTCATGACAGGGGCTAGCGGAGCTCTCATCCTTTGGCAATGGAAAGAAGAGTTTGGACGAGCTTTCATCTTTCCTATCATCGCCTTTTTAGTGGTTGGATTCTTACATCGCTGGACCTTGGCACAAGGAGTTCAGAATCTTGGTATGACAGCTCTTCTGCCCACAGTGATCATCGTCTTTGGGCTAGTTATTTATTATTGGTTTACGATTCGTGCTTTGAAAAAGAATAGGACGGAAAGTGATAAATAGAAAGAAAAGGGGCTGGGATAAAAGTCCTAGCCTCTCAATTGTTTTTGGATTGTCGAGCAAGACGCAGTGGTTGAGTGCTCAAAGCACTGCTTTGAGGTGGTAGATAGGACTTGCTAAGCAAGTTTCCTAAGTAGTTGTTCGCTTTTCAAGTTCCAAAGATGCCCTACTCAACTGTGCGGAGGTGGGACGACGAAATCGAATTCTGACGAATTACCGATTTCTGTCCCACTCTCTTTCTTGTCCAAGTATGATAGAATAAACTCATTAGATGGGAGAATATGCATGAATCTATTTCGAAAAAAGGGACTTGGGCAAGTACACCCGGGTCTAAATCGCCATTTACGATTGTGGGATTTGATTATTTTAGGAATTGGTGCCATGGTGGGGACGGGGATCTTCACGATTACGGGAACTGCAGCAGCGAATTTAGCTGGGCCAGCCTTGATCATTTCGATTGTGATTGCGGCTTTTTGCGTCGGCTTATCTGCCCTTTTCTTTGCTGAATTTGCGTCTCGCATCCCTTCAACTGGTGGGGCCTATAGTTACCTCTATGCCATCTTTGGAGAGTTTCCAGCCTGGATTGCCGGTTGGTTGACTGTGATGGAATTTATGACAGCCGTATCAGGGGTGGCTTCAGGTTGGGCTGCTTATTTCAAGGGTTTGTTGGCCAATCTTGGCTGGAGCCTGCCGACGGCTTTAAACGGGACTTTTGATCCAGCTAAGGGAACTTATGTGGATCTCTTGCCTATTTTGGTCATGGTCCTCGTCACTGCCTTAGTCCTTATGAATGCAAAAGCGGTCTTACGTTTTAATTCCTTGCTGGTCTTACTCAAGTTTTCCGCTCTTGCCTTGTTTATTCTTGTTGGGATTTTTCACCTAAATCCTGCCAACTGGGCAAACTTTGCCCCTTATGGATTTGGCGAAATCTATGGTGGTCAAACAGGGATTATGTCTGGAGCTTCGCTCATGTTCTTTGCCTTTCTTGGTTTTGAGTCCATTTCAATGGCGGTCGATGAAATCAAGGAACCACAAAAGAACGTTCCTCGTGGCATTGTCCTTAGTCTTTTGATCACAACTGTTCTTTATATTTTGGTTACCTTAGTTTTGACTGGTATGGTTCCTTTTAAGAACTTAAATGTAGAAGACGCGGTTGCCTTTGCCCTCCGTCAGGTCGGAGCTGGCTGGGCTGGAAATTATGTATCGCTGGTAGCGATTTTGACCCTGATTACCGTCTGCATTTCGATGACCTTTGCCCTTTCACGGATGATTTACAGTTTGGCGCGGGATGGTCTCTTACCAAAAGCTATGAAACAGCTCGATCCAAAAACCAGAATTCCCAAAAATGCAACACTAGTAGCTGGATCGATGGCTGCCATTGCTGGTGGAGTCTTTCCACTTGCAAGTATCGCTTCCTTCTTAAATATCTGTACCTTGGCTTACCTGGTTATGTTGGCCCTTGCCCTCTTGAAATTGCGCAAGGAACACGGGGCTCCTGGACCTGGTGAATTTAAAACACCCTTAGTTCCAGTTTTGCCAATCCTATCGATTGTGGTCTGTCTGTCCTTTATGACCCAGTATTCCCTATCGACCTGGCTGGCCTTCGGAGTTGCTCTCCTGATCGGGGTCGGAATTTATTTTGGTTATGGGTATCGCCATTCAGAAGAAAATCAATAAAACATAAAAGCTAGAGTAGAAGAACTCTGGCTTTTTGTATAGGGGAAGCTCTTTTTTTGGTATAATAAAGGGAGAAAGTTAACTAGATAACAAAGGAGAACATCATGACATTTGAAGAGATTTTACCAGGCTTAAAGGCTAAGAAAAAATATGTACGTACAGGCTGGGGTGGAGCAGAAAACTACGTCCAATTGTTTGATACCATTGAGCAAAATGGGGTGGCTCTAGAAGTGACGCCTTATTTCCTCATCAACGTGTCTGGTGAGGGTGAAGGTTTCTCCATGTGGAGTCCAACCCCTTGTGATGTCTTAGCGACAGATTGGGTGGAAGTCCATGACTAAAAGTGTCTTGATTACAGGCGTGAGTTCCGGGATTGGTCTGGCTCAAGCTCGCCTCTTTCTAGAAAAGGGCTACCAGGTTTATGGGGTGGACCAGGGAGCGGATCCCCAGTTGACGGGTGATTTTCACTTCTTGCAGCGGGACTTGACCCTGGATTTGGCGCCGATTTTTGATTGGTGTCCTCAGGTGGAGATTTTGTGCAATACAGCCGGAGTTTTGGATGATTACAAACCGCTTCTGGAACAAAGCGTTCAGGATATTCAGGAGATCTTTGAGATCAATTATGTGACTCCGGTAGAGCTGACGCGGCATTATCTGACTCAAATGTTGGAGAATAAAAAAGGTATCATCATCAATATGTGCTCCATTGCTTCTAGCCTGGCAGGAGGAGGCGGTCACGCTTATACCTCGTCTAAGCATGCTCTAGCGGGCTTTACCAAGCAGTTGGCCCTGGATTATGCAGAAGCTGGGATTCAGGTCTTTGGCATCGCGCCAGGTGCTGTCAAAACAGGCATGACCGCAGCGGACTTTGAACCAGGTGGTCTGGCAGACTGGGTAGCAAATGAAACACCGATCAAACGCTGGATTGAGCCAGAGGAAGTGGCAGAAGTCAGTCTCTTTTTGGCTAGTGGGAAGTCCTCTGCTATGCAGGGACAACTCCTGACCATTGATGGTGGCTGGAGTTTGAAGTAGAGAACTGAGAAAGCAGGAGGTTAAAGCATGCACGAATATGATTTTGGTTTTTCCTTACCGAAAGGATATCAGGTATTTCTTGATGACTTAGGGGATCAGCCAGGTTATGACATTGGTGAGACAGGTATTTGTCTCTATGCTAAAGAAGATCTTACCGAACGCAATCAAACCTACCAGATTGATGAGGATGAACCAGATTTCTTTATGATCGGTCAAGATGGGGATCTGGCCTATTTCCTCAAAAAGAATGGGGACGATAGCATTTATGAAAATGATCTAGGTGCGCTAGGTTCTCTCGAAATGCAAAAGGTAGCTGAATCAATTACAGACTTTATTAATCAGATCTTGCAGGAGAAGTAAGATAGAAATAGAAAGGGGACTGAGAAAGATAGCTGCAAAAAGCTCGTCGATTTACTCAGTCTTTTTTAAAAAATTTTTTAAAAAATCTTTTCTCATTCATTTTGGATTCATCTTTCTTAGATAAAATAGAATCATCAAGAAGAACTTGATAAGAAAAAAAGAAAGTTGGTAACTAACATGAAAAAATCAATTAAACAAAAAGCCGTTGCAAGTCTCGCAATCTTCTCTCTATCAACTGCCGCTCTAGGCTCTGTAGTAGCCTTTGCCGATACTGGAACAAGTAAAAAGACTACTTCTTCAACAGTGACTGCATCTGTCACCCTTGCACAAGCTCAAGAAAAAGCTCTGAAAGAAGCTAAGGGTGGAAAAGTGATTGGCTACGAGCAAGAAGAAAAACATGGAAAAGCAGTGTATGAAGTGACCATCTTGGATGGAAAAAATGAAAAAGAATATAAGATCGATGGCCAGTCTGGTGCTATCTTGAAGTCAAAAACTAAGGATCTGAGTCAGGATCGTGAAGATCAGCAATTAATCGGAGCAAGTGTTCAGTTGGACTTGGCTAAGGTAGAGAGCCAGCTGAAATCAAAATACTCGAATGCTAGTATCGAAAAAGTAGAGTTAGATGTAGAAGATGGTAAACTTGTCTATAGCGTTAGCTTGCGAGAAGGCAATCAAAAAAATGAGTTAGAGTTAGATGCCAATACAGGTACCGTATTGGAAGAAGATGTGGAGCTGGATCACGATTAACTAGAGTAAGATCTCGACTAGGCTTTTCCTAGCCGAGATTTTTTATGGAAGCATGGTATAATAAGGGAAGAAATTTGGAGTAAGTGGCTATGAAAGTATTAGTGATTGAAGACGAAGTAGATTTGAATCGTAGCATCGTTAAATTACTGAAAACCCAGCAGTATAGTGTTGATGCGGCCTATGATGGTCAGGAGGCCTTGGACTACATTCGTGTGTCCCAGTATGACGTGATTATTTCAGATATTATGATGCCGCAGCTAGATGGTTTGGGGGTATTGAGCTACTTGAGAAATCATCAGATTAAGACCCCAGTTCTGATGCTAACGGCTAAAGATAGCCTAGAAGACAAGGTAACAGGACTGGATGCTGGTGCAGACGACTACTTGGTCAAACCCTTTGAATTTGATGAATTACTGGCTCGGATTCGCGTCATGCTGAGACGAAATAATCGAGAAAACTTGACCAACCTGGTCCAATTTGGTGACTATTCCTTAGACCTGGCAAAAAAGACCATCCAACACAAGGGTGTTTTGGTTGACCTGACTTCCAAGGAGTATGAGTTACTAGAGTGTCTGGTGCGCCATCCCAATGTGGTTTTAAGTCGGGAACAGATTCGTGAGCATATTTGGGATTTTGATTATGTTGGAGAGTCTAATATCATTGATGTTTTAGTCAAGAATATCCGCAAAAAATTAGGTAATCCATCGATTATTCAGACAAAAAGGGGGATGGGCTATGTTTTCAAAAATGAAGAAGGACTCTAAGTCTCCCTCCATCGTTTCTAAGGTGACATTGTGGTATACCCTCTTTGTTTCTTTTCTCTTTGTTCTTATGTTTTGTGCTTCTTTTATCATTTCCGGAGCCTGGTCCAGCTATAGCTCACGTGGGGAACTGGAGCAGAAGACCATGGAAGTAGCTTCAGACCTTGAGGAATTTGAGCCCTTTGATGACGGCAATTATTTTGCACTCTACAATCAAAACATGAAGTTGGAGCAGGGTGCTCTGCCAAGTGGCTTTGATATCAATGCTGGCTTTGAGTCTGGGAAATTGTCGACGTATACCTCTTCCCAAGCAACCTATTATTATTTTGATGTCTATAATGAAAGTGAGGGCAAATGGATACGGGGCGTGCGCCTTGCTTCTGGTCTAGGAAGAGAATTAAGTATCTTTTTTCTTTCCTTGGCCATTCTAGCTCCTCTGTCCATCCTTGGGATGGCCTGGGGTGGACGTCGGATCCTTCGTAAGGCCTTTCTGCCGATCAGAGAGGTGACCCAAATGGCAGAGGAAATTGCAGAGAGCGGAGACTACAGTAAGCGCGTGTCGACCGAGCATCAGAAGGATTATGTAGAAACGTCTCGTCTTACCAAGGTCTTTAATAATTTGATTTCTTCTGTTCAGTCGACTTTTGAGAAAGAAAAGCAATTCAACCAAAATGTATCCCATGAGTTGCGGACCCCTCTGTCAGTCATCGTTTCGGAGAGTGAGTTTGGCTCCAAATATGCAGATAACCTAGAGGAGACCAAGGAATCTTTGACGGTCATTCATCGGCAGGCTAAATTAATGAAATCGATGACCGAGCAGATCTTGGAAATATCCAAGACCCAACACCTGCAGTGGTCGGATTTAAAACCCGTTTGTCTATCAACCCTGGTGTCAGATTATTGTCAGGGACAGGAAAGAAAGTGGGGCGAAAGCCCCATAGCCTTTGAAGTGAGCATTCAGCCGGACCTCTGGATTCAGGGGGATGCTGTTTTGGTCACTCGGATGCTGGATAATCTATTGAGCAATGCAGTGAAATTTACCAAGACCAAGGTTGCCATCCACTTGGTGGCTAGTCCAGCTGGTGCTGTTCTCAAGGTAGCGGATGATGGGATTGGGATAGCGCCAGACCATTTGAGCAAGATTTGGGATCGCTTCTATCAGGTGGAGGATTCTCGGAACAAGGGCCTCAATAGTGGTATCGGACTTGGGTTGTCCTTTATTAAGGACATTGCAGACCTCCATCGAGCAGAGGTGAAAATCATCTCTGAAGAAGGAAAAGGAAGTCTCTTTCGTGTGACTTTCCCACAGATCCAGGACAAGACTTCTGTCTAAGACGGTTGATTGAGCGATCAGTATGGGTTGAAAAGGGAAAATAATAAAGTGAAATAATAAGGATAAAATGAGTCTAGTAAAACCGCTAGGCTCATTTTCTGTTTTAGCTTTATGGAAAGGGAATCTTATGGTATGATAGCCTAAAAGGGACCTGTAATATGGAGGTCAAACTATGGAAAGTGAGACTAAAAAGGAGAAGAGATGCTCGTATTGACAGACACAGATCCAGCTGTTTCAAGAGAAGACCTGTTACAATTTGAGGAGTTTCTTGGAAAGAACTTGCCGGAAGCCATGAAGGATTTTTATCTCAAGTACAACGGTGGCCAGCCCCAAGTAAGGGGTGTTCACGATGATTATCATCTCTTTCCTTTCAATTCCTTTGACTCACTTGAGGAGATAAGGAAGTCTCTTACCTGGTTTGACGATGAGGCTGTGCCTGCGGGATTTAAGGCTACAGACCTTCTCCATTTTGCCTATGATCCTGGATCGGGCAACTATGCTCTTTCTTTAAGGGCAGAAGATTATGGCAAGGTGTACTTCTATGTTTTAGAAGAAAAAGCTGAGTTGTATGGTCAATGGCCATCTTTTGAGGTTTTTTTGAATTCATTTGTTGAAGAGTGAGGCTAAAAAGGAGATGGATTACGAAAACATAAATGAAATAATTGCCCCTTTTAACTTGCATGTTTATGATGAGAATCCTCAAAATGTTCGAGGGTCGTTTATTTATTACCCAGATGGAGAATATAGACAGGAAGTGTTTGACACCCGAGAAGAGGAGGGATTTGAGGAAATGGCTATGTTTGGGTATCCTTGGCTTTGGTATTTTTGGAGGAAAAAATGCCTGAATTAAGCGATGCAATAGATTTTGATCCTGAAGGAAGTATGTTTTGTCCCTATTCTTCCAAGGTAGACGCCTTGTCTAGATTTGCTCTTGGCTTTAAAGACTTTTGTGATGATATCGAAGCTATGAAAGACTTGTGCAGTCGAGCAGAGTTGGATTAATTGACTAAAATTGTTTTAAATTATTGGGAAGATAATAGAAAGGATTTCAGATGAAGTTACCAGAAGTAGTTGAGCTAGTGAAAAATCATTCAGACCTACATCTCTATTTAGAAAAAATTTTAAAAAAGAATAAGAAGACCCAAGTTAGTTATCTCGAATCACTGAATCATCTGGCCTATTTACTTTATCTGGATGGCCAAGAGGAAATGGCTAAGGAATTATTAGATCGTATCATACAAGTTCCATTTGAAGGGAATTATAACACCTGGACCTTTGTTGATAGCTCTCTGGTTTTATTGGCCTATATGGAAAGAGAGGTAGAAAATCAGGTAATCGTCTATAAAAAACTCCTTTTATCCCCATTAGAACAAGGGGAGGAATCCACTCAAAAAATTAGAAGGAGAGTTCATCAGAGATTTTTGAATGGTGATAGCTTGGAGCAAAAGCTTGCAAAAATCGAGCAGGCTTCAAGTCCTGAATCGGAAATGGAACGCCGTTTGCTATACTTGACAGATTTATTGAAGATTCACCTTTTTATTGATGAGTCAACTTGTGAAGAGACAGATATCCAAGCAAAAATCGAAGAGAATATGGCGATACTAAAGAAGTATGTCAAGGCGCATGAAATCTATAGCCTCTTTCCTTTTAAGGGATAGGGTAAGTTATTGATCTTGGACTTTTAGAAGGAGTAGAATATGGAAATCAAAAAACACTTTGGTGTCTATGGCGTTTGCTATGAGAATGGGAAATTGCTTTGCATTGAAAAAACAAGAGGCCCCTATCAACATCGTTTTGATCTACCGGGTGGTAGTCAGGAACTCGGTGAGGGGTTGACAGAAACCCTCAAGAGAGAAGTTCTTGAAGAGACAGGATATTCTCTTAGCAGTTATTCAAATCCTAGGATTTATGACGTGCTGGTTCAAGAAGAGGGGCAAGACTTCGCTGTACATCATATCATGGCCTTTTATGATGTAGTGCTCGATTTTGAGAGCTCTCAACAATCCCTTCCTCAGGAGGTTCTTGATGGAAGCAATGATTCAGCAAATGTCATTTGGCTGAATTTGGAAGCAATTACCGAAGAAAATGCCTCGCCTTTAGTATTAAAAGTGAAGGCAGAGTTACGAGGAATTCCTGAATTAGAACTGACAAGTTATAGGAATTGGAAGGTAAAATAGAGGGATAATGGAACTATTTAAAACATGGAAGAAATGTATGGTTCTCTATGGTCTTAAATCTCAAATCGGGACTGTTTATCGAAACAGTGATAGGACAACGATTTTTTATGATATTGGGAATTTTCTATACCTAGCAGGGGAGTTAGATTCCAGATTTTGGGAAGATTTTGTTAGGCAATATGGTTTAGATTATAAGATTATTATTTCAGAAGACACTAAGTGGCAAGATTTTCTGCATCAGCAAGTTGGGTTAATTTCTTTTACTCGCTATTCTTTTAAAGATAAGGCAAATTTTCAAGTTGAATTTCTAAATGATCTAGTTAGTCAGTTAGAGAAAGGTTGCAATATTGTACCTATTGATAATCGTATTTATAACTGCCTTTCTGAGGAAGAATGGTCACAAGATTTACAGGGGGATTTTGAGTCCTACCAGGATTTTGCTTTAAAAGGTGGATTTGGCTTTGTGATTCTTAAAAATAATGAAGTGATTGCTGGGATTTCCTCAGGGTTAGTTTACCGTGAAGCAGTTGAAGTGGAAGTTGCAACTAGACCAAACGAACAAGGAAATGGATTTGCTAAAAAACTTGGTGCTGCAATGATTCTAGAGAGTTTAAACAGAGATATGTTTCCACTTTGGGATGCTCATAACGAGGCTTCCAAAAAAGTAGCAGAATTTTTAGGATATGAGTTAGTTGAACCTTATGAAGCTTTTGAACTAGAGGAAAGTGTCGTATAATGATATCTGATATTGTATCTTTTAAGACGAGGTGAATGAACATGCAAAATCAACTAGCTCTTAGTGGCGAAAAAATTGTTGAAAAAATTTATCCCCATTTATTGCACCACGTCGGCTTGATTCGTGGGGAATACTTGTTGAGAGAACTAAACCAAAACATACTATTACCAAATTGTCAGCAATTTGTGAAAGATTATCTAGACACTATTTGTCATTTGTACTCAGATGAAGAAGTCTGGTATCGCTTTTCAGAGTTAACAAATGCAGAAGCAAATATTCTAGACGGGACTAAAGAGTATTTTGACGAACGCCACCCCTTATTTGGATACAGAGGTATCAGGCGTTTGTTGGCGTGTCCAGATGAATTTCAGGCTGAGACAAATGTTGTTACGGAAGTTTTTCAAACCAATCCCAATCTGTCTGTTATTTTTCCTTTTGTCAATGATGCCGAACAATTAAAACAAGCTATTACAGTATTGCGTCAGTATGGTTTTACCGGGAAAGTCGGCACGATGATTGAATTACCATCAGCTTATTTCGACTTGGACAGGATACTGGAAACGGGCATTTCAAAGATTGTAGTTGGAATGAATGATTTAACTTCTTTTATATTTGCGACTGTGAGAAACAGTCAATGGCATGATATGGAAAGCCCCATTATGTTAGAAATGTTGAGACAGATGCAGGATAAAGCAAGAAAGAACAAGATTGATTTTGCTGTAGCAGGCTATCTGAATACTTCTTTCATACAAAAAATGAATCAGATGGGTATCGAATGTATTCTCCATTACAGCTCTATTCCAGAGATTTTTGATTTAGAAATTGACCATCCAGACCATCTTAAACATATAAAAGAAGAAAGTAAAAAATTACAAAGGAGAACTCATGACACCTCAAGAAATGTGGAATGCCTACAAGCAAATCAACCCCTCTATCGGAGATGAAATCGATGCCTGGGCCTTTGGAGTGGATCCAGACCTTTTAGCGGAACTGGTCTTTAAAGGCGAAAAAACAGCAACAGCCTCAGCCTACGACCTCTACGCACTAGAGGACGAACCCCTTCCCCAAGAAGGGACCTTTGATGTCATTTTGGACAGTCAAAATCAAGCTGTCTGCATTGTCGAAGTCACAAAGGTTTCCGTTCAACCTTTTCATCAAGTGTCAGCTGACCATGCCTACAAGGAAGGTGAGGGAGACAAATCTCTAGCTTATTGGCGTCAGGTTCATGAAGACTTTTTCAAAGACTGCTTTGGAGAAGCAGGTCTGGTTTTTACACCTGACAGCAAGGTTGTTTTAGAAGAATTTCGCAAGGTTTATCCATTATAGAACACTTTTTTCTTTTAGAAAATCAGAAAAGAGAATAACTGTTTTCTATTAAAAAATAGCTAGTGATTGTGTCAAGCTAAAAATACTGCCCAGTTCTTAGAACTATTAAAAGATTTTTTGAGACTTTCCGCTGTGAGAAAAGTGCTTGAAACCTAAAGTTTCAAGCGCTCGGGAGTTTTGAAACTTTAGGTTCAAAACTAAATCATGGAACTTCGAAGAAGTTCGCTGATGTCCGTACTCACCCAAGGAAAGTCTCAACGAAGATTTGATCTTAATCTGACTCTCCTTTTTAGAGAGTTTTTTGGTTTGGGTCTTATTTTCCAAAAGGGCTAAAAAATGGTATAATGTAAGCGATATTGTACAGAAAAGAGAAATGTTATGCCAAATTATGCCATTATTTTAGCAGCGGGGAAAGGTACCCGTATGAAATCAGATCTGCCCAAGGTTCTTCACAAGGTTGCAGGGATCTCAATGTTGGAGCATGTCTTCCGTAGTGTTGGAGCCATCTCACCTGAAAAGACGGTAACGGTTGTGGGGCACAAGGCGGAATTGGTGGAGCAAGTCCTAGCTGGACAAACAGAATTTGTTAAGCAAACCGAGCAACTAGGAACTGGTCATGCGGTTATGATGGCAGAGCCAGTCTTGGAAGGTCTTGAAGGCCATACTCTTGTCATTGCAGGGGATACTCCTTTGATTACGGGTGAAAGCCTCAAACACTTGATCGATTTTCATATCAACCACAAGAATGTGGCAACCATTTTGACAGCCGAAGCAGCCAATCCATTTGGCTATGGTCGGATTGTCCGTAACGACAATGCGGAAGTGCTTCGAATTGTTGAGCAAAAAGATGCGACAGATTTTGAAAAACAAATTAAAGAAATCAATACAGGGACTTATGTCTTTGACAATGCGCGTCTCTTTGAAGCTTTGAAAAATATCAATACTAACAATGCCCAAGGTGAATACTATATCACGGATGTCATCGGCATTTTCCGTGAGGCTGGTGAAAAAGTCGGGGCCTATACGCTCAAAGATTTTGATGAAAGCCTGGGGGTTAACGACCGCGTAGCCCTTGCGACAGCAGAAGGCATCATGCGTCGTCGCATTAACCAAGCCCACATGGTTAATGGAGTGAGCTTTGTTAACCCTGATGCGACCTATATCGATATCGATGTCGAAATCGCACCAGAGGTACAAATTGAAGCCAATGTCACCCTAAAAGGACAAACAAAAATTGGGGCTGAAACCGTCTTAACTAATGGAACCTATATTGTGGACAGTGAAATTGGGGCAGGAGCCGTTATTACTAACTCTATGATTGAAGAGAGCACGGTAGCCGATGGCGTAACGGTAGGACCATATGCTCATATTCGTCCAGGATCTAGCCTCGCCAAAGATGTCCATATTGGAAACTTTGTCGAAGTCAAAGGTTCGTCTATTGGCGAAAATACCAAAGCTGGTCATTTGACTTACATTGGCAACTGCCAAGTTGGCAGCAACGTTAATTTTGGTGCAGGAACCATCACAGTGAATTATGATGGCCAACACAAGTTTAAAACGACGATTGGAAACAATGTCTTTGTCGGCTCCAATTCGACGATCATTGCGCCAGTTGAATTAGGCGACAATTCCTTAGTCGGTGCTGGATCAACCATTACCAAGGATGTACCAGCTGATGCGATTGCGATTGGTCGTGGCCGTCAAGTGAATAAAGAAGAGTATGCCCTTCGCTTGCCACACCATCCTAAAAATAAATAGGAGATTCTCATGCAATTTGAAGAAAAAACCATTGAGCGCAAGGAGATTTATCAGGGGCCGATTTTCCAAGTGGTCACTGATCAAGTAGAACTACCCGCTGGGAAAGGCCAAGCGCAGCGTGATTTAATCTTCCATAACGGAGCAGTAGCGGTTTTGCCGATCACAGAAGATGGGAAAACGATCTTGGTCAAGCAGTACCGCAAGGCGATTGAAAAGACTTCGGTGGAGATTCCAGCAGGGAAGTTAGAAAAGGGAGAAAATGCAGACCCTAAAGCGGCTGCTCTGCGCGAATTGGAAGAAGAAATTGGCTACACAGCGGATCTAGAGTTGTTGTATGATTTTTATTCAGCCATTGGATTTTGTAATGAGCGGATCAAACTTTATGGTGCGACCAACTTGAAAAAGGTGGAAAATCCACGTCCACAAGATGCGGATGAGACCTTAGAGTTATTAGAAGTGACCTTGAAGGAAGCCAAAAATTTAATCCAAACTGGCGAAATCTGTGATGCCAAGACCATCATGGCTATCCAATATTGGGACTTAATCAATAAATAGAGGAGGATCCGATGGGAAAACCTTTATTAACCGATGAAATGATTGAACGAGCAAGGCGAGGTGAGGACATCACTGGTCCTAATATGGTCGATGCTGAAGAGACGAAAATTATTCGGACAGACCACAGAGGATTTGGCTATGAACGTCCGATGAGAGAAAGCCGTATGGAGCGTCCACAAGAGCGTTATTCTCAGGATACTGTGCAGATCCAAGTGGAGCCCACAGTGACCAAGAGTCGTCGCATTGAAGAACGTAAACAAAGTGTGGTCCAATCCAAACTCAATAAGATTTTGTTCTGGATCATTGTGCTCCTCATTGCCTTGATCATTGCTATTTGGCGTCTATAGGGTCGTCACAAGGAGAGAAACGACATGAAAATTGGAATTATCGCAGCCATGCCCCAGGAGTTAAAAATCTTGGTTGAAGCCCTTGAAAATGGGGAAAAGCATCTGCGTCTTGGAAAAGTCTACTATACAGGATCGATTGGTCGCCATGAGGTCGTTTTGGTGGAAAGTGGTATCGGAAAAGTCATGTCTGCTATGAGTGTAGCAGTCTTGGCCAATGATTTCAAAGTGGAAGCCATTATCAATACAGGTTCTGCAGGTGCGGTTGCACCGGGAATGGCTGTTGGGGATATCGTACTTGCAGACAAATTGGCTTATCATGATGTGGATGTGACAGCCTTTGGCTACAAGTATGGTCAAATGGCAGGTCAACCACTTTACTTTGAATCCAGTCGCTATTTTGTTTCAGAGATGAAAAAAGTTCTGGAAGAAGAAGCTGCAACCACACATGTGGGCTTGATTACAACAGGAGATAGCTTTATCGCGAGTGAAGAAAAAGTCGCAACAATTCGGGAGCATTTCCCAGAAGTATTAGCAGTTGAGATGGAAGGGGCAGCTATTGCCCAAGCCGCTCATGCAGCTGGGCGTCCTTTTATGGTCATTCGAGCTATGAGTGATACGGCAGATCACGCAGCTAATATCTCTTTTGATGAATTTATCGTAGAGGCTGGTGAACGCTCTGCTCAAACCCTGATTACTTTCTTGAAGAGATTGGTGTAAAATAAACAATAGATAGAAGTGGGATTGGATGAGTTTTTTTACAATTCATTTTGTCCCTCTTCTTTTTTTGAAGCCGATTCTTCCAGAAATAGGGAACTTTCATGCTATAATAAAGACTAGTAATGTAAAGGAGAGAATATGGTTTTATCAAAGAAACGGGCACGTCATGTGATCGAAGAAATTATCGCCCTCTTTCCAGATGCCAAGCCAAGTCTGGATTTTCGTAATCATTTTGAATTGTTAGTAGCGGTTATGCTCTCGGCTCAGACGACTGATGCGGCTGTTAACAAAGCGACACCAGGTTTGTTTGCGGCTTTTCCAACCCCGCAAGCCATGGCAGCAGCCAGTGAAGCTGATATCGCCAAGCATATTTCTAAATTAGGCCTCTATCGAAATAAGGCCAAATTTCTCAAAAAATGTGCCCAGCAATTGCTAGATAACTTTGATGGTCAAGTGCCTCAGACTCGTGAAGAGTTAGAAAGTCTAGCAGGAGTAGGACGCAAGACAGCCAATGTGGTCATGAGTGTAGGCTTTGGGATTCCAGCTTTTGCTGTCGATACCCATGTGGAGCGGATCTGCAAGCACCATGATATTGTCAAGAAATCAGCGACGCCATTGGAAGTTGAAAAGCGGGTCATGGATGTTCTGCCAAAGAGCGAATGGCTAGCTGCCCATCAAGCCATGATTTATTTTGGGCGGGCTATCTGCCATCCTAAAAATCCTGAATGTGACCAGTACCCACAACTCTATCATTTTGATTAGGAATCAGTTCCTCTGCTCGAAAGTGCAGAGGTTCTTTTTTGTGATGAAACGTATATTTATTAAAAGGATTGAAAGGTGATATCTTTGTTGGATCTGGTGGTAGGTGCCTAGACTCCCCTATCCGGCTTCTTTGAGATCGATTTCAAGATGCTTTTTCTTTATATCTTATTATATTCATTCAGAAAAAACGAACTTTTTTAAAATAAATTTGGTTTTTTTTAAGAAATAGTGTATAATGGTAGAAAATCTAACATAAGGAGATAGTGATGAAAGCAAAAAAACTGTTAGCTCTTGCAGGAGTTTCTGTTGCAGGTGCCTTTCTTTTAGCAGCATGTGGCGGTGGTAGTAGCAATCAAGCAACCTACTCATTCGTCTATTCAGCAGATCCAAATACCTTGGATTACATCGCTGCAACTCGTACAACAACTTCAGATGTCACAAGTAACCTTGTAGATGGTCTTCTTGAAAACGACCGATACGGAAACTTTGTGCCAAGTCTAGCAGAAGATTGGACTGTCTCTGAAGATGGATTAACCTATACTTACAAACTTCGTAAGGATGCCAAATGGTATACGAGTGAAGGAGAAGAATATGGTGCTGTAACGGCTCAAGACTTTGTTACAGGGATCAAACACGCGGTTGAGTCTAAATCAGAAGGTCTCTTCTTGATTCAAAATTCGATCAAAGGTTTGGATGCCTACGTAAAAGGGGAAACCAAAGACTTTAACACAGTTGGAGTCAAAGCCTTAGATGACCACACCATCCAATATACTTTGGTTCGTCCAGAAAGCTTCTGGAACTCAAAAACAACCTCAGGTGTTCTTTTCCCAGTTAATGCGGATTTCTTGAAATCTCAAGGAAAAGATTTTGGTTCGTTGAAACCTAGCAGCATCTTATACAATGGTCCATATTACTTGAAATCTTTGACTTCGAAATCTGAGATTGAATTGGTCAAGAACAAAGACTATTACGATGCGAAAAATGTTCATATCGATCATGTCAAATTGACCTTTAACGATGGATCAAACCCAGATTCTATCATTAAAAACTTTGAAAAAGGTCAATATTCCTTTGCATCTGTTATGCCAAACAGTTCGACGTATAAGAGCGTTAAGAAAAACTTTGGCGACAACATTGTCTATGGTTTGCAATTAGGAACATCCTACTATCTTGGATTCAACTTGGACCGTCAAAAGTATGACCACACTGCCAAAACAACGGATGAACAAAAAGCTTCTACCAAGAAAGCAATTCTGAACAAGGACTTCCGTCAAGCGGTGAACTTTGGTTTCGACCGCAAATCATATGCGGCACAAGTATCTGGATCTGATGCGGCTGAAAATACCCTTCGTAGTACCTTGGTGCCACCAACTTATGTCCAAGTCAATGGAGAAGATTTTGGTAAGGTCGTTGAAAAACAATTGGTTACCTATGGGGATCAATGGAAGGGTGTGAGCCTGGACGATGGTCAAACTAGCCTTTACAACCCAGAAAAAGCCAAGGCTTCATTTGCGAAAGCCAAAGCTGAATTGCAAAAACAAGGCGTTCAATTCCCAATTCATTTGGACTACATTGTCAGCCAAGTGGACAACAGCATGGTCCAACAAGCTAGCTCCTTCAAACAATCTGTAGAGTCAGCGCTTGGTGCAGACAATGTCGTTGTGGACCTTCAAAAGGTATCGGATGATGATTTCCAAAATATCACCTACTTCAGCGATACAGCAGCTGCGAGAGATTACGACATCTCAGGCGGTGGTTGGGCTCCTGACTACCAAGACCCATCGACTTACCTCGAAAGTATCAGCCCAGTAAATGGTTCTGTCTTCTACTATCTTGGTATTGATGCAGGTTCAAACAACCCAGCCATTGCAACAGTTGGGTTGGATCAATACGCTAACATGTTGAAAGACGCCGATGCTGAATTGTTGGATCAAGCAAAACGCTATGAAAAATATGCAGCAGCGCAAGCATGGTTGACAGATAGCTCGATTACGCTTCCAACTGTTTCAAATGGTGGTGCTCCAATGCTTCAACGGACCGTACCATACAGCCGTGCTGCTTCATGGGTTGGTACAAAAGGAACAGGAACCTTCTACAAATACCTTGAAATGTCCAAAGATGTTGTCACAACAAAAGACTTTAACAAGGCCAAAGAAGAATGGTTGAAGAAAAAAGCAGAATCCAATAAAAAAGCTCAAGAAGATCTCAAAGATCACATCGAAAAGAAAAAATAAATCAATCATTGTTCCATCAATGAGGATAAAAAAAGTCGGAACCTTCATGTGAGGGTTCCGGTTTTTTAGGTATCGAATGTTAGTCCATCTCGTTCTTTTAGATGAAAGATAGATCAACCACTGCATCTTGCTCGGCAATCCAAAAACAGTTAAGAGGCTAGGACTTTTGGCCCAGCCTCTTAACTATAGACGGGTGATCATCATTCTATTCACTAAATCTTAAAAAATAGCCATCTGGATCTAAAACTGCAAATTCATGAGGATAGATATAATGGTCGCCAACAAGAAATTCTCTTTTGTTGTACCCTATGCTTTTTAGCGAAAACGTTTCCTATTTAAATAAACTCTAAAAAATGATAAAATATTTGTAAGTCAACCACTTAAGGAGGTTAAGCATTGTGAAAAACAAAATCTTATTAGGTTCTATGACGCTCCTATCTGCATTTATACTAGCAGCATGCGGAAATAGAGAAAAGAAAACAAACGAAACTACAGCAGCACCAACAACTGAAGTCACTAAAGAAACTACGGATGCACCAACGACAACAACTCAAACAACAACTCCTGGGTCTTCTTCTGGGGCAAAAGAAATATCCCTTGCAGATACTCAACGTATCGGAAATGAAAAATATGGTTATATCAATATCCCTAAAGATTGGGTCGTACGCACTACTCGAAGTAGCAAAGCGCTCGAATATTTATCACCAGATAAACACAATGCGTTAATAATGGATTCAAACACTAAAGATACTGTTAAACTTGGCCCCAACGAAACCTTTGACGCAGAGTTACTTGCGAACCGTTTATATAGCTCATTCGGAAAACACAAAAATCGAACTAGTATAGAAGGTGTAAAAGCTATATTTGCCGGTGGGGACGCTTTCTTAATAAAAGTAACAGTTAAAGATGGGAGTACTTTATACGTATGGGTATTCCAAAAAGGAGATAAAGTATACACAATCATAATCCAAGGTTCAGAAGATATGATTAAATCCTTAAGACCTGTTCTCGAGCAATCTTGGGGCCTAGATCCGAATACTCCGGGGAAATAATCCTTAAAAAACTAAAAGAGACTAATCAATGTGATTAGTCTCTTTCTTTTTTTGTTTCTTTTTCTACTCTAGTGATCTATTTTCTTATTCACTAAATCTTAAAAAATAGCCATCTGGATCCAGAATTGCAAATTCATGAGGATAGATATAATGGTCGTCAACACGAAATTTTCTTTTAATTAATGGGCGATGAATAGGATAGTTGGCTTCTAACAATTTCTGATAGAGCCTAGGGACATCCTCTATACCAAAGGAGATGTTAATTCCTTGGCCAAATGGGTAGGTTAGTTCAGCTAATTCTTCAACTGTCCCCTCCTCTAGCATGAGCTGGCAATCTTCAAGAGACAGGAAGAGAAATTTTTCTTCTGGGCGCTCGTATTCGATGGTGAAACCGAGCAAATCACAGTAGAAGGAACGGGACTGTTCTATATTCGAAACCATAAACTCGGGAATTACTGCATTGTAGTTCATAAAGAAAATCCTTATAATTCAATTTCCAAGACAATCGGTGTGTGGTCTTGGCGTGCGCCTGAGTCAATCATGTCTGATTTAGTAACCTTATCTGCAATGCGGTTTGAGGTTAACCAATAGTCGATTCTCCAGCCCGTATTGTTGATTTTTGAGGTTTTACTTCGTTGTGCCCACCAAGTATAGCGCTCAGGAACATCACCATGTAGGTGACGAAAGGTATCTGTAAATCCTTTGGCCAAAAGATTTGTAAATCCTTCACGTTCTTCGTCTGTGAATCCTGGTGAACGGCGGTTGCTGGCTGGGTTGGCAAGGTCAATTTCCTTGTGGGCAACGTTGTAGTCCCCAGTTGCAAGGACGGTTTTTTCTTTGTCTAATTCAGCCAAATATTCAGCATACTTAACGTCCCAAATTTGACGTTCTTCCAAACGTTTGAGTCCATCACCAGCGTTAGGTGTGTAGACCTGAGTCACGAAAAATTCATCAAATTCCAAAGTAATGATCCGACCTTCCAAGTCCATGGTCGAAGGAGCTCCGATTTCTGGGAAAGTCACAACTGGTGTGAGCTCTTTTTTATAGAGGAACATGGTTCCAGCGTAGCCTTTACGAGCCGGTTCTTGAGAAGAGCGCCAGGTGTTTTCGTAGCCAGGGAAGAGCTCCTCAAGGATTTCGAGGTGTTTTTTAGTAGGACCTTTGGCGGATAACTTGGTTTCTTGAATGGCAATGATATCCGCATCCTCAGAAACCAAGGTTTGGAGGACTTCTTGAGAGAGTTTGGCGCGTGCTGAATCACTAGTTAATGCAGCATTAAGCGAGTCGATATTCCATGAAATGAGTTTCATTGTATTTCCTTTTCTTGACATGATAGATAATTTTATTATAACAAAAAATATATTTTTTTCTGATTAGAATGCCTTGAATTCTCCCCTGAAATCTATTATAATAGCTTGAATTCATTTGGAGAAAGGGAGTTCATTATGAAATTTTACTCTTATGACTATGTATTGAGTCAGATCAGTCAGCAAAATTGGGTGACTATTGGGATCTCTGGTTTGCTCATTCTACTGACTGGTTTTTTTGCGGTGAAAGCTTATCGGGATAAGCACGATAGCAAATTCCGTGAATTATCCATTATCTCGATTTTGACTCTGGTTGCAGTGGTCTTGATCGGCATCAGCAATTTCCAAAATAGTCAAAGTAATAATGACCAATTCCAACGGTCTCTGCATTTTATTGAGGTCATCTCAAAGGAGTTGAATGTCAAAAAAGAAGACGTCTATGTCAATACTTCAGCAGCCACAGATGGGGCGATCCTGAAAGTTGGAGAAGTTTATTACCGGGCTATCGCAGGCTCTGACCCAGATAGCTACCTATTAGAAAAGATGGATCTGTATAAAACAGATGTAGAACTTGTGGAGGTGAACAAATGATAGTAAATTTTTTAAACATCTTGATTAAATTAGCTTTGGGCTTGATTTCCTTGGTATTTGTCATCAATGTGACCGGGAAAGGAAACTTAGCACCAAATTCTGCAGTAGACCAGATACAGAACTTTGTTCTTGGGGGAATTATTGGTGGGGTCATCTACAATAGCTCCATTACCATTCTTCAATACATTGTGATTCTCTTGATGTGGACCATTTTGATCTTACTCTTAAAATGGCTCAATACCAATGTCCGTTTTATGAAGCACTTGATCGATGGCAAACCAACTGTCATTATCAAAAATGGGAAGCTTGATCCGGAAGCTTGTCGATCCAAGGGACTTTCTGCTTCAGACGTTGCCTTGAAATTGCGTTCACAAGGAATTTTCCAATTAAAGGGAGTGAAACGAGCTGTCATTGAACAAAACGGTCAAATGATCGTTGTCCGTGCGGGGGATGAAAATCCTAAATACCCAATCATTACGGATGGTGTGGTTCAGCTTGAAATTTTGGAAACAATTGGGAAAAGTGAAGAGTGGTTGCTAGCTGAATTGGAAAAAGAAGGCTATGACAACGTTTTGGATATTTTCATTGCTGAGTATGACAAAGGAAAAATCAATGTTGTGACTTATTAGAAAAAAAGATTGGGCGAGCATGTCCAATCTTTTTTCTTCATAAAATTCCAGGAAAGGTCCCTTCCTTTTCTTGAGATACTCTTGGAAAAATAGTAAAATGGAAAGTAAGTGTTGATTAGAAAAGAAGGATAGAACATTTCATGAAGAAGAAAATACGGAAGTTTGAGAATCATTCGATCACACGCAGACTCTACCTGCTGTTTAGTTTGATTTGCCTTCTTTTTTTGGTTCTGATTGCCCGACTTGGCTATATGCAGATCTCTCACCAAGCTTACTATACGGATAAATTGGCAAAAGCTACCAAAAAGACGGTCAAACAAGGGAGTGTGCGAGGGCAAATCTATGATGCTTCTGGTAAGCCCTTGGTGGAAAATGTGGGAAAACAAGTCTTGACCTTTACGCGGGATCGTAAAATGACGGCCCAAGAAATGCGAGAGACAGCTGGGAAACTCCTGCAGTATGTCGACGTAGAAAATCCTCAAGTGACTGAACGACAAGAAGTGGATTACTATCTAGCTAATACCAAGGTCTACCAAGAGGTCGTGGAACACCTACCTGAGAAAAAGAAATTTGATACCGATGGCAACCGCCTGCCGGAAGCCAAGATTTATCAAGCGGCAGTGGACAGTATTGACCCTTCAAAACTCGGTTACACAGATGATGAGAAAAAGATTATCTATCTTTATAGCCAAATGAATGCTGTGGAGAATTTTGCGACGGGGATTATTTCGACGCAAACACTAGGAGCTGAGCAGATTGCGACCATCGCGGCTGACAGTCAGGACCTTCCTGGAATTGCGATCACGACCAGCTGGGACCGCAAGGTTTTGGATACTCCTTTAGCTTCTATCATCGGAACGGTTTCGACTGAGCAGGCAGGACTTCCAGCAGAAGAAGTCGAGGAATATGTCAAAAAAGGTTATGCCCTCAATGACCGGGTTGGAACGTCTTATCTCGAAAAGGAATACGAAAACGTCCTTCAAGGAAAACGCAGTGAAAAAGAAATTCTCCTGGATAAAAATGGCAACATGGATAAAGTGGTAGACATTTCAAAAGGAGCTAAGGGGGAAAACCTCAAGCTCTCGATTGACTTGGATTTCCAAAAAGGGGTGGAAGATATTCTCCGCTCTGCCTTTAGCGCAGAGTTGCAAGCTGGAAATGCGACCTACTCCGAAGGTGTCTATGCTGTAGCCCTTGAGCCTGATACAGGGAAAGTCCTTGCCATGGCAGGGATCAAACACCAGGCTGGTAGTCAAGATTTATCAACCGATGCTTTGGGAACAGTCACCAATGTTTTCGTCCCAGGATCGGTCGTTAAAGGAGCAACCTTGACTTCAGGATGGGAAAATGGTGCCATTTCCGGCAATCAGGTACTGACCGATCAGCCCATTGTTTTTGCAGGATCAACGCCGATTAACTCTTGGTTTACTCAATACGGTAGTCGCTCCATCAATGCAGTAGAAGCTTTGGAATACTCTTCTAATACCTATATGGTCCAAATTGCCCTTAAGATGATGGGACAACCCTACACTCCAAATATGACCTTACAAGTGGATCAAGTGGACCCTGCTATGAAAAAACTGCGTTCTACTTTTGCAGAGTACGGTCTTGGAACGTCAACGGGGATTGACCTTCCCAATGAATCGACCGGTTTTATCCCGAAAGAGTATACAGTCGGTAATTATTTGACCAATGCCTTTGGCCAGTTTGACAACTACACCCCTATGCAATTGGCTCAGTATGCGGCAACCGTTGCAAATGATGGGAAGCGGGTGAGTCCTCATGTCGTCGAAGGCATCTATGACAATAATGATCAAGGTGGCCTCGGTCAGTTGAAAAAAGCGATCGAAGCCAAGGAGCTCAATCAAGTCCATATCTCAGCGGAGGACATGGCTTTGATCAAGCAAGGGTTTTACCAAGTGGCCAATGGTACGAGTGGGTTGACGACAGGAAAAACCGTTGGTCGTGGGGCCAGTGTGCCCATCAGTGCAAAGACTGGTACAGCTGAAACCACTGTCGATGGAGGCAAACAAGCCATTAATACTAATGTGGTGGCGTATGCACCATCGAATAATCCAAAGATTGCGGTAGCGGTGGTCTTTCCACATAATACCAATCTACAGGCGACGGTTAGTCATTCCATTACGCGTGACATTATTAACTTATACAATCAGAAACACCCCATGAATTAGAAAGGAAACTATGCTTTATCCAGCACCTATTGCAAAATTAATTGACAGCTATTCGAAGTTGCCAGGAATTGGGATCAAAACAGCGACCCGTTTGGCTTTTTACACCATTGGTATGTCAGATGATGATGTTAATGAATTTGCCAAAAACTTACTCAATGCCAAGCGTGAGCTAGGGTATTGCAGTATTTGTGGCAATTTAACCGATGAAGAAACCTGCGAGATTTGCCGAGATGAAACGCGGGATCCATCCCTCATTCTTGTTGTAGAAGATAGCCGGGATGTCTCTGCTATGGAAAATATCCAGGAATACCACGGTCGCTATCATGTCTTGCATGGCTTAATCTCACCCATGAATGGCGTGGGACCCGATGATATCAATCTCAAGAGTTTGCTCAGTCGCTTGATGGATGGAACAGTTACTGAGGTCATTGTTGCGACCAATGCGACGGCAGACGGGGAAGCGACATCTATGTATATCTCACGCGTGCTCAAACCAGCAGGCATCAAAGTGACCCGTTTGGCACGGGGTCTAGCAGTTGGAGCCGATATCGAGTATGCGGACGAAGTGACCCTTCTTCGCGCGATCGAAAATCGGACAGAATTATAAGAGAAGTTCTTTCGAAAGGGCTATCATTGTGGTATACTATCAAATAAGAAATCAAGGGAATAATTAGGGAGAAACTATGAGTAAACAAGACTTAATCCTGTTATATGGTGGACGTAGTGCAGAACGTGAAGTATCTGTTCTTTCAGCAGAAAGCGTGATGCGCGCGATTGATTACCAAGCATTTTCGGTTCAGACCTATTTTATTACGCAGTCAGGAGACTTCATCCAGACGCAAGCTTTTGAAGAGAAACCAGCGGATGATGAGAAATTGATGACCAACGATACAGTGGACTGGTCTAAAAAAGTCGCACCATCAGCGATTTACAAGGAAGGAGCAGTGGTCTTTCCAGTGCTTCATGGACCGATGGGTGAAGATGGTTCCATCCAAGGCTTCTTAGAAGTCTTGAAAATGCCTTATGTTGGCTGTGGCATCTTGGCTTCTAGTGTCGCGATGGACAAGATCACGACCAAGCGGGTTTTGGAATCTGCAGGGATTCCACAAGTTCCATATGTAGCTGTAGTAGAAGGCGATGATATAGATGAGAAAATTGCTACAATTGAAGCCACTCTCTCTTATCCTGTCTTTACTAAACCATCCAATATGGGTTCTAGCGTAGGGATTTCAAAATCTGAAAACCAAACTGAACTTCGGACTGCTCTTGAATTGGCCTTCAAATACGATAGCCGTGTCTTGGTAGAACAAGGGGTCAATGCGCGTGAGATCGAAGTTGGACTTCTTGGAAACTATGATGTGAAGAGCACCTTGCCAGGTGAAGTTGTGAAAGATGTGGCCTTCTATGATTATGATGCTAAATACATCGACAATAAAATTACCATGGCGATTCCAGCTCAATTGGACCCTGAGGTTGTGAAAACCATGCGGACCAACGCAGAAAAAGCCTTTCGTGCAATCGGTGGTCTAGGTTTAGCGCGTTGTGATTTCTTCTATACCGATAAAGGAGAGATCTTCTTAAACGAACTCAATACCATGCCAGGATTTACCCAATGGTCTATGTATCCCTTGCTTTGGGACAATATGGGACTTAACTATACAGATTTGATCACCAAGTTAGTAGAGCTTGGAAAAGAAGTCTTCCAAAAACACGAAGCGCATTTGTTGTAAGAAAAGAGAGAGTGGGACAGAAATCGGTAATTCGTTAGAATTCGATTTCGTGGTCCCACCTCCGCACAGTTGAGTAGGCCTGTAAAAGCTGATGAAATCAGCGTAGTAGAGCCCACTCAACCACTGCGTCTTGCTCGACAATCCAAAAATAATTGAGAGGCTAGGACTTCTGTCCCAGCCACTTTTTTTGTGGTCTAGAATATGGTATAATGAGAAGAATTTGATAGGAGCGTCCGGACCTTTAAGGACGCTACGGAGAACTGAGGAGTCGGATATGAATCTCACATTACATGAAGTTGCTCATCTAGTACATGCAAAAAATGATATCAGCCAATTTGAAGATGTGGCCCTCGTCAAGCCTGAATTTGACAGCCGTTTGATTGGGCCTGGAGACCTGTTTGTTCCTTTAAAGGGAGCGCGTGATGGTCATGACTTTATTGAGACTGCTTTTGAAAACGGAGCCGTAGCCACTTTTTCAGAGAAAGTGGTAGAAGGCCACCCTTATATTTTGGTGGAAGATGTGCTGAGCGCTTTTCAAACACTTGCTGCAGCCTATCTTCAAAAGACAAAAGTAGATGTTTTTGCAGTGACGGGGTCAAATGGTAAAACCACCACAAAAGATATGTTGGCACAGCTTTTGTCCACTACTTACCTAACCTATAAAACACAGGGAAACTATAATAACGAAATTGGTCTTCCTTATACGGTTTTGCATATGCCAGAAGGAACAGACAAACTCGTCCTTGAAATGGGGCAAGACCATCTAGGAGATATCCATCTCTTGTCAGAACTGGCGCATCCAAAAGCTGCTATTGTCACCTTGATTGGAGAAGCCCATTTGGAATTCTTTAAAGATCGAAGTGAGATCGCAAAAGGAAAACTCCAGATTGCGGATGGCATGCCAGAAGGTGGCCTTCTGGTGGTTCCAGCTGATCCGATCGTGAATGCCTACCTCCCTGAAAAACAAAAAGTGGTTCGCTTTGGGCCAGATGAGGAGATTTTTATTACCGAGTTAATCGAACGAAAGGACAGCCTAACCTTCCGAGCGAATTTCTTAGAAGAAGCGATTGATCTTCCGGTAACAGGAAAATACAATGCGACCAATGCTATGATCGCAGCTTATGTTGCCCTGCAAGAAGGAGTGAGTGAGGCTGCGATTCGTGATAGTTTTGAAACCTTGCAATTAACACGCAACCGGACAGAATGGAAGAAAGCAGGTAATGGGGCGGATATCCTATCCGATGTCTACAATGCTAACCCAACGGCTATGCGCCTAATCTTAGAAACTTTCTCGACTATTCCTGCTAATCCAAATGGCCGAAAATTAGCCGTCCTGGCAGATATGAAAGAACTAGGGGAGCAATCTATTGATCTGCACAACCAAATGATTCTTAGTCTCTCGCCGGATGTTTTGGATACGGTTATTTTCTATGGCCAAGACATTGCGGGATTGGCTCAGTTAGCGAGTCAGATGTTCCCACTCGGACATGTCTATTATTTCAAGAAAACAGCTGAGGAAGATCAGTTTGAGGACATGGTCAAACAAGTCAAGGAAAGCTTGAAAGAGCAAGACCAAATCCTTATCAAGGGAAGCAATTCCATGAATTTGGCAAAATTAGTAGAGGAATTGGAGAATGGTAAGTAATAATGTACTGAAGGACATTCAGCGCTTGATTTCAATCACCAATACAGGCTTAGCGTTCTCAAAAGATCCATTTGATCAAGAGCGCTACCAGGATATTCGTGAAATTTTACAGGATCTTGTGAGAGAAACGACTGATCTGAATTCACAAGAATTATCGGATTTGTTTCGACCGACAAACTATTATGACACCCCCTTAATTGATGTTAGGGCTTGGATTGTCAAAGATAGAAAACTTTGTCTGGTGAAAGGTCAGGGAGAAGAGACCTGGGCTTTGCCAGGTGGTTTTGGTGAGGTTGGCTATTCTCCTAAAGAAAATATTTTAAAGGAAATCCAAGAAGAAACGGGCTATGTAGCACGTGTCAATCGCTTGTTGGCAGTATTTGATACCAATCGCTACCAATTGCAAAGCCGCCAATATGTGAAATTGGTATTTGAATGTGAATTGCTGGATGGAAGTTTTCAACAGAATCAGGAAATTTCTGATCTTGCATTTTTTGAGAGAGGGAAAATGCCTGCTCTTTCTACCAAGCGCAATACAGAAGAACAATTGAATTTCCTTTGGGAGGTTTATGATGGGAAACGAGATTTGTATTGTGATTAAAAACGATCTATAAATTAAAGGGATATAAAAATGACACTTTGGGATTTATTGTTTACGAACCAAAAATCAGCCCCGCCTGAGTTTGGACTCTGGTATTTCATTTTGCCAGCTTCTTTGTTGGTGGTTGGCTACTTTTCTATTAAATATGCGCAGTCGAAAAGCTACCAACGCTTTTGGTACTGGGCACAATTGATTCAAGTCTTGACTATCAATGCTTGGTATATTCTAGCCCACATGCCTTTGACAGATAATTTGCCTTTTTATCATTGTCGCTTGGCCATGCTTGCAATCCTCTTTGCCCCGAGAGGAACCTATATCAAGCAATATTTTGCTCTCTTGGGAGTTTTGGGATCGATTGCGGCCTTGGTTTATCCGGCCTTTGACCCCTTCCCATTCCCCCATATTACTGTGCTCAATCTGATTTTTAGTCACTGGGCCTTGTTTGCCAATAGTTTGATTTACCTGCAAGATTTTTATCAGTCGGAAAAGCAAGACAGCCTACGAATTGTTAAGATCACCTTTGGCATGAATGCCGTCATCTTTTTGGTCAACCTTTTGACCAGTGGAGATTACGGCTTCTTAAAGCGTCCACCAATCATTGGAGACCACGGTGCTCTCTTGAACTACCTCTTGGTCAGCATTGTGATGGTGGCAGGTATTTGCTTGGTCAATCAACGCTATAAATACAAATACAAGATGGTCGAAGAGAGTATAGTTTCGCGTTCAGAATAAAAAGAGCAGATAAGGGAAAGAAATCATGACACTTTGGGACTTATTTTTCACCAGTCAACCAACGGCCCCTCCTCAATTAGGAGTCTGGTATTTCTTATTGCCGACTTCATTGGTAGTAGTGGGAGTTCTGTCCATTCGATTTGCTCACTCTAAAGCCTACCAAAACTTTTGGTATTGGGGGCAGTTGATCCAGTTGCTCATTATCAATGCTTGGTATCTAGCAGCTCGCTTGCCTTTTTCAGAGAGTCTTCCTTTCTATCATAGCCGGATGGCCATGTGGATTATCCTTTTGGCCCCCAAGGGAAGCTTCAAGCAATATTTTGCCCTCGTGGGAGTCTTTGGCTCCATTATGGCCTTGCTTCATCCCGTCTTTTATCCCTACCCTTTTCCTCACGTATCCTCGATCAACAATGTCTTTGGTCACTGGGCTCTCTTGGCCAACTGTTTGATCTATCTGGTTCAATCCTACCAGGTGGAAGAGGGGGCTGTTTGGAAAATCTGTCAGATGACTGTTGGGGTCAATGCCATTATTCAGCTTGCTAATCTCGCAACAGGTGGAAACTACGGCTTTATGCGTTGCCCACCTGTGATCGGTGACCATGGCCTTGTGCTCAACTATTTGATCGTGACAGTTCTCATGACGGGGACACTGATTTTTATCAATACGATTGTTCAGTACAGTAAGAAAAGAAGAATACCTAAATCTGTTTAAATAAGGAGATTTTATGCATCATTTTTTCACTACAGAATCAACAGCACCACCAGCAATCTCAGCACTTTGGTATAGTGTGATGGTCTTGTTCGTTGTGACAGCGATTATGATGTCACTTCGCTATTATCAGAATGAGCAATTTCGTAAATGCTTTCAATACTTACAAGGCTTCCAGTTAATTTGCTTGTATCTGTGGTATTTTGCCTACCACATTCCTTGGTCCAATAGCTTACCATTTTATCATTGCCGCTTGGCCATGTTTGCGGTCTTGTTTTTACCAGACCGATGGAAAAGCAAACAGTTCTTTGCCTTGATGGGAGTGAGTGGAGCCATCTTTGCTTTGGGCTATCCAGTCTTTGATCCCTACACTTTCCCTCATATTACGAGTTTTTCTTTCCTCCTCGGACATTACTGTCTCCTCATCAATTCCTTGATTTATCTCTTGAGATGGTATGATCGAAACCTCTTAAAAAATAGTCAGATTGTTCTCTATACCTTTGCCTTAGATTTATTCCTGGTTGGAGTCAATCAATTGACGGGAGGAAATTACGGCTTGATGGCCCGCCCTCCGATTATGAGAGGGGATAAGGTGTGGCTCAACTATCTGGTTGTATCCAGTATTTTAGCCCTTGCTTTATTACTCTTTAATCAGTTCTTCAGTCGCAGAAGTGAGCGGGTGAAAGTGAGAAAATAACCAGTATAAAGGTTGGGGCATCTCTGTCTCAACCCTGTTTTATATCAAAGGAGAATATATGAAGCGTTTCTTGCTAATGATTTCCCTCATTTGGAGTTTGGTTTGTACAATCACGATCGCACATGCAGATGATGAAGTTCGCTATTCGATTGAATCCTATGTAGGACACCTCCAATTGCAGGAAGATAGCCAAGCAACATTTACACAAGAGATTACCTATCAGTTTCAGACAGGCTATCATGGTCAATATGTAACCCTAGGAAGCGCAGATCCTCTTCCAAAAGGGTTTAAGATTCATCGTCATCCTGAGGTGGAAGCCTATGTGGATGGGGAAAAACGTGAGATTCGTGTAGAGGAGACAGACCTGGAAGATGGTCGGCAATTAAAAATATACAATGCCCGTATCGTCGGAGGAACGGTCAAGATCAAAGTAAAATGGAAGATTGATCATCTCTTGACTTTCTACAAGGATATTGCAGAACTGAATTGGTTTCCTATTTCAGATGGAGATGAGAAAGTCGCGAAATTAGATTTTTATGTAGATGGCTTGGATGCCAAGCAGGGAAAACTGTATGCCCATACTGGTTACTTTAATCCACCAGCCCAAGTCGAACGGACTGCAACTGGTTATCATATTTGGACAAAGGATTTTCCAAAAAATGGAAAGCTCGAACTACATGCCTATTGGCCAATGACAGATGCCTTACGACAGTCCCAATCGAGTCATATTCAAAAAGAAAATAGAAAAGATGCATTTCTCAAAAAAGAAAAATCCATTGAACAAAAAACATTCTTTTATCGGACCCTTCTACTCAAGGTCGTTCCAATTGTATCTGTTCTTTTATTTATCCTAGCTTTCATTCCATGGATCCGGTATTTTATCAGTACCAGAACTCGTCGAATTTCAAAAGGAGTACGATTATACGAACCACCACAGAATTTACCTCCTCTTGTCCTAGCTAAGGCACTGTATCAACTTGATTTTGAACGGATGGTGATGTCTAGAGAGAAGGGGCAACTAAAATTTAATCATCTCATCCAGGCAACCATGTTAGATCTTATTGATCGAGGAAATCTTCGGTTGACTAGGGATGAAAATGGGGAAACCTTGACCTGTCTCCATTATGAAGGCTTGGCTGATTTTGAATTAAAGTTTATTGAAATGATTTTTGATCAAGAATCTAAAATCAATATCCGTGAGGTATTCTCAAAGTATAAAATTGATAAAGTAGCCCTAAAAAAAGACTTTCGAGCTGCTAAATCAGACACGCAACGAGACCGTATTCGAAAGATCGGAAATGAAGTTCAATCCCTTTTAAAAAAGGATGCCCAGCAATTGTCAAAAGGTGTAGAAAAGGAAATTGCAAAATTAGGATTGCCCTCTTATTTTAGAGACTTAACTGAAAAAGAAGAAGCTTTTTCAAAAACAGGTTGCGCCCTACATTTCTGGCTCTTACTGATCTTATTTGTGAGCATGTGTTTCTTATCTCTCGGATTTGGATCACACCTATCTTCCTTCTATTTTTGGATCATTTTTCTTTTGGTTTTGTTCTTCATTCCATTTTATATTCTTGTGAAAATTCGCGAAGAACATCTCCAATCCTTAGAGAACTTGGATGCACAATTTGAATGGATGGCCTTTCGAAATATGATCGAAAGTATTCCAAATTTCAACCAAGCGGAACTGGAGAGTGTTGTTCTATGGAATCGTATCCTAGTCTATGCAACTATGTATGGTCAAGCTAAAAAAGTGAGTCAGGTACTCAAAAATCATCAGATTTCCTTACCATATGAGGATTGGGATGCTGTTGTTTGGATAACGACCTCTTCAAATTCCTTCCTAGACGGCTCTACCTTAATGAGTTATGCAGATGATTCCTATAGCGTTTCAAGCTTCTCTACTAACTCCTCAGATGGCAGTGGCGGCTTTGACGGCGGTGGCTTTTCTGATGGTGGCGGTGGCGGAGGATTTGGAGCCTTCTAACAGTCATGATAAGAAGACTAGAATCGACGGATTTTAGTCTTTCTTTTTGCTCTCAAAGAAGAATCATCGTTGAAAAAAGTGCCTATTTTCGCTATAATAGGACAGATAGAGAAATTGAGGAGAAATCCGATGTAGAGATGAATTTGTAAATTTATCAAAAAATAAGAAGAGAAAGAATTAGGAATATGAACGTACAAGAAGAAATCAAAAAACGCCGTACCTTTGCCATCATCTCCCACCCGGATGCTGGTAAAACGACGATTACTGAGCAATTGCTTTACTTTGGAGGAGAGATTCGGGAAGCCGGTACTGTCAAAGGGAAGAAAACAGGAAACTTCGCTAAATCCGACTGGATGGATATCGAGAAGCAACGTGGGATTTCGGTAACCTCATCTGTCATGCAGTTTGACTACGATGGCAAACGGGTTAATATCCTAGATACCCCAGGGCACGAGGACTTCTCAGAAGATACTTACCGGACCTTGATGGCGGTGGATGCGGCGGTTATGGTCGTAGACTCTGCCAAGGGTATCGAGGCCCAAACCAAGAAATTATTTGAAGTTGTCAAACACCGTGGCATTCCAGTCTTCACCTTTATGAACAAGCTGGACCGTGATGGACGTGAGCCACTGGACCTCCTGCAAGAATTGGAAGAAGTCTTGGGAATCGCAAGTTACCCAATGAACTGGCCGATCGGGATGGGGAAAGCCTTTGAGGGGCTTTACGACCTCTATAATCAACGCTTGGAACTCTACAAAGGGGATGAACGCTTTGCGAGTCTTGAAGATGGAGACAAGCTCTTTGCTAACAATCCATTCTATGAACAAGTGAAAGACGATATCGAACTTTTGCAAGAAGCTGGAAATGAATTCTCAGAAGAAGCCATCCTTGCGGGTGAATTAACACCAGTCTTCTTCGGATCCGCTTTGACCAACTTTGGAGTACAGACTTTCTTGGAGACTTTCCTCAAGTTTGCTCCAGAACCACATGGCCACAAGAAGACCGATGGAGAAATGGTCGATCCTTATGACAAGGATTTCTCAGGCTTTGTCTTTAAAATCCAAGCAAACATGGATCCTCGTCACCGTGACCGGATTGCCTTTGTGCGGATCGTATCGGGTGAATTTGAGCGTGGGATGAGTGTCAACTTGCCTCGTACTGGTAAGGGCGCTAAGCTATCAAATGTCACCCAGTTTATGGCCGAAAGCCGTGAGAATGTCAGCAATGCCGTAGCAGGAGACATCATCGGGGTCTACGATACAGGGACTTATCAGGTTGGAGATACGCTGACAGTTGGTAAAAACAAGTTCGAATTTGAACCACTGCCAACCTTTACGCCTGAAATTTTCATGAAGGTATCTGCCAAGAACGTCATGAAGCAAAAATCCTTCCACAAAGGGATTGAGCAATTGGTGCAAGAAGGAGCCATCCAGCTTTATACCAACTACCAAACAGGTGAATACATGTTGGGTGCTGTCGGGCAACTTCAGTTTGAAGTCTTTAAACACCGCATGGAAAATGAATACAATGCCGAAGTGGTCATGAGCCCAATGGGTAAAAAGACTGTTCGCTGGATCAAACCAGAAGACTTAGATGAGCGCATGTCTTCAAGCCGAAATATCTTGGCCAAGGATCGCTTTGACCAGCCAGTCTTCCTCTTTGAAAATGACTTTGCCCTCCGTTGGTTTGCGGACAAGTATCCTGACGTTGAGTTGGAAGAAAAGATGGGATAAGGAACGTTTTCAAAACCGATCCATAACAATAGAATAAGAAGACGAAAATCTACCCGTTTTCGCTTATAAAGGAGAAACTATGGGATTACTAAGTGGTTTGATGGGCAATGCCTCTCAAAAGAATGTTGATAAAGTAGAAAGAGATCTGGAAGATATCTTGGTGCCGGGAGAGCAAGTCACACTTGCTTTTAGCTTGATTCGTGATTTAATCGTCTTTACAGAGTTTCGTTTGATCTTGGTGGATAAGCAAGGAGTAACAGGAAAGAAAACTTCCTACAAATCCCTTCCTTATCGCTCCATCTCTCGATTTTCAGTAGAAACTTCCGGTCATTTTGATTTGGATGCTGAATTAAAAATCTGGGTTTCTTCTGCAGTCGAGCCTTCAGAAGTTTTACAATTCAAGAGTGACAACAGCGTCATTGAAATTCAGCAAGCATTAGCCAGTGCGGTCTTTAAATAAAAAAATTATTTTGATAGAGAACAGTTGAGAAAGGAGACGGAATGTTTATCGATAAACAATTGGGTCAAGATCGGAAATGGATCAATATCGACTCGGATTTGATTGCTGAAAATTCATATCTTTATAAAAAATACGATATTGACAAAGAAACCATTGAGTACGCGATGGATAAGAACGAACGTGCCCATATGGATTACAATCGAGAAAACGGAACGATCACCTTTATCTACAATGTATTGGATTTAGAAAAGGACAAGGAATACTACGAAACCATCCCCATGACCTTTATCGTTCAAGATACGCGACTCGTGACCATCAGTAATCAGGACAATGCCTATATCATTGAACAAATGGTTCGCTATTTGGAAAGCCATGGGGAGCTGTCGATCTATAAGTTGCTTTTTGCAGGTCTTGAAATGATCAGTAATGCTTATTATCCGATTATTGATCGCTTAGATAAGCACAAGGATGAACTCAATCGTTTGCTTCGAAAGACAACGACGACCAAGAATCTTTATGCCCTGTCTGACCTTGAGACCGGTATGGTGTATCTGGTCGCGGCAGCCAAGCAAAATCGGATGTTGCTAGAACATATCAAAGCACATGCCATTTATCGCAGGATGAATGATGTTGAAAAAGAGCAGTTTGATGATGCCATGATCGAAGCGCGTCAGTTGGTTTCGATGACTGAGTTAATTTCCAATGTCTTGCAACAGTTGTCAGGATCTTACAACAATATCCTAAACAACAACTTGAATGACAACTTGACCACCCTAACCATCTTTGAAGCCTTGTTGGCGGTCTTAGCCGTTATCACCGGTTTCTTTGGGATGAATATCCCTCTTCCGATGACAGAGGATCCCAATGCTTGGATCTATGTATCCCTATGTAGCTTTATATTGTGGCTCATTTTAGCAAAAGTTATGCGGTGGATTGTGAAAAAAAGATAAAAAAAGAGGCTTGGAGAAATCCGAGCCTCTTCGTATCTAGAATAATCTGAGAAATAGGAACCATCTAGACACCTGCCCTCCTCTCCAAAGAAGGGGCAGTGTGAATAGTTCATCGACTGTACAAAATCTTCTTGGAAATAGTAGGAGTAGATTTAATAGTACTGAGTGGTTCTAAATAAATCAGAACTTAGAATAAACCGTTGAATCAGATAAAATGATCCTATTTCTTTATACAGAAATATTTTAGATACTACCTGTATTATACATATTTATTTGTAAAAACGCAAGATAAGAGTTACCAAAAAATAAAAGTTTTTCCGAAGTTTTTATACTCCTATGATGAAGTATATTAGATGGTCGCAAGAAGAAAAGCAGTCCTGGCTTGGCTTTGCGTCACTTTTATGATTTCGAGCTATCAAGGATGTTTTCCTAAAAAATAAAATTATTCTCCTTTGACTATCATTTGCCTCTTCATTGTGTTATACTAGATAAGTTGCAAACTTGTATGAGAGAAATGGTGGGGAGGCAGAACAGATGGAAGGATTCTGTTCGAAAGAAGACTCCCGCAAAAAGGATCTTGTTGCCTGTTTGTTTGAAAAACAATCCCAGTCAGCAACATCCGTTAGGACGCAAAACATTTTTCTCTAAAGAAAATGTAGTCCATAACAGACGGACTAAGTTTTTCTTTAGATGAGTCTTGCGACAGGTAACCAGGAAGGCGACTTCCTATGCAATCAGTGCGTTTTCGCATTGAAAGAAGTGTGATAAAGTGGCTTCGCACCACTTTTTAGAAAGAAGAAAGAATTGAAATTCAATGAATTTAACTTATCTGCTGAATTATTAGCAGAAATCGAAAAAGCTGGCTTTGTAGAAGCAAGCCCGATCCAAGAACAAACCATTCCTTTGGCTCTTGAAGGAAAAGATGTCATCGGTCAAGCGCAAACAGGGACTGGTAAAACAGCTGCTTTCGGTCTTCCAACGTTGGAGAAGATTGATGTCGATAACACAGTGATCCAAGCCCTTGTCATTGCCCCAACGCGTGAATTGGCCGTTCAAAGTCAGGAAGAATTGTTCCGCTTTGGACGCAGTAAGGGTGTCAAGGTTCGCTCTGTCTATGGTGGATCAAGCATTGAAAAGCAAATTAAAGCTTTGAAGTCAGGTGCTCACATCGTTGTGGGAACACCTGGACGCTTGCTAGATTTGATCAAGCGCAAGGCCTTGAAGCTCGATCATATTGAAACCTTGATCCTGGATGAAGCAGATGAAATGCTCAACATGGGCTTCTTGGAAGATATCGAAGCCATCATTAGCCGTGTTCCAGAAACACGCCAAACTCTTCTCTTTTCAGCAACGATGCCAGAAGCCATCAAACGCATCGGTGTGCAGTTTATGAAAGAGCCAGAACACGTTAAGATTGCGGCCAAAGAATTGACCACCGATTTGGTCGATCAATACTATATCCGTGTCAAAGAGGGCGAAAAGTTTGATACCATGACCCGCTTGATGGATGTCGAGCAACCGGAGCTTGCCATTGTCTTTGGTCGGACTAAACGCCGGGTCGATGAATTGACTCGTGGCTTGAAGATTCGTGGTTTCCGTGCAGAAGGAATTCACGGAGATTTGGATCAAAACAAGCGTCTTCGAGTCCTTCGTGACTTTAAAAATGGGAACTTGGACGTCTTGGTAGCAACAGACGTTGCGGCACGTGGCTTGGATATTTCAGGTGTGACCCATGTCTACAACTACGATATTCCACAAGATCCAGAAAGCTATGTTCACCGGATCGGACGGACAGGTCGTGCTGGGAAAACAGGTCAATCCATTACCTTTGTATCGCCAAATGAAATGGGCTATTTGCAAATCATTGAGAACTTGACCAAAAAGCGGATGAAGGGAATGAAACCTGCAACAGCAGAAGAAGCCTTCCAAGCGAAAAAACAAGTAGCGCTGAAGAAAATTGAGCGAGACTTTGAAGATGAAAAAATCCGGACCAACTTTGAGAAGTTTGGCAAGGATGCTCGCAAATTGGCTGCAGAATTCACTCCTGAAGAATTGGCTATGTATATTTTGAGCTTGACCGTTCAAGATCCAGACAGCCTTCCAGAAGTTGAAATTGCGCGTGAAAAACCATTGCCATTTAAACCATCCGGTGGTGGCTTTGGTGGGAAAGGCAAAGGGGGCCGTGGAAATGGTCGTCGTGGAGACCAACGCCGTGATCGAAATCGCAGAGATGACCGTGAAGGTGGACGCCGTGATTTCAAACGCAAGTCAAATAAAAATAGCCGAGACTTTGAGGGCAAAGGTAATAAACGTCCTCATCGCACTTCCAATGAAAAGAAAAATGGCTTTGTCATCCGCAACAAAGGGGATAAATAAGTCCGAAGGAACGGTCTAGCAATAGGCCGTTTTTTTATATGAACATTAAAAATACAAGGGTTAACTAGCTGTTAACCCTTGTATATTTATAAGGAGACCTAAATGATAACTGACTCTTTTAGAAAAATGTATCATGATAAGGAGCATCCAAAAAAGTCAGACAACAGAAAGAATGAATTCCTAAAATGGAATATTTCTGTTAACATATTAAGTCTACAATTATTTCTAAGTCTTGTCAAGAATTTTTTCTTATTTTTTTAAAATTTTTGACTAGAAAAATAAAAATTGACAATCTCTTCTAAAAGGTTATAATGAATATAATAACTATACTAATTACAAAGAGGTGTCGCCCATGGTGATTTCATTAAAAAATGATGATCTAGAAGTACAATGTAAGACATTTGGAGGGGAATTGAGCTCCATTCGAAGTAAAGAAGGCATAGAATATCTCTGGCAAGGGGATCCAGAGTATTGGTCAGGACAAGCGCCCGTACTGTTTCCGATTTGCGGGAGCGTTCGTAATGGCCAAGTGCAGTATCATCTAAAAGATGGAGTGAAGACAGGCCAGCTTCCAAGACACGGCCTTATTCGGAAGAGAGAGTTTGAACTCAAAGAACAAACAGACCATCGTCTTGTCTTTGAAATTACCTATAACGACGAAAGCTTACAAAATTATCCCTACCATTTTCGAGTGGAAATTATCTATGAATTGCAGGGGAAAGAGATCACCATCACCTATCGCGTGCAAAATTTAGAGTCAGATCAAGTCATGCCTTATTTCATTGGAGGGCATCCAGCCTTTCGTTGTCCCCTTTTAGCAGATGAAGACTATGAAGACTACGAGTTGATTTTTGAAAAAGAAGAAAGCTGTAGCGTTCCTCTCTTGTTCACAGAAACCGGGTTGGTTGATCGCCTGCAGCGGACGCCATTTTTAGACCATAGTCGTAGCCTACCTTTGCGCCATGAACTATTTGAAAAAGACGCCATTATTTTAGATCAATTAGCTTCTAAATCTGTGCAGCTCCTCTCGAAAAAATCTGGTAAAGGTTTGGAATTTGCCTTTGCAGATTTTGAGAATCTCGTCCTTTGGTCTACCAATAACAAGGGGCCTTTCATTGCCTTGGAGCCTTGGACGGGTATTTCCACATCTGCAGAAGAGGGCGATTTCTTCGAAGATAAAAAAGGTGTGATCCAGTTGGCTCCTCAAGAAACACGGAGTCACCAGTACCGTATCACCATTTTGTAAATGAAAAACCGTTGGACTAAGGAGTCCGACGGTTCTTTTTGATATAGTTTAGCTTTGCTTGGCGTGATTTCTTTTTAAAGAGAGCCTCGGCAGACATAGCAGAGGGTTTATCTGGATAGGATTCTTGGTAAAGAAGTTTAACGGGGAGGCGAGCCCGTGTATATTTGGCGCCTTTTCCAGCATTGTGAGTCTTTAGGCGTTTTTCAACATCCGTGGTGTAGCCAGTGTAGAGGGAGCCATCCGCACACTCTAGGACATACATGTAAGCCTTAGTTTCCATAGTAGATCTCATGAATCTCGTCTGTATAGCTGCCGTCTTCATTGTGAATAAAGAGGGGAGGCAGAATTTTTAAACCATCCAGTGAGCCATCCTTGATCGCCTCAATCAACAACATATTCGCCTCTTTGGTCACTTTGGGATAGACAAACTGGATCCGCTTAGGTGCAAGATTGTAACGTTTCATGGTTTCGATGATATCCAAGAAGCGATCTGGACGATGGACCATCGCTAAGCGGCCATTTGATTTAAGAACTCGCTGAGCCACATGGCAAATCTCATCTAAATTGGTCGTAATTTCATGTCGAGCTAAGAGGTAGTGTTCACTCTCATTGAGATTGGAATGCTCATCCACCTTGAAATAAGGGGGATTGCAGAGGATAATATCCACCTTACTGCCCTTGATATGTTGGGGTAAATGCTTGAGATCATCGGTGATCATGGACATTTGCTGGTTCAAGCCATTGAGAGCAATGGAGCGGGTTGCCATATCCGCCAGACGTTCCTGTATTTCGACACCAATGATCTGGGCTTCTGTCCGAGTACTCGCAAAAAGTCCCACGGCCCCATTTCCAGCGCAGAGATCTACGATCAAGCCCCGCTTGGGCAATTTTGGAAAGCGCGAGAGCAGGACGCTATCCACGGAATAACTAAAGACTTCCCGATTTTGTATAATTTTCACATCACTTGAAAAAAGTTGATTGACGCGCTCGCCGTCTTTTAATTCGATATCTGTCATGGCTCTATTATAGCATGAAAAGAGGCCTGGGGAAAGATCGATAAAACATAAAAAGTTGAGAGTTTTTACTCTCAACTTTTTTAATCAAATTCATATTTTTGGAGAATTGTAGTGAGGATAAAGACTCCTGTAAAGATGGCCATCAATGCCAGATAAACTGGGAAAGTAGTGGCTGTAAGGAGGGAAATCTCGATCAAGTTTTTCAACACGATCGCAGATGCGTAGAATCCTACTACAGAGAAGAGGATGAGGAGGGCCCGCCAGATATTTAGTGGCAGGCAAGCACGGATAACGGATAGGAAACCGATGGATCCAAGTAAGTAGTAGGATACAGTAGACATATCGGCTGCAGACCAACCATGGCTTGCTCCCCAAAGGCGAATGAACAAAACACTAAAGACGACCATCAAGGCGCTTGGTAAGGCTAACAGAAGGGAACGTCTCAAGAAGTGTTTTTCAACCGGTTTGATATTGCGTTCAAAGGTCAACACAAATGGTGGGAATCCTTCGACGAATTGGTCAATCAGGGTGATTTGAATAGGGATGAAAGGGAAAATCAGCAAATAGTTGACGTTAAAGAAGAGAGCACTGGCAATACAGATGATAGCCAAGAGGAAGGAATAGATCGTTTTGATAAAGAAGATTGGAGCGATTCGTCCAATGTTATTCACCACACGACGGCCTTCAAAAAGAATTTCTGGAACGTCATTAAAGTCAGAGTTCAAAAGAACAATATTGGCAATTTGACGGGTTGCAGGATCTCCCTCAGCCATTACGATGGAGCAGTCTGCTTCGCGAAGAGCAAGGATATCATTGACCCCATCTCCTGTCATAGCAGTTGTCCGACCAGCTGCTTTCAAGGTTTGGATAAGCAGTTTTTTCTGGTGAGGGGACACGCGCCCAAAGATAGCTGTTTCTTCTGCTTGATCCACTAATTGATCATCAGAAATTTTTGAACAATCAATGTAGTTCTCATAATTTTTGAAGCCAGCTTGTTGAGCGATATAAGAGACCGTCACAGGGTTGTCACCGGAGATGATTTTGAGATCCACTCCTTGAGAGCGCAAATACTCAAGAGTATCTGAAGCCCCTTCACGAATGGGGTCTGTAATCTCAATAACTGCAATCCCTTCAAGATTTTCAGGCAGTTTCAATTCCTGCATGCTGATCAGTTCTGAACTGTGAGCCAAGACGAGCACGCGCGATCCACGAGCTTGTGCTTCGACGACAGCAGCTGGATTTTCTTTCAGGAGCATTTCAGGAGCACCGAGAAAGACGGTTCCAAGGTTGGATAGGTGCATGGCTCCCCATTTCCGATCACTTGAGAAAGGAATAATATTTTCCGCAGTATAGGCATGCTCCAACTCCCCATAAGCCTTGCGAATAGCTTGAGCAGTAGGATTGGTGTCCTCGCTATTTTGCATGTAAGCTGAAAGGATAACTTTGATGGTTTCCTCAGAAAAATGATCAGATAAGCTATGGAGAGCTTCAACTGTCATCTTCCCTTGGGTGATGGTACCGGTCTTATCAAGGCACAAGGTATCCACACGCGCCAGGGTTTCTACTGAGTACATTTCTTGGACAAGAACCTTGCGCATGCCGAGCTTAATAACCGCTGTCAAAAGAGACGTAACTGTCAGTAAGGCAATTCCTTTTGGCAACATTCCCAGGAGAGCTGTGGAAGAATTCACGACAGAATCTTTGATTGGCAGCATCTTGATCAACAATGCTTCAAAGAAGAGGGCAAGGCCAAATGGAATGATAATTTTACCAGTGAAGCTTGAAATTTTCGCTAAGTTATAAAGAATACGCGAATTGATAGGTTTCAAGGTCTTGGCTTCCATCATCAGTTTGTTGGCATAGTTGTTTGCTCCAACTCGCTTGACACGGGCATAGACTTGACCACTGGCAATATAACTACCAGAAAGCAGTTCATCACCAACTTCTTTTAAGACCAGATCACTCTCACCAGTCAGCATAGCTTCATTGGCTTCAGCGATACCAGACATGACTTCGGCATCACTAGGGATCTGCTCACCCGAAGATAAGAGCATTAAATCACCTAGAACAAGCTTTTCTGGTGGAATCGCATCTTTTTCCCCGTCACGAATGACAGTCACTAGCTCACGACTCATGAGGTTGAGCTTATCAATCATCCGCTTGGCGCGCATCTCGGTCATGATCCCTGTAATGGCATTGAAGCAAATGACTGCGAAAAAGATCATATTGCTCCAGGCCTGTACAGCAGCCAAGGCCACAGCAATCACAAAGTTTAAGGTATTAAACAAGGTGAAGACGTTGCGCTTGATAATTTGCCAGGTACTGGTACTTGTATTCGTTGTAAAATCATTGGTTTGTCCGCGATCCATTTTCTTGCGGACTTCACTGAGGGACAAGCCCTTTAAATCAATAGTTTCCATAGACAATATGATATCATTTTTTTGAGAAAAAGACTATCTAGAATCGGTCCGCTGAGACAATTTTTATCTAAAAAAGGTTTGCGGTCAAAATCAGGATACGGTATAATAAGAAAGAACCTTTTACAGGATGGAATATCTTGTAGAGAGACGAATGAAATGGATTTGAGGAACAACTATGTTTTATACCTATTTACGTGGCCTTGTTGCCTTTATTCTTTGGGTTTTAAATGGGAATGCCCATTACCATCATAAGGACAATATTCCAGATCGAAAAGAGAACTACATCTTGGTATCGCCTCACCGGACTTGGTGGGATCCGGTCTATATGGCCTTTGCGACCAAGCCAAAGCAGTTTATCTTTATGGCGAAAAAAGAGCTCTTCACCAATCGTATTTTTGGCTGGTGGATTCGCATGTGTGGGGCTTTTCCGATCGACCGTGAAAATCCAGGAGCAGAAGCCATTAAGTATCCTGTCAATATGCTGAAAAAGAGCAACCGTTCTTTGATTATGTTCCCAAGTGGAAGCCGTCATTCTCAAGACGTCAAAGGCGGTGTTGCCATCATTGCCAAAATGGCGAAGGTCCGTATCATGCCAGTGACTTATACTGGTCCAAGAGACTTGAAAGGGTTGGCAACAGGTGAACGCATTGATATGAACTTTGGACATCCCATTGATATTTCGGATATTAAAAAGATGAATGACGAAGGAGTGGCAGAGGTTGCCCGCCGTATCCAGGAGGAATTTGATCGCTTGGATGCGGAAGCACAAGCGATCAACACCCCAACAAAACCTTTTATCTTGATTCGTTTGTTAAAAATCCTTTTGATTCCTCTTGTCTTAGTAGTGGGCATCTTGACCTTGCTCTTTAGTTACCTGGCAAGCTTTGTATGGGATCCAGACAAACATCGGAAAAACAAGTAAAAAAACTGAGAGTCTTTCTCAGTTTTTTTTTATTTTTACGAATAATAAAAGTGAGAGGAGGTTTCTTATGGAGGATATCATCGAAAAAATCAAAGAATATAAGCTCTTTTTGGCTCTTACAGCTATCGGACTCTTACTTGGAGGGTATTTTCTTTTTCATCGACCTCAGTCAAGTGCATCCACCATACCGGATCTTTATCAGGCTTCGAGTTCAACTTCGAGCAAAGAAAAGGTGCAGACCACTAGTTCCAAAGAAGAAAAGACGACGACTTCTGTGTCTGATGCACCCGAGATCATTACGGTCGATGTCAAAGGAGCCGTCAAACAACCAGGGGTCTATGAGTTGCGCTCCAATAGCAGAGTCCACGATGCCATTTATAAGGCAGGCGGGATGACAGCAGATGCCAATAGCCAATCGGTCAACTTGGCGCAAAAACTCACCGATGAAGCAGTGATCTATGTTGCTAAAGAAGGGGAGGATGTTCCAGCACTTGGGAGTTCAGAAAGTCCTGCAACTTCGTCAGCACCAGCAGAAAAAACAGGCAAGGTCCGTTTAAATCGAGCGACCGAGTCAGAGCTCCAAACCGTATCAGGCATTGGACAGAAACGTGCCCAGGACATTATCGCCTATCGCGAAGCAAATGGTCCTTTTCGATCAGTGGATGATCTGAAGAATGTTTCAGGAATCGGAGAGAAAACACTGGAGAAACTAAGAGATGCTTTCACGGTGGATTAAAGACCTTCCTTTTTCGCTTGTCCATCTCGCCTTTGTGCTCCTATGGCTGTATTTTAGTATCTATCAACCATCTTGGCTTTCGATCAGCGGTCTAGTAGTAGTGGGAATTTTAGCAGTTCATCACTATAAAGGGGAGCGCTCAAGTTTGCTAGGGCTTGCTTTAGCAACCCTTTGTTTTGCGGCCTTCTTTGTCTTTCAGCGAATACAGGATCATCCAGTACAAGCAGAAAGTCAGCCCCCATCCCACTTACGTCTGATTCCAGATAGCATCAAGATCAATGGGGACGCCCTGTCTTTTCGTGCTAAAAATCAGGGAAGGACCTACCAAGTCTTCTACACTTTAAAATCAGAAAAAGAAAAACAGCAGTGGCAAAGTCAAACTCATTTGTTGGAGTTGACGTATAAAGGTGCTATAGAAGAGCCAGAAGGGCAGCGAAATTTTAGAGGATTTGACTATCGAGCTTATTTGAAGACTCAGGGAATATATCACCAAATTAGAATTGAAACGATCCAATCCGCGCTTCCTATACAGACTTGGAATGTTTTTGACTGGCTGTCTCAATGGAGGCGACAAGCCATTGTTTGGAGTAAAGAGCACTTTCCGCAGCCAATGAACCAGTATATGACCGGCCTTCTTTTTGGCTATTTAGATAAGGATTTTGAAGAGATGGACCAGCTTTACACGAGTTTAGGAATCATCCATTTATTCGCCTTATCTGGGATGCAGGTCGGCTTTTTCATCAATGGGATACGAAAAGGTCTCTTACGTCTAGGAATCTTGCAAGAGACAGTTGATATCTGGATGGTTCCAATTTCTTTGGTCTATGCTGGCTTGACAGGTTTTTCAGTTTCAGTGGTTCGCAGTCTCTTGCAAAAGATCCTCTCTCAAAAGGGGATCCGAGGGATGGAGAATATGGCGATGACCCTGATGCTCTTAATGCTGCTTGTGCCCAAGTTTCTCCTGACCGCTGGAGGGGTCTTGAGTTGTGCCTATGCCTTTATTTTGACCTTGGTAGATACCAGTTCTTATTCAGGACTGAAAAAGCTACTAGTGGAAAGTTTCTGGATTAGCCTGGGGATTTTGCCCCTTTTGACCTATTACTTTAGTGTCTTTCAACCCTGGTCACTCCCTTTAACCTTCCTCTTTTCTTTCTTATTTGACCTTGTCCTTCTTCCAGGTTTAACGGTGCTATTTATCTTATCGATTCTAAAGCCCCTTACAATTTTTAACAGTTTCTTTCTTCTCATAGAGGAGTGTATTCGTTGGATTTCAAAGCTCACGTCGCTACCGTTGGTATTTGGTCAGCCGACGGGACCAGCTCTGATCGCTCTCTTCCTTCTTTTAGGGATCTTGTATGATCTTCGAAAGCAAAAAAAACGTCGTTTCCTGTTAATAGGCATGATTCTACTCATCTTTTGTTGGACCAAGCATCCTTTAGAAAATGAGATTACCATGGTGGATATCGGTCAAGGAGACAGTATCTTTTTACGTGATTGGAGAGGAAGAACCATTTTGATTGATGTCGGAGGACGCGTCACTTTTAAAAGTGGAGACAAGTGGCAAGAGCGCAGTCAATCTGCCAATGCGGAACAAACCTTGATTCCCTATCTCAAGAGTCGAGGTGTTGGAAAACTCGATGCTCTGGTCTTGACCCATACAGATCAGGACCATATGGGCGATATGGTCGAGGTTGCCAGACAAATCCCGGTTAAAAAAGTGTATGTCAGTCCAGGCAGTCTAACCAGTTCCAAATTTCAAGAGAAATTGAAACAGCTTCATAGTCCAGTTAAAGTAGTCCAGAGAGGGGATCAACTTCCTATTTTTGATCATCATCTCGAAGTCTTATCTCCTGATGAAGTGGGGGATGGCAAAAATAATGATTCGATTGTCCTCTATGGGCAGTTTTATCAAAAAAGGTTTTTGTTTACAGGTGATCTGGAAGAAGCTGGGGAGAAAAAACTATTGGGAAACTATCCCCAATTACAAGTGGATATCTTGAAAGTAGGCCACCACGGATCGAAAGGTTCCTCTAGTGATGTATTTTTGGATCAGCTACATCCCCAATTGGCCTTAATCTCCGTTGGAAAGAAAAATCGCTATCAGCACCCTCATAAAGAATTGCTTGATCGTTTAGAGGAACGATCCATTTCTTACCTTCGTACCGATGAAAGAGGAGCGATTCGCTTGATTGGGTGGGATCATTGGAGGGTAGAAACGGTCCGCTAGAGATGAGGAGAGGTTTGCTTTCTATGCTGAAAATTGCTATTATAGAAGGTGAAATCAATGTAAAGGTAGAATCGTATGAACGCATTTAAGCAATTTTGGATACAGTATGCAGATTTTTCAAGTAAGACCAGTCGAGCTCATTTTTGGCTAGCTTTTTTCTGGAATTTCCTGATTTCTTTGCCTCTTTGGGTTTTTTACATCGTGACTTCTTTATCCCATCAAAATGCTCAAGAAATACTCAATTTTTCAACTGTTCATTCTAAAACAGGTCTATGGGCACTCGCTTTCTTAGCATTCTTTTACTTCCTCATTTTGGTACCCAGTCAAGCCATTTGTGTGCGTCGCTTGCGGGATGCTGGGATCCATTGGTCTTGGATCTTTTTGAACCTTGGTCCGGTTTTACTCTATTTATTGTCAGGGCTAGATATTTTCCTATTTCTTTGGGTGATTACAGTTATTTCTCTCTTGATTCTCATGATGCTTCCAGGAAAAAATACCTTCCCACAACCAGTAGAAACTCCTATGGGAGTAACTTCTGAACCACAGGTCACAGCGACAGAAGGAAGCTTTGGAGGCAGCTCGTTTGAGCAAATTCCTAATTTTGTAGCAGCTCCAGATTTGTCCGACGAAAAACCACCATTGGAACAAAAAATGGCTGCTGAACACGAAATCCACTAAACGGATAAAGATAAGAGAGTTTCATGCAAGCAATTACCGACACTAAACATCTGACGGTTCAAACTCTGCCTTCTATTCTTGTCTTGACAGGCGAGGATGTAGGTCAATTTGAATGGTTAAAAAAAGACATTTTAAAAAAAATAGGCTATGATCCCTCAGATTTGAATTATTCTTATTTTGATATGAAGGAAGCCTCCTATGCTGAGGTAGAGCTGGATTTGGTCAGTCTTCCCTTTTTCGCTGATGAAAAAATTGTGATTTTGGATCACTTATTGGATCTGACTACTGCCAAAAAACGCTATTTAACAGATGAAGATCTGAAGCAATTTGAAAACTACCTGGAAAATCCTTCTGAATCGACCCATTTGCTGATATTTGCAGAAGGGAAATTAGATAGTAAGCGTCGCTTGGTCAAACTCCTAAAACGGGATGCCCAAATCATTGAAGCGGCGACTCCTAAAGAGCAAGAGGTAAAGCGCTATTTTGCAAGCCAAGCCCAAGAATTGGGCCTGCAGTTTGTGGGCGATTCCTTGGACCAACTACTCTTAAAATCTGGCTATGATTTTGGAGAGTTACAGAAGAATCTCGCTCTTTTGCAGGCTTATAAAGAGGATGGTCAGATTACCCTCGAAGATATTGAGGAGGTTGTTCCCAAAACCTTGCAAGATAATATTTTTGATCTGACCCAAATGATTCTCAAACGCCAAATCGATCAAGCTCGGAATTTGGTGAAAGATCTCCGCTTACAAGGAGAAGATGAAATAAAATTGATTGCTATTCTGTTGGGGCAATTCCGAATGTTTTCTCAAGTAAAAATATTTTCAGAAGAAGGTCAATCCGAAAACCAAATCGTAGCGAGCTTGTCGGAGTTGTCAGGACGCAAGGTCAATCCATATCAGGTGAAGTTTGCCTTACGGGATAGCCGCAAACTTTCCCTGTCCTTTTTGAAGCAGGCCATGATGACCTTCATCGAGACGGATTATGCAATTAAAAGTGGAACGTATGATAAAGACTACTTATTTGATTTGGCACTGTTGAAAGTAGCGAATAGCGTCTAACGATGAATGAAATCGCAAGCAGATTAGTTGAATAATTTAGCTGTTTGCGTTATCATCAAATCAGTAATAAAGAAAAGAGGACCATAAAATGGCTATCATTTTACCAGAATTACCATATGCTTATGATGCATTGGAACCTTATATCGATGAAGAAACCATGCATTTGCACCATGATAAACACCATCAAACATATGTAAACAATGTGAATGCAGCTCTTGAAAAACATCCTGAAATTGGAGAAGACCTTGAAAGCTTGTTAGCTGATGTTGAATCCATTCCAGCTGATATTCGCCAAGCTGTGATCAACAATGGTGGTGGTCATTTGAACCACGCTCTTTTCTGGGAATTGATGACTCCAGAACAAACAGCTCCTTCAGCAGAACTTGCTGCAGCGATTGATGCTACATTTGGTTCATTTGAAGACTTCAAAGCAGCCTTCACAGCAGCAGCAACGACACGTTTTGGTTCTGGCTGGGCATGGTTGGTTGTTAACAAAGAAGGCAAACTTGAAGTCACTTCAACAGCAAACCAAGATACACCAATCTCTGAAGGAAAAACACCAATCCTTGGTTTGGATGTTTGGGAACATGCCTACTACGTAAAATACCGTAACGTACGTCCTGACTACATCAAAGCTTTCTTCTCAGTGATCAACTGGAATAAAGTTAATGACTTGTTTGCAGCAAAATAATAAAATAAAGGAATCTATAAGAGCGACAATTGGCTCTTATAGATTTTTTTGTTTGTATCCGGAAAATCGGAGTATAATTTCTTGCGTTTGGACAGGAAAATGATACACTAATAGGAGTGTGTCTTACTTATCAGAAGCCCAGTTTGAAGGGCCTAGGCAAGGAAAAGATAAACCTTAAAATGAAAACTGAAACATTCAGGGAGAAATGAAATGACTAGTATTACCATTACTAAAGGAGCCGTTGAGACGCCTATCTATTTGCGGATGTTGAATCGTCATGGCTTGATTGCAGGTGCAACAGGAACAGGAAAAACGGTTACTCTCAAGGTCCTAACAGAAAAATTAAGCAAAGAAGGCATTCCGGTCTTTCTAGCCGATATCAAGGGAGATTTATCTGGCTTAGCCAAAGCCGGGCAATGGACGCCAAAACTGGAAGAACGCTACAAGCTTCTTGGGATCACAGATCCGTTTGAGCCACAAGCTTTCCCTGTTCGATTGTGGGACGTCTTTGGCCAAGCTGGTCATCCTGTTCGTGCGACTGTCGAAGGGATGGGGTCATTGCTTCTGTCTCGTCTGCTTGATTTGAATGAAACCCAATCAGGAATTCTCGCAATTGTCTTTAAAGTAGCCCAAGAGAAAGATTGGCCTTTGATTGATTTGAAGGACCTGCAAAGCCTTTTAAAGGAAGTCTATGAACACAGTTCAGACTATTCGGCCCAATATGGCAATATCACCAAACAATCTGTCGGAGCCATCCAAAGAAGTCTCTTGGTTCTTGAAGAAGAAGGAGCAGACCAATTTTTCGGAGAGTCCGCACTTGATTTAAATGACTTCATGCAACTCGATGCATCTGGTCGTGGTTATATCAATATTCTTTCGGCTACAAAGCTCTTTCATTCACCAAAATTGTACTCAACCTTTTTGATTTGGATGCTGTCTCGTCTTTTTGAAACACTTCCAGAGGTTGGGGATCCTGAAAAGCCAAAATTGGTCTTCTTCTTTGATGAAGCGCATCTCCTCTTTAAGGATGCAAGCAAGCTCTTTCTTGAGAAGGTTGAGCAAGTGGTACGCCTAATTCGTTCGAAGGGTGTAGGGATTTACTTTATTACCCAAAATCCTCAAGACCTTCCAGAATCTGTTTTGGCACAGCTTGGAAATCGTGTTCAGCATGCTCTTCGGGCATATACACCCAAAGAAATGAAGGCGATTAAGGTTGCTGCCCAAAGTTTTCGTCCGAATCCAGATTTTGATACAGAAACAGTGATCACAGAATTAGGGACAGGGGAAGCCTTGGTTTCTTTCCTGAATGAGAAGGGGCAACCTAGTGTTGTTGAGCGTGCTTACATTCTCTCTCCTCAATCGAGTTTTGACCTCTTAAATGAGAGTGAACAATTGGCCTTGATCACAACATCGCCTTTCCATCAAAAGTATGCGACGACGATTGATCGGGAATCTGCCTATGAAAAATTAGCAGCTAAAGCAAGCAAGGAAGCAAAAGAAGAAGAGCAAAAAGAAGCAGAAAAAGAACGAGCTGCGGCGGAAAAAGCAGAGCAAAAACGCAGTCCAGGTCGCCCAAGAAAATCCAGTCTTGAAAAAGCCAAGGATTCCTTCTTGAGTTCCTTATTCCGGACGATTGCGCGTGAGATTGCTAAGCTAATTATGGGCTCTTTTAAACGTAAATAAGCCTTTTATGAAAAGAAAAAAACTTTTTAAAAAGAAACCGTTTTCTCTTTCTGATAATTCTTGTTATTTTCAGTAGAATCTTTTATAATTAATCTCGTATGAAAAAATATTTTAATCTACGCTCGATCATGATTGCGGTCAGTATTTTATTGTGCTTAGTGGGAACAAGCGCACTGGGCTACTTGCATGTTACGCAACCAACAGCATCAGCAATTGAAAAAAAAGCAAAGAAAACAAAAGAAGCAAAAGAACAAGATATCGAAAAGTCTACCCCTGAGACGAAAAAACCGCGTGTCAAATCTCCTGAAGCTAAGCAAGCAGTAGTAGATGCAGACATGGAAACGATGAGTGCTTATGGCCTTGTCTATGATTATGCTAATAAAGGCTTGGTAGAGGTTGTTCAGGATTTCCTAGCGGAAAGTGGAATTGATCCGTCACAAGTTGCCTTCACGTATCGCAATGCCATTACTGGAGAGCAATTTGCCATGAATGATCTTCAACCAATGACGGCAGGTAGTACCTATAAGCTACCCTTGAACATGTTGGTGGTGGATGAAGTTGCAAAGGGCAAACTGAATTTAACAGACCGGTTTGACATTACCAACACCTACTATGAATATGTAGGGGAGCATGACAATTACGTTGCTGCCTTTGATGGAGCTATGTCTATCCCTGATATGCAGCGCTATTCATTGGTTTACTCTGAAAATACCCCAGCCTATGCTTTGGCAGATCGTTTAGGGGGGATGGAGCAAGCGCGCAAGTTATTCAGTCGTTATGGTCAATCCCGTTCACCAGAAGTCAAAACCTTTAGCGAAGATAATAAAACGACAACAGATTATTACATCCATGTCTTGGAATATCTTTGGAATCATCAAGAAAAATATGCAGATTTACTAGAACTGATCGGGGAGTCTTTCCCAGGTGAGTACTATAAGAAATTCTTGCCAGATTTGGTCATTCAACAAAAACCGGGCTATGTTGCGGAAGCGCTCAATGTGGATGCCATTGTCCATGAATCGACCCCTTATTTGGTTGCCATCTATACTGCAGGACTGGGTGGAACGACCCCAGAAAGTTCTGAAATCAGTGGTGTTGGTCTTTATCAGTTGGGAGAACTAGCTTATGTCATCAATGAATGGCATCGTGTGAATATGAATGAATAATTGACGGAAGGTCTGAGGGTTGCTCAGACCTTTTCTTCTATCACAGTAGCATAAAATTCACTTGGTGTTTCGAAATACTTTTCTGTTTTAAAGAGGCTTCTTTCCCTCTTCTATCAAAAAAATATGTTATACTAATTAATAGTAATAAGAGGAAGTATAAACATGATTACAAAGGAAGATTACCAGTTGGTCCGCTCGCATCCAGCCTTCTCTGCGTTGCCAGTGGAGCTATTTGATAAATTAGCTGTTGAAATTCATGCTAGGGATATCCAAAAAGGACAAATTTTATTTTATGCAGGAGATAAGCGGGATCGCATTTTTCTTCTTTCAAAAGGCTTTGCTCGCATTGAGCAATTCGATTCGTCTGATCAATTTTCCTATATGGATTATATCAAGAAAGGGGCCCTGTTCCCTTATGGTGGGATGTTTCAGGATGAGCGTTACCACTATACAGCTAGTGCGGTGACAGATTTGCGCTGTTTCGTTATCCCCGTCAACCTCTATGAATTATATGCTCAAGAGAGTAAGGAGCAGTTGCTCTTCATTACGAGAAAGCTCTCGTCAATTTTAGAATTTCAAGAGTTGCGTCTACGTAATGTCGTGACAGCTAGTGCCAGTGAGCGTGTGGTTCAATCTTTAGCTATCTTGTGTAAGGACTATGAAAGTTTAGGAAATCAACTTCCATTTCCAATCAGTATGAAGGAAATGGCCAAATTAGCGGCCACAACCCGAGAAACCGTCAATCAAGTTTTAAAGAAACTCATCGATTCTCATAAGATACAGTATGAGAGAAAACAATTAACCTTTCTAGATACAGCCTACTTTTTAAAGAGTTTTAAAGAGATCAATTAATTTGTTGATCTTTTTTATTTTTGTAAAAAAATATATATTCATAAAAACAATATAAAAAACAAAATATGCAAAGAAAACGCTTCATATTAACTAAAAAATAGGAATAATTCAAAATAATGCCAAATTCTTTGCATTAAAAAAGTAGAATCCTTCATGAAAGCGGTACCAATTGGTGATAAAATAAAACCTGTAAACGGGATTAGGTAAGCTAAACCGCAAGAAAAAGGAGGACTATAGATGTCTACACACCCAATTCATGTTTTCTCAGAAATTGGAAAACTGAAAAAAGTTTGTTTGCACCGTCCAGGTAAAGAGTTGGAAAACTTGATGCCTGACTATCTTGAACGTCTTCTTTTTGATGATATTCCTTTCTTGGAAGATGCTCAAAAAGAACACGACGCATTTGCTGAAGCACTTCGTAACGAAGGTATCGAAGTACTTTATCTTGAACAGTTAGCTGCTGAGTCATTGACTTCTCCAGAAATTCGCGATCAGTTCATCGAAGAATACCTTGAAGAAGCGAACATTCGTGGACGCCAAACAAAAATTGCGATCCGTGAATTGCTTCACAGCATTGAAGACAACCAAGAATTGGTTGAAAAAACAATGGCAGGGGTTCAAAAAGCTGAACTTCCAGAAATTCCTGAAGAAGCAAAAGGATTGACAGACCTTGTTGAATCTGACTATCCATTTGCTATCGACCCAATGCCAAACTTGTACTTCACACGTGACCCATTTGCGACAATTGGTAATGCAGTATCATTGAACCACATGTACGCAGATACACGTAACCGTGAAACTTTGTATGGTAAATACATCTTCAAATACCACCCAGTTTACGGTGGAAAAGTTGAACTTGTCTACAACCGTGAAGAAGATACTCGTATCGAAGGTGGAGATGAGTTAGTACTTTCTAAAGATGTATTGGCAGTTGGTATCTCACAACGTACAGATGCTGCATCAATCGAAAAATTGTTGGTAAACATCTTTAAGAAGAACGTTGGCTTCAAAAAAGTATTGGCCTTCGAATTTGCTAACAACCGTAAATTCATGCACTTGGATACAGTATTCACAATGGTGGACTACGATAAATTCACAATCCACCCAGAAATCCAAGGTAACCTTCGCGTCTTCTCTGTAACTTATGAAAACGAACAATTGAAGATCGTTGAAGAAAAAGGTGATTTGGCTGAATTGCTTGCTGAAAACCTTGGTGTTGAAAAAGTTACATTGATCCCTTGTGGCGATGGCAATGTGGTTGCTGCTGCTCGTGAACAATGGAACGACGGTTCAAATACTCTTACAATCGCACCTGGTGTGGTAGTCGTATACGACCGTAACACAGTCACAAACAAGAAATTAGAAGAATACGGACTTCGTTTGATCAAGATCCGCGGAAGTGAATTGGTTCGCGGTCGTGGTGGACCTCGTTGTATGTCAATGCCATTTGAACGTGAAGAAATCTAATGTAGAAGACCGAGAGCTGGTCTTGAGGGATCAGCTCTTCCTTCTTACTGATCAATACTAGAAAGAAATAGGAGACAATTAGAATGACAAATTCAGTGTTCCAAGGACGTAGCTTCTTGGCAGAAAAAGACTTTACACGCGCAGAGTTAGAATACCTCATCGGACTTTCAGCTCACTTGAAAGACCTTAAAAAACGCAACATCCAACACCACTATCTTGCTGGAAAAAACATTGCACTTTTGTTTGAAAAAACTTCAACTCGTACTCGTGCTGCCTTCACAACAGCAGCTATCGACCTTGGTGCTCACCCAGAATACCTAGGTGCAAACGACATCCAACTTGGTAAAAAAGAATCTACAGAAGATACTGCTAAAGTTCTTGGACGTATGTTTGACGGTATCGAATTCCGTGGTTTCAGCCAACGTATGGTTGAAGAATTGGCTGAATTCTCAGGTGTTCCAGTATGGAATGGTTTGACTGACGAATGGCACCCAACTCAAATGCTTGCAGACTACTTGACAGTTCAAGAAAACTTTGGACGTTTGGAAGGTTTGACACTTGTATACTGTGGTGATGGCCGTAACAACGTTGCGAACAGCCTTCTTGTAACAGGTGCTATCCTTGGTGTGAACGTACACATCTTCTCACCAAAAGAACTCTTCCCAGAAAAAGAAATCGTTGAATTGGCAGAAGGATTTGCAAAAGAAAGTGGCGCTCATATCTTGATCACTGAAGATGCTGACGAAGCAGTGAAAGGTGCAGACGTACTTTACACTGACGTTTGGGTATCTATGGGTGAAGAAGACAAATTTGCAGAACGTGTTGCCCTTTTGAAACCTTACCAAGTAAACATGGATTTGATTAAGAAAGCTGATAACGAAGACTTGATCTTCTTGCACTGCTTGCCAGCCTTCCACGATACAAACACTGTTTACGGTAAAGATGTTGCTGAAAAATTCGGCGTAGAAGAAATGGAAGTTACTGACGAAGTGTTCCGCAGCAAATATGCTCGTCACTTTGACCAAGCTGAAAACCGTATGCACACAATTAAAGCGGTTATGGCAGCTACTCTTGGTAACTTGTACATTCCAAAAGTTTAAGACTTAACCGTATACCAACAGCTATAGGGGCTGGACTGCTAGCTTTAGTCCTGCCCCTATTTTTTATAGAAAGGGAAAATTCATGTCAAGAAAAATCGTCGTTGCTTTGGGAGGAAATGCTATTCTCTCATCTGATCCTTCTGCGCAAGCTCAACAAAAAGCACTTGTAGAAACAGCTAAACACTTAGTTAAATTAATCAAAAATGGGGATGAGTTGATCATCACTCATGGAAATGGTCCTCAAGTAGGGAACCTCTTGCTCCAACATTTGGCTGCAAATTCTGAAAAGAACCCAGCTTTCCCACTTGATTCATTAGTTGCTATGACCGAAGGAAGTATTGGCTACTGGCTTCAAAACGCTCTTCAAAATGCTCTTCTTGAAGAAGGAATTGAAAAAGATGTGGCTTCTGTTGTGACACAAGTCGTTGTTGATAAGAACGACCCAGCTTTCGTTAACCTCAGCAAACCAATTGGCCCATTCTACTCAGAAGAAGAAGCAAAAGCAGAAGCTGAAAAATCAGGTGCAACTTTCAAAGAAGATGCTGGTCGTGGCTGGCGTAAAGTTGTGGCTTCACCAAAACCAGTGGATATCAAAGAAATCAATACCATTCGTACTTTGTTGAACGACGGTCAAGTCGTGGTAGCTGCTGGTGGTGGGGGTATCCCGGTTGTGAAAGAAGCAGATGGTAGCTTGACTGGTGTTGAAGCGGTTATCGATAAAGACTTTGCATCTCAACGTTTGGCTGAATTGGTAGAAGCAGACCTCTTCATCGTCTTGACTGGTGTCGATTATGTCTTTGTGAACTACAACAAACCAGACCAAGCGAAATTGGAACATGTGAATGTGGCTCAATTGGAAGAATATATCAAACAAGACCAATTTGCACCAGGAAGCATGCTTCCTAAGGTGGAAGCTGCCATTGCCTTTGTAAATGGTCGCCCAGAAGGAAAAGCAGTTATTACATCACTTGAAAACCTTGGAGCTTTGATTGAGTCTGAAAGTGGAACAATCATCCAAAAAGACTAATGAAAAATTAGGAAAAAACTAGTATTTTAAAGCTTATTGTGATAGAATAAGTCTATAGGTAAGCGTTTTACAAGAGACTCTTGTAAAACATCACTCACACTTTGTTGCGTTAGGAGGAAGACAAATGAGTGAAAAAACGAAAAAAGGATTTAAGATGCCTTCATCTTTTTCCGTATTGTTGATCATCATTGCCATTATGGCAGTGTTAACTTGGATCATTCCAGCTGGTCAATACAAAGTTGACGATGCAGGTGCTATCATTGCAGGTAGTTATGAATCTGTAAAAGCACATCCTCAAGGAATTTGGGATGTCTTGATGGCCCCAATCAATGCCATGCTTGGTAAAGCACCAACCAGTGCAGCGATTGACGTAGCCTTCTTCATCTTGATGGTCGGTGGTTTCCTTGGAGTTGTGAACGAAACAGGTACCCTTGATGTAGGGATTGCTTCTATCGTTCGTAAATACAAAGGCCGCGAAAAAATGTTGATTTTGATCTTGATGCCATTGTTTGCCCTTGGTGGTACAACTTATGGTATGGGTGAAGAAACCATGGCCTTCTATCCACTTCTTGTACCTGTTATGATGTCCGTTGGTTTTGACAGCTTGACAGGGGTAGCCATTATCCTCTTAGGATCACAAATCGGATGTTTGGCGTCAACATTGAACCCATTTGCGACAGTTATCGCATCTGATACTGCAGGTATCTCAAGTGCTTCAGGTCTCTTACTTCGTGTGATCTTCTGGATCGTATTGACAGGACTTAGCACATACTATGTATACCGTTATGCAGATAAGGTTCAAAAAGACCCAACCAAATCTCTCACCTATGCAACTCGTGAAGAAGATTTGAAACACTTCAACGTTGATAGTGGCGAAGAAATTCCTTCACAAATGAACAAGAAACAAAAACGTGTCTTGGTCGTCTTCATCTCAACATTCGTGATCATGGTTGCTGGATTTATCCCATTCAAAGATTTGGGTATTAAATTCTTTGAAACCTTCAACGAATCTCTCCATAAAATTCCAGTACTTGGTCAATTGATCGGTAACACAGATGCTCTTGGTACATGGTACTTCCCACAAACAGCTATGCTCTTTGCCTTCATGGGAATCCTCGTTGGTATCATTTATGGCTTGAAAGAAGATAAAATCATTTCATCTTTCATGAATGGTGCAGCTGACCTCTTGAGTGTTGCTCTTATCGTAGCGGTAGCACGTGGTATCCAAGTCATCATGAATGATGGTATGATCACTGCAACAATTCTTCACTGGGGTGAAGAAGGACTGAAAGGTCTTTCATCTCAATTGTTCATTGTCTTGACTTACATTTTCTACTTGCCAATGTCATTCTTGATCCCATCATCATCTGGTCTTGCCAGCGCAACAATGGGTATCATGGCACCTCTTGGTAAATTCGTCAATGTACCAGGTAGCTTGATTGTCACAGCTTACCAATCTGCATCTGGTGTCTTGAACTTGATCGCACCAACTTCAGGTATCGTAATGGGAGCTCTTGCTCTTGGACGTGTTGACTTGAGTGCATGGTGGAAATTCATGGGTAAATTGGTCGTAGCGATTGTTGTGATCACCATTGCCCTTCTTCTACTAGGAACTGTGGTTCCATTCTTGCAATAGAATAAAGTAGGTGTTTCATGAAAAATAGAATAAAGAACGATGTAAAAGAGCAGTTTTTAAACTCGCTTCAAACCATCATTTCTTACCCCTCAGTATTAAACGAAGGGGAAAATGGAACACCGTTTGGACAAGCTATCCAAGATGTCCTAGAAAAAACCTTAGAGCTTGCTCGAGAATTAGGTTTTCAAACATATATAGATCCTGAAGGATACTATGGATATGCAGAGATCGGTCAGGGGGAAGAACTCCTGGCCGTTCTTTGTCACTTGGATGTTGTTCCAGCCGGTGATCTAAAAGATTGGCAAACGCCACCTTTTGAAGCGACCATTGTCGGTGACTATCTAGTAGGTCGTGGTGTGCAGGATGATAAGGGGCCGTCACTCGCTGCCCTCTATGCAGTTAAGAGTTTACTGGATGATGGCATCCAGTTTACCAAACGAATCCGCTTTATTTTTGGGACGGATGAAGAAACCTTGTGGCGCTGTATGAACCGCTACAACCAAATCGAAGAGCAAGCAGATCTTGGATTTGCACCGGATTCTTCTTTCCCATTAACCTATGCTGAAAAAGGCTTATTACAAGTGAAATTGCATGGTCCAGGTTGGGATGATCTTCCCTTACAGGCTGGTCAGGCCCTCAATGTTGTTCCAGACAAGGCGACCTATGCGGGTCATCGTTTGGAAGAGTTGCTTCCTGTTTTGGATCAAAGTGGGGTTCAGTATAGCCAAACAGAAGATTCTGTAACGGTCTTGGGTGTTTCCAAGCATTCTAAAGATGCAGCTGAAGGAGTGAATGCTATTGTCGGTTTAGCGGAAAGTTTATCCCTCATCCAACCCCATCCAGCCTTGCTCTTTATTGCAGATGCTGTTGGTGAGGATGCAACGGGAGAAGCTTTATTTGGCAAAATTACAGATGAACCAAGTGGCGATCTTTCCTTCAATCTTGCGACCCTTGTGATCGATCAAGAACAATCGGAAATCGGGATTGATATCCGGATCCCCGTCTTAGCAGATAAGGAGGCCTTAGTAGCTCGTTTGCGAGAAATTGCAGCTAGTTATCAGTTGGAATATGAAGAGTTTGATTATCTGGCTCCTTTATATGTTCCTTTGGATAGTCCTTTAGTCAGCTCTTTGATGGCCGTCTACCAGGAAGAAACTGGTGATAAGACGCCAGCTATGTCTTCTGGTGGTGCGACATTTGCGCGGACCATGGAAAATTGTGTCGCTTTTGGGGCTCTTTTCCCAGGTGCAGAACAGACCGAGCACCAAGCCAATGAACGTGCAAAAATTGACGATCTCTATTCTGCGATGGAAATCTATCGAGAAGCCATTCAACGCTTAGCCACCATATAAAAAAGTTTGGAAACTTGGTTTCCAAACTTTTTATTTACTAAAGAAGAAAGGTGGTGTGAATTCTTTTAATTTTTCAAAACAATCCAAAGCTCCTTGATTGTCTTCGCAGATGACCAAACAGACATCGTCTCCACAGATGGTAGCTACAATTTCTTGAAGTTCCAATGCATCTAAGATAGCTCCAAAGGATTGGGCAAGACCTGGAAGAGTTTTTACAACGACTTGGTTTTGAACCGGCCGTAACATGACTAAGGCATCTTCCATATACATCCGCAGGCGCTTTTCCCAACGGGAAGGAGCGATGGTGTTCATGGCATAGTAGGAACTATCCCCCTCGTTAATTTTCACCAGATTCAAGGATTTGACATCTCGTGAAAGGGTGGACTGGGTAACGAGAACGCCATTGGCTTCTAAGGCTTCTTGAAGTTCTTGTTGGGTATGAATCCTACGCTCAGAAATAATCGAGCGGATCAAGCGGTGGCGGCTTTCAATTTTATTCATGAGAGACTCCTTTACTTGATGAACATAGCATCCCCAAAACTGAAGAAGCGGTAGCGTTCTTGAATAGCATGGTGGTATGCTTCGAGGGTTAATTCACGGCCAGCAAAGGCAGAAACCAACATGACCAGAGTTGATTTTGGAAGGTGGAAGTTGGTAGAAAAGGCATCGACGACTTTCCATTCATAACCTGGTTTGATAAAAATATTGGTCCAGCCTGAATCGGCTTTGATATCACCTGCAAATTTATTTCCGATCGTTTCAAGCGTCCGGATAGAAGTTGTTCCAACAGCTACAATGCGTTTCTTTGCAGCTTTTACCTGACGAAGGGTCGCAGCCGCCTCTTCAGAAAGTTGGTAAAATTCAGAGTGCATCTCATGGTCTTCAAGATTGTCTACTGATACTGGACGGAAGGTTCCTAGGCCCACATGAAGGGTCAAATAGACCAGGTGAACACCTTTTGCTTCAATCTTTTGGAGCAATTCTTGGGTAAAATGTAGACCTGCTGTTGGGGCTGCAGCAGAACCGTTTTCTTTAGCATAAACGGTTTGGTAGCGTTCGCGGTCAGCAAGCTTTTCGTGAATATAGGGAGGGAGTGGCATTTCGCCAAGACTTTCCAAGACTTCTAAAAAGATGCCTTGATAGTGGAAGCGAACGATACGGCCTCCGTGTTCCAATTCTTCTTCGACGGTTGCGGTCAAGCGACCATCTCCAAAGCTGACTGTGGCCCCTACCTTTAATCGTTTTGCAGGTTTTGCCAAGACTTCCCAACAGTCGTCTTGGGTATTTTTAAGGAGAAGGAATTCGACGTGACCACCTGTTTCTGGTTTTACCCCATGAAGGCGGGCTGGTAGAACGCGCGTATTGTTCATGACAAGAGCATCTCCTGGCTCCAATTCATCCAAAATTGCATCAAAGTGACGGTCTTGGAATTGCCCTGTTTTTCGATCCAGGATCAAGAGTTTAGAAGCATCTCGTTTTTCAAGAGGGGTTTGGGCAATCAGTTCTTCAGGCAAATCAAAGTCAAAGTCGTTGGTATTCATTTGCGCTCCTTTTATAATAAATTTGTGAGTAGATAGATGGTTGTACCGATAGCTAAAAGCATCAGGACAGTTCCCATCAAAAAGATCAGGACCTTGAGAATCTTTCTTTGATGAATCAAGAAAGATGAGAGAAAGACAAGGAGTCCGATCAAAAAAATGATGAATAATAGTGATACAATCATACCTTTCATTATATCACGAATCGACTTGAAAATGAAAAAAATGCCAGAAAAAGATAGCGGTTTCACTTGACAAAAATTGGTCTATACCATATAATAAAAGCATAGAGAAATAGGAGGTCTATCGAATGAAAATTATTGAAGTAAAGGACCAAATTGAGGGTGGAAAAGTTGCCTTTGATATATTGAAAGAAACATTAAAGGAAGGTGCTCAAACCTTAGGTCTTGCGACTGGAAGCAGTCCCCTTGAGTTTTATAAACAAATTCGTGAAAGTGATTTGGATCTTTCTAATCTAATCAGTGTTAACTTAGATGAATACGTAGGGTTGACGGGAGATGATCCTCAATCTTATCGGTATTTCATGGAAAAAAATCTCTTTGATGCCAAACCATTCAAAGAAAGCTATCTCCCATCTGGTGTAGAAGAATCTGCCGATCAAGAAGTGATCCGTTATAACAAAATACTCGAAGAGCATCCAGTGGACCTTCAGATCTTGGGAATCGGACGCAATGGACATATCGGTTTTAATGAGCCTGGAACATCCTTTGATAGTCAGACCCACTTAGTTCAGTTGGATGCCTCTACCATTGAAGCTAATTCTCGTTTCTTTGATAAGATCGAAGATGTACCAACCCAAGCCATTTCGATGGGGATTGCCAATATCTTAGCTGCGAAATCAATTGTCTTATTTGCTTATGGGGAATCAAAAGCCCAAGCGATCAAAGGTACGGTAGAGGGGGAAAGGACAGAAAAAGTGCCAGCTAGTGCCCTTCAAGGACATCCAAATGTGACCATTATTGCGGATAAGGAAGCTTTGAGCTTGTTAAGTCGATAAAAAACAGGACCTATCGCCGATTTATTCGGGCCAGATAGGTTTTTTTCTGCTTCAAAATATGGTACAATACAAGTAATTATCTGCTGGGATTAGCTCTTTTCATCTACTGGGAGACAAGAGGAAAGGGCATGAGGGCTAGAAGCTTATTTTAGCCTCCAGCTGATTAGTCTGTTATAAAGGAAAAGTTTATGATAAAAAAATATTTGATCCATATTTGCCTCCTTCTGAGTCTCTTATGCCAGCCAATTCTAGCGAGTGCGGATGAATTGGTGGATATGGCGCAAAAGATGTATCCAAATGACAATGTCCAAGCCATTAACCGTCCGCATTCTTCGCTTATTATTGACGGCAATACGGGAAATGTTCTTTGGAAAGACAATATCGATGAAGTCAGAGATCCTGCCAGCATGAGTAAGCTCATGACGCTCTATCTCTTGTTTGAAGATATGGCAAATGGCAAGATCAGTAAGGATACAGTGATCAAGGCGACCGCTTCAGACCAAGCGATCGGAAAGATCTATGAGATCTCCAACAATAATATTGTTGCTGGGGTAGACTACACAATTCCTGAGTTGATTACCATGACAGTGGTTCCATCCTCAAATGTATCGACCCTCATGTTGGCCAATCTTATGTCCAACAATGATCCAGATGCCTTTATCGAGCGCATGAATGCCAAAGCTAAGGAATTAGGGATGACCAACACGGTCTGGAATAACCCGAGTGGGGCGGCCATCTCCACCTTGCAAGGCTACTATCAGGTAAACAATTATCCAAATGATGCGGCTAACCAGACAACTGCGCGTGATTTAGGGATTTTGGTCTATCATTTTATCAATCAATACCCAGATATTTTAAACTATACCAATCAAGCCCAAGTCACGGTCAAAAAAGGAACTCCGTATGAGGAAACCTTTGATACCTACAATTATTCATTGCCAGGAGCCAAGTATGCCTTGAAAGGTGTGGATGGTTTAAAAACTGGTTCAAGTCCTCGTGGAGCTTTCAACTATATCGCGACCATCAAACGGGGCAATCAGCGCTTAATTGCTGTCATTATGGGCGTAGGAGATTGGGCAGACCAAGATGGGGAATATTACCGCCATCCGTTTGGCAATGCTTTGATCGAAAAAGCTTATAAAGATTTTGGCTATAAAAAATTGTTAGATGCGGGTGTCCAGAAGATTGACGGCAAGACCTATACACTCGAAAAACCCTTCTATGCAACGGTTAAAAAAGGTGCTAAAGAACCGACCCTTGCGGTAAAAGATGGCTATCTGACAGTAGATAATGATCTCTACACCTTGTCTGAAGGTATCCGAGATGATATGAAGGTGGAAGAAGGAGCCAAGCCAGAGCTTGTCAAAGAAACAGCAAGTGGGAAAAAGACAACGGCTAAGCACAGTAAATGGCTTTCGCTGGATCACTTCCTGATTTTGATTCCGATTCTCATTATTGTCATCATTCTCTCGATTGAAAAACAAAGTCGTGAGAGACGCAAAAAAGAGGCTCAAAAGCGCTATAATAAAGAATAAAATAAAACCTAACTGATTGTCAGTTGGGTTTTGTCATTGTCCCATTCCGATATTTTTAGAAAGGATTCATATGAAAAAATTCCGAAATTCTTATGCGGCTTATATGCTGCTCTATAGTTTTTATTTTATGTCCACCTCTCTCTTTACGACCCTCATTTCCGTCTATTTGATGGGAAAGCACTATAGTGCAACTCAAGTGTCGACCTTGGTATCGATTGCCTTTTTCTTATCCATGGTAGCCCAACCCTTCTTTGGTTATATCAATGAGCGATTTGGAATCGTAAAAATGACGACCCTCAGTCTAAGTGTGATCATTGGTGGTGTCTTCGGTTTTCTTTGGGCCCCCAATCTCTTTTGGCTGACTGTTTTTTACGGGATTGTTCTAGTCTGTTTGAATGGGACAGCTCCCATGATGGAAGTATTTGCAACGCAAAGTCCATACGCTTTTGGGAAGATTCGCGTTTGGGGAACCATTGGCTACTCGGTCGGTGTTCAAATAGCCGGCTGGGTCTATCATCAGTTTAGCCCCCAAGCTGTCTATTATACGGTTTTGATCACCATTGTATTGAGTCTCTTCTGCCTAAGTGCGGTTCGAATGAAGAAAAAAGAGACAGTCGTAGAAAAGGAAAAACATCCTGTCTCTATTCGTCCTCTTCTTCATAATGGACCTTATCTCTTCTTTATCATTTTGATTGGCTTGGCTTCAGGGGTTGGAAATATTGGTCATACCTATATTCCTGAGTTGCTCATGGATAGTGGTCTACCAGTCCATATTGCCTCTACGGTTGTAGCTATCTCCGTCGTAGTGGAAGCCCCCTTGATCTTTTTCTCTGATCGATTCATGGACCACTGGCCTTTACGGGTTTTGATCGCTCTTCCAATCGGGATTATTTTTGCTCAATATGCTGTCTACGCTCTTCCAAGTCCTGTCTTCTTAAAAGTGCTTTTGACTCTTTTAGCCAAGCATACAACAGGGATGGTTTTGATTATGGTCTCCTTACGGTTTATTGCCCAACAGGTGAATGGCAAAGACTTGGTTCTTGCCATGGCCATTGTCCAAGGAGCTCGTTATTTAGGAACCATTCTTTTACAACCCTTCGCAGCCCTCTGTATTGAAAGAGGTGGTTACCAAGTCATGAGTTTCTTTTTAGCAGGGGTTGTAGGGATCGTCTTTTTACTGAGCTTTGCCTTAAAAATGCCCCAAGGGAAGGCTCACGGCCTTTTTGGTGGCAAAGTAGACTAATGAAATTGTTACAATTGTATGACTAATCATCGAGGAGTTGGACAGAAACACTGATCTCATAGTGTTTTGTCCAACTTTTTTGCTATTATTAAGAACTAGTGATTAATTTGACAATCAAAGTATTCGATGATAGAATGAGGTAAAATAAATATAAAGGAGACCATTTTATGAAAAAAATGATCTTATCGACAGCTGCTCTTTTGACGATTGTTTCCCTAGCTGCTTGTTCAAACAAACAAGACACAAAGAAGGAAACTTCAAATAGTCAATCAACTACTAAAGTGACGAGCAAATCTGCCAACACTTCGAAAAGTAAGGATACTTCAACAGATTCAGAAGATACGTCATCTTCTAGCCTCTTAACAGATGCTGAAATCAGTAAAGCAAAAACTGTTGGGGACTTCAAAAAGTTGTTTGCAAAATTAATGGATCAATCTGTTTCACTTACCGAAGAAGCAGGTACTTCTGTGACAGGTTCTGCAAAAGAGCAATACGATGCAACTGTTAGCGCCTTGAAGCAAGAATTGGAAAACCAAAAAGATATTTTTAATGAAGGCTTGAAAAGCATCGGTTCAGATAGCACAGTCGTTCCTAAAGAAGACCGTGAAGCTTTGATCGAAAGCTTGAAAGATGCTCGAGAAGAGTTGGAAAGTACTCGTAAAGAAATGAAAGATATGCAGAAAGAATTGAGTAAATCTCCTGTTGCAGATGACGACAGTGATGATTCAGATTCAGATTCTGAAGAATAAAAGGAAGAAAAGGTTGGAATTTCCAGCCTTTTTCTTATTTTTTTTCGAATGATATAGATGAGGAGGTGGGCCTATGTTTATTGCCATGGATAACAATCAAAAGCGGTGGAACTGTATGGAAGAGATCCCAGCTGTGACAGAAGGGCCCTTCTATTGCTTAGCTTGTCATAGTCCAGTGCGTCTAAAAAATGGCTCGGTTCTAAGGGCTCATTTTGCTCATGTAGAATTACAGCATTGTCCCTATCATCACGAAGCGGAGAGTTTTGAACATCTGGAATTGAAAGCCAGTCTTTATGACTGGGCCTCTAAGGAGTCTAATACAGAAGTAGAAAGTTATTTAGCAGATTTTCAACAAATTGCCGATCTTTTGGTAGTAGACAAGAACTTAGCTTTGGAAGTGCAGTGTAGCTCCCTATCTTTAGAACGTTTGAAGGAGAGAAGCGATGCTTATCGATCCCATGGTTACCAGGTCTATTGGTTACTTGGTAAAAAGTTGTGGCTCAAGGAAAGACTGACAAAGCTACAGGCTGGTTTTCTTTATTTTAGTCAGAATCGCGGGTTCCATCTTTGGGAATTGGATCTTGAAAAGAAAGAAGTGCGTTTGCAATACCTCATCCATGAGGATTTGAGAGGGCGATTGCATTATCAAACAGAAGTTTTCCCTTTTGGCCAAAGGTCTTTACTGGAAGTCTTACGGACCCCTTATCTTTCACAACCCATGCGGCAAATGGCAGTCGAGCTCGATCGTACATTTTTAACGTATATCCAGCAGCAACTCTTTTATCGTCACCCAAAGTGGCTGAAGCTTCAGGAAGAACTCTATTTGCAGGGAAACCATCTGATGGAACTGGGGCTGGATTTCTTTTATCCTCTTTGTCGTCCGATCCTTTCACAGAACTTGCTTCAAATTGAAGAGGATGTAGAAGATTACTACCAGCAGTTTATGACCTATTATCAGTCGCAAGGGATCCAACCTGTTCAGATCCTTTATCCCCCACGTTTTTATGCTCAGCAGAAAAGCTAACTTTCTAAGATAGAAATCCTCCCGAAATGTTCATTTTTATGCTAAAATAGAACCATTGGAGGATTAATCGAAATGGTAAAACAACGTAATGAAATTGATGAAAAATACCAATGGGATTTGTCGACTATTTTTGCGACAGATCAAGCTTGGGAAGAAGAAGCAGCTAGCTTAGCTGCAGATATTAAAGCAGCAAGCCACTATGCTGGTCATTTGTTGGATTCAGCGCAAACACTGTTGGATACAACCAATGCATATTTAGAATTGAGCCGTCGTTTAGAAAAGGTCTACGTCTATGCCCATATGAAAAATGACCAAGACACACGAGTGGCTAAATACCAAGAGTACCAATCAAAAGGGATGTCTCTTTATAGCTTGTTAGGTGAAACCTTTGCCTTCTATGAGCCTGAATTCATGGCCATTACGGATGAGCAATACAAAGCCTTTGTGAGTGAGGTTCCAGCCTTAGAACAATATGGTCATTATTTTGATCGTTTGCTAGAGAAAAAAGAACATGTCTTGTCTCAAAAAGAAGAGGAATTACTTGCAGGAGCTGGTGAGATCTTTGCGGCTGGTGGTGAAACCTTTGAAATCTTGGACAATGCAGATATTGTTTTCCCAACTGTACATGATGACAAGGGCGAAGAAGTTCAATTAACCCATGGAAACTATATTTCTTTGGTAGAATCAAAAGATCGTGCCGTTCGTAAAGAAGCTTACGAAGGTCTCTACAAGGTCTATGGACAGTACCAACATACCTATGCTAAAACCTTGCAAACCAATGTGAAAGTTCATAACTTTAATGCTAAAGTTCGCAAATTCTCTTCTGCCCGTGAAGCGGCCCTTTCTGAAAACTTTGTACCAGAAAGTGTTTATGATAGCTTGGTAGCAGCTGTGAACAAACATTTGCCACTCTTGCAACGCTATGTGCAATTGCGTTCAAAAATTCTTGGAATCTCAGACTTGAAGATGTACGATATGTATACGCCATTATCCGATACAGACTACAAGTTTACCTATGAAGAATCGTTGGCCAAAGCAGAAGAAGTCTTGGCTGTTTTGGGTGAGGACTACCTTTCTCGTGTGAAACGTGCCTTTAGCGAACGGTGGATTGATGTGCATGTCAACCAAGGAAAACGCTCAGGTGCCTATTCAGGTGGTTCTTATGATACCAATGCCTTTATGTTGTTGAACTGGCAAGATACATTGGATAATCTCTTCACCTTGGTGCATGAAACTGGTCACAGTATGCATTCTAGCTATACCCGTGAAACCCAGCCGTATGTCTATGGAGACTACTCTATTTTCCTTGCTGAAATTGCCTCTACAACCAATGAAAATATCTTGACAGAACGTCTCCTAGAAGAAGTAGAAGACGATGCAACTCGTTTTGCTATTTTGAATCACTTCTTGGATGGCTTCCGTGGAACCGTCTTCCGTCAAACACAGTTTGCCGAATTTGAGCATGCTATCCATAAAGCAGACCAAGAAGGTACCGTTTTGACTAGTGAATTCTTGAACAACCTCTATGCAGAACTCAATGAGAAATACTACGGTCTTTCAAAAGAAGACAACCCTGAAATCCAATATGAATGGGCTCGTATTCCTCACTTCTACTATAACTACTACGTTTTCCAATATTCAACTGGTTTTGCAGCAGCTTCAGCTTTAGCTGAAAAAATCGTTCATGGAACCCAAGAAGATCGTGACAAATATATCGACTACTTGAAGGCTGGAAACTCTGATTATCCACTCAATGTTATCCGCAAAGCAGGTGTGGATATGGAAAAAGAAGACTATTTGGACGCAGCCTTTGCGGTCTTTGAACGTCGTTTGAATGAATTTGAAGCCCTAGTGGAAAAATTAGGACTCGCATAAGATGGTAGAGTCTTATAGTAAAAACGCCAACCACAATATGCGCCGGCCAGTCGTTAAAGACGAGATCGTTGACTTTATGCGGACCCGTCAAAAACCGGTAGCTGGTGCCCTGAAGGAATTAGAAGCATTCGCCCGCAAGGAAAATATTCCCATCATCCCGCATGAAACGGTAGCATACTTTAGACTACTCTTGCAAGCTTTACAACCAAAGAAAATCCTTGAAATTGGGACAGCAATTGGATTTTCAGCCCTCTTAATGGCTGAACATGTTCCCAATGCACAAATTACCACTATTGATCGGAATGAAGAAATGATTGGTTTTGCCAAGGAAAATCTGGCTAAATACGATCAGAGAAAGCAAATCACCTTGCTTGAAGGAGATGCTGTAGATATTTTACAGGATTTAACAGAGACCTATGACTTTGTCTTTATGGACTCAGCCAAGTCTAAATACATTGTCTTTTTGCCACGGATTCTCGAACTCTTAGAAGTTGGAGGAATTGTGGTACTGGATGATATTTTCCAAGGGGGAGATGTTGCCAAAGACATCATGGAAGTGCGTCGTGGGCAACGAACCATTTATCGTGGGCTTCAGAACCTCTTTAATGCAACTCTTAATCATCCAGATTTAACCGCTAGTTTAGTGCCACTTGGAGATGGTATTTTGATGATTCGTAAAAATGCAGAGACGGTAACCTTGCCAGATCCTAGCTCTTTTTAGGTTAATTTAAGGTATTCTCTCTAATTTGTGGTAAAATAGAAGAAGTTTAAAAAGGAACGGAGAATAATTTTCATGAAGAAAAAACTTGTAGCAGGTGCTGTGACCTTGCTATCAGTCCTAACTTTAGCAGCATGTACAAATGGTACAAACAAAGACGTCGTGACCATGAAAGGGGACACGATTACAGTTTCTGATTTCTATGATGAAATCAAAACAAACCAAGGAGCTCAACAAGTTCTTTTCCAAATGACCATCAATAAAGTCTTTGAAAAAGAATATGGATCAAAAGTTTCTGATAAAGAAGTCGATAAAGAATTGGCTAAACAAAAGAAACAATTGGGGAACCAATTCGATGCTTACTTGGCGCAACAAGGTTTGACGGAAGAAACAGCGAAGAAACAAATCCGTAGCAATATGTTGTTGGAATATGCAGTTAATCAAGCTGCTAAGAAAGATATCAAAGAGTCAGACTACAAGGCGGCTTTTGAATCTTACACACCAGAAGTAACAGCACAAATTATTAAGTTGGATTCTGAAGATAAAGCAAAAGAAGTGTTGGAAGCTGCTAAAGCGGAAGGTGCAGACTTTGCCCAAATCGCCAAAGACAATTCGACAGATACTGCTACAAAAGACAAAGGTGGCGAAGTCAAGTTCGATTCAGGAACAACAGATATTCCATCTCAAGTCAAAGAAGCTGCCTTTAAGTTGGATGAAAATGGAATTTCAGATGTCATCACAGTTTCAGCAGGTCAAAACTATTCTGCTAGCTACTATATTGTCAAATTGAACAAGAAGACAGAAAAAGGTTCTGACTGGAAGAAATACGAAAAACGTCTGAAAGAGATCATTGTTGACAGTCGTAAGCAAGATACTAACTACATCCGTAGCATTATTGCAAAAGCGATGACCAATGCCAATATCAAGGTCAAGGATGATGCCTTCAAATCAACATTCAACCAATATTTGCAAAATATCGGTGTTGAAACAAGCGGTAGCAGCTCATCATCTAAAAAATAGTTGACGGTTCCTTTTGGAACTTGTATAATGAAATAGTTGAGAATAAATCATTGTTACTCGGAATCAGAGAAGTGGCGGGGGTGCGAGCCATGGAAGGGAAATGATTTTGCTACTCGGCTGAGACAATTGCATACAAAATGAAGAATGACAAGTTCATTGAATGAAGGTGGTACCGCGGTTTTTCGCCCTTCGTTTAGTGGCTTGTCTTTTGTTTGTGAATCGTTCTCTGAAGCTTTTCAAAGGAGATCAAAAGATGAGAACCTATCAAGTGAAACAAAAATTTCGATTGGGTGGCGAACGCTTCGATATCAAAGATGAGTTAGGAAATGTCGAATACCAGGTTGAGGGATCCTTTCTTAAGATTCCCAAGACTTTTACCATTTATGATAAGAATGGAGAAAAAGTTAGCCATATCACCAAAAAAACAATCAGCCTTCTTCCAAAATTTGAGGTTGAGTTGATAAATGGGGACCGCTTTTATATCCATAAAAAGCTGACGCTCTTCAGAGACAAATACGAAATCGAAGATTTGGGGCTTCGGGTGCAGGGAAATATCTGGGACCTGGAATTCAAATTGTTCGATGATCGGGATCAAATCGTCGCTGAGATTAGCAAAGAACTCTTTCATCTAACCTCTACTTATCAAGTATCGGTTTATGAGGATGAATACGCTGATTTAGTCATCTCACTGTGTGTCGCTATCGATTATGTCGAAATGTTAGAAGCAGGCACCAACTAATCTTATAAAAATTAGGAGACAAATATGAAACAATTATCTAGTGCACAAGTCCGCCAAATGTGGCTTGATTTCTGGGCAAGCAAAGGCCACTCAGTAGAACCATCTGTTAGCTTGGTTCCTGTAAACGACCCAACCCTTTTGTGGATTAACTCAGGGGTTGCCACTCTTAAGAAATACTTTGATGGGACCATCAAACCTGAAAACCCACGGATTACCAATGCTCAAAAGGCTATTCGTACCAATGATATCGAAAACGTAGGGAAGACTGCTCGTCACCATACTATGTTTGAAATGTTGGGGAACTTCTCCATCGGGGATTACTTCCGTGATGAAGCCATTACTTGGGCTTATGAGCTTTTGACAAGTCCTGAATGGTTCGACTTCCCCAAAGACAAACTTTACATGACCTATTACCCTGACGACAAAGATTCATACAACCGTTGGATCGCTGTTGGTGTGGATCCAAGTCACTTGATTCCAATCGAAGACAACTTCTGGGAAATCGGTGCGGGACCTTCTGGACCAGATACTGAAATCTTCTTTGACCGTGGTGAAGCTTTTGACCCTGATAATATCGGTCTTCGTCTTCTTGCAGAAGATATCGAAAACGACCGTTACATCGAAATCTGGAACATTGTCTTGTCACAATTTAACGCTGACCCTGCTGTTCCTCGTAGCGAATACAAGGAATTGCCACACAAGAACATTGATACGGGCGCTGGTTTAGAGCGTTTGGTAGCCGTTATCCAAGGGGCGAAGACCAACTTTGAAACAGACCTCTTCATGCCGATTATCCGTGAAGTTGAAAAGATGTCTGGAAAAACCTATGATCCAGATGGCGACAACATGAGCTTCAAGGTGATTGCAGACCACATCCGTTCGCTTTCATTTGCGATTGGAGATGGGGCTCTTCCTGGTAATGAAGGTCGCGGTTACGTTCTTCGTCGTCTCCTCCGTCGTGCTTCTATGCATGGTCAAAAATTGGGGATCGAAGGAACCTTCTTGTATAAATTGGTTCCAACCGTTGGGAAGATCATGGAAAGTTACTACCCAGAAGTACTTGAAAAACAAGACTTCATCGAGAAAATCATCAAGAGTGAAGAAGAGTCATTTGCTCGTACTTTGAACTCTGGTCAACACTTTGCCCAAACCATCGTTGAAGACTTGAAAGAAAAAGGCCAAACGGTTATCGCTGGTCAAGATGTCTTCAAACTCTATGATACATACGGATTCCCAGTAGAATTGACAGAAGAAATCGCCGAAGAAGCTGGAATGACAGTCGACCGTGAAGGCTTTGAAGCAGCTATGAAGGAACAACAAGAGCGTGCGCGTGCATCAGCTGTTAAAGGCGGATCTATGGGGATGCAAAATGAAACCCTTCAAAATATCACAGTTGAAAGTGTCTTTAACTATAATGCTAGTCAATTGCCTTCTAAGTTGGTGGCTATCGTAGCGGACAATGCTGAAGTAGAAGCTGTTTCAGAAGGAACTGCATCACTGATCTTTGCAGAAACCCCATTCTACGCTGAAATGGGTGGACAAGTTGCGGACCACGGTCAAATCTTGGATGCGGCAGGAAATGTCGTAGCGACTGTAACAGACGTTCAAAAAGCACCAAATGGACAAGCACTCCATACTGTTGAAGTCCTTGCTCCTCTTGCCTTGAACCAAGAATACACCTTGGCCATTGACACTAATCGTCGTCACCGTGTTATGAAGAACCACACAGCAACTCACTTGCTCCATGCGGCTCTTCACAATATTCTTGGTAACCACGCAACCCAAGCAGGATCTCTCAACGAAGTAGAATTCCTTCGCTTTGACTTCACTCACTTCCAAGCTGTCACTCCTGAAGAATTGCGTGCTATTGAACAGCAAGTCAATGAAAAAATCTGGGAAGCGATCGCAGTTCAGACTGTTGAAACAGATATCGATACTGCTAAAGAAATGGGAGCCATGGCCCTCTTTGGTGAGAAATACGGTAAAGAAGTCCGTGTTGTCACCATCGGTGACTACTCAGTGGAACTCTGTGGTGGTACCCATGTAGGCAATACTTCTGAAATCGGTCTCTTCAAGATTGTCAAAGAAGAAGGGATCGGATCAGGAACTCGTCGTATCTTGGCAGTGACTGGTAAGGAAGCCTTCGAAGCTTATCGTGATCAAGAAGATGCTCTGAAAGCAGTCGCAGCAACCTTGAAAGCACCTCAACTCAAGGAAGTTCCTCATAAGGTGGAAGGCCTTCAAGAGCAGCTCCGTCAATTGCAAAAAGAAAATGCAGAATTGAAGGAAAAAGCAGCGGCTGCAGCAGCAGGTGATGTCTTCAAACATGTTCAAGAAGCAAATGGTCACAGCTTTATCGCAAGCCAAGTTTCTGTATCAGATGCAGGTGCCCTTCGTACCTTTGCGGATAACTGGAAACAAAAAGACTACTCTGATGTGCTTGTCCTTGTCGCAGCCATCGGTGACAAAGTGAATGTCCTTGTAGCCAGCAAGACAAAAGATGTACACGCAGGTAATGTGATTAAAGAATTGGCTCCAATCGTTGATGGACGTGGCGGTGGAAAACCAGACATGGCCATGGCAGGAGGAAGCAACCAAGCGAAAATCCAAGAATTGTTGGATGCCGTAGCAGGTAAATTGTAATAAACAGAAGAGGTTGGATGTTTGTCCGACCTCTTTTTTCTAAAAAGAAACATATCCAATCAGAAAAAATTGCAACAAAAAACCTTTCCAGATGGAAAGGTTTTTGTCTTATAGGCCGTAGTTGTAATCGTCATCCTGCATGGCTTCTACTTCACCGAGAAGGTAACCATTTCCGACTTGAGAGAAGAAGTCGTGGTTGGATGTACCGGTCGAGATCCCATTCATGACGATTGGGTTGACATCATCTGCTGAGTCTGGGAAGAGTGGATCTTGTCCCAAGTTCATGAGGGCTTTATTGGCGTTGTAACGAAGGAAGGTCTTGACTTCCTCAGTCCAGCCCACACCATCATAGAGGCTCTCTGTATAGCCTTCTTCATTCTCATAGAGGGTGTAGAGTAAGTCATACATCCATTCTTTGAGTTTTTCTTGTTCCTCTTCTGGTAATTCGTTAAATCCAAGTTGGAACTTGTAGCCGATATAGGTTCCGTGAACAGATTCGTCCCGAATGATCAACTTGATGATCTCAGCCACGTTGGCCAACTTGTTGTTTCCAAGATAGTAGAGCGGTGTGAAGAAACCAGAGTAGAAGAGGAAGGTTTCAAGAAAGACGCTAGCAACTTTCTTTTCTAGAGGAGTGCCATTGAGGTAGATTTCATTGATGATCTCTGCCTTCTTTTGAAGGAAAGGATTGGTATCAGTCCATTCGAAAATCTCTTCGATTTCTGACTTGGTATTCAAGGTAGAAAAGATGGAAGAGTAGGACTTAGCATGGACAGATTCCATAAATTGGATGTTGTTAAAGACAGCTTCTTCATGGGGAGTACGGATATCTGCACGAAGAGCTTGCACACCCGTTTCAGACTGCATGGTATCTAACAGAGTCAATCCACCAAAGACTTTACCAACGAGGTCTTTTTCTTTATTAGACAACTTTCTCCAGTCATCTAGGTCGTTTGACAAAGGGATACGTGTATCCAACCAGAATTGCTCGGTTAGCTTTTCCCAAGTAGATTTATCGATGACATCCTCGATGGCATTCCAGTTAATGGCTTTGTAGTATGTTTCCATTTGCATCACTTTCTTTTTCTATTCATTCAATCGTTACTATTCTACCATAAATGGATAGAATACGCACAAAAAGTCGGCGAACCGACTTTTAATGGCGAACCTTGGGGCTGTCTTAGATGATACAGCTTTCACATTGGTTAGCACCGACTTCTCCACCATCATCTGTAAAGGTACGGACGTAGTAGATAGACTTGATACCCTTGTTAAAGGCGTAGTTACGAAGGATAGACAAGTCACGAGTGGTTTGTTTGTTTTCAGTTTTCCATTCGTAGAGACCTTTTGGAATATCGCTGCGCATAAAGAGGGTCAGTGAAAGACCTTGGTCTACGTGCTCAGTTGCAGCCGCATAAACATCAATCACCTTACGCATATCCATGTCGTAGGCAGAAGTGTAGTAAGGGATGGTTTCGGTTGATAAACCAGCAGCAGGATAGTAGATCTTTCCGATTTTCTTTTCTTGGCGCTCTTCAATCCGTTGTGTGATTGGGTGGATAGAAGCAGAGACATCATTGATGTAGCTGATAGATCCATTTGGTGCGACAGCCAAGCGGTTTTGGTGGTAAAGACCATCTGCTTGAACTTTCGCACGCAATTCTGCCCAATCCTCTGCACTTGGGATGAAGATATCTTTAAAGAGTTCTTTGACGCGATCAGATGTTGGAACAAACTCTCCGGTCGTGTACTTTTCAAAGTAGCTACCGTTGGCATAGTCTGATTTTTCAAAGTTGTGGAAGGTAACGCCACGTTCACGCGCGATGTTGTTTGATTCTACGAGAGTCCAGTAGTTCATGAGCATGAAGTAGATGCTCGTAAACTCAACAGACTCAGGTGATCCGTATTCAATCAATTGTTGGGCAAGATAGCTGTGAAGTCCCATAGCACCAAGACCAAAGGTATGCGCTTGGCTATTTCCGTGGTCGATAGTAGGAACAGCGACGATATGAGAACTATCTGTGACGAAGGTCAAGGCACGAACCATAGCTCTAATCGAACGACCAAAGTCAGGGGAAGTCATCATATTAACCACGTTGGTTGAACCAAGGTTACAGGAGACGTCAGTCCCCATTTTAATGAATTCTTGGGCATCGTTGATCAAGCTTGGCTCTTGAACCTGGAGGATCTCTGAACACAAGTTACTCATGATGATCTTTCCATCGACAGGGTTTGCGCGGTTAGCAGTATCGATGTTGACTACATAAGGGTAACCAGATTCTTGTTGCAATTTAGAAATTTCAGTTTCCAAATCACGCGCCTTGATTTTTGTCTTGCGGATGTTTGGATTAGCGACCAACTCATCGTATTTTTCAGTGATGTCGATGTAGTTAAATGGCACTCCGTATTCACGTTCTACAGAGTATGGGCTGAAGAGATACATTTCCTCATTCTTACGAGCCAACTCGTAGAACTTATCTGGCACGACGACACCAAGTGAGAGAGTCTTAACCCGAACCTTTTCATCAGCATTTTCTTTCTTAGTAGAAAGGAAGGCGATGATGTCTGGGTGAAAGACATTGAGGTAAACCACCCCAGCCCCTTGGCGTTGTCCCAATTGGTTAGAGTAAGAGAAGCTATCTTCGAAGAGTTTCATAACAGGTACGACCCCAGAAGCGGCTCCTTCATACCCTTTGATTGGTGCTCCAGCTTCACGAAGGTTGCTGAGGGAAATCCCAACCCCACCACCGATACGTGAAAGTTGAAGGGCAGAGTTGATGGAACGTCCGATCGCATTCATATCATCAGTTACTTGGATCAAGAAACATGAAACCAATTCTCCACGGCGGGCACGACCAGCATTTAAGAAAGAAGGAGTAGCTGGTTGGTAGCGTTGGTGGATAATTTCGTTTGCGATGTCTCGCGCGATAGCTTCATTTCCATCTGCAAAATAGAGAGCATTGAAGAAGACACGGTCTTCCATGCTTTCAAGATAGTATTCTCCATCATTTGTTTTCAAAGCGTATTGGTTATAGAATTTGTAGGCCGCCATGAAGGACTTGAATTGGAAGTTTTGGTCTTTGATAAATTGGGCCAATTCCTCTAAAAATTCAGGACGGTATTTCTCGATAAAAGCTCTCTCAGTGTAATTGTGCTCGAGAAGGTACTGAATCTTGTCTGTAATCGAGTCAAAGGCTTTAGTATTTGGTACAACATTTTCTTTAAAGAATGCATCCAAAGCTTCTTTATCCTTATGAAGCATGATTTGGCCGTTTACTGGACGGTTGATTTCATTGTTAAGACGAAAATACGTCACATCTTCAAGAGATTTTAATCCCATAATAATCCTTTTCTAGTTCAAAAAATGAAGAGGAGAAGTCCTCTCTTTACAAGTAAAAAGTCTAGTGTTAGGTTGCTAACGCTAGACCCTATTTAAGCAAAATACTGTGTTTATTAAGAAAGTTTCTTCAACTTAGCTGGTTGAAAACCAGAAAATACTTCATCCGGTGTTTGAATAACTGGAGCAGCATTGAAACCAAGGTTCTTAACATGCTCTACAAATTCTGGCTGTTCGTCTAAGTTAATTTCGCGGTATTCCACATGATTGCTATCAAGGAATCGCTTGGTCATTTTGCATTGAACACAATTATTTTTTGAATAAATGGTTACCATTTCTTTTCCGTTCTCCTATCGAAATATAAATCTGTAAACAGTATAAACAAAATCCAGCAACTTGTCAACAAAATAAAACTAAATATTGTGCAAAGATATGAAATGGAGTTTTCAAAGCACAATATATTGTGGTGAGTGAAAAGCGTGAAAATCGAAGAAATGGGATAGGAATAGGCTTTAAAGCATCTTTAATTAGTTATAATTTTTTGGTGAATCAATATCCTGTGGTTCAAGAGCTTCTTTTCATTGAAAGCGGAGGAAAATGTTACTTATAATATAGTAGAAAATTGAAAAGATATTTCCTCTGTTCTTCAGGTGCTTCTTAAAATGTATCTAAATTGGGATTTTTCGCAGTCTTTTTCTGTAAGTCAGTGATAAAAATCTTGAAAAAAATTTCAAAAGATGATATAATACCAAATTGTAAGGGTTATCAAAAGGTAACTCAAAAACTATTTTTAAAAAGGAGAGTCAAACTATGGCTTCTAAAGATTTCCACATCGTGGCAGAAACAGGTATCCACGCACGTCCAGCAACTTTGTTGGTTCAAACTGCTAGCAAATTTGCTTCAGATATTACTCTTGAATACAAAGGTAAATCAGTTAACTTGAAATCAATCATGGGTGTTATGAGCCTTGGTGTTGGTCAAGGAGCAGACGTTGTAATCTCTGCAGAAGGTGCTGACGCTGATGATGCTATCGCAGCTATCTCAGAAACAATGACTAAAGAAGGATTGGCTTAAAATATGACAAAAATGCTAAAAGGAATTGCAGCATCTGACGGTGTTGCCGTTGCTAAGGCATATTTGCTCATTCAACCAGACTTATCATTTGAGACTGTTTCAGTCGAAGATACAAGTGCAGAAGAAGCTCGTTTGGATGCAGCTCTTGAAGCTTCACAAAACGAGCTTTCTCTTATTCGGGAGAATGCAGTAGCAAGCCTTGGTGAAGAAGCAGCGCAAGTTTTTGATGCGCATATGATGGTTCTTGCTGACCCTGAAATGATTGGTCAGATCAAAGAAACGATTCGTACGAAAAAAATCAATGCAGAAGCTGGCTTGAAAGAAGTCACTGACATGTTCATTGCGATCTTTGAAGGAATGGAAGACAATCCTTACATGCAAGAACGTGCAGCAGATATTCGTGACGTTACCAAACGTGTCCTTGCCAACTTGCTTGGTAAAAAATTGCCAAACCCTGCTTCTATCAATGAAGAAGCAATCGTGGTTGCGCATGACTTGACTCCATCTGATACAGCACAGTTGAACAAAAAGTATGTAAAAGCTTTTGTTACGAATATCGGTGGACGTACCAGTCACTCAGCTATCATGGCTCGTACACTTGAAATCGCAGCTGTTCTTGGTACAAATAACATCACAGAACTTGTCAAAGATGGCGATGTTTTGGCTGTTTCAGGGATCACTGGTGAAGTAGTGATCAACCCTAGTGAAGAACAAATTGCAGCCTTCAAAGCAGCTGGTGAAGCTTATGCTAAACAAAAAGCTGAATGGGCTCTCCTTAAAGATGCGAAAACAGTGACTGCTGATGGAAAACACTTCGAGTTGGCTGCCAACATCGGTACACCTAAAGACGTTGAAGGTGTAAACGATAATGGTGCAGAAGCTGTTGGTCTTTACCGTACAGAATTCTTGTACATGGATTCTCAAGACTTCCCTACAGAAGATGACCAATACGAAGCCTACAAAGCAGTTCTTGAAGGTATGAATGGTAAACCTGTGGTTGTTCGTACAATGGATATTGGTGGGGATAAAGAACTTCCTTACTTCGACCTTCCTAAAGAAATGAACCCATTCTTAGGTTTCCGTGCTTTGCGTATTTCTATCTCTGAAACTGGTAATCAAATGTTCCGTACACAATTGCGTGCCTTGCTTCGTGCATCTGTTCACGGTAAATTGCGGATCATGTTCCCAATGGTTGCTTTGTTAACTGAGTTCCGTACAGCTAAGGGTATTCTTGAAGAAGAAAAGGCTAAATTGCTTGCGGAAGGTGTTGCTGTTGCAGACGATATCCAAGTAGGGATCATGATTGAAATCCCAGCTGCAGCAATGCTTGCGGATCAATTTGCTAAAGAAGTTGATTTCTTCTCAATTGGTACAAACGATCTTATCCAATACACAATGGCTGCTGACCGTATGAACGAACAAGTTTCATACCTTTACCAACCATATAACCCATCTATCCTTCGTTTGATCAACAACGTGATCAAAGCGGCTCACGCTGAAGGCAAATGGGCTGGTATGTGTGGTGAAATGGCCGGTGACCAAACTGCCGTTCCACTTCTTGTCGGAATGGGCTTGGATGAGTTCTCTATGTCAGCGACATCTGTCCTTCGTACACGTAGCTTGATGAAGAAACTCGACACAGCTAAAATGCAAGAATACGCTAACCTTGCTCTTACTGAATGTTCAACAATGGAAGAAGTTCTTGAACTTTCAAAAGAATACGTGAACGTAGACTAAGAATTCAAAAAGACTAAGACAAATCTGTCTTAGTCTTTTTTTACATTGTTCTTAAAAATGTTCATTTTATTCGTAATAAACTAGTTAGTAATAAAAATAGTGATTTGAATGTTCGGTTTTTTGTTTAATTTTCCTCGTATATATAGTATAATCGTAAGTAAGATTAGGAGGAAAGCGAAGGAATGAAGTAAAAGGTTCGGGAAAGAAAATGAAAAAACTTTTCCTGATAATTTTACATGATTTTACAGGAATCAACTTGAAAATTAAGTGATTTTATAGTAAAATAAAAACAATTAGAAAACGCTTTCAAAAATAAAGAGGTGAGTATATGGATAGAAGCACAGACTTATGGACATTTGGAAGAGGGGATAATTTCCATCTTCAAGAGTACTTAGGAGCTCACAAGGAAACAAGGGGAGAACAAGAAGGCTTTACCTTCCGTGTTTGGGCTCCCAATGCTCAGGCGGTGGATCTGATTGGGGATTTCACTGATTGGGAAGCCCGTAAAATTCCAATGGTTCGTAATGAAGGAGGCGTCTGGGAAGTCTTCTGTTCCGATGCAAAAGAGGGAGATATATACAAGTATTTGGTGACTCGACAAAATGGTCATCAGGTGCAAAAAATCGATCCTCTAGCATTATGGATGGAAAAGAGACCCAATACAGGATCTATTATTAAGACCATTCCAGAGAAAAACTGGAAAGATGGTCTCTGGAGAGCACGCCGCAAAAAACTTGGTTTTAAGGAACGACCTGTTAATATTTATGAGGTTCACGCAGGATCGTGGAAACGTAATGAGGATCACAGTTCCTATACCTTCAAACAACTAAAAGAAGAATTGATTCCATATTTGGTGGAGATGAACTACACCCACGTGGAATTTATGCCAGTGATGGCCCATCCATTGGGCTTGAGTTGGGGCTATCAGCTCATGGGATATTTTGCACTCGAGCAGACTTATGGTAGCCCAGAAGAGTTTCAAGACTTCGTGGAAGAATGCCACCTCAACAATATCGGAGTGATCGTGGATTGGGTACCAGGACATTTCATTATCAATGATGATGCCTTGGCGTATTATGATGGAACACCAACCTTTGAATACCAGGATGAACATCGTGCCCATAACTACGGATGGGGAGCTTTGAACTTCGACTTAGGAAAGAATCAAGTCCAGTCATTCTTGATTTCTAGTTTGAAGTTTTGGATTGATACCTATCATTTAGATGGGATTCGGGTCGATGCTGTGAGCAATATGCTCTATCTTGACTACGATAGTGGTCCATGGACACCAAATATTGATGGTGGAAACCTCAACTACGAAGGCGTTCATTTCCTTAGACGGTTGAATGCGATTATCAAGAACGAACACCCAGATGTCATGATGATTGCAGAAGAAAGTTCTGCTGGTCAAAAGATCACAGGCCCAGAAGAAGAAGGTGGTCTAGGCTTTGACTATAAATGGAATATGGGTTGGATGAATGATATTCTCCGATTCTATGAGGAAGACCCGGTCTACAGGAAATTTGACTTTAATCTGGTGACCTTTAGTTACATGTATGCATTTTCTGAGAATTTCTTACTACCATTTTCACATGATGAAGTGGTGCACGGTAAGAAGAGTTTGATGCACAAGATGTGGGGAGATCGTTACAATCAATTTGCTGGACTCCGTAATCTCTTAACCTATCAGATCTGCCATCCAGGTAAGAAATTGCTCTTTATGGGTTCAGAATTTGGTCAATTTTTGGAATGGAAGTCAGAGGAGCAACTGGAATGGGGGAATCTAGAGGATGAAATGAATGCTAAGATGCGTCGTTTCACTTCTCAGCTCAATCATTTCTACAAAGAACACAAAGAATTGTGGGAGATTGATGATAGCTTTGATGGCTTAGAGATTATTGATGCAGATAACCGGGATCAGAGCGTCTTGTCTATGGTCCGGAAGAATCGTAAAGGCGAGCTTCTAGTATGTGTCTTCAATATGGCACCAGTAGAACGCAAGGACTTTACGATTGGTGTGCCTGTATCAGCGGTCTATGAAGAAATTTGGAATACAGAATTAGAAGAATGGGGAGGTGTCTGGAAAGAGCACAATCCGACAGTTCAGTCTCAAGAGGGACTGTGGAAGGATTATGAACAAACCTTGACCTTTACCTTGCCGGCTTTAGGAGCTAGCATTTGGAAGGTAAAACGTAAGGTGCGTAAGACAAAATCTAAAACATCAGATAAGAAATGACGATCGGTTGACTCTATGGGAGTCCAAGCTTTAAAAAGAGGAAGTAGTCAATGAAGAATGAAATGCTCGCTTTAATTCTTGCCGGTGGGCAAGGAACACGTCTTGGAAAATTAACCAAAAACATCGCAAAACCTGCGGTTCAATTTGGTGGGCGCTATCGGATTATCGATTTTGCGCTATCAAACTGCGCCAACTCAGGAATTCACAATGTTGGTGTGATTACACAGTACCAGCCACTTGCCCTTAACAGCCATATTGGGAATGGTTCCAGCTGGGGCTTGGATGGAATCAATACGGGTGTGTCTATTCTCCAACCTTATTCAGCTAGTGAAGGAAATCGGTGGTTCGAAGGAACTAGTCATGCGATTCTTCAAAACATCGACTATATCGATAGCATCAATCCGGAATATGTCTTGATTCTATCTGGGGACCACATCTACAAGATGGATTACGATGACATGCTTCAAGCGCACAAGGATAATAACGCAAGCTTGACTGTTGCCGTCCTAGATGTCCCTTTGAAGGAAGCAAGCCGTTTTGGAATCATGAATACAGATGCTAATAATCGGATTGTCGAATTTGAAGAAAAACCAGCTGAACCAAAATCTACCAAGGCTTCCATGGGAATTTACATCTTTGACTGGGCTCGTCTGCGCAATATGTTGGTTGCTGCTGAAAAGAGTGATATCGATATGTCAGACTTCGGTAAAAATGTCATTCCAACGTATCTAGAATCAGGCGAAAGTGTTTATGCTTATGAATTCAATGGTTATTGGAAAGACGTTGGTACGATTGAGTCTCTTTGGGAAGCCAATATGGAATATATCGATCCAAATAATGCCTTGGATAGTCGCGATCGTCACTGGAAAATCTATTCACGCAACCTCATTTCTCCACCGAACTTCTTTGGGGAAAATGGCCACATCGAAGATTCTCTTGTCGTCGATGGTTGTTCGGTAGACGGTACAGTCAAACACTCCATCTTATCAACAGAAGCTCAAGTTCGTGAAGGAGCAGTTGTCGAAGATGCTGTCGTGATGAGCAATGCCATTATCGGTAAAGGAGCTGTTGTGAAACGTGCGATTATTGGAGAAGGCGCAGTCATTGCAGAAGGTGTCGTGATTGATGGAACAGAGGAAGTACAAGTTGTCGGTTACAATGAAAAAGTGGGGGTAGCAACAGATGAAGATTGATAAATATTCAGCCATTTTAGGAAATACAGTTGGGTATCATGATATGTCCACTTTGACCAGCCATCGTCCGGTAGCCTCCCTACCGTTTGATGGGAAATACCGCTTGATTGACTTCCCATTGTCTAGCCTTGCGAATGCTGGTATTCGTAGTGTTTTTGGGATTTTCCAACAAGAAAATATTAGTTCGGTCTTTGACCATATTCGTTCAGGTCGTGAGTGGGGCTTGTCTACTTTATTGAGCCACTATTACCTCGGAATCTATAATACTCCAGTTGAAAATACAACGGTAGGGCCAGAATACTACCAACAATTATTGACCTATTTGAAACGGTCTGGTTCCAACCAAACAGTTGCTTTGAACTGTGATGTATTAATGAATATTGACCTCAACCAAATTTTCCACCTTCATAATACCATTGATCGTCCGATTACAGTGGTTTATAAGAAGTTGCATCTTCAAAATATCTCTGAAGTCAATGCTGTCTTGAAAATTGATGAAACAGACCATGTTACAGAGCAAAGACTTTTTGATGGCAAGGATCCTGACGAAGTCTACAACATGTCAACAGATGTCTTTATTGTGGACACTCCTTGGTTGATTGAAAAAATTGAAGAAGAAGCCAAGAAAGAATACCCACAAAAATTGCGCTATATCTTGCGTGATTTGGCAGTGGAATACAATGCTTTTGCCTTTGAATATACAGGCTACCTTGCCAATATTCATTCAGTGGAATCCTACTACCAGGCAAACTTGGATATGTTGGAAAACCAAAAATTCATGAAGCTCTTTTCACCAAATCAAAAAGTGTATACGAAAGTGAAGAATGAAGAACCAACGTATTATTCCAAGACTTCACATATTAAATCGTCTCAATTTGCTTCGGGTAGTATTGTAGAAGGAACCGTTGAACGCTCCGTTGTTTCACGTCGAGTACACCTTCATCAAGGTTCAGAGGTCCGCAGTAGTCTTCTCTTCCCTGGTGTGGTGGTTCGTGAAAATGCAATCGTTGAACATGCTATCCTGGATAAGGGTGTCGAAGTGGCTGCTGGTGTGACGATTCGTGGGACAGAAGAAGCACCTGTCGTGGTTAAAAAAGGAACGATTGTTACAGAGGATATTGTCTAATGAAACTATTATTTGTTGCAGCTGAAGGTGCACCATTTTCTAAAACAGGGGGGTTGGGAGACGTTATTGGCGCTCTTCCTAAATCCTTAGCTAAAAGTGGTCATGACGTGCGCGTGATCCTCCCTTACTATGATATGGTAGAGGCTAAGTTTGGAGATCAAATCGAAGATGTCTTGCATTTTGAGACCAAGGTTGGCTGGAGAAGTCAATATGTTGGTGTGAAACGCATTGTGCGCGATGGAGTCACCTTTTACTTTATTGATAACCAACATTATTTCTTTAGAGGTCATGTGTATGGTGACTTCGATGATGGCGAACGCTTTGCCTTCTTCCAGCTCGCGGCCTTAGAAACGATGGAACGAGTTGACTTCATTCCAGATGTTCTTCATGCCCATGATTACCATACGGCGATGATTCCTTTCTTGCTGAAGGAAAAATACCGTTGGATTCAAGCTTATCATGGAATTAAAACAGTATTGACCATCCATAATTTGGAATTCCAAGGTCAGTTCGACCCAGGAATGTTGTGGGATCTATTCGGAGTTGGATTTGAACGCTATGCAGATGGAACGCTTCGGTGGAATGATTGTCTGAACTGGATGAAAGCCGGCATTCTATATGCTGACCGTGTAACAACCGTTTCTCCTAGCTATGCGCAAGAGATTATGACTGCTGAATATGGTTGTGGCTTGGATCAGATCCTTCGGATGGAGTCTGGCAAGGTGACCGGTATTGTTAACGGGATTGATGCGGATCTGTATAATCCTGAAACGGATCCACTCTTGACTCATCACTTCAGTCTCTCAGATCTTTCAGGTAAAGCAGCTAGTAAACGAGCTCTTCAAGAACGTGTCGGTCTACCCGTCCGCGATGATGTACCTTTGTTTGGGATCGTCTCTCGTTTGACACGCCAAAAAGGCTTTGACGTTGTGGTAGAAGAGTTGCATCAACTCTTGCAAAAGGATATTCAGATTGTCTTGCTCGGTACAGGAGATCCTGGATTTGAAAATGCCTTTGCTTGGTTTGGTCAAGCCTACCCACACAAACTTTCAGCGAATATCACATTTGATGTCCAATTGGCTCAAGAAATCTATGCAGCATCAGATGTCTTCTTGATGCCAAGCCGCTTTGAACCGTGTGGCCTTTCTCAAATGATGGCCATGCGTTATGGAACCCTTCCTTTGGTGCATGAAGTCGGTGGACTTCGTGATACGGTTCAACCGTTTAATGCTGTTGATGGAAGTGGAACAGGCTTTAGCTTCAATAATTTGTCTGGCTATTGGTTTAACTGGGCAGTTGATGAAGCCTTGGCTGTCTACTACAATGACAAACAGGCTTGGTATGGTCTGCAAGAGCAAGCTATGACGCGTGACTTCTCATGGGATACTGCTAGTCAACGATACAATGATTTGTACCAATCCTTATAAATAGAACTATGATACAAACGCCTTTCGAGGCGTTTTTTGTTTGCTTTCTTCCTATAAAGAAAACGGTTTATTTTTTTGAGTTTTAGAGCTTGCTAAAATAGAAGAAAAAAGATAAGATAGGTAAAGGTAAAAAATCCCGGGAAGGTCCTTATTTTCTGGAAAGGGTCTCAGCCTCTCTAGAAATAATCAGGTCTCTGCTCGAGGATTAAATATTACTATATAGGAATTTTAGGATGAAAAAAGCGAAACAAACGTTTGAAAAAATGACCAAATATTCGATTCGAAAATTATCTGTCGGTGTTGGTCCGGTAGCCATTGGAGCCTTTTTATTAGGAGGAAGCCTGTTAGGAGCTCGTCCTGTCAAAGCAGATCAGGTGACCCTACCTGCTCATGTGCACTTAGGATATGTGACAGAAGAGGAGCTAACTGCTGAAGAAAAGGCACAGGTGATTCATGCAATCCCTGAAGAGTATCAAAATGAAGATACTTTCTATCTCGTCTATAAGAAGAAGGAAGCAACTCAGTCGGTTCTTCCTCAAACAGGAAGTCAGGAAGTTGCCCTTTTGGGGCTAAGTCTAGCCACTGCTTCCTTTGCTGTCCTCTTACTCTCTAAAAAGCACCGAAAGAAGGTTATGGGCGTCCTTTTGATTGGAGCCATGGGACAAAGTCTTCTACTTCCAGTTGAAGTCGCAGCCCTACAAAATCAAGTTTTGCGCGCTTATAACCAGGATCTTGCGATCGCATCGAGCGAAAATCTTGCAAATGGCGTGATTCAAATTGATGGCTATGACTATGTGGGCTATCTGCGCTACCCGTCAGTCCAACAGACGAGCTTACAAGAGCCAAAGGCTATGCAGGAAACGAAACCTTCTGTAGAAGGAACGATCAAAACAAGTACAGGTATTCCACAAGTGGAACCACAAGCGCGTGTGACGCCAGAAGTCGCTCCAGCCTTTCCTCAAGTTGAAAAACCAAGCCTGGAAGTCTCTACTGAGCCTGTGCCATTTGAAACCGTCAAGCAAGCTGATCCTACATTAGCCAAAGGGCAAACCAAGGTGTTGACTGCTGGCCAAAATGGCGAGCGGACTATATTGACGGAAGTCAGTGTGGTAGAGGGACAGGAAGTTCGCAGAGTCGTTGAAAGTAAGGTCACCAAAGAACCAGTTTCACAAATTCTTGCTGTTGGAACAAAAGAAGATGCCCAACCAACCCCTCAACCCATTCCTTCTCCAGTTGTAACAGCAAAGGGGACGCAGGAAGAAGGTCATGTCGGTGAAGCTCCTGTTCAACCAGAGAACCCAGCCTATACAGGTGTGGTGGAAGCCAAAGGAACACAAGAAGAAGGTCATGTCGGCGAAGCTCCTGTTCAACCGGAGAACCCAGCCTATACAGGTGTGGTGGAAGCTAAGGGAACACAGGAAGAAGGCCATGTTGGCGAAGCCCCTGTTCAACCGGAGAACCCAGTCTATACAGGCGTAGTGGAAGCTAAGGGGACACAGGAAGAAGGCCATGTCGGTGAAGCTCCTGTTCAACCAGAGAACCCAGCCTATACAGGTGTGGTGGAAGCCAAAGGGACACAAGAAGAAGGTCACGTCGGCGAAGCTCCCGTTCAACCGGAGAATCCAACCTATCAAGTTACGGAAGGGACAGTAACAGAGACAGAAACGGTAATCCTTCCATATGAAACAGAGTATGTAACGGATGCCAATCGTTACACCGATGAAGAAAGCCTTCTTCAGAAAGGCGAGGCTGGTAGTCAGGAGATTCGTCGTGTTTATAAGACGGTCAATGGCGAAAAGGTTGGCGAGCCCGTGAGCACGACAACTGAAACGGTAAAAGCTCCTGTGACAGAAAAAATTAGTCGTGGGACTAAGGCGATTGAAGGCCAAACAGAGGATGTTTCGTATGAGGAAATTCCATTTAAGACGGTAACCGAACAAGATGCTACCTTGCTAAAAGGAACCGAAAGGGTTTCTCAAGCCGGTAAGAATGGGAAGAAGAAAATCACCAAGGTCTATAAGACCATTAAGGGAGTTAAGACAACGGATGCTCCTACGATTTCTGAGGAAGTAGTTGAACAAGCGCAAGATCAGATCATTCAACAAGGGGCCAAAGAACTTGACAAGCCTACCTTAACTTTGACCCAGGTCGATAAGGAAGAATTGAAGCGCAGTGCTAAAGCTACTTATCATTTGGATAAACCAGACGGTGTGACCATCAAGTCCATCCAGGCTGTATTGAAGAAGGGTGATCAAGTGGTGAAAACCCTGACCCTTTCAGAGACGGACTTGGCAGCTGCTTTAGCAGACTTGGACTACTACAAGGATTATACGCTCGCAACGACCATGGTGTATGACCGTGGAAATGGGGATGAAGAAGAAGTTCTCAAGGAAGAACCACTAAGGCTTGACCTTAAAAAAGTTGAAGTCAAAAACATCAAGGAAACTAGTCTGATTAGCGTGGATGACCAAGGTCTTGAGACTGATCGTAGCCTCTTGTCAGAAACACCTTCAGATGTGAAACCTTATTACTTAAAGGTTACCACCCATGATAATAAGGTCACAAAACTGGCCGTTGATAAAATCGAAGAAGTGACGGTAGATGGAGCGACCTTATACAAAGTAACAGCCAAAGCTCCAGATCTCATCCAACGGACTGCGGACAACCAGTTTAGTGAGGACTATGTCCACTACATTGCGAAACCAAAAGCCCATGAAGGAGATGTCTACTACAATTTCAACGAACTAGTAAAAGCTATGCAAGCCAATCCGACTGGTACCTTTAAGCTTGGTAGCAGTATGAATGCAAGTAATGTGCAACCAGCTGGCAAGTCTTATGTAACCAATGCCTTCAAGGGAATATTGGAAAGTACAGAAGGCAATAAATTTGCTATCCATAACATTACAAGACCGTTATTTTCTAACATCGAAGGTGGTACTGTTAAGAATCTCTTGCTTGAAAATGTTAACATTGACATGCCTGGATTTGATCGAGTAGCACCGATCGCAGGTGTCATCAAAAATAATGCGACTGTCGAAAATGTTAAAGTAACAGGAAGCGTTGTTGGAAACAACGATGTAGCTGGTATTATCAATAAAATTGATGGTAGTGGGAAGGTCAGTAATGTTGCCTTCATCGGGAAACTGCACGCTGCTGGCAATAAAGGTGGCTATCTAGCAGGTGTTGTTGGTGAGAACTGGAAAGGTATTGTAGAAAAGGCTTACGTTGATGCTGAAATCACTGGTAACAAAGCCAAAGCTGCAGGTTTAGTTTATTCTTCTCAAAACGGTGGGAATAACCATACAGTAGGTAAAGAAGGGGTCCTCAGAAACTCAGTTGCTAAAGGTTCGATCGAACTGAAAGAAGCGGTTCAATCGGGTGGATTACTCGGGACCAACTGGGCCTTGGGGACTATTGAAGACAACATCACCGTGATGAAAGTCAAAACTGGTGAGATGGTCTTCGGACACTCCGATATCGACGCAGATGATTACTTCACCTATTCAAGAACCAAGCGCAATTACAGTGTTGAAGGCGTGAGTGAAGGGAAGAAAACCTTTAACAACTCCCGTAAAATCCCTAGCATCTCGCTGGCAGAAGCTGAGCAGAAAATCGAAGCAATGGGAATCACTGCTGATAAATTTACCAGCAGTACACCGATTGAAGATACGCTCAATCACCTTGTTAGCAAAGACGATCAATACAAGGCCATCACTGCTTACGATGCGACTCGTGAGCTAGCTTACCGCAATATTGCTAAATTGCAACCTTTCTACAACAAAGAATGGATTGTCGACCAAGGGAATAAACTGGCTGCAACGAGTCCTCTCTTGACCAAGGAAGTCTTGTCTGTGACCGCTATGAAGGGCAATGATTTTGTCACTGAACTAGCGGATGCTGATCACATCCTGATCCATTATGCGGATAAGACAAAAGATATCTTTAGCATTTCACCGAAAGATTCTAAAGTTAAACAAGTGAAAGAATACAGTGTAGCGGAGCTCGGTGAAGTGGTCTACACTCCAAATATGGTGGACAAAGACCGGAGCGATCTCATTCATGCGATCGTAGGGAAATTAAGTCCTGTCGAATTACAATCAGATCCAATCTACACACATCTTGGTCGAACAGGTCCTAACAAAGTCAATGCCATTAAGAACCTTTACCTTGAAGAAAGCTTCCAAGCAGTCAAGGATAATCTGACTCACTTTGTCAAACAACTGGTTGAAAACCAAGATCATCAGTTGAATACAGATGAAGCTGCCAAACGTGCGCTCATTAAGAAGATTGATGACAACAAGGCTGCTGTTCTTCTTGGTTTGTCATACCTCAATCGCTATTATGGAGTGAAGTTCGATGATGTCAATCTTAAGCAGCTCATGTTGTTCAAGCCAGACTTCTATGGGAAGAATGTTGATGTCTTAGACCGTTTGATTGAAATTGGTTCAAAAGAAGACTACATCAAAGGAACTCGTACCCATGATGCCTTCCGAGAAGTCGTTGCGAAGTCTACTCTTTCTAGCAACCTAAATGACTTCCTGAAGTACAATATGGACCTCTTTACAACTGATACAGACTTGAATGATTGGTTCATCAAAGCAACCAAAGACAATGTCTATATTGTGGAGCCTGAGACGACCAATCCAGCTTTCGCATCTGCTAAGCATAGAGCCTATGAGGGCTTAAACAATGATATTCACGGTAAAATGATCTTGCCACTCTTGAATCTTAAAGATGCGCACATGTTCTTGATTTCAACATACAATACCTTGGCCTATAGTTCCTTCGAGAAATACGGTAAAAACACTGAGGCAGAACGAACTGCCTTCAAAGCCGAAATTGATAAGGTCGCTAAAGGGCAACAAAATTACCTAGATTTCTGGTCACGTCTAGCAACAGATAAGGTTCGCAATCAACTCTTGAAGAGCAATAACATGGTTCCGACCCCTGTCCTTGATAACCAAAACTACAAGGGTATTAGTACAGATCGCTATGGACATACCAACAGTGGCAAGGATGTCGCTCCAATCCGTGAATTGTATGGCCCAACCGATCGTTACCATGCGACAGATTGGCGGATGGGAGCAGTGGCGCGAATTTACGGAAATCCATATAAAGACGACTCTGTCTTCTTCATGGTGACCGATATGATCAGTGACTTTGGAGTCTCTGCCTTCACGCACGAAACAACGCACGTCAATGACCGCATGGTTTACTTAGGTGGTTGGAGACATCGCGAAGGAACCGATATCGAAGCCTTTGCCCAAGGCATGCTCCAAACACCATCAGTATCCAATCCAAATGGGGAATACAAGGCCTTGGGTCTCAACATGGCCTATGAACGTCCAAATGATGGAAACCAATGGTACAATACCAATCCAAATGATCTCACTTCACGCGAGGAGATTGATCAGTACATGAAAGGCTATAACGACACCCTCATGCTTCTGGATTACCTGGAAGGAGAGGCTGTCCTCAATAAAGGCAGTCAAGCATTAAACAATGCTTGGTTCAAGAAGGTTGATAAGCAATACCGAGGGGCTAATACCAAAAATCAATTTGATAAGGTGCGTCCTTTGAGTGATGAGGAAAAAGCCATCACCTTACATTCAGTAGATGATCTCATCACCAACAACTTCATGACCAATCGTGGTCCTGGAAATGGTGTCTATAATCCATCAGACTTTGGCTCAGCCTATGTGACGGTGCCGATGATGACAGGGATCTATGGTGGAAACACCAGTGAAGGGGCTCCTGGAGCCATGTCCTTCAAACACAATACCTTTAGACTCTGGGGCTACTATGGTTATGAAAAAGGCTTCTTAGGCTATGCTTCAAACAAGTATAAACAAGAATCCAAACAAGCAGGTCATGCGACTTTAGGGGATGATTACATCATTCAAAAGATTTCTGATGGAACATTCAGTACCCTTGAAGACTGGAAGAAAGCATACTTCAACGAAGTGGTGACCAGTGCTAAAAATGGACTTCAGGCTATTGAAGTTGATGGGACTACTTATAGCACTTATGATGACTTAAAACAAGCCTTTGCAACTGCTGTTGAAAAAGATCAAGCCAGCTTGAAGAATGGTGTTGTCAAATTTGACAATACGGTTTCACTGAAAGAAAAACTCTTTAAGAAACTACTTCAACAAACAGACAGTTTCAAAACGTCTATCTTTAAATAATCGAATTCTCTCATCTGCTGAGCAGGTGAGAGTTTTTTAGAAGAAAAATGAATAGAGGTGGACAAAGCGTCTAAAAATTAAAAGAAATCAGTCGTAGATAGGAAAAATTATCATATTAAAAAAATAACGTAATTTCATTAAAACGCTTACTTTTATAGGAAATATTTGACTATTATATCTTTTAGGAGTAAACTAAGGAGGTAAAATTTATAAAAGGAGAATTCATCATGAATTTAACATTTTTAGGTCTTTGTTTAGCCTGCTTTGGTGTATCACTGGCAGAAGGTTTGATGATGAGCAGCCTATTGAAATCTGCGTCTCGTCAACCAGAAATTATTGGTCAATTGCGTAGCCTCTTGATTCTTGGTGTTGCCTTTGTCGAAGGTACTTTCTTCGTAACCTTGGTTATGGCCTTCATTATCAAATAAGCACTTCTATTTTAGAAAAGGAGGTGTCAAAACTTGGAAGAAAGTATCACTCCAACGATAACTCTTGGACCTGTAACTTTTAATTTGACCCTACTTGCTATGACCTTGATTGCTGTTTTGGTGGTTTTTGGCTTTATTTATTGGGCCAGCCGTAAAATGACGATCCGACCAAAGGGCAAACAAAATGTGCTGGAATACGCATATGACTTTGTCGTAGGCTTCACCAAAGGAAATATTGGGGAACATTATATAAAGGACTATTCCTTGTTCTTGTTTGTTCTTTTCCTATTTCTTTTAGTGGCCAATAACATTGGATTGATGGCTAAAATCGAAACGACCAATGGTTACAATTTGTGGACATCACCAACCGCTAACCTGGGTTATGACTTTGCCTTTTCATTTTTGATCACCTTAATCGCCCATGTAGAAGGAATTCGCCGACGTGGTGTGAAGGAATATTTAAAGGCTTTTGTGACACCTGGATTTATGACCCCCATGAATATTTTGGAAGAATTAACGAACTTTGCCTCCTTGGCACTTCGGATCTTCGGAAATATCTTTGCGGGTGAGGTATTAGCAAGCTTGCTCGTGAACTTATCACACCAAGCTTTCTATTGGTATCCATTTGCCTTTATTGGTAGCATGGCATGGACTGCATTTTCAATTTTTATTTCATGTATCCAAGCCTATGTGTTTACCATGTTGTCATCAATCTATATTGGTAAGAAAATTAATGGCGAAGAGTAAGTAGAGGAGGAGTAGAAGAATGCATGTATCAATGAGTGAAATTATTGGTAACTTTATTCTCATTGCTGGTTCCTTCCTATTATTAATCTTTTTAATAAAGAAATTTGCATGGAACAATATCAATGGAATTTTAGAAGCGCGTGCCAAAAAGATTACAGATGATATTGATGGAGCAGAATCAGCTCGTCAAAAAGCTGAGGAACTAGCAAGTAAACGTGAAGAAGAGTTGGCAGGTAGCCGCAAAGAAGCTGCGTCTATCGTCGAAAATGCAAAGGAAACTGCAGAAAAGAATAAATCTCAGATCCTTTCAGAAGCCACTCAAGAAGCAGTACGTTTGAAAGAAAAAGCGCAACAAGAAATTGCGCATAACAAAGAAGAAGCATTGAACAGTATCAAAGGTGATGTGGCAGATCTCACTGTCAATCTTGCCAGCAAATTGTTGAGCCAACAGCTGGATGCTGAAGGTCAACGCCAACTGATCGATCGCTATCTTGATGAATTAGGAGAAGCCTAATGGACAAAAAGCAACTGATGGTGATTGAGAAATATACCCAGCCTTTTGTTCAATTGGTCTTTGAAAAAGGAGAACAAGACCTAGTCTTTGAAAAATTGACTCAAATCAAGGGTATTTTTGAAGAGACTGGACTTGCTAACTTCTTAGCTCATATCGGTGTAGAGGATGAAGAGAAAGCAAAAAGTCTCAGACTTTTTCAACCCTCGGATTCACAATTACTCGACCATTTGATTGAAGTGGTTATTCTCAATCATCGTGAAGCCTTATTTTATGACATTGTAACGATTTGTTTGGATCAGATTCAACTGTTGAGCAACGCTTTTGTCGTCACTGTTACGACGGTTGCTGGTTTGGATCCTGTTCAAGAGCAAAAGCTAATCCCCATTATCGAAAGAAAATTTGGGATTCAAGTTCGCTCGATCCAACAAAAGATCGATCCAGATTTAATTGGTGGCTTTGTCGTGACAGCCAATCATAAAACGTTGGATACCAGTCTCAAACACCAATTGCAAGTTATAAAATCTAAATTGAAATAGAAAGTGGTGTGAATTTTGGCGATTAACGCACAAGAAATCAGCGCTTTAATTAAGCAACAAATTGAAAATTTCAAGCCAAACTTTGACGTCACTGAGACAGGTGTTGTAACCTACATTGGTGACGGGATTGCCCGTGCTCATGGTCTTGAAAATGCCATGAGTGGTGAGTTGTTGATCTTTGAAAATGGCTCATACGGGATGGCCCAAAACTTAGAGACAACGGATGTCGGTATCATCATCTTGGGTGATTTCACGGATATTCGTGAAGGAGACTCTGTCCGTCGTACAGGTAAAATCATGGAAGTCCCTGCAGGGGATGCCTTGATTGGTCGGGTTGTCAACCCACTTGGCCAACCAGTAGATGGTTTGGGTGAGATTGTGACAGATAAATTCCGTCCAGTCGAAACACCAGCTCCTGGTGTTATGCAACGGAAATCTGTCTCAGAACCCCTACAAACTGGTTTGAAAGCCATTGATGCCCTCGTTCCAATCGGACGTGGCCAACGGGAATTGATTATCGGGGACCGTCAAACAGGGAAAACTTCGATTGCCATCGATACCATCTTGAACCAAAAGGGTCAAGACATGATCTGTATCTATGTGGCGATTGGTCAAAAAGAATCAACAGTTCGTACGCAAGTAGAAACTCTTCGTAAATACGGAGCCATGGATTATACGATTGTGGTAACCGCTTCGGCTTCCCAACCGTCTCCATTGCTCTACTTGGCACCTTATGCCGGGGTTGCCATGGCAGAAGAGTTCATGTATAACGGTAAACACGTTTTGATCGTCTATGATGATTTGTCAAAACAAGCCGTAGCCTACCGTGAATTGTCCCTTCTTCTTCGTCGTCCACCAGGACGTGAAGCCTTCCCAGGGGATGTCTTCTATCTCCACAGCCGTTTGTTGGAACGTTCAGCTAAAGTTTCAGATGAATTGGGTGGTGGCTCTATTACAGCTCTTCCAATCATTGAAACCCAAGCAGGAGATATTTCTGCTTATATCGCAACCAACGTGATTTCGATCACAGATGGACAAATCTTCTTGCAAGATAGTTTGTTCAATGCTGGTATTCGTCCGGCCATTGATGCAGGTTCTTCTGTATCCCGTGTAGGGGGAGCTGCCCAAATCAAGGCTATGAAGAAAGTTGCGGGTACTCTTCGTATCGACCTCGCTTCATACCGTGAATTGGAAGCCTTCACGAAATTTGGTAGCGACTTGGATGCTGCGACTCAAGCGAAATTGAACCGTGGTCGCCGAACAGTTGAAGTCTTGAAACAACCTGTTCATGAACCATTGACAGTTGAAAAACAAGTCGTGATCTTGTATGCCTTGACTCATGGTTTCTTAGATAGTGTTCCAGTAGACGATATTCTTCGTTTCCAAGAAGAGTTGTTTGATTACTTTGAAGCACATTATAACCAAATCTTTGAGACGATTCGTTCGACACATGATCTTCCAGCAGAAGAAGAACTGGATGCAGCCCTTACAGAATTTGTCAACCAGTCAAATTTCAAATAGAAATAGGAGTGGAAGATGGCAGTTTCATTAAATGATATAAAAAATAAAATTGCATCCACTAAAAATACCAGTCAAATTACCAATGCTATGCAGATGGTGTCTGCTGCTAAACTCGGGAAATCTGAGCAAGCAGCCAAGGATTTTCAGGTTTATGCCGCTAAGGTACGTAAGTTACTAACAGACTTGCTCCATGGACATGAAACAGAAAATGCCAAATCCCATCCTATGTTGGTGAGTCGGCCGGTAAATAAGACAGCTTATATCGTCATTACATCTGATCGTGGTTTGGTCGGAGGCTACAATGCCTCCATCCTTAAAACCATGATGGAAATGAAGGCAGAATACCATCCAACTGGAGATGACTTTGAAGTGATCTGTATTGGAAGTGTCGGTGCGGATTTCTTCCGTGCCCGTGGGATTCAGCCGGTTTATGAATTGCGTGGTTTGCCTGATCAACCTAGCTTTAAGGAAGTTCGTACGATCATTTCGAAAACAGTCCAAATGTATCAGGAAGGCTTGTTTGACGAGTTGTACGTCTGTTACAACCATCACGTTAACAGTTTGACTAGCCAAATGCGGGTAGAACAGATGCTTCCGATTATTGATTTGGACCCCAATGAAGCAGATGAGGATTATGTATTGAATCTAGAATTGGAATCTAGTCGAGATGCCATTTTGGATCAATTGCTCCCTCAATTTGCTGAAAGCATGATCTATGGTGCCATTATTGATGCTAAAACAGCTGAAAATGCTGCGGGGATGATGGCCATGCAAACTGCAACAGACAATGCCAAGAAAGTCATTGATGAATTAACGATTCAATACAACCGTGCTCGTCAAGCAGCGATTACACAAGAAATTACCGAAATCGTTGCTGGTGCTAGCGCCCTTGAATAGTTGTCGGATACAATTTTAAATACAAAAACAGATGCTCGAAAGAGAACTTTTGAGCAGTAGAAATTACTTAGAATAGGAGAATGACATGAGTTTAGGCAAAATTTCTCAGGTCGTAGGTCCCGTCGTAGACGTTGCCTTTTCCATTGGAGATAAACTTCCTGAGATCAATAATGCGCTTGTAGTCTATAAAAATGACCAACAAAAATCAAAAGTCGTTCTTGAAGTAGCTTTGGAACTTGGTGATGGGGTTGTACGGACCATCGCCATGGAATCAACTGATGGTTTAACACGTGGAATGGAAGTCTTGGACACAGGTCGTCCAATCTCTGTTCCTGTCGGAAAAGAAACCTTGGGACGTGTCTTCAATGTTCTTGGAGATACCATTGACTTGGATCAACCTTTTCCTGAGGATGCTCCTCGTGACTCCATCCACAAAAAAGCTCCATCCTTTGACGAGCTCTCTACTTCAGAAGAAATTCTTGAAACAGGGATCAAGGTTATTGACCTCTTAGCTCCTTATTTGAAAGGTGGGAAGGTCGGACTCTTCGGTGGTGCCGGAGTTGGGAAGACCGTCTTGATTCAAGAATTAATCCATAATATTGCCCAAGAACACGGTGGGATTTCTGTATTTACCGGTGTTGGGGAACGGACACGTGAAGGGAATGACCTTTACTGGGAAATGAAAGAATCTGGCGTTATTGAAAAAACAGCCATGGTTTTTGGACAAATGAATGAGCCACCTGGAGCACGGATGCGTGTTGCTTTGACTGGTTTGACCATTGCGGAATACTTCCGTGATGTCGAAGGTCAGGACGTTCTCTTGTTTATCGACAATATCTTCCGTTTCACTCAAGCCGGATCTGAAGTATCAGCCCTTTTGGGACGGATGCCATCAGCCGTTGGTTACCAACCTACTTTGGCAACTGAAATGGGTCAATTGCAAGAACGTATTACGTCAACGAAGAAAGGTTCTGTTACATCGATCCAAGCCATCTATGTGCCAGCCGATGACTATACAGACCCAGCGCCAGCAACCGCTTTTGCTCACTTGGATTCAACCACCAACTTGGAACGTAAATTGGTACAATTGGGGATCTACCCTGCGGTGGATCCATTGGCATCAAGCTCACGTGCCCTTTCTCCAGAAATCGTAGGAGAAGAACACTATGCAGTAGCTTCTGAAGTCAAACGCGTCCTTCAACGTTACCATGAATTGCAAGATATCATTGCTATCTTGGGGATGGATGAATTGTCTGACGAAGAAAAGACCTTGGTTGCTCGTGCTCGCCGGATCCAATTCTTCTTGTCACAAAACTTCAACGTTGCGGAACAATTTACAGGTCAACCTGGTTCTTATGTACCAGTTGGAGAAACTGTTCGTGGCTTTAAAGAAATTTTGGATGGGAAATATGACCATCTTCCTGAAGATGCCTTCCGTGGTGTTGGATCGATCGAAGATGTGATCGCCAAAGCTGAAAAAATGGGATTCTAAGAAGAGGTGAAAGATGAGTCAAATGAACGTCCAAATCGTTACACCGGATGGACTGGTTTATGATCATCATGCCGCATTTGTATCTGTCAAGACAATTGATGGTGAATTAGGGATTTTACCTCATCATATCAATACCATTGCGGTTTTGGCTGTAGACCAAGTAAAGGTTCGTCGTGTCGACGATGACAAACATATTGATTGGATTGCAGTCAATGGTGGGATTATCGAAGTAGCTGATAATGTCATTACCATTGTTGCCGATTCTGCCGAACGTGCTCGAGATATCGACATTAGTCGTGCAGAACGTGCCAAACTGCGAGCTGAAAAAGCGATTGAAGAAGCCAAAGATCAGCATTCGGTTGATATGGAACGTCGTGCTAAAATTGCTCTTCAACGCGCCATTAACCGGATTAATGTCGGAAATCGTTTATAAGATATTCAAAATAAGGTGGAGGTTTTGTCCTCACCTTATTTTTGTTGGGAGAGAATCAAAAGAAGAAAGTACGGACCAAATATGGTATAATAGCTGTATGATTCAAATGATTTTTAATCTTTCAAGCCATTTATTGTTTATCTTTTTTGCCTATTACCTATTGTTGAACCTAGTTCAATGGGAAAAGTTTTTAAAAGTAAGTGCTGAAAATGCGGTTAAAATCCGTTTTTTGATCTTGATGCTCAGCATTGGAATCGGCTATCTAGCCAGCTCATTTTTTATCAGCGTGTATGAGATGAGTCGGCAGATTTTTATTGGCCAATTCTAGCCACATTTTATCAAAAATATGGTATGATAGAAGTCGTGACTTTAAGAAATTGGAGAACAATCCCGTATGGAAAAAATAATCGTTAATGGTGGAAATAATCGACTAGTTGGAACTGTCAAAATCGAAGGAGCAAAAAACGCTGTCCTTCCGCTTCTTGCTGCAACAGTCCTTGCAAGTGAGGGCGTGACAACCTTAAAAAACGTCCCTGTTTTATCAGATGTCTTCACAATGAACAATGTTGTTCGTGGCTTGAATGCACAAGTGACCTTCAATGAAGAAGACAATACGGTTGTCGTAGATGCACGAGAGAAATTGTCTGAGGAAGCGCCTTATAAATATGTGAGTAAGATGCGGGCTTCTATCGTTGTCTTGGGTCCTGTCTTGGCACGCAATGGCCATGCCAAAGTTTCCATGCCTGGAGGCTGTACGATCGGGAGTCGTCCGATTGACCTTCATCTCAAAGGTCTGGAAGCTATGGGAGCTGAAATTACCCAAACAGCCGGCTATATTGAAGCAAAAGCAGATCGTCTCAAGGGTGCACACATCTATATGGACTTCCCATCAGTAGGGGCGACACAAAATATTATGATGGCGGCAACCTTGGCAGATGGAGTCACGGTGATTGAAAATGCAGCTCGGGAACCTGAAATTGTTGACCTAGCTCTCTTGCTGAATAAAATGGGAGCTAACGTCAAGGGTGCAGGAACTGAGACCTTGACCATCGTTGGTGTGGAGAGTCTGCATGGTGCAAACCACAATGTTGTGCAGGACCGCATCGAAGCTGGAACCTTTATGATTGGGGCAGCCATGACTGGTGGAGATGTCTTGATCGAAGATGCCATTTGGGAACACAACCGTCCGCTTCTATCTAAGATGCAGGAGATGGGTGTAACGGTAACCGAAGAAGAAAATGGAATTCGGATTCAATCGGATATCAGTAAGCTCCGTCCAGTGACGGTTAAAACCCTTCCCTATCCAGGATTCCCAACCGATATGCAGGCTCAATTCACAGCCTTGATGGCCATGGCTAAAGGTGAGTCTACCATGATTGAAACGGTTTTTGAGAATCGCTTCCAGCATTTGGAAGAAATGCGTCGGATGGGCGTTCACTCAGACATTATGCGGGATACAGCTCGTATCGTTGGAGGGGAAAGCTTCCAAGGTGCAGAGGTCATGTCGACCGATTTACGAGCAAGTGCAACCTTGGTCTTGATGGGCTTGGTAGCAGAAGGAGAGACGAAAGTCAGCAAATTAAGTCACTTAGATCGTGGTTATTATCAATTCCATGAGAAATTGGTGGCACTAGGTGCAGACGTGAAACGTGTAGAGGAAGAAGACGATGAAAACTAATCTTCGCTATGTTGGAAAACAGCTAGGAATTGTCCTCATGTTGGCTGTGATTGGAATCATCATTTTTGCAGTTGGTTTGGTCATTGGCTATGGAGTGATTGGAGATGGAAAAAATCCATGGTCCATTCTCTCTCCGGACACTTGGTCAGAGATCATTGGAAAGCTAACAGGCAAATAAGCTTTTAACTAAAATTGAGTAAAAAGGAGAGCAGCGAATCGAGTCAATGACCCATCTAGCGCTGCTCTTTTTTGGAGAGAGATATGGCAAAACAAACAGTAAGCAAAAGAACCAAACAAACCCTAGCCGGTTTTGTGGTGGCAACGGCCCTAGCTATTGGGGGTTATTATTTTAATCAACCGACGGTTAAAGAAGCGACAGATCAGGTTGTTTCGGTGGTGACTAGTAGCCAACAAGAAACACCTAGTAAAGAGTTAGCTAGCTCTGTACTAACGAAATCTGCCCGTTCACAATTAGGAAATGACTTGGAATGGAATGGTGCTGGAGCATTTGTAGTTAAGGGAAATCGAACAGATCTGGATGCCAGTGTGGCTAGTCAACCCTATGCCGATAACAAGACAAAAGAAGTCAATGGAAAGACTGTGCCGACGGTTGCCAATGCCATCATGACTAAGGCGACTCGCCAGTACAGAGATCGGGATGCAACAGGTAGTGGCCTAACCGATTGGAAACCAGCAGGTTGGCATCAGGTCCATCATCTGTCAGGCGAGTATGACCATGCTGTGGATCGGGGCCACCTATTGGGCTATGCCTTGATCGGTAATCTCAAAGGTTTCGATGCTTCGACTAGCAATCCCAAAAATATCGCTGTGCAAACGGCTTGGTCCAATCAAGCCAATGAACCTCATTCCACCGGTCAAAACTACTACGAGACCCTGGTTCGAAAAGCACTGGATAAGAACAAGAGGATCCGCTATCGAGTAACCTTGATCTACAACCAACCAGAAGATTTGATTCCGTTAGGTTCTCATATCGAAGCCAAATCGAGTGATGGGACCCTTGAGTTCAATGTCTTTGTTCCCAATGTTCAAAGTGGGATTAGCCTGGATTACCAGACAGGAAAAGTAACCGTTCATCAATAAGCCAGAAAGCATGGCTATTTAAGTTTTTTTTAAGAATGGGGTGTTACAATTGCATACCTTCTTTAAGAGAAAGGAGAATGTATGGGAACCATTTTTCGATTTTTCAGAGGAATCCTTCGCATGGCTTGGAGTCTTTTTTGGGGATTTTTCTGGACCATTGCGATCAGTTTTCTCGTCCTAGTGGGGATCATCTATTTCACAGATTCTCCTAGTTCTGGTATGGATGGATTTGGACGAGCTGCCCAAAAGGTTGTCTATCAAGTCGGCAATTTATTTGGTGATCAGGGCTTTGCATCGCGCTTTGGGATGACACCTAGCTCACAGACCACGCAGACGGACAATCATGAGCATAGTGGCGCTCGCTGGGAAAAAGCGGAAGCCACGGTCTATTTGGATCCCAATATCAATCAAACCTTTATAAAAGCTTATCGGGATGCCATTGAGGCTTGGAACCAAACAGGTGCCTTTACTTTCAAGCTGGTCACAAATGAAAAAGAAGCCAATGTGGTCTTGACCGAGATGGACAACGCATCCGTTTCTGCAGCAGGAGAGACTGCCTCTCAAACTAACCTCTTAACCAATCGGTTCACCCACATCACAGTTCGCCTCAATCGCCATTATCTGTTAAATTATGTCTATAACTATAGTTATGATCGGATTGTCAATACAGCAGAGCATGAGTTAGGCCATGCGATTGGGTTGGACCACACAGATGGAGAATCGGTCATGCAACCAGCTGGCTCTTTCTACAGTATCCAGGATTCAGATGTAGAAGCAGTCCGGCAATTATACAAGGAAGAATGAGTTTTAAAATACTTGCTAAAAGTTCTGGGCCTCAAGGGGCTCGGGATTTTTTTGATGCTTCGTCTTCCCTTGTTTAATCCGTAAAAAGATAGTAAAATAGGGACATGATTATTTTACAAGCCAACAAAATTGAACGCTCTTTTGCAGGGGAGGTTCTTTTTGATAATATCAGCCTGCAAGTGGATGAACGGGACCGAATTGCCCTGGTTGGAAAGAACGGAGCCGGCAAATCCACGCTCTTGAAAATCTTGGTCGGAGAAGAAGAGCCGACTTCTGGGGAAATCAATAAAAAACGGGACCTTTCCCTCTCATATCTGGCCCAAGATAGCCGCTTTGAGTCGTCCAATACCATCTACGATGAAATGCTCCATGTCTTTGACGATCTTCGTAAGACGGAGAAAACTTTACGACAGATGGAGCTGGAGATGGGTGAAAAAACAGGGGCTGACTTGGACAAACTCATGCTGGATTATGACCGTTTATCGGAAGAATTTCGTCAAGCTGGTGGCTTCACCTATGAGGCAGATATCCGCGCCATTTTAAACGGCTTCAAGTTTGATGAGTCCATGTGGCAGATGAAGATTGAGGAGCTGTCTGGTGGGCAAAATACACGTCTGGCTCTGGCCAAGATGCTCTTGGAAAAGCCAAATCTCTTGGTACTGGACGAGCCAACCAACCACTTGGATATTGAGACCATTGCCTGGTTGGAAAATTACTTGGTCAATTATAGCGGGGCCCTTCTCATTGTCAGCCACGACCGGTATTTCTTAGACAAGGTCGCAACCATTACACTGGACTTGACCAAGCATTCTTTGGACCGCTATGTCGGCAATTACTCCAGCTTTGTCGAGCAAAAAGAGCAAAAATTGTTGACCGAAGCCAAGAACTACGAGAAGCAACAAAAAGAAATAGCTGCGCTTGAAGACTTTGTTAATCGAAATTTGGTGCGGGCGTCGACCACCAAACGGGCCCAGTCTCGGCGCAAGCAGTTGGAAAAAATGGAGCGCCTAGACAAGCCGGAAGCTGGGACTAAGTCTGCTCATATGCCCTTCCATTCTGATAAGACATCGGGAAATGTCGTCTTAACAGTAGAAGAGGCAGCTGTCGGTTATGACGATCAAATCCTGTCAGAGCCCATCAATCTGGATATCCGCAAGATGAATGCGGTCGCTATTGTAGGACCAAATGGAATCGGGAAATCTACTCTTATCAAGTCCATCGTCGGGCAGATTCCTTTTATCAAGGGGGAAGCTCGCTTTGGGGCTAATGTCGAGGTGGGCTACTATGACCAGACTCAGAGTAAGCTAACCCCTCACAACAGTGTCTTGGATGAGCTCTGGAATGATTTTAAATTGACGCCAGAAGTGGAGATCCGCAATCGCCTAGGAGCCTTTCTTTTCTCTGGGGATGATGTCAAGAAAACTGTCGGCATGCTGTCAGGTGGAGAGCGGGCGCGTCTGCTCTTGGCCAAGCTGTCCATGGAAAACAACAATTTCTTGATTCTCGATGAACCGACCAACCACTTGGACATCGATAGCAAGGAAGTACTGGAAAATGCCTTGATTGATTTTGATGGGACCCTGCTCTTTGTCAGCCACGACCGCTACTTTATCAATCGGGTAGCGACCCAAGTCTTAGAACTCTCAGAAGAGGGCTCGACCCTTTATCTGGGAGACTATGATTATTATTTGGAGAAAAAAGCAGAGTTAGAGGCCCTTGCTGCAGCGCAAGCAGAAGCTGAGCCCGCTTCTTCAACGGAAGAAGTCACTAGCAATGACTATCACTTGCAAAAACAAAATCAAAAGGAACTCCGTAAAATCACCCGTCGCATTGAGCAATTGGAAGCAGAGATGGAAGAGCTAGATCAGAAAATCCAAGACATCACCGAAACCATGCATAGCACCAATGATGCAGCCGACTTAGTTCAACTCCAGAGTGACCTGGACCAACTGACTGTCCAGCAGGAAGCGGTCATGGAAGAGTGGGCAGAACTGTCAGAGCAGGTGGAATAGATGGAAGATTTAGGCAAAGTTTTTCGTGAATTTCGAATCAGTAAAAATTATTCGTTAAAAGAAGCTGCAGGAGAAGCCTGCTCGACCTCCCAGTTATCCCGCTTTGAATTGGGGGAGTCGGATCTGGCTACGTCGCGCTTCTTTGAAATTTTGGACAATATCCATGTGACGATTGAGAATTTTATGGATAAGGCTAGGAATTTTCAACACCATGAGCATGTCGCCTTGATGGCTCAGATTATTCCGCTTTACTATGCAAATGATATTGCTGGTTTTCAAAGGCTTCAAGGAGAACAACTGGAAAAGGCTACAAGTTCGACCAATCCCCTCTATTTTGAATTGAACTGGATTTTGTTACAAGGGCTGATTTGCCAGAGAGATGCCAGCTACACGATGAAGCAACGTGATCTGGAAAAGGTGGCGGATTATCTCTTTCAAACGGAAGAATGGACCATGTATGAGTTGATCCTTTTTGGCAATCTTTATAGCTTTTATGATGTGGATTATGTCACTCGGCTTGGTAGAGAAGTGATGGAGCGGGAAGATTTCTACAAGGAAATTGGTCGCCATCGAAAACTGGTCTTGATTCTAGCTCTGAATTGTTACCAGCATTGTTTAGAACACCGTTCTTTTGAAAGTGCTAGTTATTTTGAAGCCTCTGTGGAAAAGATTATCGGCAAGAGCATCAAACTCTACGAGCGCAATGTCTTTCATTACCTCAAGGGATTTGCCCTCTATCAGAAGGGGCAAACAGAAGAAGGGAGTCAGCAAATGCAAGAGGCTATGCATATTTTTGATGTGCTAGGTCTTCCAGAGCAGGTAGCTTACTATCAAGAACACTTTGATAAATTTGTAATAGATGAATGTTCCTAAATAGGAGAGAGATAAAGGAGATTTTATGAACCGACATGCAGTCCAATTAATTAGTCGTGGAGCGATTACCAAAATTGGAAATATGCTCTATGATTATGGGAATAGTGTCTGGCTGGCCTCAATGGGGACTATAGGAAAGACGGTATTAGGAATCTATCAGATTTCTGAGTTAGTGACAGGGATCCTCGTGAATCCTTTTGGAGGGGTGATTTCAGACCGTTTTTCTCGTCGCAAGATTTTGATGACGACCGACTTGGTGTGTGGTCTCCTGTGTTTGGCGATTTCTTTTATCAGAAATGATCGTTGGATGATTGCGGCTCTGATTGTTGCCAATATTGTTCAGGCCATTGCCTTTGGTTTTTCTCGACCTGCCAATAAAGCCATTATTACAGAAGTTGTGGAGAAAGAAGAGATTGTAACCTATAATGCGCACTTGGAGCTGGTCTTACAAGTTGTTAGTGTCAGTTCTCCCGTGTTTTCTTTCCTAGTTCTACAATTTGCCAGTCTCCATGCGACCCTCTTACTAGATGCGCTGACCTTTTTCATTGCCTTTGTCCTAGTGGCATTCCTTCCGAAAGAAGTAGCAAAGGTTCAAGAAAAGAAACAGTTTACGGGGAAAGATGTTTTTTCTGATATCAAGGAGGGGTTAGACTATATCTGGCATCAGAAAGACATTTTCTTTCTCTTGTTGGTGGCTTCCGGTGTTAATTTCTTTTTTGCGGCTTTTGAGTTTTTACTTCCATTTTCCAATCGACTCTACGGGGGCAAGGGGGCTTATGCGACCATCTTAACCTTGGGGGCTATTGGATCTATTCTAGGAGCACTTGTTGCCAATAAAATGACATCAAGTATGAAAATTCTCCTGTTTTTACTGATTATGGCAGGTGTAGGAGTGTTCATGATGGGCTTGCCTCTTCCGACTTATCTTTCCTTTTCGGGAAATCTGGTCTGTGAATTTTTTGTGACCATTTTCGACATCCACGTTTTTACTCAAGTGCAAACCAAGGTGGAAGATGATTATCTGGGGAGAGTCTTGAGCACGATTTATACTTTGGCTGTTCTCTTTATGCCCATCGCCAAAGGTTTGATGACTTGGTTACCAAGTGTCCGAGTAGAATCCTTTCTCCTGATTGGAGCTGGAGTTATTCTCTTTTCACTCTTGGCACAAGTAGTCGCCAAGCAGCTTCAATCAAAAGAACAGTAGGCATCCTTTTATAAAATTGTAATTTATTAATTTTCCCAAATAAGGGACAAAATGAAAACCTCTTTCATGAACTGATACAATAGTTTCAGAAAATGAAGGAGGTTTTTTTATGAATCGACATGCAGTCCAATTAATTGCTCGTGGGGCGATCAATAGAATGGGAAATATGCTCTATGACTATGGGAATAGTGTCTGGCTGGCCTCAATGGGGACGGTTGGAAAGACGGTGTTGGGGATTTATCAAATTTCTGAACTTGTCACCTCCATTCTAGTCAATCCATTTGGAGGCGTGATCTCAGATCGTTTTTCCCGTCGCAAGATTTTGATGACGACCGACCTGGTGTGTGGACTCCTTTGTTTGGCGATTTCTTTTATCAGGAACGATCGTTGGATGATTGCAGCCCTGATTGTTGCCAATATTGTTCAGGCCATTGCCTTTGCATTTTCTCGTACAGCCAACAAAGCCATTATCACTGAGGTCGTAGAGAAGGACGAGATTGTGACCTATAATGCCCGCTTGGAGTTGGTCTTACAGGTTGTCGGTGTTAGCTCACCTGTATTCTCTTTCCTTGTTTTACAATTTGCCAGTCTCCATGCGACCCTCTTACTGGATGCGCTGACCTTTTTCATCGCCTTTGTCCTAGTGGCATTCCTTCCGAAAGAAGAAGCCAAAGTTCAAGAAAAGAAACGGTTCACAGGAAAAGATATTTTTTCGGATATCAAGGATGGATTGCACTATATCTGGCATCAGAAAGAAATTTTCTTTCTCCTCTTGGTGGCTTCCAGCGTCAATTTCTTTTTTGCAGCTTTTGAGTTTTTACTTCCCTTTTCGAACCGACTTTACGGGGTCAAGGGCGCTTATGCGACTATCTTAACCTTGGGGGCTATTGGCTCCATCATCGGAGCCTTGATTGCTAATAAATTTAAATCAAGCATGAAGATGCTTCTCTTCTTATTGATTTTAACAGGAGTAGGAGTCTTCATGATGGGCTTGCCCCTTCCTCACCTTCTATCCTTTTCTGGAAATTTAGTCTGTGAACTCTTTATGACGATTTTTAACATTCACTTTTTTACCCAAGTTCAAACCAAGGTAGAAGGAGACTATCTGGGCCGGGTCTTAAGCACCATTTTTACCTTGGCCATTCTCTTTATGCCTGTGGCTAAAGGCTTGATGACCTGGTTACCAAGCGTCCGAGTAGAATCCTTTCTCCTGATCGGAGCTGGTGTCATTCTCTTTTCACTCCTCGCTCAAGTAGTCGTCAAGAAATTACAAGCAAAAGAAGGTACATCAGCATGAAAAAAGCACCAATCGGTGCTTTTTAGTTGTTTTCTTTTTCTTCTGTCTTGATTTCTTTCTTTTCTTCTTCCAGTTGCTTTTGAGTGCTCTTGAGTTCTTTTTTTAGGGAGAAGCCCTTTGAAAAATTAACCAAGGTCATGACGAATGCACCCAAGAGGACACAGAGCAAGATCAGAATGATCAAGGGTAATTTAAATTGAATCAAGAGGAAATTCACGGTGACCGTTTGCATATTTGCAAGGGAAATACCAGCAATCAATAAGATGGAAAGTAATAAAGCAATGTAGTGTAGATTTTTTTTATTCATTGTCATCTCCTTATTGTTCAGTCGGAGCCTTGCTTTTCACATCAGCGTACTCTTCCGGCTGCTCTAGGCTTAGAATCTCCTCATAAGCCGGTAGGGAAAGGTCCTTGCCATATTTATTTTTTAGGGCAGTGCTCACTAGGCGATAGGCCAAATTGGCATTTCGGGACAAGATAGGACCGTGGAAGTAGCTGCCAAAGACGTTCTTATAATGAACCCCTTCGCACCCATCTTCTTTGTTGTTCCCATTTCCATAGACGACCTTACCCAGCGGTTTTTCATCCTCCGCTAAAAAGGTCCGACCTTGGTGGTTCTCAAAACCATAATAGGTTTCGTTAAATTCTTCGTTATGGATTTTGATATCACCGATATAGCGGTTGTTGACTTGGTTGAGCGTATAGTGGCCCATAATACCAAGTCCCTCAATACGTTTGCCAGAAGCTTCAATGTAGTATTGGCCTAGAAGCTGAAAGCCACCACAAATAGCCAGGACCACGCCATCGTCCTGAATGAAGCGTTCGAGGTCTTCTTTTTTATCTGGGAGGTCCTCAGATACAATGGTCTGCTCGTAGTCTTGTCCTCCGCCGAAAAAAGCGATATCGTAGGCATCAGGGTCGAAACGGTCTTTGAGAGAGACGATATCAACAGTGACATGGGCTCCAAGCTTTTCCGCAACGTACTTGAGCATGAGGATATTTCCATTGTCCCCATAGGTATTCATTAAATTGCCATAGAGATGGGCAATGCGCAGGCTGTAGGGATACTGTGTCTGATCAGAAGATTCTAGGGAAGTATAAGTCATTAGTGCATCTCCTTTTCAATCAGGTGTTCTTGGGCCAAGAGTTCACGAAATTCTAGCATGGCTGTATAGGTAGCTAAAATGTAAGCGTGAGGGGTTTCCTGTTGCTTGATGCGTTGGAAGACCTCTTTTAAATCAGCCATTTCTGTGATCTTTTCTGCAGGATAGCCAGTGACCCGAAGTCGTCGAGCAATCTCAGAGTGGCGCACTCCGCCAGCGTTGATCTCTGGAATGTCCATCTGGGTGATTTGCTCAAAGTCGGCATCCCAAATCCAGCTCGTATCGATTCCGTCTGCATAGTTGGCGTTGAGGAGAACCGATAAGCTGAAGGGATAAGGGGCTAGTTTGATCATTTCAATGGCTTGGGTCGCACCAACCGGATTTTTAATCAGGACCAAGGTACATTCTTTATCCCCAATCTTAAAGGTTTCCTGGCGACCAAAGACAGCGCGGCTGCGATCAAATCCTTGCTTGATGACTTCAGGTTGTACTCCAAAGAATCCAGCAACAGAGACAGCTGCTAAGGCATTGTAGATGTTGTAGAGACCACCGATATTGATGTGGTAATCTTGCCCTTGGATCCGGAAGTTGGAAGAGCGATGGGTTAAAGAGAGGAGGTCCGATACGGCATAGGTCAGAGGGGGCCGGTGGAAACCACAATGCTCACAGATATAATCTCCCAGGTTAGCATAGGTATTGAGCTTGTACTTGAGGATGTTGTGGCAATGCGGGCACAGGATTCCTTCGGTATTGTAATGGGCTAGTTGAGGCTCTGATTTTTCTGTATCAAATCCATAATATTGGATTGGATTGGACAAGGTCTGACTATTAAAGAGCGGACTATCTCCATTTAACAGAACCGTTGCAGTTGGGACCTTGTGAATGGCATCCAAAATCATTTGGTAGGTCGTATAGATCTCTCCATAGCGGTCCATCTGATCCCGGAAAATATTGGTGACCACAAAAAGGCTGGGCTGGATATAATCACAAATCCGAGAGAGGCTGGCCTCGTCAATTTCAAGTACCGCGATCGGTCGATTTGATTTCGAACGCTTAGCCCGTAAGAAGGTCGTTGTAATCCCAGAGATCATATTGGCCCCGCTTGGATTGGTTAAAATCGGTCCAAAAGCTTCTTGGAGAATACCTACGGTTAGCGCAGTGGTAAGGGTTTTTCCATTTGTCCCTGTAATCACAACAATCTCATAGTTTTTGGCCAGTTGACTGAGAATATCTTTATCAAATTTGAGGGCTACTTTACCTGGTAGGGTTGATCCCCGCCCCATCTTTTCTAGAATAGAGCCGGAAAGCTTTCCTGCCAGAAGGCCCAAGGTTGTATTTATCTTCATAAATCATATTTTATCATAAAAAGCATCAGAAGGTTACAGAAAAATCTGTTGAAACGTGTTATAATAAGATGATGTCTTTTAGAGAAGTGGTAGGTATGAGAATATGAATATTCAACAGTTTTCAAATCCACAATTTTGGACCAGTTTGTTCCCGAATTGGTGGAGTGTTATTATCAATATCATCGATATTGCCCTGGTGGCTTGGTTGTTGTATTTTTTGATCAAGGCCATCGTCGGGACCAAGATCATGATTTTGGTGCGTGGGGTCATTATCTTTTTCTTGGCTCAATTTTTAGCCAATTTTTTGGGTTTAACGACTATTTCTTGGCTGATCAATCAAGTGATTACCTATGGGGTTATTGCGCTGGTTGTGATTTTCTCCCCTGAAATTCGGATTGGCCTAGAGCGTCTAGGTCGGGCGACAGAATTTTTTACGACGAGTGAAGTCAGTCAGGAAGAGAAGATGGTTCAGGCCTATGTCAAGGCAGTAGCTTATATGAGCCCACGTAAGATTGGTGCCTTGGTAGCTATTCAAGGAGCCAGAACCCTTCAGGAATATATCTCCACAGGGATTCCTCTAGATGCAGAGATTTCAGGAGAATTGCTGATTAATATCTTCATTCCTAATACTCCTTTGCACGATGGAGCGGTCATTGTCCGCAATGATAAAATTGCCGTTTCTTGTGCTTACCTGCCCTTGACGGAAAATACCGGAATTTCAAAAGAGTTTGGAACGCGTCACCGCGCAGCCATTGGTTTATCTGAAGTTTCTGATGCCTTTACCTTCGTGGTATCAGAAGAAACGGGCGGGATCTCTGTGACCTATAATGGAACTTTCCGACACGATTTAACTTTAGAAGAGTTCGAGGCAGAATTGAGATCCTTCTTGGTTCCTGAAGAGACTAAAACGACTAGTTGGAAAGAGCGTCTATTTGGGAGGGTAACAAAATGAGATCGAAAAAAGAATTTCTTTATGTTTTAGCCTCCGTCTTATTGTCCTTTATCTTATTTATCAATGCGTCTTCCTTTAATTTTCAAAATAATAGTAGCGCTAGACAAGTGAGCTCAGAGACCTACACCAATACCTTGACCAATATTCCAATTGATGCCAAGTATAATGACAAGAAATATTTTGTCAGTGGATTGACATCCGAGGTAACAGTCTTTCTAAAGGGTTCAAACCGGGTCGCTCTAGCAAGCGAAATGCAGCCAGGAACGCGAAAATTTCGCGTGGTAGCGGATCTTCGTAAGGCCAAGGAAGGCACCGTCGAAGTACCGTTGATTGTAGAAGATCTTCCAGCCGGTTTGACCGCAACCGTTGAGCCTCAGAAAGTTTCTGTAAAAATCGGGAAGAAAGCGAAAAAATCGTTTGCGGTCAGGGCTACGATCCCGGACAATCAAATTGTGGATGGAATCACGGTATCGGATATTTCTCTTGAAACCACCAAGGTAGAAGTGACGAGCGATCAAGAAACCTTGAGTCGCATTGATCATGTCCAAGCGGTCTTCCCATCCAGTGAGATCATTAGTGGAAATTATAGCGGAACTATTTCCTTAAATGCAGTAGATGCCCAAGGAAATGTTCTACCAGGTCTGGTAAATCCGAGTGAAACACGGATTCAAGTGACCACAAAGAGTAGCTCGTCTACGTCAAGCTCAAGCAGTTCGTCGTCGACCTCCTCCAGTTCAAGTAATTAGAAAGTAAAAAAGGTAATGAAGAATGGGTAAATATTTTGGAACGGACGGTGTCCGTGGAGAAGCAAATGTAGAATTAACGCCAGAATTGGCTTTTAAACTAGGCCGTTTCGGTGGTTATGTGTTGAGCCAACATGAAGAACAAACACCTTTGGTGTTTGTTGGACGTGATACGCGTATTTCTGGTGAAATGCTGGAGCATGCTTTGATCGCTGGCCTCTTATCAGTTGGGATTCGCGTCTACAAGTTGGGTGTGATTGCAACGCCAGGTGTCGCTTATCTAGTTCGTACGGAAAAAGCCAGCGCCGGAGTGATGATTTCTGCTAGCCACAATCCAGCCTTGGACAATGGCATCAAATTCTTTGGTGGTGATGGCTTCAAATTGGATGATGATCGCGAACTTGAAATTGAAGCCTTGCTTGATGCTTCTGAAGATACCCTTCCACGTCCAAGTGCCCAAGGTTTAGGAACGGTCATGGAATATCCAGAAGGTTTGCGTAAGTATCAAGAATTCCTTGTATCGACAGGTGTCCAACTCGAGGGCATGCGCGTAGTCTTAGATACAGCAAATGGTGCAGCCTCTACTAGTGCCCGTCAAATCTTTGCAGATCTGGGAGCTCAATTGACCGTCATCGGTGAAAACCCAGATGGTTTGAACATCAATGATGGGGTTGGTTCTACTCACCCAGAGCATTTGCAAGAGAAAGTCAAAGAAGTAGGCGCAGCGATTGGTCTAGCCTTTGACGGAGACAGCGATCGCTTGATTGCAGTGGATGAAAATGGAGAGATCGTAGATGGAGATAAGATCATGTACATCATCGGTTCTTATCTTTCAAGCAAGGGCTTGCTCGAAAAAAATACGATCGTCACAACCGTCATGTCCAATCTCGGCTTCCACAAAGCATTAGATGCGAAGGGAATTCAAAAAGAAATCACAGCTGTTGGAGACCGTTATGTGGTCGAAGAAATGCGCAAGTCAGGATACAATCTTGGTGGTGAGCAATCCGGTCACGTAGTCATCATGGATTATAATACAACTGGTGATGGTCAATTAACAGGAGTTCAATTGACTAAAATCATGCAAGAAACCGGTAAGAAATTATCTGAATTGGCTGCTGAAGTAACCATTTATCCACAAAAACTGGTTAATATCCGGGTTGAAAATAGCATGAAAGACAAGGCGATGGAAGTGCCTGCTATTCGTGAAATCATTGAAAAAATGGAAGCGGAAATGGCAGGAAATGGACGTATTTTGGTACGTCCAAGTGGAACTGAACCCCTCCTTCGAGTGATGGCAGAAGCACCAACCCATGAAGAAGTGGACTACTATGTAGATACCATTGCTGCAGTTGTTCAAGCAGAAATCGGACTTTAACCTTGTAAAAAACATGGCTCGCAAATAGGCGAGCAGAGGAGGTATATATGAAACAGGTTCGTCAAATTGTATGGGCACTTGCCTTAGTGCTAACGATTCTATTCACAGCTGGTTTGACTAAAACAATACATGCTGCAGAAGTCTCATCATATACACAGACAGCACGTCTAACGAAAGATGGTAACACGCTAACAAATGGGAGCAAGGTGTTGACAAATGAAAAATTGTCAGCAAGTATTTATTTAGCCTTTCCAGATTCGCAAACTATTCAAGCTGGTGATACCTTAACTCTTAGTTTGCCAAAAGAATTAGCCCTCTACACAGCATTGGAATTCAATGTTCTTGAGGAAGGCCAATCAAATGGTCAGATGGTGGGGAAAGCTGTCGTTGATACAGCTAAGAAAACAGTGACCGTTACCTTTAATGATTATTTCGCATCTCATCCACTCAACAAACGAGTTGCTCTTCATTTTGATGTAAAAGTCGATTCAGAAGTAGTTACAAAAACATCTCCAATCCAGTTTAAACTAGGAAATACAGATTTTTCCTTGAATTATGAAAAAACAGCTGGGGAAGCTGGGGACTATGAAATGAAATACGGCTATCAAGATAAGTCTGATCCAACCATAATCAAATGGCGGATTCTCTTAAATGCCCGTCAAGATATGCTGCGAGGAATGGTCATTAAAGACCAATTCGGAGATGGCTTAACATTGGTTGAAGGGAGCTTACGTGCGGTTCGCTATGCTCCTGTAGAAGGTGGGATCAAGAACGAAGCTCAGATCTTGAGTCTCCCAGTTCTAGATAACTTTACTAAAAAAGCTGTTTTCGATAAGAATGCAGATGGAAAGATCACTGGTTTTACAATTGAATTTGGTGATAATTACAATTGGCCAATGTATATTGAATATTCTACAAAAGTAGCTCCTGGAACGAAAGTCGGTGATATTGTCCATAATACATTAACATGGAAGGCAACCAATTTCCCAGCACCGCGTAGTTTAACCCGTGAAGTACGATTGGAAACAGGATCTGGCGAAGGATTGGGTGAGAAAGAACAAACGCCACCGACACCTAGCTCAACCTCCTCATCAAGTTCTAGTTCTTCATCAAGCTCATCATCTTCAACGAGTTCTAGCTCTTCATCAAGTTCATCATCTTCAACGAGTTCTAGCTCTACATCGAACTCAACATCCACATCAAGTTCTTCATTGAAATCATCTTCATCTTCTGTTAAAGAAGAAGCTCCAAAACCTGGTAAGAAAAAAGTTCTTCCAAGTACAGGTGAAAAGATGACACCGGTGGTTCTTGTCATGGGTGTCTTCCTAGCAGTTCTATCGGTTGGAATTTTACGTGTAAGAAAAGATTCTTAAAATGATCAATGAAAGATCAGACTTCTGTCTGGTCTTTTTGTGTAGGCTCGATTTGAAAAATCCCCTATTTCGTGGTAAAATAGGGCTAATGAATTTATAGTAATCGAGGTATTAGAAGTGGCTTTTGGAGATAACGGAAAACGTAAAAAAACACCATTTGAAATGATCACGATGGTTGTCATTGTGATTATGTTGATTGTAACGGTTGGTGCAATCTTTGCAACCGCAATTGGTGCTCTTTCTTATTAAGACGCACACAGAAATAAAGGAAATCATCTATTTATGAGTATGTTTTTAGATACAGCCAAGATTAAGGTCAAGGCTGGAAATGGCGGCGATGGCATGGTGGCTTTTCGCCGCGAAAAATATGTCCCTAATGGCGGGCCTTGGGGTGGTGATGGAGGTCGTGGTGGCAATGTCATCTTCGTAGTAGACGAAGGCTTGCGCACCTTGATGGACTTCCGTTATAACCGGCATTTCAAAGCCCAAAATGGGGAAAAAGGAATGACTAAAGGGATGCATGGACGGGGAGCAGAGGATCTCTATGTACGAGTCCCTCAAGGAACGACCGTCCGAGATGCTGAGACGGGCAAGGTCATTACGGACCTAGTTGAAAATGGACAAGAGTACATTGTCGCACACGGTGGCCGTGGCGGACGTGGAAATATTCGTTTTGCCACTCCAAAGAATCCAGCACCAGAGATTTCTGAGAACGGGGAACCTGGTCAGGAACGCGAACTCGAATTAGAACTCAAGGTCTTGGCAGACGTTGGTTTGGTTGGCTTCCCTTCTGTTGGGAAATCAACCCTTCTTAGTGTCATCACTTCAGCCAAACCAAAGATTGGGGCCTATCATTTCACAACCATCGTTCCAAACTTGGGAATGGTTCGGACGCCATCAGGTGAATCCTTTGCAGTCGCAGACCTTCCTGGATTGATTGAAGGGGCTAGCCAAGGTGTCGGACTCGGAACCCAGTTCCTTCGCCACATCGAGCGCACACGGGTTATCTTGCATGTTATTGATATGTCAGCGAGTGAAGGACGCGATCCTTACGAAGATTATGTTCAAATCAATAAAGAGCTTGAAACCTATAATCTTCGTTTGATGGAGCGGCCTCAGATTATCGTGGCAAATAAAATGGACATGCCAGAGAGCCAAGAAAACTTGAAAGAGTTCAAGAAGAAATTGGCAGCCAATTACGATGAGTTTGATGAACTGCCACAGATCTTTCCGATCTCTAGTTTGGCGCATCAAGGTTTGGACAATTTATTAGAAGCAACAGCAGAATTGTTAGACAAAACGCCAGAATTCCTCTTGTATTCAGAAGACGAAATGGCTCAAGAAGAAGTCTACTATGGCTTTGATGAAGACCAGCCAGCCTTTGATATCAGTCGGGATGACGATGCCGCTTGGGTCTTGTCTGGCGAAAAACTTGAAAAACTCTTTAATATGACGAATTTCGATCGTGATGAAGCGGTCATGAAATTTGCTCGTCAATTACGTGGCATGGGGGTTGATGAAGCTCTCCGTGCGCGTGGGGCAAAAGATGGCGATATCGTCCGGATCGGTAAATTTGAATTTGAGTTTGTAGATTAAAATAGATCCTCAGCGGATCAAGGATTCCAAATAAGAAGTGAGGCTTTTTCAGTGGGAGATAAACCAATATCTTTTCGAGATGAAAATGGAAATTTTGTTTCAGCAGCCGATGTTTGGAATGCTGAAAAACTAGAAGAACTCTTTAATACGCTAAATCCTAAGCGCAAATTGCGCTTACAAAGGGAAAAATTAGCAAAAGAAAACCAGCAGAAGTAAATAGACTTGGAGAATACTATGGCAAAAACAATTCATACAGATAAAGCACCTGCAGCAATTGGACCTTATGTTCAAGGGAAAATCGTAGGGAATCTTCTCTTTGCAAGTGGACAAGTTCCCTTGTCACCTGAAACAGGTGAAATCATTGGAGAAACCATCCAAGAACAAACAGAGCAAGTCTTAAAGAACATTGGGGCTATTTTGGAAGAGGCTGGGACAGACTTTGACCATGTGGTGAAAACCACTTGTTTCTTAAGTGATATGAATGACTTTGTACCTTTTAATGAGGTCTATAAAACAGTCTTTATCACAGAGTTTCCAGCTCGATCTGCTGTTGAAGTAGCACGCCTGCCACGTGATGTGAAGGTTGAAATTGAAGTTATTGCGGAAATTAAGTCCTAATAACCATTCAAAGACAAAAAGACAGAGTGGAGAGCAGGAAACTGTAGGCCACTCTGTTTTATTTATGGGAGGAGAAAATGACAGAAAGTAAGATTCAACTGGTCATGGTAACAGGGATGAGCGGTGCGGGTAAGACCGTCGCCATCCAATCGTTTGAGGACTTGGGTTACTTTACCATCGATAATATGCCACCGGCGCTCTTGCTGAAATTTATTGAGCTCATGCGCCACAGTCCCGATAACAATAAATTAGCCGTTGTTGTGGATATGCGGAGCCGTTCTTTTTTCAATGAAATTCGCACCATTTTGGATGAATTGGACAACCAAGAAGACCTCGATTTCAAGGTCTTGTTCTTGGATGCCACTGATAGTGAGTTGGTAGCACGATACAAGGAAACCCGTCGTAGCCATCCATTAGCGGCAGATGGCCGTGTCTTAGATGGGATTACCCTAGAGCGCGAACTCTTGTCCCCTTTAAAAAATATCAGTCAAAATGTGGTGGATACGACTGAGTTGACACCTCGTAATTTGAGAAAAACGATCGCAGAACAATTTGCCAGTCAAGATAATCAGCCAGATTTTCGGGTTGAGGTCATGTCATTTGGGTTTAAATATGGCCTTCCGATCGATGCTGACCTTGTGTTTGACGTGCGTTTCCTTCCAAACCCCTACTACAAATTGGAACTTCGGAATTTAACCGGTCAGGATCCAGCAGTCTATGATTATGTCATGGATCACCCTGAATCAGAGGACTTTTACCGTCATCTCCATGACTTGATCGTACCTATTTTACCGTCTTATAAACGGGAAGGTAAATCCGTTCTCACCATCGCTATGGGCTGTACCGGTGGGCAACACCGTTCAGTAGCCTTTGCAGAGCGCTTAGCGCATGATTTAGAAAAAAATTGGCAGGTCAATTGCAGTCATAGAGACAAGGACAGACGGAAAGAAACGGTGAATCGCTCATGAGAAAACCTAAAGTAACCGTTATTGGAGGAGGAACAGGAATTTCTGTTATCCTCGATAGTCTGAGAAAGAAACCGGTCGACATCACTGCCATCGTAACCGTTGCAGATGATGGCGGGAGTTCAGGTGAATTGCGGAAGAACATCCAAAAATTGACACCACCTGGGGATCTTCGAAATGTGCTGGTTGCCATGTCAGATATGCCTCGTTTTTATGAGAAGGTCTTTCAATACCGTTTTGCAGACGATGATGGCCCTTTGGCCGGACACCCTTTGGGAAACTTGATCATTGCAGGGATTTCAGAGATGCAAGGCTCGACCTATAATGCCATGCAGTTGTTAACCAAGTTCTTTCATACGACCGGCAAGATCTATCCTTCCAGTGATAGTCCCTTGACCCTTCATGCAGTTTTTCAAGATGGAAAAGAAGTGGTAGGAGAAAGCCACATTGCCAACTACACCGGCATGATTGATCATGTTTATGTGACCAATACCTTTGATCAAGAGCGCCCAAAAGCTAGTAAGAAAGTGGTGGAAGCTATTCTTGAAAGTGATATGGTCGTCTTAGGTCCTGGTTCGCTCTTTACCTCGATCCTTCCTAATTTGATGATCGATGAGATTGGGAAAGCCATCCTTGAAACCAAGGCCCAAGTAGCCTATGTGTGTAATATCATGACCCAAAGAGGAGAAACCGAGCATTTCACAGATAGTGACCACGTTGCCGTTCTTCATAAACATTTGGGAGAGAAGTTCATCGATACCGTCCTTGTCAATATCAATCAGGTTCCCGCAGCTTACATGAACAGCAATAAATTTGATGAATACTTGGTGCAGGTAGAGCACGATTTCAAGGGGTTGCACTCGCAAGTTCCCCAAGTGATTTCTTCTGATTTCTTGAAGTTGGTCAATGGAGGAGCTTTTCATGATGGCGAAAAAGTGGTCGAAGAGTTGATGCAGATCGTGCAGGTGAGAAAATGAGTTTTACGGTTCGTGTCAAAGAAGAATTATTGTCTCTCAAGCGATTTGAAAAGAGTGAATTGGCTGCCATTATCAAGATGTCTGGAAGTCTTGGGATTTCAATGGGGGGCTTGACGCTCTCGGTAACAACAGAAAATGCCAAGATCGCTCGCCATATCTATGAATTATTGCATCATTTTTATGAGGCCAAATCAGATATTCGCCACCATCAAAAAACCAATTTGAAAAAAAATCGTGTCTATACAGTATTCTTGGATGAAAAGGTGGAAGAGATTCTAGCTGACTTGCATTTGGCAGATGCCTTTTTTGGGATTGAGACAGGCATTGATGCCAGTGTTTTAGAAGATGAAGTAGCTAGTCGTGCTTATCTCCGGGGTGCTTTTCTGTCGAGTGGTTCCATCAAGGATCCTGAAAAAGGGAAGTACCAGCTGGAAATTCATTCTGTTTATACAGACCACGCGGAAGGAATTGCCCTTCTCATGCAAGGATTTTTACTAGATGCGAAAACCATCGAGCGGAAAAAAGGGGTGGTGACCTATCTGCAACGAGCGGAAGATATTATTGATTTTCTAATTGTCGTAGAGGCCATGCAAGCCATGCAGGAATTTGAGTCTATCAAGGTCATGAGAGAAACGCGCAATGACCTCAACCGGGCCAATAATGCCGAGATGGCCAATATCCAGCGCACAGTCACAGCTAGTATGAAAACCATTAATAATATTAGTAAAATTGTGGATACGGTCGGTCTAGGAAGTTTACCAAGTGACCTGCAGGAAGTTGCCTATATCCGGATGAACCATCCAGATTATTCTATCCAGCAGATCGCCGATAGTTTGCAAAAGCCTATTTCAAAAAGCGGTGTCAATCACCGCTTGCGTAAGATCAATAAGATCGCAGACGATTTAGACAAATAAAAAAGGCCAAAGGCCTTTCATAATGAGGTTAAAGTCTTTTTAAAAACTTTCCTTAGGTGAGTACGGACGTCAGCGAACTTCATAGAAGTTCCATGACTTAGTTTTGAGCCTAATGTCTCAAAACTCCCGAGTGCCTGAAACGTATTGTTTCAGGCACTTTTCTCACAGCGGAAAGTTTTTGTATTTTCTTGATTCATACTAAAAATAGGAACTCATTTTTACTTCTTTGCAGAATCGATTAACTTTTTTTATTATAAACTAGTTGAGTGGGTTGGTTGGACTTTCTTATCTGGATAGATGTAGTTGATGGCATTGTTTACAGCTGTTGGAGCTTCCCCAAGACCTGTAGCGATGAGATCAATCTTTCCTTCGTAGAAGCAGCAGTCTCCACAGGCATAAATTCCAGGAAGGCTGGTTTCTTGTTTTTGGTTCACCTTGATTTTATGGCGTTGCAATTCTACACCCCATTCTTTCAAGTTTCCGATTGAAGATTTAAAGCCATAGTTGACAAATAAGTGATCAATCGGAATGAGTTCGGTTTCATCGGTTTTAACTTTTGTGATTTCAAGATGAGTGGCATGACCATTTTCGCCAATCAAGCGGCTAGGAACAAATGGTGTTTTGATGCTAACAGAAGATTGTTTGAGTTCTTCTACACTATGTTCTAAAGCACGGAAGTTATCCCGACGATGAATGATCGTAGTTGGAGCAATCTTGTCAAAAGCAAGAGCCCAGTCTACAGCAGAGTCTCCACCACCAAGGACGGTCACCTGCTGTCCTTCATATTGTTGGATGTTCGAAACATGATAGTGGACGTTATCAAAGTCTTCAGCTCCCTCAATGTCAAGGGCGCGTGGCTTAAAGGCACCACCGCCCATGGCTATAATGACTGCTTTAGACTGATGCACTTGGCGAGAAGTAGTGATGGTGAAGAGGTCGCCTTCTTTTCGAATATCCTCTACAGTTTCATTGAGAAAGATCGGTGTATCAAACCGTTTGACTTGCTCGATCAAGCGGTTGCTCAATTCTTCACCAGTCAAATTGGTAAAGCCAGGTACATCGAGGATACTCTTTTCTGGATAGAGAATAGCTGGTTGCCCTCCCAGTTGAGGTAAGGAATCAATCAGTTTGACTTTTACTTGGCGCATATTGCCATAAAAAGCAGCAAACAGACCAACTGGTCCGCCCCCAACAATTGTAATATCATAAATTTCTGACATAGTATCTCCTTCAGGGTTTTCTTTGTTTCCATTGTATCATAAAATGGGAAGAATGAAAAAGTTGGAAAAAGAAATGATATGAAGGCTAGGAGGGCTAGAAAAGTTTCAAAAGATCTTGACAGCGTCCTTAAAGTGTGATAAAATTATTAAGATTTTAGGCTTGAAGGGAGTGAAAAATATGTCAAAAACAGTAGTACGTAAGAATGAATCTCTTGACGATGCTCTTCGTCGTTTCAAACGTGCGGTTACTAAAGCTGGTACTCTTCAAGAAACACGCAAACGTGAATTCTATGAAAAACCTTCTGTAAAACGTAAACGTAAATCAGAAGCAGCTCGTAAACGTAAAAAATTCTAATTGAATACAAGAACAGACTTCGGTCTGTTTTTTGTTTTTATCATCCGTTAAAGACAAAAAAACCGATCTTCTAGCTAGAAGATCGGATCTTTTTATCTGATTATTTGTTTGCAAGCAAGTCGCGGATTTCAGCAAGCAACTCTTCTTGAGTAGGAGCAGGAGCTTCTTCTTCGACAGCTTCTTCTTTTTTACCAAGGTTTTGAGCTTTTTCAGCAGCTTTCACTACGAAGAAAAGAACAGTACCAACAACAAGGAAGTTGATCACAGCGCTCAAGAAGCTACCGTATGCAACACCGTTCCATGACAAATTAGCAATCTTATCAACACCGGCAGCTTTCATAGCTGGTTTCAAAATAAGTGGAGTGATGATATCGTTAACAAGTGATGTTACGATAGCTCCAAATGCAGCTCCGATAACGACTGCTACAGCAAGGTCAACAATATTCCCACGAAGGAGAAAAGCTTTCAAATCTTTTAACATATCCTAAATATGTCCTTTCATAATAATTTTTTACTATGATAGTATAACGGAAAAATATTCGACTGACAAGGAATATGCCTCATTTTTTAAAATTAGTGATAAAGGTTGAAAATCTTTTCTTTTATGTGTGAAATCGGTAGGAAAAAATTTACTTTTACTAACTTTTAGTATAAAATATAAAGTGATAATCTATGGTAAAATGGAGGCACTGTTTATGGTTGATAAAGAGCTAATTGCAGAAATTAAAAACAGTGTAAACATTGTTGAAGTTATTGGAGAAGTTGTTTCTTTGACCAAGGCTGGCCGTAATTTTTTAGGGCTCTGTCCTTTTCATGGTGAAAAGACTCCTTCTTTTAATGTCGTTGAAGACAAGCAGTTTTACCATTGTTTCGGATGTGGTCGCTCGGGAGATGTCTTTAAGTTTATTGAGGAATACCGTGGAGTGGCTTTTATGGATGCGGTCCAGATCGTAGCAGAAAAAGCGGGTATTGCGCTTCAGTACCAAGCAAGGCCGGCTCAACCAACGTCTGTCAATCCAAACCAAGAACTTTATGAGATTCATCAGGAAGCCAGTAAGTTCTACCAGGCGATTCTGATGACGACAAAGATGGGAGAAGAAGCGCGAAATTATCTGCATGAACGTGGATTGACGGATGAGGTCATCCGACATTTTCAATTGGGCTTAGCCCCAGCAGAAGGGAATTATCTCTATCGAAATCTCTCTGAGAAGTTCTCTGAGAAAGTGATTACCGATTCGGGATTATTCACAATCTCAGATGCTGGAACAGTTTTTGATGCCTTTCAGGATCGGATTATGTTTCCTTTGACGGATGATAGTGGACGTGTCATTGCTTTTTCTGGTAGGTTATGGAAAAAGATGGACGATGGGAGTCATCAAGCCAAGTACAAGAATAGTCGTAGCACCCGTCTCTTTAACAAAAGTTATGAGCTCTACCATTTAGACCAAGCTAAGACGAGCGCCAAAAAGCAACATGAAATGTATATCATGGAAGGCTTTATGGATGTCATTGCGGCTTATCGAGCTGGGGTTGAAAATGCAGTCGCCTCTATGGGGACAGCCTTGACACCAGAGCACGTCCAGCACCTGTCTCATTTTACCAAAAAGGTCATTCTGACCTATGATGGGGATAAGGCGGGACTTGAAGCAACCGCTAAGGCCTTGGATGTCTTGCAGGATCTGGAGTTGGAGATCGTCCGTATCCCTGATCAGATGGATCCCGATGAGTACCTCAAAAAGACCTCCCCAGAAGATCTAGCTTCCCTCTTGAAGAATTCGCGGATCAGTAAGGTTGAATTCTTGATGCACTACTGGAAACCCCAGTATATTGAGAACTTGCAGGCACAGATTGAGTTTGTCGAGAAGCTGGCACCGATGATCGCCCAGACGCGCTCCATCACAGCGCAAAACACCTATATTTATAAGTTGGCAGATTTATTGCCAGACTTTGATTATTTGCAGATTGAGCAGATTGTCAATAATAGTCGCTTGCATCAACGGCAGGAGGATCAAAGTGGTGGACGATCAAGAACGTCGAATTTTTCAGTCGATCTCCTACCTAACCGTGGGATGACTCGCTTGATCAAGGCGGAAAATCATTTATTAAGTAGGATGAAAGATTTTCCAATGGTGCTCAATGATTACCGTTTGCGACCTGATTTTGTCTTTGACACACCGGAGTTACAGATCTTGTACCAATTACTCTGTCAAAATGGAGAAGTCACATCTCAGGATTTGTCCGAGCAACCTGAAGGGGTCCAGCACGCCTGGTACCGGATGTTAGAAGAAGATTTGCCAGAAGAGATAGCGGATGGTGAATTAGAAGAAGTGGAAGAAACGCGAAATCGTGAGCTTCTTCGCAAAGAAAGTCAACAAATTGGAAATAAAGTGAAGGAAGCTTCCTCGACAGGGGATGCGGAAAAAGCTTTATTGGAACTCGAGCGTTTGATCGCTCAAAAAAGAAGAATGGAGTAGGAATGGCTAAAGAACAAAAAGATATTACAACATTGGACGTTCAAATTGCAGAGTTTATTCGCAGCCACAAGAAAAGTGGAACTGCAACAGATGATGAAATTAATGACAAGTTGGTTATTCCATTCACACTAGATGCAGATGGGATTGAAGATCTTTTGCAACGCATTCAAGATGCAGGAATTTCGATCACGGATAAAGATGGTAACCCAAGTGCGCGTGTGTTGAACAATGAAGAAGAGCCAGAATTGTCAGATGAGGAATTGCTTGGAAGCAACTCTGCCAAGGTCAACGACCCAGTACGGATGTACTTGAAAGAAATTGGGGTTGTTCCTCTTTTGACCAATGAAGAAGAACAAGAATTGGCTATACTAGTGGAACAAGGTGATTTGGAAGCTAAGCAACGTCTTGCAGAAGCCAACCTTCGTTTGGTTGTATCCATTGCGAAACGTTACGTTGGTCGTGGAATGCAATTTTTGGATTTGATCCAAGAAGGAAATATGGGCTTGATGAAGGCCGTTGATAAGTTTGACTATACCAAGGGATTTAAATTCTCTACTTATGCGACTTGGTGGATTCGTCAGGCTATCACTCGTGCCATTGCAGACCAAGCACGGACCATTCGGATCCCTGTTCACATGGTGGAAACCATTAACAAGTTGGTTCGTGAACAACGCAATCTCTTGCAAGAATTGGGACAAGACCCAACGCCTGAACAAATCGCTGAACGCATGGATATGACGCCTGATAAGGTGCGCGAAATCTTGAAGATTGCCCAAGAGCCTGTTTCTCTTGAAACTCCAATCGGGGAAGAAGACGATAGCCATTTGGGCGATTTTATCGAAGATGAAGTGATTGAAAATCCAGTAGACTACACCACTCGTGTGGTACTACGCGAACAATTGGATGAAGTCCTCGATACTTTGACAGATCGAGAAGAAAATGTTTTGCGTCTTCGTTTTGGTCTCGATGATGGAAAAATGCGTACTTTGGAAGATGTGGGGAAAGTCTTCAACGTGACCCGTGAACGGATCCGTCAGATCGAAGCCAAAGCCCTCCGCAAACTCCGCCACCCAAGCAGAAGCAAACCATTGCGTGACTTTATAGAGGATTAAAAATGTCCAGGGGACATTTTTAACCCGAGCCCAGAAATTCGGAAGCGAGGAAGGTCCGGGGGACCTTTTTAACGGTCGCCAAGAAATCAAAAAGCGACCCAGGTCCGGGAGACCTTTTTAACGGCTACCTAAAAACAAGAGAGTGGCCAGATCCTGCGGATCTTTTTAACCCGAGCCAAGAAATTCTATCGAGAGTAAAATAGCAAAAAAAGGAAGTCATATGGCATATACAACTGAGCAAATTGAAGAAATTAAAAATAAAATCTTAAATGCTTTGGAAGAGGTAATCGATCCTGAGCTTGGAATTGATATTGTCAATTTAGGTCTTGTCTACGAGATCCATTTTGACGGTGAAACTGGAGCAACCATCATTGATATGACCCTAACGACCATGGGATGTCCATTAGCGGATCTTCTGACAGATCAGATTCATGATGTTTTAGCAGAAGTAGAAGAAGTGACATCTGTAGATGTGAAGTTGGTCTGGTACCCTGCTTGGACGGTTGAAAAGATGAGCCGCTATGCACGGATCGCACTTGGAATTAGTTAAAAATTCTATTCATCAAAACACATCAGAGGTTGGGGCTTCCCTAACCTCTGATTTGTTTATCCCTGTTTTTTTGAACAAGCATTTACAAATTCTTAGCAAATTTTCAGATAAAGTTGCAATCATCAAGGGGACAGGGTATAATAGCATAAATAGAAAATAAAGGAGATTTACATGAATCAGTATCCTTTGGTCTACTTGGACCATGTGACAAAGAATTATGGGCATGAAGTTGCTCTCATGGATGTTAGTTTGAACATCCAACCTGGCCGTATTATTGGCCTTTTGGGGCCCAATGGTAGCGGGAAAACAACCATCATTAAATTGATTAATGGTTTGTTGCAACCAAGCCTTGGAAATATCTATATTCATGGGCAATTACCATCCCCAGCTTCTAAAAAAGTTGTTTCCTATTTGCCGGATACAACTTATCTGAATGAAAATATGAAAATTAGTGATGCTATTCGTTATTTCCAAGATTTTTATACAGATTTTAATGTCCAACGAGCTTACCAATTGCTCAACGATTTGCATTTGCATCCAAATCAAAAATTGAACAGCCTTTCAAAAGGGAACAAGGAAAAAGTACAATTGATTTTGGTGATGAGTCGTGAAGCTGACTTGTATGTTCTTGATGAACCAATCGGTGGGGTCGACCCAGCGGCGCGTGATTATATTTTGCGGACCATTATTCAAAACAGACGTCCAAACTCTTCTGTCTTGATTTCTACTCACTTGATTGCTGATATTGAGCAAGTTTTGGATGAGGCCATTTTCATCAACCAAGGAAGAATCCTCTTGCATGAAAATACGACTGTTATGCGCAATCAACACGGAAAATCAATCGATGAGATCTTCCGTGATCAATTCCGTGTTTATTAGGAGGAACCCATGTTTGGTAAATTATTAAAATATGAATTTAAATCGACAGCTAAGTGGTATTTATTGATCACCCTGATCGCACTAGGTTTGTCAGTACTAACAGGTATTATTGCTGGAAGTTCTTCAACAACTATTAGAAGTTGGGATCTAGATACCATGCAAATGGTAGCAGGAACTATTGGGATTCTTATTTTTGGAGGAGTCATTGGTCTTTATCTTAGTAACTACTATATTATTATCCGTCGTTTCTATTCCAACTTATACGGACGTGAAGGTTACTTGACATGGACCCTTCCAGCTAGTCCTCATGCGATCATTTTGTCTAAATTTGTGGGAGCTTTAGTAGCGAGTCTTTACTGCCTATTCCTTCTATTTTTTAGTGGTCTTCTTACAATTATTGTGATGGGCGCTGTCGTTGGACAAGACCTCTCTCCTGTATTTAGTATTATCGCTGAGGCTTTTAGTTATTCTATAGCTTATTGGATGATCATCTGGTGGATTTTCACCACAGCTTCAGGAATCTTCCTATTTTATGTATCGATCGCACTTGGCCAACTGTTCCAAAATCGTCGTGGATTGAAAGCGATTCTGTTCTTCTTTCTTTTGTGCCTTGTCTTAAGTATCATTGGTACAGCGGTCAATCCATTTAAGGATTCATATGCTGTCGGGTATGCATTGGTTTATGGAAAGTTTGATGAATTTGGAGCAAACTTCATTCCAGGTCTTATCTATGAAGTCATCAAGATTGTTTCTATGTACTTCACCATCCACTATATCAGCAAGTACAAGTTGAATCTTCAATAAGTACAGTAAATTGAGCAAGGAGCTTCCCGGTGGAAGCCTTCTTGTTCAATTTTTTTCTTTTGCATTTTTGGCTACATTTTGATATACTAATTGTATTCGTTTTGGGGTCGTTACGGATTCGACAGGCATTATGAGGCATATTTTGCAACTCATCTAGCGGATGTAAAACGCCAGTTAAATATAACTGCAAAAAATAATAATTCTTACGCTTTAGCTGCCTAAACACCAGCAGGCGTGACCCGATTCGAATCGCTCGTGTTTGATGACAGGTCTTAATTTTAGCGAGATACGATCTAGCTTGGTCTAGGAGTTAGATAAGAGATTGATAGACTCGCAACTACAGGGCTTGAGTTATGTGTCGTGTAGCTGTTAAACTAAGACATAACCTATGGTTGTAGACAAATATGCTGGCAGGTGTTTGGACGTGGGTTCGACTCCCACCGGCTCCATATTTTTATTCATGGAAGATTACTCAAGAGGCTTAAGAGGCCGTGTTGGAAACGCGGTAGGCGTGTAAAAGCGTGCGTGGGTTCGAATCCCATGTCTTCCGTTGTTGAGACATCATTGTGTAGCAGTGGTGTTTTTTTGTACAAAAAAGAGTCCCAAAAATAGACAAGTGAGGGAGGAGACAAAGTGATTGCACAGCTAGATACCAAATCAGTCTATACTTTTATGGAAAGCCTTGTGACCATAAAAGACTATGTCCACGTGGCTAAAAGCATGGGGTATGACGCATTGGGAATCATGGATGTAGATAATTTGTATGGTGCTTATGAATTTATCGAAGCCTGTCAGGCCCACAATCTCAGCCCCTTGGTCGGATTAGAAGTTGGACTAGAAGTAGACAATGAAACAATTCCGTTTCGGATGATGGCCCTGTCAACGAAGGGCTACCAGAATCTGATGAAGATGTCGACCGTCAAAATGATGGGGAAGAGCAATTGGGAGGATGTGAAGCACCTAACAGAAGGAGTAGCAGTCATTGTCCCAGCTCCTTTTGCTAGTGGAGACTTGCCGCTTGGTCTAGATTACTTCATCGGAGTTTTTGCGGATACGCCTGTCCAAGAGTTTAGCCACCCTGTGATTCCTCTTCATACCGTTCGATTTTTTGAGGCGGAAGATGTGGAAGCCATGCAGATGCTGGCAGCCATCAAGGACAATCAAAGCTTGACGGAAACAGGGCCAATTGATCCGACAACAGTCCTAAAAACTCCTCAGGATTTAAAGAATGATTTTGCAGAGCGATTTCCTCAAGCCATCACAAATCTGGAAAAACTTGTCCAAGGAATTCAATATGACATTGATACCCAGTTGAAATTGCCTCGCTTCAATCCTCAGAAACCAGCTGTTGAGGAACTGAGAGAATTAGCTCAAGCGGGTCTCCTTCGAAAGAACTTGACTAGTCCGGTCTATCAAGAACGTCTGGAGCATGAATTAGACATTATTCACCAAATGGGCTTTGATGACTATTTCTTGATTGTCTGGGACCTTCTTCGTTTCGGACGGAGTCAAGGCTATTATATGGGAATGGGACGTGGGTCTGCTGTAGGCTCACTGGTAGCCTATGCATTAGGAATTACAGGGATTGATCCTGTGGAGAAGAACCTCCTGTTTGAGCGCTTTTTAAATGTGGAGCGCTACACCATGCCGGATATTGATATTGATATTCCTGATATCTATCGTCCAGAATTTATCCGCTATGTGAGAGACCGTTATGGGAGTTACCATGCAGCTCAGATCGTGACCTTTTCAACCTTTGGGGCCAAACAAGCCATTCGAGATGTCTTTAAACGTTTTGGAGTACCAGAGTACGAATTGACCTCCATTACCAAGCGGATTGGCTTTAGGGATACACTGGCGACAGCTTATGAACAGAATCTAGCATTTCGACAAGTGATTCATAGCCGAGCAGAATTTGAGCGTGGCTTTGAAATTGCCAAAAGAATAGAAGGCCAACCAAGGCAGACCTCTATCCATGCGGCTGGGGTTGTGATGAGTGACCAGGATTTGACGGATCACATTCCTCTCAAGTATGGAGAAGACATGTTTGTCACCCAGTATGATGCCCATGCGGTTGAAGCCAATGGTCTGTTGAAGATGGACTTTTTGGGTCTGCGAAATTTAACCTTTGTTCAGAAAATGAAGGAAGCCGTCTATGAAAAGTACCAAGAAGAGATCGTGATTGAAGCCATTGATTTAGAAGATCCAGAAACCTTGGCCTTGTTTGCTGCAGGGGATACCAAGGGGATTTTCCAATTTGAACAGGCTGGAGCCATTCGCCTCTTGAGACGAGTGAGACCCAATCATTTCGAAGAAGTGGTAGCGACCACCTCTCTCAATCGTCCAGGGGCTAGTGATTACATTGATAATTTCGTCAAAAGAAAGCACGGCCAAGAAAAAGTTGAGATTTTAGATCCAGCTATTGAAGAAATCTTACGGCCCACTTATGGGATCATGCTCTACCAAGAGCAGGTCATGCAGGTTGCCCAGCGTTTTGCAGGCTTTAGTCTAGGGAAAGCCGATATTTTACGTCGGGCTATGGGCAAAAAAAATGCAGCTGAAATGCACAAGATGGAAGACGATTTTGTCGCAGGTGCTCTTAAACTTGGACATACGGAAGAAAAAGCCAAAGAGGTCTTTGCGATTATGGAAAAATTCGCAGGCTATGGGTTTAACCGTTCCCATGCCTATGCCTATTCTGCCTTGGCCTTTCAGATGGCCTATTTCAAGGTCCATTATCCAGATGTTTTCTTTGATGTCATGCTCAATTATTCGAGCAGCGATTATCTGACAGATGCTCTCCAGTTTGATTTTAAAGTCGCGCCATTATCCATCAACACCATCCCTTACAGAGATAAGTTCCAGGATCGAAAAATTTACTTGGGAATGAAAAATATCAAGGGACTCCCGAGAGATTTAGCCTATTGGATCATTGATAATCGTCCCTTTGAAAGTGTCGAAGATTTTATTTTACGCCTCCCCAATCAGTATCATAAATTACCTCTGTTAACACCTTTAGTGGAGCTTGGACTGTTTGACATTTTTGAAAAAAATAGACGCAAGGTGCTTCACAATTTGCCGAATTTGTTTGTCTTTGCTGATGAGCTAGGTAGTTTATTTGCAGATTCTAACTATTCCTGGACAGAAGCAGAGGACTTTAGCCAGGCTGAAAAATATGAGAAGGAAGAGGCCATTATTGGCGTCGGGCTCAGTACCCACCCATTGGTTGCGATTGGGAAAACGAGTCCCTACGAGATCCAACCAATTTCTCAACTCATACAAGGAGAGCAGGCGCGCATTCTCATTGAGGTACAAAACATTCGAACCATTCGAACCAAGTCGGGCGATCTCATGGCTTTCTTACAAGTCAGTGATACCAAGAAAAAATTGGATGTGACCCTTTTCCCTGAAACCTACAATCGATTTTCCTCCTTGATAAAAGAAGGTGGCTTTTATTACTTGACAGGGAAGATACAAGAGCGTGATGGGCGCTTGCAGATGATTCTAGCAGAGGCGCAACTGGCAACCAATGAAAAGTTCTGGATCCAGTTGCTCGATCATCGTCAGGATAAAACGATTCTTTCTATCTTGAAAAAATATCCGGGCCCATATCCTGTGATACTACGCTATGAAGACGAGAAAAAAACTCTTCAATTGAAGGGCTATACAGTCCAGAAAAACAAAGAATTGGAAGATGAACTAAAGAATCTCGTTATGAAAACGATTTATCGGTAAAAACTGCGAAAAATACGAGAATTTTAGTCTTCTTTGTGTTATAATTACGTAGAATGTAAAAGAAAAAAAGGAGCAAACAACGAAATGAAACGTATTGCTGTTTTAACTAGTGGTGGAGATGCCCCTGGTATGAATGCTGCCATCCGTGCAGTTGTTCGTCAAGCAATTTCAGAAGGAATGGAAGTTTTCGGTATCTATGATGGATATGCGGGAATGGTTGCTGGTAAAATTCAGCCCCTTGACGCCTCATCTGTTGGAGATATTATTTCCCGTGGTGGTACCTTCCTTCATTCAGCTCGTTACCCTGAATTCGCACAACGCGAAGGTCAATTAAAAGGGATCGAGCAATTGAAGAAACACGGGATCGAAGGTGTTGTCGTTATTGGTGGAGATGGTTCTTACCATGGCGCGATGCGCTTGACTGAGCTTGGATTCCCAGCTGTTGGTCTTCCTGGTACGATCGACAACGATATCGTCGGAACTGACTTTACAATTGGTTTTGATACTGCAGTCACAACTGCAATGGACGCGATCGATAAGATCCGTGATACTTCATCTAGTCACCACCGTACTTTCGTTATCGAAGTGATGGGACGTAACGCTGGAGATATCGCTCTTTGGGCAGGGATTGCATCTGGTGCAGATGAAATCATCATTCCTGAAGAAGGATTCAAGATCGAAGATGTTGTTGAAAGCATCAAAGAAGGTTACGCTAAAGGTCGTACCCACAACATCATCATCTTGGCTGAAGGCGTGATGTCTGCAGATGAATTTGGTAAAGCTTTGAAAGAAGCTGGTGATGAAAGTGACCTTCGTGTGACTGAGCTTGGCCACATCCAACGTGGTGGTTCACCTACTGCGCGTGACCGTGTTCTTGCTTCACGTATGGGAGCACACGCTGTTAAATTGTTGAAACAAGGAATCGGTGGTGTAGCCGTTGGTATCCGTAATGAAAAAATGGTTGAAAACCCAATCCTTGGTAAAGCAGAAGAAGGAGCCCTCTTTAGCTTGACAGAAGATGGTAAGATTGTGGTAAACAATCCACATAAAGCTGATCTTGGTCTTGCCGAGTTGAACCGTAGCTTGTCTTCAATCTAATTTTATTTCATAAATTCGTTAACCTTGTCTTAAAAAGACAGATATATTTAAAAAGGAGTCATATATATCATGAACAAACGTGTAAAAATCGTTGCAACTTTAGGTCCTGCGGTAGAAATCCGTGGCGGTAAAAAATTCGGTGAAGATGGATACTGGGCTGAAAAACTTGACGTTGAAGCTTCAGCACAAAACATTGCTAAATTGATCGAAGCTGGTGCGAACACTTTCCGTTTCAACTTCTCACACGGTGACCACCAAGAACAAGGTGAACGTATGGCGACTGTTAAACGTGCAGAAGAAATCGCTGGTAAAAAAGTTGGTTACCTTCTTGATACAAAAGGTCCTGAAATCCGTACTGAATTGTTCGAAGGCGAAGCTAAAGAATATTCATACAAGACTGGTGAACGTATCCGCGTTGCTACAAAACAAGGTATTAAATCAACTCGTGAAGTGATTGCTTTGAACGTTGCTGGTGCGCTTGACATCTTTGATGACGTTGAAGTTGGACACCAAGTATTGGTTGATGATGGTAAATTGGGTCTTCGCGTTGTAGAAAAAGACGCTGCAAAACGTGAATTTGTTGTTGAAGTTGAAAACGATGGTATCATCGCTAAACAAAAAGGTGTAAACATCCCTAACACTAAGATTCCTTTCCCAGCACTTGCTGAACGCGATAACGACGATATCCGCTTCGGTTTGGAACAAGGTATCAACTTCATCGCGATCTCATTTGTACGTACTGCAAAAGACGTTCAAGAAGTTCGTGCTATCTGTGAAGAAACTGGTAACAGCCACGTTCAATTGTTTGCGAAAATCGAAAACCAACAAGGTATCGAAAACTTGGATGAAATCATCGAAGTTACTGATGGTATCATGATCGCTCGTGGTGACATGGGTATCGAAGTACCATTCGAAATGGTTCCAGTTTACCAAAAAATGATTACTTCTAAAGTAAATGCTGCTGGTAAAGTTGTTATCACTGCAACAAACATGCTTGAAACAATGACTGAAAAACCACGTGCTACTCGTTCTGAAGTATCTGACGTCTTCAACGCTGTTATCGATGGTACTGATGCTACAATGCTTTCAGGTGAGTCAGCAAACGGTAAATACCCACTTGAATCTGTAGCTACAATGGCGAAAATCGATATGAACGCTCAAACACTTTTGAAAGAATATGGTCGTTTGAACCCAGCTTCATTCGAACGTAACTCTAAGACAGAAGTTATGGCTTCAGCTGTTAAAGATGCTACAAACTCAATGGATATCAAATTGGTTGTAACATTGACTAAGACAGGTCACACTGCACGTTTGATCTCTAAATACCGTCCAGATGCTGATATCTTGGCATTGACATTTGACGAATTGACAGAACGTGGATTGATGTTGAACTGGGGTGTTATCCCAATGTTGACAGATGCTCCTTCATCAACTGATGATATGTTCGAAATTGCTGAACGTAAAGCAGTTGAAGCTGGTCTTGTTAAATCTGGTGATGATATCGTTATCGTTGCTGGTGTACCAGTTGGAGAAGCTGTTCGTACAAACACAATGCGTATCCGTACAGTACGTTAATAGACAATTATATCTAAAAGCCTTGCTGGTTGGTCCGAAAGGATTGACCGCGAGGTTTTTCTTTTTCTTCTGGTGTGTGTTGATAAGAATTCTCACTAATGCTTACTTTCTCTTTTTTAAAGATCAAAAACATGGTATAATAAATAAAAAGGAAGGGAGACATACATGCCAAGGAGAGATTTAATTAGAAATGTCATCATTGTCGGTGTACTGGTTTTGGCACTGATTTTGCTTCGAATCTTTGTATTTCATCCATTTAGTATCAATGATAAAATGGCCAATGCTTCTGTGAAAACTGGAGATCTTGTGGTAGCGACTAGAAATGCTCAGGTAGATCGCAGTGATTTGGTCTTATACAAGGTCGGTGGAAAAGAATACCTTGGACGTGTCATTGCCAAAGAAAACGACGAAGTCAGCTACGTAGATGACGTCCTCTATTTGAATGGACAGGCAACACCAGAACCTTACCTGAACAAAATGCTCAACAAACACTTAGCTGCTCCAACGAGTAATGGGTATTATACGGATGATTTCTTCTTATCAGAGTTAAAAGGGACCAAGGCTGGTCGTGTACCATCCGATACTTATCTTGTCTTAAATGATAACCGTGGAGATACAGAAGATAGCCGTGAGTTTGGTTATATCCATAAAAATCAGATCGAAGGAGTCGTGAATCTACGTCTCTATCCTCTCAATAAATTTGGATTTATAAAAGTAGAAGAATAGCCGAAAGGCTATTTTTTTTTATAAATATCAAAATGAACTAGTTTTTTTCCATTTTTGTGGTAAGATGTTCATTAAATAATTTTTTAGGAGGAGAATGCTATGCAGTATGCTTTGGAAATTTTACCAAGTTTGTTAAAGGGAGCAAGCCTCACCTTGCAAGTGTTTGCTTTCGTATTGATTTTATCGATTCCACTAGGAATCGTTGTTGCATTTTTGCTTCAATTGCGCTCAAAGATCCTGCATGGCCTCCTAACAATTTATATCTGGATCATGCGAGGAACTCCTCTTTTGCTTCAGTTGATCTTTATTTATTACGTCCTTCCAAGTATTGGGATTCGGATTGATCGCTTGCCTGCGGCTATTACAGCCTTCACCCTCAATTATGCAGCCTATTTTGCGGAAATCTTCCGTGGAGGAATTGTCGCCATTCCGACAGGTCAGTATGAGGCGGCCAAGGTCTTAAAATTGAGTTCATGGCAAACGATTCGCTATATCATTTTGCCTCAGGTGGTGAAGATTGTTCTTCCAAGCGTTTTCAATGAAGTCATGTCCTTGATTAAAGATACCTCCTTGGTCTATGCTCTGGGAATTAGTGATTTGATCCTCGCTAGTCGGACGGCGGCCAATCGTGATGCCAGTCTAGCACCCATGTTTTTGGCGGGAGCTATTTATTTAATCCTCATTGGGATCGTGACCATCATTGCTAAGCGAGTTGAAAAGAACTTTTCATATTATAAATAGGAGGAGAAGCATATGTTAGAATTAAAACAAATTTCGAAACGGTTTGGGGATAAGCAGATCTTATCAGATTTTAATCTTCTCGTTCCTGAAAAACAAATCGTCGCCATTGTTGGTCCTTCTGGGGGAGGAAAGACTACTTTGCTTCGCATGCTAGCTGGTCTTGAAACCATTGATTCTGGTCAGATCATCTACAATGGTGAAAACTTGCCTCTGGATGCCTTAGAAAAACGAAATCTTCTCGGTTTTGTCTTTCAAGATTTTCAATTATTTCCACATTTATCGGTCATGGAAAACCTGATCTTGTCTCCTGTTAAGACCATGAATGTGACCAAGGAAGAAGCGAGTAAAAAAGCCATGAGCTTACTGGAGCGTTTGGGACTCGAACAACATGCGGATGCTTATCCCTTCTCTCTATCTGGTGGCCAGAAGCAACGGGTGGCATTGGCTCGTGCTATGATGATCGATCCAGAAATTATTGGCTATGATGAGCCGACTTCGGCCTTGGATCCAGAATTGCGATTAGAAGTTGAGAAGTTAATCTTGCAAAACCGGGAACTGGGGATGACTCAGATCGTTGTTACCCATGATATTCCATTTGCAGAAGCAATTGCGGATGTTCTTCTCAAGGTTGAGCCTAAATAGGAGGAGACTATGAAACGAGTAATACCATGGCTGCTAGGTGTCCTTAGTCTCGTTCTTCTGACTGCCTGCGGACAGACAGTGAGTGATCCTAAAGTGGACAACTGGCAAAAATACCAAAAAGAGCAGTCCATCACGATTGGTTTTGATAATACTTTCGTTCCCATGGGCTTTGAACAAAAAGATGGGAGCTACGCTGGTTTTGATATTGATTTGGCCAATCAAGTCTTTGATTCTTATGGGATTCATGTCAACTGGCAACCCATTGATTGGGATATGAAAGAGAAGGAACTGAAAAATGGGACCATTGATGCCATCTGGAATGGCTATTCGGCTACAGATGAACGTCGGGAGAGTGTTGCTTTTACCAAGCCCTATATGAAAAATGAACAAGTCTTGGTCACTAAGAAAGCCTCTGGGATCCAATCAGTCGATGGGATGAAAGAGAAACGATTAGGTGCCCAGACCGGATCGTCTGGCTATATGGATTTTGAAGCCAATCCTAAAATCTTAAAAAATAAGGTTAAAAATCAAAAGGCTACCCAATACCAGAGTTTCAACGAGGCGCTGATCGATCTTCAGAATGATCGGATCGATGGCCTCTTAATCGACCGTGTCTATGCCAACTATTATCTGCAGACGGAAGGAATTTTAAAAGACTACAATGTCTTTCCTGTCGGTTTTGAAACTGAATCCTTTGCGGTAGGAGTGCGCAAGGCGGATAAAACCTTGAAGAAAAAAATTGATGAAGCTTTTGTAAAACTCTATCAAAAGGGCCAATTTCAAAAGATCTCTAAGAAGTGGTTCGGAACGGATGTAGCAACAGACGATATCAAGTAAAAAAGAGAGTGGGACAGAAATCGGTAATTCGTTAGAATTCGATTTCGTCGTCCCACCTCCGCACAGTTGAGTAG
>NZ_JACLQU010000020.1 GCF_016648855.1 Streptococcus parasanguinis
GAGTACGGACGTCAGCGAACTTCTACGAAGTTCCATGACTTAGTTTTGAACCTAAAGTTTCAAAACTCCCGAGTGCTTGAAATGATTCTATTTCAAGCACTTTTCTCACGGCGGAAAGTCTCAGTTTTGATTTGAAAAACTATAAGGACTGGATATTTTATAAAAAGACTTCTTATGTTATTTTCTAAGAAAAAACATTATTTTCTTTCTCAAACTAGCTCACAAAAGTAGTTCCAATTTTTATTCTACTAAGTCGCTCTTGAGGTAGGCATCGACCATGCGCTCTGTTGCGACTACAGAATCCAAGTGAGTCCGCTCATATGAGTGGCTAGATTCGATCCCTGCTCCGAGAAGGGCATGTTTGACTTCTGCTCCTGCGCTCATGGCTGCAGAGGCATCTGATCCATAGAAAGGATAGATATCCAACTTATAAGGGATTTCTTGGTCTTTTGCAAGAGCTACCAAATGTTGACGGAACTCATAGTGATAGGGTCCTGAAGCGTCTTTGACACAGATAGATACCGTGTATTCATCCGTCGCTTGGTCATCTCCCATAGCCCCCATGTCCACTGCCAAGTATTCGACCACTTCAGCCGGAATACTGGAATTAGCCCCATGCCCCACTTCTTCAAAGACTGAAAAGGCAAAGGTGGTCGTTACTGGCAATTGGATCTGTTCTTCCTTGTACACGCGCAGAAGATTCAAGAGAATCGCCGCACTCACCTTGTCATCTAAGTGACGAGATTTGATAAAGCCGGTGTCTGTCACAATGGTCCGGGGATCAAAGCTGACAAAATCACCCACTTCAATGCCAAGGGCAAGGGTTTCTTTTTCATTGGTCACTTTTTCATCCAGACGGACTTCCATATTGTCCTGGGTACGCTCGACAGTCCCCGCATCCTTGTAGACATGGCAAGAAGTCTGATGAACCAAAATCGTCCCAGAATGGGTCTTTCCTGTATTGGCTACATGGACTGTACAATTTTCCCCTTCAATCATATTCCAAGGGAAACCACCGATACGGTCTAACTTGAGGCGACCATCTGCTTTCACCGCGCGGACAATAGCTCCCAAGGTATCCACATGGGCTGTGACGTAGCGTTGCTTGTCTGTGATCACACCAGGCACGGTCACATTCACGCCTCCCTTAGCAGTCCGAGTTACTTCGTACCCAAAGCCTTCAATGGTTTTGACCAAGTAGTCTGCGATCTCACGTGTAAAACCGGTCGGGGAAGGAATGGCTGTCAATTCCTGCAAATAAGTCACTGTCTGATTCATAATGCCTCCAAATGTGTTTTTCTTTATTCTAGCATGAAATAGGTGGAATAGCTAGAGGAGAGGTTACAGGTTGGAGTTTTTCAACTCTTCCCGTACTTGCATTAGGAGAAAGCCAGAGTTCTATTTATATTTTCAACACATTTTGGGAGAGATTCATCTAGTGCACCTAAAATAAAAAAAGAAACTTGTCCACAACTAACGGTGTCTAAACAAGTTCCACGCAGGCTATTTCAATGGTGATACATAATTATCAGGATAAAATATGATGTAATTTTTGACAATATCTGTTAGACTATCTTCAGTTATGTTTCTCCACTTATGGAGATAGAAGGTTTCAGACTTGAGAACAGAGTGAAACCATTCGATACAGCCATTATCTGCTATTTCGCCTCTTTTCTGAGAATTCTTACACTCCTGTTTCCAGCGATAAAGGTGGAGCGTTTGACGCCGAAACATTCTAAAATAATCGATACAGGGCACGTTTTCTTATACTCTTCTACTAGCTTGATAAGACTTACTTTGTCGATTCTCTTATCAAGTTCTGATACTTTTTTAGTAATTCTACCTGCAAACGTAACTGTTCCACTTCAGATAACTGTTTCATCCCATTACCATAAGTATATTGTTTCCCCACGGGTTGTTGGAAACGGTACAATTCATCATTCTGATACCATCGCTACCAGGTCTTGGCCTGACTAGCATTTTTGATGCTGAGGGTATCCATGATAACTTTATTTGATTTGCCTGCCTTCTTCATTTCGATACAGGCTAGCTTAGTTTCTACTGAATATGCTTTTTGACCATAACAAAACACCCCTGTTTCTAGTTTACCAGAATTCAACAGGAGTGTTTTCTTGTGTCTCATTTTATGGGTGCAGTGCCGACCCTAGGGATTCTTTCGTTCTCATATATACGTCATTAGTATAGGCTAATTTGATTTAAATTCCAAGAGAAATAACATTTTACATAAAAATCAGTGGGTATTTTACAATTTTTGCATATAATAGAGCTAAAAAACAATTGGTTTTAAGAATTCTTATCTGAAACATTCGGAAATTCCCCTTAACCGTAGCGGAAAGTTGTTTTCTTCTCCTATTTATAATAGACTATCACTAACATTAGATGAAAAGGTGACTCTATGACTATAAATCAACTGCTTCAAAAGCTGGAGCCTACTAGCCCTATCCTTCAAGCTAACTTTGGAATTGAACGCGAAAGTCTTCGTGTCGATAGACAGGGAAAATTAGCACATACGCCTCACCCTTCATGGCTAGGAGCTCGAAGTTTCCACCCTTATATTCAAACAGATTTTTGTGAGTTTCAGATGGAACTCATCACACCAGTTGCTAAATCTACCACTGAGGCTCGTCGATTTCTTGGAGCCATTACCGATGTAGCTGGACGTTCCATCAGTAAAGATGAACTTCTCTGGCCCTTGTCCATGCCTCCTCGTATCAACGCCCAAGAAATCCAAGTTGCCCAACTGGAAAATGAATTTGAACGCCATTATCGTAACTACCTGGCCGAAAAATACGGAACTAAACTACAAGCTATCTCAGGTATCCACTATAATATGGAACTAGGGAAAGATTTGGTTGAAGCCCTATTCCAAGAAAGTGACCAGATTGATATAATTGCTTTCAAAAACGCCCTCTATCTTAAGCTGGCTCAAAACTACTTGCGCTACCGTTGGGTGATTACCTATCTTTTTGGGGCTGCACCTATTGCTGAGCAAGGATTCTTCGACCAAGAAGTTCCAGAACCTGTGCGTTCCTTCCGTAACAGTGACCACGGCTATGTCAATAAGGAAGAAATACAAGTATCTTTTGCAAGCCTAGAAGACTATGTCTCTGCCATCGAAAACTATATCGAACAAGGTGATTTGATTGCGGAAAAGGAATTTTACTCGGCTGTTCGTTTCCGTGGACAAAAGGTTAATCGCTCCTTCCTTGACAAGGGAATCACCTACCTAGAATTCCGTAACTTCGACCTCAACCCCTTTGAGCGTATCGGTATTAGCCAAACTACCATGGATACCGTACACCTACTCCTTCTAGCCTTCCTCTGGCTGGATGCCCCTGAAAATGTTGATCAGGCTCTGGCTCAAGGTCACGCGCTGAATGAAAAAATTGCCCTCTCTCATCCTTTAGAACCTCTACCTTCTGAAGCTGAAACTCAGAACATTACGACAGCTCTAGACCAACTGGTGCAACATTTTGGGCTTGGTGACTATCATCAAGGGCTGGTCAAACAAGTTAAAGATGCCTTTGCAGATTCCAGTCAGACACTAGCTGCTCAACTTCTTCCTCATATCAAAGACAAGTCCCTTTCTGACTTTGCCCTTGACAAGGCGCTTGCCTATCATGATTACGACTGGACTGCCCACTATGCCCTTAAGGGTTATGAGGAGATGGAACTTTCTACCCAGATGCTGCTCTTTGATGCCATTCAAAAAGGGCTTCATTTTGAAATCCTAGATGAGCAGGATCAATTCCTTAAACTCTGGCATAAAGATCATGTTGAGTACGTCAAAAATGGTAACATGACCTCAAAAGACAACTATGTAGTTCCTCTTGCCATGGCTAATAAAACCGTGACCAAAAAAATCCTGGCTGATGCTGGCTTCCCTGTCCCCGCCGGCGACGAATTTACCAGTCTAGAACAAGGTCTAGCCTACTATCCTCTTATCAAGGGCAAGCAAATTGTGGTTAAACCAAAATCAACCAACTTCGGTCTGGGCATTTCCATTTTCCAAGAGCCTGCCAGCCTTGATAACTATAAGAAAGCTCTCGAGATTGCCTTTGCAGAAGATACAGCTGTTCTTGTTGAAGAATTTATCCCAGGAACCGAATACCGTTTCTTCATTCTGGACGGGCGTTGTGAGTCTGTCCTCCTTCGTGTCGCTGCTAATGTTGTCGGTGATGGCAAACACACCATTCGTGAATTAGTCGCTCAGAAAAATGCCAATCCATTGCGAGGCCGTGACCACCGCTCACCTCTGGAAATCATTAAGCTAGGAGACATCGAACAATTGATGTTGACTCAGCAAGGTTATGCACCTGATGATATTCTCCCAGAAGGGAAAAAGGTCAATCTCCGCCGTAACTCCAACATTTCTACGGGTGGTGACTCTATTGATGTCACTGAGACAATAGATTCCTCTTACCAAGAATTGGCAGCAGCTATGGCAACTAGCATGGGGGCCTGGGCTTGCGGGGTTGACCTCATCATTCCAGATAAAACTCAGCCTGCTAGCAAGGAAAAACCTCATTTCACTTGTATCGAGCTCAACTTCAATCCCGCTATGTATATTCACACCTATTGTGCTGAAGGTCCTGGACAAGCTATCACTCCAAAAATTCTAGACAAGCTTTTTCCAGAAGTTCCCACAAGTCAAACCTAAAACCTAATTCTTAGGAACAAACAAATCACCTTTATCTCGATGATATGATACCTCTTAAGTAGACAAGGTAAATACCTAAAATCTACAGCTCTTTGTCAACTTTAGTGGGTTGAAGAAAAGCTAAGCTCGAGAAAGGACAAATTTCGTCCTTTCTTTTTTGATATTCAGAGCGATGAAAATTCGCTTCTTGAAGTTTTCAAAGTTCCGAAAACCAAAGGCATTGCGTTTGATAAGTTTGATGAGATTATTAGTCGCTTCCAATTTTGCGTTGGAATAGGATAACTAAAGGTCATTGATGATTTTCCCTTTGTCCTTTAGAAATGTTTTAAAGACAGTCTGAAAAAGAGAATGAACCTTCTTTATATTGTCTTCAATGAGTCCAAAAAATTTCTCTGGTTCCTTATTCTGAAGGTGAAAAAGCAAGAGCTGATAGAGATTATAGTGGTATTTCAAGTCTTCTGAATAGCTCAAAAGCTTGTCTAGGATTTCTTTATTGCCTAAATTGTCAAATTAAGTTAGACTTTTCAAGTAACTCAGAAAAACTTGGTAGGGTGATTGAAATAGTTCTAATGGTAATTCATAGACTACCCTCTGTTCAGCTATTCCTCCTTCATCTGTAACAAAAAAATATTTCTCATGATGTCGCCAAACATGTTGTCCATAACCTTTTATTTCTTCAAACTTACTAACGTCTTCCCAAGTTAATTTACTATGTTCCATGTGTGTTCTCCTCTTTGGGTACTAATATCTTTCATGATGCCTTCTGGCATATTTCCTGGGAAGGTTTGTCCTCCTGGTTTCCAAAAATCTTCAAAAGCAGATGCTTCATTTCCGCTTGGAATTCTTGTATGAGATTGATGAAATGCTTCTAATTTTAAAATTTGATGCATTTACTATGATTCCAAGTTTTCTATTTGATTTAAAAGCTCCCATAATCTATTATTGTAGGCTTCAATTTCTTCATTAATTTTTAGTCGTTCCAAATAATCATTCTTCCAAACAAAAAAGTCTGATAGACCTCCTCTTGGAGGATAAAGGATATCTTTAATTTCTCTTATTGTAGGGAGTGAGTCACCATTTTCCAATGCACATTCTAATCCTTGTAAAAATGAAATTTGTACATGAATTGTCCCATCATTGTATTGATTTAATAGTGGTAATATTAATTTGATATTATCTAATAATTCTTTTCGTTTCATTTCTTTCCTCACTAATTTAATGGTTTTGAGCTAATAACCTCTACACCTTCTATTTTCCACGGAGTTTCAATAAAAATTTGTTCATATTCCAAACCACCTTGATAGATGCCTCCTTGACTCGCAACAGGTCCTCTGTATATTGTTGTGCCAGCTGGTATTTTTATTTCGTAAACTGTATTTAAAGGAGAGCTGCCAGTGTAGTTTCCTGAACGATCTGTCCAAATTGGTTTTACTGCCGTATTTATTCTAACTTCTATCTCAGAATGTGGGGCTGATTCTGTAAACCATTGCCCTAGCGGATTGCTTTGGTCGCCAGCTCGATATAATATTTTGGGAGACTTCAAAACTTCAACATCATACCGTCCCCCATAAAAATTAACATTAGGCTGACCTCTTAAATCATTTAGTGGACCAGGATTTGTATATGAATTATATTCATAAGTTTGCAAATCGGGATATTTAGATTGAATATTATTTACTACTGGTCCCTCAACATCTAAATTCTTAGGTGCAGGCTGAGGCTTGACTACCGGCTGAAGCCTCGTGGTTGAAAAGTCTTTAAACCCTGAATTCTCCCTCGCAAGCCTGCTTTCTTCTATATTTCGTAAAATATGTTCGCGATCATAAGGTTTTGTGGTTTCTGTTATAGTTTTACCATTGATATCTACCTTAAGGTTAACCTCAGGAATTACTGGATTCCTATTGAAGAATGGAATCTTCCCTTTTACCTTACTATATACATCCAAGAACGTTGTATAGGGTTTATTGTAGTACTGATTATATCCAACATAAGTGGTTACCTTAAGGTAGCTCCTTAAAACTTTGTCCTATTTTTAATTTTCTACTATGTAAACTTGAAAACTCTTGACCTTACTGCCAACAACATGCTTTTCAACATCGCATTCCCACCAAGGAAGAATATCTTCTTCCAAAATTTCTAAAAATAAGTCTTTAGATGATAAGTCATCTTTTAAGAAGCTATCATAATTTTCAAGAATAAAGTTGTATTCTTCAGCTTTTATCCATGATAAGTCTGTCAGCCAATCTGTAATAGATGACCAATTATTGGCATCAGGAAGTCCGACATTTTTTTCAAGAAAACGAAATAGTTCTTCTTTGTTTTGGATCTGCTTCCCATCAAAATTTGCTACAAAGCCACTGAAAGGCAATCGATCTTGCATTTCAAGTTTCGTAATGTAATGAATTCTATTTTTCAGGATTTCAAACCTCTATTCTATTTTTTTAAAATGTTTTATAATGGTCTTCTGTTTTGAGTAAAATCTATTTTTGAATATCGATTTGAAAAAAAAGGTTGATTCAAACTAAACTTGCTGGTTGCTGAGGAGGCCACATAACCTCCTACGATGTTCCCGATAAAGTTTGCAGTTTGAGCATCTTCTTCACTTCCACCTAGGAGTTTGGTCCCATGATAGACAACCTGACCACTTGTATAGAGATTTATTTCTCTTAGAATACAATATAATTATACAAAGTCTAATTGAATAGTTTGATTGCTCTCCATTTTTTTAGCTGTATTAATAATATTTTCTATTTCTCTTTGAGTTATCGGAAGATTCTCATGAGGAGGCTCCCATTGTGTCATACTATCTTTATAAACAACAAATTTTTTATTGATCAGCAATTCTCCTTGTGCTTTTATGAGGAAACCATTCTCTAAATCAAAAGTAATTGTTGATCTTGTTCCTGTAATTTTCATTTCTACCTCTCGAATATAATTTTTTCTACCCCTGTTTTAGGATCTATTGTTGTAACCTTAGTAACATTTGGATTGGCCTTCAATCTTGGTAGTTCGATGTTTTCCCAAATATTTCCTGGTCGTAGTTCGCTACCAACTACAGCTCTTATTTCACCAGATACTTGCTCTGCGTAAACATTCGAAGCTTCCTCCCAAGCTGTTACACTTGAAGGAGTATTAAAATCCCATTCAGGCATTACAATGTTCGTATCATCAATCGTAGATTCTAATGTAACTCCTCCTTTATTTTTTGCTATTTTTTTCGCAACATCCATTCCTCCAATGCCATCTGTTCGTCCTGACCAGAAAAAAGCCGTATCTGGATCAGTTTTCAATCTACCTCTTATTAACTCAACATCAAAGTCAGTTTGAGTAAAATCTATTTTTGAATATCTATTTGAAAAAACAGGAATTACTGGTTTCCTATTGAAGACAGGAATCTTCCCTTTTACCTTACTATATACATCCGAGAAAGTTGTGTAGGGTTTATTGTAGTACTGATTATATCCAACATAAGATGTATACAAGGTACTTGCTAGTTGGAGGCTATCAGTAAAACCTCTCACCTTCTTGATATTTTTTGCACGATTGATTTCTTCCTGTGTAGCAGGTTTACCTGTAAAAGGATCAATACCTTCTTCAATTATATAATAATCATATTTAGTTTGAAAAGCAGGATCTCGCCAACTGAGCATTTTTTGACTATCCAAAAAGAAATAACGGTCTAGTAGGTAATGATAATTAGCTCGCTCTGTTTCAGATTTAAATAGTTGTGCATATGGATTCACATGAGCCATGGAGATCAATGTTTTAAGTTCTGGGTAGGCCTCTTCTAACGCTTCTTGATCCATTGCATCGATACGTTTCTTAAATTTTGGGTCCACCTTGGCTAATTCTGAAGGTAATAATCCTAAATGATCATTCTTAACTTCATTATATCTCTTCCATAACAATTTGAGATCATTCATATCCCACTTGGAGAGAACCACATCACCCTGCCCCATAGTCGTAAATCTTTTATAGGCTTGAATCACGTCTCCATACTCTTCCTCCAGTTCTGCACGTGACATTTTTGAGAGTTTGTCTTCTAATGTTTCAACCTTCGGATTCTTCACTTTGTTTAGGTTTGCTTGACGTTTTTGCCACCCTAAAGAGACTGTTTGCTTCCACGATAGATCCACTCCACTACTTGGAGGCAAGTAGGTTCCACTAGCAGCATCCCATGATTGTGCAGCTTGGGCAAAACCATTTTGAACAGCCAATAAATACCGCTCTGAATTTAAAAAGATAGTTGGAGAGACTGCATTAAAAGTAAGCAGGCTAATTAATATTTTCTGTAATTTTTGTTTTAGTCCCTCAAATACGGCTATGGATACCGAAAGATTTAGAAAAGCTGAAATCTTATTATCCGATTTTGTTTCCATTAATTGTCGTAGACTAGAAATCTTTTGATCTGCTTCCCTAATTTTTTCTTCTAAATCCACTTGACGCCAACTTTTACTATCTACGTCAGAGGTATATTGACTGACAAATTTTTGACACTCCTCCGCCAGAGATTCTTAGTATAAGACAATTCCTTGAATTAAAGGAATAACAATACTTGTAATATGCGCCTTTGCTGAGTCGTAAGCATGCCCTTTTAACTTTTCTTCAGCGACAAAATTTTCAAGAACTTTAATCAATTCCATATTCTGTTGCACGCACTGGGTGGATATACTAGATAAACTAGTTGCCTGACTTCTGGCGGATTCTAGATACATATCTATACTCATGTGATTTCCTCCGTCACTAATCGTCTTTTTTCTTGGTGAATTGAATCTAACTTCATTTCAATAGATTTATGTTCTTTCCGAAGTTTTTCTAATTCTTCATCCAAACTGTATTCCATTATTCTCACTTGATGCTGAAATTCTAACCGGTCATCCATCATTTGACTTTGATATCTACTACCTTCAAAAAGAAAATTTAGATCATTTAACCAATGTGAATCATTCAACAGCTGATCCATTACTTCCATTTTTTTAAAATCTAATTTTTCTATCCGCTGATATAAGTCCCACTCCTTCTCTGAAAGTTGTCGTTCTTTCTCATGGAGCTTATTCCATGTATCTTCTGCACTCATATCTAATCCTCTAATACATCTAAGTATTTTGATTTCGCTTCATTTGAGAATGACGGCTTAGACTGAATAGTATTCAAAATATTTAAATTTTGACGAATCATGGCATCCTTATCTTCAAATTGGTCGGCTAAGCTATGGATATTTTGAATCATATTCACAATATGATTCGATAGCTGAGTCTGAAGATTCTCAAATTGACTAATACCATTTTTTGCACTATTATTACCAGCAACTGTCGTTTGTTCATCTCTTTGAACTGTAATAGCTGAATGATTATTGGCAGATCCTATTGCAGTAGCATGCTTAGCAGCCACCGAAAGATCACTTTTTACGGTGTATTTATCTCCCATTCATTTCTCCTTTAAATTTTTTCATATTACAACATCTTTCACAGCTATAAAAAAGCCTAGTTAGTGGTATTCCCAGCACATTCGCTCACGCAAAAAAACTCAAGCCGACTCACTTGAGTTCCTTCTTATGGATCATTGTAATCATCTGGTTGGTGGCCTTACCAAGCCTAGGGGGGTAAGTGAAATAGCTCGAGAAAAGAATTTATCTGCCCCACAAATCTTCTATAATGCTCGTCTGAAAAACATACAAACTCATATTGGTTATACGATAAAGTAATCTCCACTGCTTTAACATCTTCATCTATCCATTCTTTTTTCCACAATAATCATTAATTTCTCCGCAACATCTAAAACAAAAAGAGAGCAACGAACGTAGCTGCTCTCTATTTTGTTTATTTTTCTACCATTCCGCCCTTGATAAGACTGTCTTTCGTTACTGAATAACTAACTGTTTTGTCATCTAGGGGATTAAAGCCTGGGACGATTTCTTTTAATTTATTAAAATCGATTTTTGTGTAATCAATGGTATTGCGGATATAAAAGATTCCATCTTTATACTCTGATGTCAGTTCAAATCCATGTCCCATCAGATCTTTGAATTTTTCTTGGCTTTTTGCGACGGCTTCTTTCATGGTTTCAAGAGGGTTCTCACCAGGCACTTTTGAGACGTCGTAATCATCAACTTTTTCTTGTAATAACAAGGTATCTCCCTTGTAATACAAGGTGATGGTTGACTTACCTGCTTCATCACTCGTTTCGAGAACGGTTTTTTGCGCACCTGCTAGTGCATCTTCTTTTTTGCTTTCATCAGTTGATGACTCTTTTGTCTTTTCTTTAGCGGATGATTTGCTTGTTGCTTTACTCGTCTCTTTAGTGGACGATGGACTAGTAGATTTCGTACTCTCTTTTTGTCCGCAACCAGCTAAAAGAAGACCCGCTGTCAAGAAGACGGCTAACAATTTTGTGGTTTTATTCATTTTGAATCCCTCACTATTTTATGATGGTTAAGGAAATGACTGATTTCTGAAATGAGTCATTTAGCAAGATCAACTGTCGTTTTAGATGTTATTAGAAAAGCCTCAAAAATGATGTTCGCAGTCCCTCCTTATCGATCATTGTAGCCATCTGGGTGGCTGGAATGCCATGCCCAGGCTGTTTGAATGATGGTTTCGATATTATCAAATTTTGGTTGCCAGCCGAGAATGGCACGCGCCTTCTCAGAGGATGCGATCAAGGTATCTGGATCTCCTGGTCTACGATCAGCAATCTCAAGTGGGATCGGATGTCCTGTCACCTTGCGGGCTGCTTCGACAATCTGAAGATTAGAGAATCCGGTCGATGAGCCCAGATTAAAGGCAGTCGATTCATTCCCCTTTCTGAGATACTCTACGGCAAGCAGATGGGCATCTGCCAAGTCAAATGGATGGACATAGTCCCGGACATTGGTGCCATCTGGTGTCTTGTAGTCATCCCCAAAAATAGAGATCTTCTCGCGTTTGCCTTGGGCTACTTGCAAGACGATTGGCAAGAGATGGGTCTCTGGTCCGTGGTCTTCGCCAATCGAGCCGTCAGGTTTAGCGCCCGCTACATTAAAATAACGAAGGGGCACATACTTGATACCGTATGCTTGATCGGCCCAGCGCATGATGGTTTCCATCATGAGCTTGCTTTCGCCATAAGGATTAATCGGTTTTTGTGGAGTGGTTTCAAGAATCGGAATTTCTTCTGGAATACCGTAAGTGGCAGCGGTTGAAGAAAAGACGATGTAGTGCACTCCACATTCATGCATGACTTCCAAGAGTTTGACCATGCCAGCTGTATTGTTATCAAAATACTTCAATGGATCTGCCATAGATTCTGCGACTAGTGAGTAGGCCGCAAAGTGGATGACCGCATCAATATCTGCATGTTCCTTAAAAATCCTGCGCATGAAGTCTTGATCCGCCAGGTCTCCTTGGTAAAAGACAGCATCTGGATGCACCGATGCACGGTGGCCTGTGACTAGGCTATCGACCACGACGACTTTTTCCTTTCCTTCATTGACCAAACGGTCTACCATGTGGGAACCGATATAGCCAGCTCCTCCGAGTACGAGTATTGCCATTTGTTTTCCTTTCGCTTCTTTGTCTTCTCTTTTATTGTACCAAATTTCTGCCTCTTCTCCACACTTAAAGTGTCGCAACAAAGCGTCTAAAGGCTGCTTGGCCTTCTGCTGTTCGCTTGTAGACACCGGCATCTTCGAGCACGCGCGCAAAGATTTGACCAACTGATTCACGAACAATAGCTTCTGCTTCTGCTTCGTCTGTGATAGATGGGTGAGTGGCTTTCAAGTCAGCAGCCCAGTCCTGGTGGTAACTAGCCACACTGCTTTCTCGTCCAAGCAGATAATCTTGGACCTGCTTGAGCTCTTCCTTGAGTCGAGGTGGTAAAATGGCTAGACCCATGACTTCGATCAGGCCGATATTTTCTTTTTTGATGTGTTGCACATCCGCATGCGGGTGGTAAATGCCATCTGGATGCTCTGGTGAGGTTTGGTTGTCACGGAGCACCAAGTCCAGTTCATAATGCCCATCTCGGATTCGTGCAATGGGGGTAATGGTATGATGGGGTTGACCGTCAGATGTGGCTAAGACTTGCACAGCTGGATCCGAGTAACCTCGCCAGCTTTCTAAAATATGATCTGCCAAGTTAATCAGCTCTTCCTTGTTATCTGACTGCAGACGCAAGACTGACATTGGCCAACGAACGATGCCCACTTGAACCTCTTCGAAGGCAGGAATGGTAAAGGTTTGGTCAAGCTCTGCCAGCTCCATAGGGAAGGTGTGGCGTCCGCCTTGGTAATGGTCATGAGTCAGGATGGATCCCCCTACAATGGGTAGATCTGCATTAGACCCTGCAAAATAGCCTGGGAAAGTCTCGACAATGGTCAAGAGTCGCTCAAAGGTCTTGCGGCTAATGGCCATAGGAACATGCTGGCTATCGAGGAAAATGCAGTGTTCATTGAAGTAGGCATAAGGGGAATATTGAAAGCCCCAATCATGACCGTCCATGTCAAAGCGGATGATCCGATGATTGGCACGGGCAGGATGGTCTAGGCGACCTTGATAGCCTTCATTTTCAAAGCACAATTGGCAGGCTGGATAATGACTAGCTTTAGCCAGCTTGGCCGCTGCAATGTCTTTAGGATCTTTTTCAGGTTTTGACAGATTGATGGTGATTTCAAGGGAGCCATAGGGAGTTTCTGCTCCAAATGCGATATTTTGCGCAATCGCCTTGATCTTGATGTAATCATTGCGCTTAGAGAGGGCATAGAAATCAGCAATCGCATCTTCCTTGGACTGACCGTAAGTCTCCCAGAAACGATGGTTGACCTGACTAGGGCTGGGGGTGATCCAATCCATCAACTCTGCACCCAAGCTGTCCTTGGCGGCCATGCTGTCTTGGATCTTATTATTCGCAAGCGCAATCTCCACCAGTTGATCTTTTAGTGCAATCAAGTCTGCCATATGAGCTGGAGCGTCTAGGCCTTCTTCTCCGACGCGACTCATAACGCGATTTTTTAGATAGATCCGATCCATCTCTTCGTAGTCACTGACGTTAATGACCGCTGTGACAAATGCATCTAATACCTGTTCTGTCATCCTATCTCCTTTTTAATCAAGCACCCGTGTTCCTGCCGCAACTTCTGCAATATAGAAGCTTGGCGCATAGCCAACGACTTCTTCATAGCGTTTGCCGACAGCATCTTTAAATGCTTCAACCTTATCTTTGTTTACGAGGGCAATGGCACAACCACCAAAACCTGCTCCGGTCATACGAGCGCCCAAAACGCCGTCTTGTTCCCAAGCTGTATGCACCAAGGTATCCAATTCTAGACCAGTCACTTCGTAGTCATGCTCCAAGGATACGTGGGAAGCATTCATGAGACGGCCAAAGCCTTCCAAATCACCTGCTTCAAGCGCCTTGCGTGCTTGGAGGGTCCGTTGGTTCTCAAGTACAGCATGACGAGCCCGTTTGATGCGATTTTCATCCTTAATCAAGTAGCTGTAAGCATCAAAAGCCCAGAGATCCAATTCCCCTAAGGTTTGGATGTCTAGTTTTTCTTGGAGTTCAGAGACGGCTGTTTCACATTCTGCACGGCGTTCATTGTATTTGGAATCCGCTAATTCCCGGCGTTTGTTGGTATTCATGATGACCACGACATTGTCTTTGAGGTCCAGCGGTACCAGATCATACTCTAGGGTGTTGGTATCGAGATAAATAGCCCGTTGATCGGCCCCCATACCGATGGCAAATTGGTCCATGATCCCAGAGTTAACTCCGATGAAGTGATTTTCGGTTTGTTTCCCGATCTTGACCAGATCTAGACGATCTAAGTGAAGATCATATAGTTTCTCAGCTATGACGCCAATCAAGAGCTCAAGCGAAGCTGAAGAAGAAAGACCGGATCCATTTGGAATATTACCGTAGACATAGACATCCATTCCGCTATCAATGACATGACCAGCTTCTTGCAAGAAGTGGAGCACGCCTTTTGGATAGTTGGTCCAGTTGTGTTCTTTTTCAAAGTGGAGATTTTCAAGTGGAACTTCAATGATCCCCTTGTCTTCAAAGTTTCCTGAGAAGAAACGCAAGACCTTATCCTCACGCTTTCTTGCAGCTCCGTAGGTACCAAGTGTAATGGCTGCTGGGAAGACATGCCCACCATTATAGTCCGTGTGTTCACCGATCAGATTAATCCGTCCTGGTGAAAAGAAAGTGTGGTCAGCCTTTTCCCCAAAGACAGTCTGGAATTTTGCTTGTAAATCTTGAGATGTGATTGTTGTCGTCATGAGAAACTCCTTTAGTTTTGTAAACGTTTTTATACTTGTATTATATCTGATCACAAGTAAAACTTCAAGTGTTTTTAGTAAAATTTTATTAATTTTTTATTTTATGTCAAAAAAGGCTATAACAAAGGGTTTTCCTCCGTTTACAACTTCTATTCTATCATTGCCATTTCGAGTTAATTTTAGTAAAATTTTACCAAAAAATCTCAATTGGGAGATGACCCAATTGAGATTCTTCATTTCTTAGTGTTTCTTTCTTGGATAGACAAAAGATCCAAGGAAGGTTAAGAGGCTGACACCCATGAGGGCTAGGAGGTTCTCTGTTTGACCGGTCTTAGGCAATACCGATGAGGCAGGACTGGCTGACACGCTGACAGGAGCCTGATCAGTGGCTTGTTTCACAGCGATCGGAGTAACTTGTGGACCATCAAGAGGGCTAGCTTTTTCTTGCTTGCTAACAAGGACCTGTGTTCCTGTGTTACCAACCTCTACTGGTTGTGTCTGATGGGTTGGATCTTGGACTGGTGAAGTTGGATCTTGGGTTTCTGGTGTTGGCAATGGTGCAGGTGCTGGATAGAAGAGACCATGACCAATGCGGTAGGCGTACTCTGTTTCCGACATTTTTCCGTCTACAATTTTTGGAATATCCACCGGTAAGGTCCCTAGATGTTCCTTGCCATTGAAGATGACTTCCACTCCTGCAGGAATATTAGGACCAAATGCATTGTCTGGTTTGAGAGATTCCGTTGGATCCATTCCCTTATTTCCATAGACTGCCAAAATGGCTTTGGCTGCTGGATAGTTGGCTACATCATAAGGTTTAGAGATAGAAAGGACAGCTGCCTTCTTATGGTTGGTATTGGCATAATTGATGATCTCTGTTGGGATCTTGGTCCGCCAGAAATCTTTATCCAGTTGCCCTTCATAACCGATCTCTGAAATCACTACGATGTGAGTGGCTTTCTCTAGGTCTTCTTTTAGACTATCAAGGGTAGATTCTTTAGTGAAGTTCTTGGCCACAAAGGAGGTATCTTTTGGAAGCACTCCGTCCGCAATTAAGCGACGCATGCCTAAATCGAGTCCAGGAACTTCGTTTTCAAAAGCTCCTAAGAGTAAGACATGGTCCCCTGTTTGCACCTTAAATGGCAAGGTATTGTCTTCATTTTTTACAACCGTCACCGCTGCCGCTGCAATCTTGCGTTCCAAGTCACGATTGAGGGTAGATCCAACTGCTTCCTCTGCTTTTTCAGCTGTTCGAGCACTTGGATCAAAATTCAGGACCCCACGTTTTTCTTTGAGGGTCAGAATCCGGCGAACCGACTCATTTAAGCGTTCTTCTGAGATGTCACCGGTTTTCACGGCATCTACCACTGCATTGACAATGGTATCAATCTTGGTCAAATCGGCTTTGCTGCGAAGGGTCGTTGGCATCAAGACTAAATCAACTCCTGCTTTGATGGCCATCTTCACAGCTTCCACCTCACCGAAGTTTTTAGCGATAGCATCCATTCCCATGGCATCAGAGACAATCACGCCCTTATAGCCGTATTTCTTCCGTACCAAGCCCGTTAAAATATCATCAGAGAGAGTCGCTGGAACATAGATTTTCTCACCTGTTTCTTTTGAAACGACCTGATCTTTTTCAATCTGCGGGTATTGGATATGAGCCGTCATCAAGAGGTCTACCCCTTCATCCATAGCTTTTTTGAATGGAAGGAGTTCCAATTTTTCAAGCTCAGCAAGAGATTTATCCACCAATGGCAAACCCGTATGGGAATCGACCGCTGTATCTCCATGACCTGGGAAATGCTTGGCTGCCACAGCTACATTGTAGTCCTGAATGCCCTTCATCATCGGAATACCAAGATAGGCAACCCGATTTGGGTCAGATGAGAAGGAACGAAGCCCAATCACAGGATTTTGAGGATTGTTATTGGTATCTAGAACCGGAGCAAAGTCCACATTCAAGCCTAGCGCAGAAAGTTCACGTCCGATGATTTGACCGGCTTCTTTCGCTAGTTTGGGATCATTGGTAGCCCCAATGGCCATATTGCCAGGAAGGGCTGTGCCTGTCCCCAAGCGGTAGACGATCCCCCCTTCTTGGTCGATGGCTAATAATAGCGGAATCTTCCCGTTATTGGCTTTGTTTTCAATCGCTGCCTTTTGCATATCTTGCGTCAGAGCCAGGGTCTGCTTGGTCTCTTTGACGTTTTCAGCAAAAAGAATGACGCCTCCAAAATCATATTTATCAATCGCATCCGCTACTTCAGCATTGACCTTGGTGAGATCCTGTGGCGACTCCTGATTAGCCTCCTGCCACTTACGGAAGTCCGGCATGATCATTTGCGTAACCTTTTGCTTGAGAGGCATGTCTTCAAGCAGTTTTTCCACTTGAGGAGATGCCGTCTCTGTCGATGTTACCGTTGGGGAGGCAGCAGGGACGGCTGCACGGTCTGTTGTCGTCGGTGTTTCGGCCACTTCTCCCTGATTTTCTGTGGTGCTTTCTGGAGTTGGAGAAGCCACCACCTCTTCTACTGTTGCTGCCGGTTCATTAGCTTGATCCGACGCTTGAGCTGTGTCTGCTTTTGCTGTTTGAACAGATAATAGAGCAAAAGCCGTTAATAGGGCCGCAGATGGATAAATGATTTTTTTCATAAAGCGACCTCCTTTCTTTCAATAGATATTGTACCATTGTTTTATAGTTTTGTAAACGGTTGCAATGTATAAAACAGAAAAAGGATAAGCATTTTTTACTTATCCTTTAGTTCGTTCATATTTTTTTAAAACACAATGTCTTGACCATTTTCTGTCACTTGGTAAGTGCCATCAGCAAGATTGATTCGGGCTACTGCTGTGGAAGTTTGGTCTTTATTTTGGCGCGTGATGACAATGGTATGATCATCTGGTGTTTCCACCTCAATGCTTCCTTCTAAGTCAAAAGCTTGCGAGTTGTTCCGGAAACTAAAGAGCTTGAGAAGGGATTGTACGACTGGTCGCTCCACTTCTTGAGCGATTTCTTCATTGCTGTAGTAATGACGGTTGATATTGCGGCCTTCTTTGGTGTTTTCGAGGAGTTCCAAATCATTCTTCCCAGCTAGGAATCCAACATAATAAACCTGTGGAATACCTGGTGCAAAGGCTTGAATTAAACGGGCTAGGAAGTACTTACGATCATCATCTCCAAGCGCTGAATAGTAAGTCGAATTGATTTGGTAGATATCCAAGTTGTTGTACTCTGCTGTTGAATATTTGCGTTTAACATTTGCTCCTACCTTATAAAGTTCATTTGAAGCATAGTCAATCTCTTCATCCGTCAAGATATCCTTGACATCGACCACCCCAATCCCATCATGGGTATCGAGCGTCGTGAATTGCTTCATCGGACTCATCTTCAACCACTTGGCAAGACGCTCCACTTTTGAACTATAGAGGGTATAGAGGGTTACCATTGGAAGTGCGAAGTCATAGACATAATAGTCGTGATCGGCAATCTTAAATTGGATGGTATAGTGCTCATGAATCTCTGGAAGAAGCTCAGCACCGTAGCCTGCCGCCATATCGCGCACCTTATCCAACAAATCCCAAATGTCTGGCTCCACGAAGAAATCATTGGTGTCCAATTTCTTCACCGCATAGGCAAAGGCGTCCAAACGAATAAGGTCACAGCCATTGCTTGCCAGGTGTTCGATGGTCTTGCGAATAAAGTCCATAGTCACTTCCTTGGTCACGTCTAGGTCAATCTGCTCTTCCCCAAAGGTATTCCAGAGATGCTCGGTCGTCCCATCCGCAAAAGTGATGGCTTGTTTAGGAGCTCGGTCTTTGCGCTTATATATTAAGTCAACGTCTGCTTGAGTCGGACGATTCTCCGGCCAGAACTTGTCCCAGTTGAGGAAGAGATCCTTATAGGCACTTTGGTCGTGCTTTTCTTGGTAATCTTTATAATACTTAGACTGACGAGAAATGTGATTGATCATAAAGTCAAACATAAGATAGTACTTGTCGCCCAAGCGTTTAACATCTTCCCAATCCCCAAAGGCTGGATCCACTTGATCATAGTCTACAGGCGCAAATCCACGGTCACCAGTTGATGGGAAAAATGGCAAGAGGTGTACTCCACCTACTGCATCTCCAAAGTGCTTCTCCAGATTTTCATAGAGATCCTTAAGGTTATTTCCTAAGCTATCTGAGTAAGTAATTAACATGGTTTTATTTTGAATTGGCATAATGGTTTCCTTTTCTTTTTTGAAAGCCAAGTCTTAGGAGACCTGGCTTTCTTGAGTTTTTCTATTTTAGAATTGCTTCCTAGGATACGATTGAAATCAGCAAGCTGAATCGTTACTTTGTATCTTAATTGAACACGCCCTAAGCTCTGTGTGAAAAAGATGAATCTTTCAAGAAGCCAAGGCTTCTTATTCAGATTCCCTATTTTCACTGTGAGCTTTTGACGGGCTTTGTATCTTGTTATTTCACTGCGCCGTTGCTCATTCCTGCGATGATATGGCGTTGGAAGAAGAGATAGACAATGGTGATACTGATAATGCCGACAACGTAAGAAGCAAAGCTTGGTCCGTAGTCGTTGAAATATTGGCCTGCGTAGTTGTATTGGAACAAAGGCAAGGTCCACATCTTGGAATCCCGGTTCAAGACAAGGAGTGGCAACATGAAGTCATTCCAGAACCAAAGAGCATTGATGATCATGGTTGTCGCATGCATCGGTTTCATCATTGGGAAGATGATGCGGAAATAGGTTGTAAATTTATTAGCCCCATCGATCTCTGCTGCTTCATCCAGACTTTCTGGGATAGAGATTTTGATATAGCCGACATAGAGGAAGAGGGTCTGTGGAATCGCATAGGTCAAGTAGAGCAAGATCAAACCAAAGGTATTAGCCAAACCGAGTTTACTCATCATAACCGTAATCGGAATCATGATGACTTGGAAAGGTACGAAAATCCCAAGGATCAAGAGGGTATACATGATGGTAAAGGCTTTTCTCTTACTCATATTACGAGCGATGGAGTAGGCTGCCATAGGGATAAAGATCATTACTGCAAGTAAAGACAAGACAGTGATGACGACTGAGTTCCAATAATAGCCTCCGATTCCATCAGCCAAGAGTCGGCTAAAGTTGTCCCATGTGAAATTGGTCGGGAATCCAAAGAAATTGTCTACGATATCCTTGGTGGGTTTGAAGGAACTAAAGAGGGTGGCAAGGAGCGGCACTAAAATCAGAACCGATCCTAGAATCAATAGAATGTATTTGCCAATCAAGGCTTTTCTTTCATCTTGTTTCATCGTGCTTCTCCTCTTAAATTTCAAATTTCTTAGATACTCTCAATTGGATGATCGAAATCACTACAATCAAGAAGAACAAGATTACGGCAATGGCATTGGCATAACCGAATTGGTTGTTTTTAAAGGCATAATTGTAAACCAAGAGCCCAAGTGAGGTTGTGGCATTGTTTGGACCACCACCAGTCATGGCAAAGACTTGGTCAAAGGCGGTAAGCCCACCTTTTAGGGCTAGGATAAAGACCATAGAGACACTTGGTAGCAAGTAAGGCAATTCAACATTCCAGAAGACTTGCTTGCTCGTTGCACCATCGATTCTTGCTGCTTCTGTAATCTCGGTTGGAATAGATTGTAGACCAGCTAGGAAGATAATGATGGGCATGGCTACCCCTTGCCAAAGAAGGACAAAGACAGCCGCAAAGATCGCTCCCCACTTAGTTCCTAAAAGACTAGTTTGTAGAAACTCAATATGAAGGGCATTCCCAATCGCTGGTAGACCATAGTTGAAGACTTGTTTGAAGATCAACGCCACTGTCAAACCAGACAAAACAGCTGGGAAGAAGAACCAAGCACGGAAGAAGGTTTGGCCTTTAATTTTAGAGTTCAAGACACGCGCAATGAAGATCCCAAGGGCAATCTCACCAACTACCATAGCAATCGTGATGATTGCAGTAAAGCCAATAGCACTCATGAATTTTGGATCCATGAAGAGGAGCTTAAAGTTGTTCAAGCCAACAAATTTGTAGTTATAGGTCAAACCTGTCCAGTTGGTAAAACTGTAAAAGGCTCCTTGGAACATTGGCACATAGAAGAAAATTGCTTGTAATAAGAGGGGAATGACCACAAAAGCCCATGCCCAATATTTTTGTAATACTTTTTTCATCGTCTCTCTACTCCTAATCCACATCCGCTTTCATCGGGTTAAAGAAGGCATTCAAATCATTGACCATTCCTTGTTTATCACCTGTCAAGACATAGTTCATCGTCAAGGTATGGAAGTCTGCTTCACTGGTCCAGTATTGTTGCAACCAGACCAAGTGACGATCCGTAAAGGCATATTTGGTCATCCCAGCAAGCGGTGAATCCTCTCCTGCTTGTTTGACCCCTTCGATCGCTGTTGGAGATCCGTCCACATCATAGTACTTTTGCATGACTTCTGGACGGGTCATGTATTCCACAAAGGCATTGGCTTCTTTTGGATGTTTGGTAGTAGCTGAGATAGACCATGCTAAGTCTCCCGCACCAACGGTTAAGCTTTGTCCTTTTTCTTTCCCTGGAATCATGAAGGTCCCAATCTTAAATTTCGGTTTTTGTTCATTGATCGCGGTAATGGCCCAAGATCCATTTGGTGTCATGAGGACATCTCCACGCGCGAAGGCTCCGATAACGTCTGTATAGCCAGCACCTTCCCAGTTCTTTTGCTTCGAACCTTTAATACGAAGAATATCCATGACCTTGATGTCATCTTTCATAATCGGATCAGTCAATTTAATAGCATTTGGTTGAGAATAACGAAGGTATTGATTGGCTTCTTTTCCTCCACCTGCTGCTGTCGCAAAGGCTAATTGATTATACCCATTGAGGGTCCAAGCATCTGCACCTGCAATTCCAAATGGTGTTTGTCCTTTAGCAACGATGTCTTTGACTAACTGTTCAAATTCATCCCAGGTTTCAGGGACCTTCAAGCCCAGTTCTTCGAATTTATCTTTGTTGTAGTAAATTCCATAAGCATTGGCTGTAAAGGGAACGTTGTAGACTTTTCCGTTCACGGCATATTTTTCAGCGTAGCCATTTTTCACGCGTTTCATATAGTCTTTATTGGACAAATCTTCGAAGACACCTGCTTTTGCCCATTCTTGTAGTTCGATGGACTGTGGGTATATATTAACCACATCTGGCACATCTCCTGCGAGGACACGTGTTTTCAATACTTCACCACCGTTCGGTACATTGACAACTTTGACCTTGACCTTTGGGTTTTCCTTTTCAAAATCACGCGCGATTTCTTCCAAAGTTTTAGTCATTTCTTTTTTCTGGTTGAAATACTCGATGGTCACTGTGCCATCCGCCGATTTTCCATCGTTGGAGCAAGCACCAAGCCCAAATAAGGCTAAGCCTGTTGTCGCAAGAAGTCCGATTTTTTTATACCATTTCATTTGGCTGTCTCCTTTTATTTTTTGACAAAAACATATTGTTTAGTGAGGAAATCTCCCTGAGGAAGAACGACGGTTAAGCCGGCATACATGAGCTCAGCTCCTGAATAGACTTGCTCTGTCCCTTCTAAGCTATAGAGCGCATCTTCTTCCAAACCTTTAAGCTTCAGAGTTGGCTCGATCTCCTCAACTGTTGATAAAACCCTTACATAGGTTACAACCGTACGGTCTTGATAAGTGAACTGGACGGCTGCTTGATTGCTACCATGACCTGGATGGATCAAGCGGTAGTGTTTTCCGAATTGGACAAGGGGGCGAATCGTTTTGTAATGAGCGACTTGAGCTGCGATGACATCCAACTCTTCTTGCGGAAGACTGGTTAGATCCAATTCATAGCCCAGATTTCCCATCATGGCTACATGTCCACGCGTTTCTAGTGGTGTGATCCGTCCCATCTGGTGATTTGGAACAGCGGATACGTGAGCCCCCATAGAGATAGTTGGATAGAGATAACTCGATCCATACTGGATCGGAAGTCTGGCCATGGCATCCGTATTATCACTTGCCCAGACCTGCGGGAAGTAACGCATCATACCCAGGTCATTGCGACCACCACCACCTGAGCAAGACTCAAAGAGGATGTGCTCGTATTTCTCCGTCAAGTACGAAACCACTTCATAGAGACCCAAGATATAAGCATGGGATTGCATCTTGGTTTCCAGGTAGGTTTTCCCATTTCCAAGCTTGGTGATATTGCGATTCATATCCCATTTGATATAGTCGATCTCATGGTTTCCAAGCAAGTCATCCAAGACCTGCTTGATATAAGCCACTACTTCTTTATTTGAGAAATCAAGCACTAGTTGATTCCGTGAATAGGTGTGTTCATAGCCTGGGACTTGAATAGCCCAGTCTGGATGAGCCCGGTAGAGGTCGCTATCAACAGAAATCATTTCGGGCTCCACCCAAAGACCAAATTGAAGTCCCTTGTCATGGATGCCTTGGATCAATGCTGCTAGACTTCCACCTAATTTTTCTTCATTGACGGTCCAATCACCAAGGGCCCGATTGTCATCATAACGATTGCCAAACCAGCCATCATCAAGAACAAAGAGTTCGATCCCCACTTTTTGAGCTTCGTCTGCTAGCTCCAATAATTTATCTTTTTTGAAATCAAAATAGGTCGCTTCCCAGTTGTTGATAAGAATTGGACGTTCTTTATGGGCAAAGGGGCTAGGAATGATATGGTTTTGGACAAATGCTTGACTCTCTTGACTGAGACCGGTCAATCCCTTATGGGAGTATGTGATCATGGCCACTGGCGTATCAAAGCTCTGATTTGGTTCCAATTCCCAAGCGAAGTTTTCAGGATTGATCCCCAATCCAACCCGAACTTCATTGAGTTGATTTTTCTGAACAAATCCTTCAAAATTCCCACTGTAGAGCAGTTGGAAAGCCAGAGCAGAACCCGCATCTTCCGTCACTTCATGATCGGCAAGGATAAGGGCTGGTGTCTGGGCGTGTCCAGAAGCACCACGGTTGGAGCTGATGGAGAAGATTCCTTGCTCTACTTGCTGGCGGCGGACTGTTTTTTCTCTTGCATAGGCTCCTTGCAGAGTGATGATATCGTAGTCACCTGCTGGGACATCGGCCAACACACTGAGAGCCTTGTGGATTACAACCTTTTCATCACTCAAGTTTTCAATCTTTGAGAAGCTGGTGATGGTTGCCCGATCTTCGTAGGCGGTGTAGTAGAGGGTCAAACGCAGGGCTGCTTGATCATCTTCAAAGACCAGTGCCAAGGTTTCAGCCTGATCTACTGAGTGAGGGTTCGGAAGATCGGTCGTCTCGACACTGCCAGAATAGATGTTGGCTCCGACATAAAGGAAATCCGTCACCTCTGTAACGCCGTGCTGGATCTGAATAGACGGCTTTCGAAAATCTCCTAGTCCATGCTGTCCCAAGACCTGTCGCTGGGTATCTAGGCTAAAAGTTCGATTGTCAGGTGTTGGATTTCCAGCGAAAGCATGGTCCTTCTCATGCACGGTATTGGAAAAATGATAAGACGGGATCGGACGTCCCAGATGCTTGAGCATCAGGTAGCCATCTCGATTTTCAAGGATAAGGCTCAGTCCCTTACTTTCTACATAGAACAGATTTTGTTCGATACGAATTGCCATATCTTCCTCCATTGGACCCTAAAAATATCACTATGTATTTTTATATTCAGTTCCAATATTTTTCTTTTTTTACATGTCTTTATTTTACCTGTTGTAAACGCTTCCGAAAATAGAATTTTGTTGGGCTTATATGGTAAAATGTTAGGTAGGAGGTTTACCTATGTTAGTCTTTTCAGAATACCAAACCGACACTATTGATCTAGCCCTTGATTTTTACGGCTACGAAGATTGCCCCAAAAATTATGAATTTGGCCCTAGCGTCCGAGATAATTTTGTCTTGCATTTTATTACAGAAGGAAAGGGAGTCTTTCACTTCAATAAGAAAGAAATCCACCTAGAGGCTGGGGATCTCTTTCTCCTCCCTAAAAATATGGTGACCTACTACAAGGCCGATGCCGAAGAACCTTGGTCCTACTACTGGATCGGTATTAGTGGCACCAAGGTGAGTGATTTCATGCGTTTTTCAACCCTGCATGCAAAAGGTTTTCTAAAGAAAACAGAGGTGGAAACAGAAAAGATCGGCCAGTTTATGGAGCGACTCGTCCACAAGGCAGAGGCTTCAAAGATGACTTCACACTACCAACTCCACCTTCTCTCTCAGATCTATGAACTGCTATTTCTTATCAGTGAAGTAGCTCCCGATATCCATCGGAGCCACCCATCTCCAACCTATCAACTCTACCTGACCTGCAAGCATGTGATTGAGAAGTATTACGCTATAGAGCATCTCAGTATTCAAGAGATCGCCGATGACCTCAATGTCCATCGGTCTTACCTGACAACTGTTTTTAAGGAGTTTCACCAGATCTCTCCCAAGGAATTCCTGCACTCGGTCCGCATGCAACGTGCCCAGCAGTTACTGACCAATACAGACGAAAGCATCAAGATCGTGGCTTACTCGGTTGGCTTTTCAGATCCCCTTTATTTTTCAAAGGCTTTTAAGGCCTATAGCCACCTGACTCCTAGCCAATATCGCAGCAAACATAAAATTTAGTAAAAATTTATTTCTTTTTACTAGCATTTAGAGTATACTGGAACTAGTAAGCAATAAAGGATGAACTATGGCAACGATTAAAGATATTGCAGAAAAAGCAGGCGTTTCTCAGGCAACGGTCTCTCGCGTCCTCAACCAGGATGCGACCTTATCGGTTGGTGAAGACACGCGCAGTCGGATTCTTCGCATCGCTGAGGACCTGCATTACCAAAAGAAAAGCCGCAAAACAGCGCCTCAACCAGTCGAAGATTCTCATAAAATCGTCATCTTTGAATGGTACACGCGCGAAGAAGAATTAGAGGACCTCTACTACTATGCCATTCGGATGGGCTTGGAGAAACAAGCCCAGGAATTAGGCTATGAGATCTTTCGTATCTTCAACAAGGACGATTGGTCTTTGATTCAGGAGGCAGACGGCATTATTGCTCTTGGAAAATTCAGTCCCAAGACCATTCAAGATCTAGAAAGCTACGGCAAACCCCTGATCTTTGTCGATAGCAATACCCTCTATCTGGGGCATTCTTGCGTGACGACCGATTTAGAAGATTCTGTTATCACCGCTCTCGAGCATTTCCTTGAGCATCATCACAAGGAGATCGGACTCTTGGTCGGGCAGGAAGAGACGGCAGATGCGACACCGCTACAGATGGATCCCCGTCAACGAACTTTTCAACAGTATCTCACAGAAAAAGGGCTTTATGAGGAGCGCTTTGTCTCTGTTGGTCAATTCTCGACTGAGTCGGGATATCAGTTGATGGAGCAACTGATTCAAGCATTGGGCGACGACTTGCCAACTGCCTTTTTCATGGCTAGTGATGCCTTGGCTGTCGGGGCCCTTCGCTCTCTTCAGGAGCACCAAATCGCTGTGCCTGATCGCGTCAGTCTCATTTCCTTCAATGATACCTCCATCGCCAAGTATGTCTTTCCTGCCCTCTCTACAGTGACCGTATACACAGAAGAAATGGGCAAGCAAGCCATTCAGATGTTGCGGCAAACCTTTCAAGGGAGTCAACCAAGTGTTCCCTGCATGGTCAAATTAGCCACCAAACTGACGATTCGAGACAGCAGTCGCTAGGAGGTCTTAGTCTTATGAAAACACACGAAATCCTCTTTCAAACCCTTTCTCAGGCAGATGATTACGTCAACGGGGAACAGTTGGCAAAAGAATTAGGTGTTTCCCGCACCTCTATCTGGAAGGCTATTCAGCGCCTGGAAAAAGATGGGGTCGTCATCGAATCCCTAAAAAAGAAGGGTTATAGACTGGTCTCAGGCGATATTCTGCTTCCTGAGGTCATCGCAAGCAATACCCAGTTGACCGTTACTTTGAATGAAGAATGTCATTCTACCCAATTGGACGCAAAATTAGGCATGGAAGCCCATAAAGAGGGCAGGGCTCTCTACCTGGCCAAATCCCAATCTGCTGGAAAGGGCCGCTTTGGTCGTGACTACTATTGCCCCGATCAAGGGGGCATCTACATGTCTCTTCATCTCAAGCCCCAACTCCCACCTGCGGAGCTCCCCCCTTATACCCTCATGGTCGCAGGAGCCATCTACAAGGCTATTAAAAACCTGACCCTGATCGATGTTGATATCAAATGGGTCAATGATATTTACTATCGACATAAAAAAATTGGGGGAATCTTAACCGAGGCTATCACATCCATCGAGACTGGCCTTGTCACGGATGTCATTATCGGAGTCGGCTTTAATTTGGCTATCCCTACTTTTCCAGATGAGCTAAAAAGTAAGGCTGGTTCCTTATTTGAAGGCCCTTGTCCCATCACCCGCAATGACCTCATCAGCGAGATTTGGAGGGAATTTCTTCATACGGATATCGATGAACTGGTCTACCTCTACAAAGAGCGCTCCCTGGTCTTAGGACGAACCGTCACCTTTGAGCAGAACCAGCAGACCTATCAGGGCATCGCTAAAGACATCTCCGATACCGGCCAACTCTTGGTCCAGTTAGAAAATCAAGAAGAAATCTGGCTCAATAGTGGCGAAATTTCCCTCAAGCAGTGGAATCTATAAAACAGAGCTCACAACTCACAAAAGAGTCTGGGACAAAACGCTGTCTCAGACTCTTTTGTGTGAAGATACATCAAAACTTTTTAAACCAATTCTTGATATACTCTAAGCATATATCCAGTAAGAATTTGATAAATAATAATACAATTCCAATCTTCACAAACATGTAATATTTAAATGTGTCATCAAATGAATGCACACGGATCGGAAAGG
>NZ_JACLQU010000021.1 GCF_016648855.1 Streptococcus parasanguinis
AGAGCCCACTCAACCACTGCGTCTTGCTCGACAATCCAAAAATAATTGAGAGGCTAGGACTTTTGTCCCAGCCTCTTCTTATGATTTATTCTTCTTCCTCGTCTTCAGAATCCTCTTCTTCGTCGTCTTCTTCGCTTAATTCAACTTCCTCACCCAAATCATCTGGTACGATTTCATTGATTTCAGCATCGTAAGCTTCGACTTCACTCTTTTCATCGTCTGGATTTTCTTCATCATATGAAAGAGCTGGATCTGCTTCGTAAACTTCTTCGTCTTCTGGATCGTCGTCGTTGTAGTCGATCGCATCCTCGTCTCCATCCATGAAGGCATTGACACGTTTTTTCTTCCGTTTCTTAGGAGCTTCATCTTCGTCTGTTTCTTCAAGAGCGATGATTTCTTCGTCAACTTCATCGATGGCATACCATGAACGAAGACCCCATTTGTTATCTCCAAGTGGGATAAAGCTTCCATCTACATTCAATTCTGTGTAGAACAATGGAAGAGCTTCACGGATCTCGCTGTTTGATTTTTCAAGGTAATTTTGAATTTCATTTACAAGATCGCTAAAGTACATTTCATGGTCACGTCCGCGTAATTCCAAAATCGCACGCGCCACTTCAATCATAGAAAGTTCACTTTTTTCTTGTCCAGCAAATACTTCTAATTCCAAGGGTAAATCTCCTTATGTTTCATTTCCTAAATGGAGAAGGATCCGGTCTTCAACCTCATCCTATCCTCAATGATAGATTGAAAACTTCTCGTCACTAAATCTATCACGCATTTTATCGTTACACTCTATTGTACGATAAATTTCCCCTTTCGTCAAAGGAAAATTCCAGGATTCTCCATGAAATCAGAAAAGGGAGTGGGAAAGAACTCCGACTAGTTAAAAAGAGTTCGTTTTCCCACCCCCGCACAGTTGATTAGGTCATCTTTGGAGCTTAAAGGCGAACAAAGATGCCAATCAACCACTGCGTCATACAGTTATTTCTATCAAACATCAAAGGCTGGACAGTTGTTGCCCAGCCTTTTTTATCTAAATTATTTTACTTTTGCTGTGCTTGTGATCACGTTCACTGCTTTCTTCACTGTGATGTCATGTTTCAACATTTCTGGTGAAAGAAGGTTGCGAACTTGTTCAACTGGCATGTTGTAATCTGCTGCCAATTGTTCGATTTCAGCGTTGATTTCTTCTTCAGTTGCTTCGAAGCCTTCTGCTTTCGCTACTGCTTCAACCACAAGGTTTGTCTTCGTACGGCTTTCAGCTTCTGCTTCGTATTGTTTGTGAAGATCTTCTTGAGTTGTTCCAGTGATTTGGAAGTACATTTCAGGTGAGATACCTTGACGTTGCATGTTTCCAAGGAACTCGTTGATTGAACGGTGTACTTCTTCGTGGATCATTTCTTCTGGAAGGTCAACGATTTCAGCATTTTCAACTGCAAGATCGATTGCTGCTGCTTCTACTGCATCGTTGTATGCTTCTTCTTTAGCTGCTGCCAATTCTTTGCGGTATTTTTCTTTCAATTCAGCAAGAGTTTCAACTTCTTCGTCGATGTCTTTTGCCAATTCATCGTCAAGAGCTGGTACTTCTTTTGCTTTTACTTCGTGGATAGTTGTCACGAATTTCGCTTCTTTACCTGCAAGGTCAGCTGCTTGGTAGTCTTCTGGGAAGGTTACGATCACATCAACTGTTTCACCAGCAGAGTGTCCAACCAATTGGTCTTCGAAACCTGGGATGAATTGACCTGAACCAAGTCCAAGTGAGAAGTTGTCACCTTTACCACCGTCGAATTCAACACCGTCGATAGAACCTACGAAGTCGATCACAACTGTGTCACCTTCTGCTGCAGCACCTTCTTTAACAACCAATTCAGCCAAGTTGTTGCGTTCGCGTTCGATACGAGCATCCACATCAGCGTCTGTTACTTCTTTAGAAACTTCTACTGATACTTCAAGGTCTTTGTAAGCACCCAATTTAACTTCAGGTTTTGTGACAACAGCTGCTGTCAATGTCCAGTCTTGACCTTTTTCCATAGATACAACATCAAAAGTTGGTTGTGCTACAACTTCGATTCCAGCTTCTTTAACAGCTGCTTCATATGCTGCTGGAAGAAGATCGTTCAAAGCATCTTGGTAAAGTGCTTCTTCACCAAAACGTTGGTTGAAGATTGGACGTGGAATATGACCTTTACGGAATCCAGGTACGTTCAAAGTTTTCTTAACTGACTCAAACACACGGTCCAAAGCAGGTTTGATTTGCTCTTGGCTGATTGTGAAAGTCAATACACCGTGGTTAGTTTCTTTGTTTTCAAATGATACAGACATTCTGTCTCTCCTTAAAATAATATAGTCATTCCTTACAATTTTACCACAAAACTTTGAAATTGCAAGTTTTAAAACGTTTTTGCCTCTCTTTTCATCCAAAAAAACTAGCCCTTTAAAGCTAGTTCTGATTATGATTTTCGGATGGGATCATCGAGGTAGAGAGCACGGGCGCCACCGATCAATTTTGGCCGACTGGCGAGCGCTGTGACATGGGCTCCACCTAGTTCACGCAAGATAGGGCGAATTGGAACTTGCACGTGTTTGACATGCATCCCTACTGAGGTATCTCCGATGTCTAACCCGGCTTGGGCTGTGATAAATTCCACCTCCACAGGATCCTTAAAATACTTGAAAGCTGCGAGTTGTCCAGCACCTCCTGCATGGAGACTCGGAAGGACATTGACGATTTCTAGCTCCTTCTTATCTGCCAATTCTCTTTCGACCACCAAGGCGCGATTGAGATGCTCACATCCTTGTACCGCCAGATAAATCCCTCTTGGATTCAACTCATCTAGTAAGGTCTGGACAATAGCTTCAGCAATATCGATGTTGGAGGCTTTTCCAATTGGCCCTCCTGCAACTTCGCTTGAAGACATCCCGAGGACTAGAATCTGTCCTTGGCGGAGACGGCTTTTTGCCAAGACATCTACCAAGATTTCTTTTGTATCCTTCTTCAGTTGCTCCAGATCCATGAATTAGCTTCCTTTCTTTTGAAATGCATAATAGACCACATAGCCTAAAGCCATTCCAACAAAATTCTGAGCAAGGTTATTTGGAATGTCCGAGATAGCAGCTCCCCAGCCATTGCCTAAAAAGAGGGCAGAAGCTAGCGCATAACCGCCTACCATGACGACTGTCGCAAGAAGCAAGCCTAGGTAACGAGCTTTGCCCTTGAAGCCAGCGAAATAGCCTTGCCCCCCGTGAAAGAGGAGACTAAAGAACATCCACTGAGGATAGCCTGAAATCAGATCCAATAAGAAGGCTCCGACACCACCGACAATAGCACCTTCCTTGCGCCCAAAATAGAAGGCTGTGAAATAGGCACCAAGATCTAGCAGGGTGACGATCCCTGTCGGAGTTGGGAGTTTGGTATAGTAGCCAAGCACAACTGTCAAGGCTGTCAAAATAGAAAGGCGGGCAATGAGTTGAGTTCGATTAGATGTCATATTGTACTACTCCATACTGGTCTGAATGTTGAATCGCTTGGAAAACAAAGTCTTTAGAGGCTTTAACAGCTTCAAGTGGAGATTTCCCTTGCACCAACTGGCTGGAAATGCTAGACGCAAAGGTACAACCAGCTCCTGTATTGTTCTTTTCTAAGACCGGCTCTTCAATGACGGTGAAGTCTGTCCCATCATAAAAGACATCGATGGCCTTTTCTTTATTGAGACGATTGCCCCCTTTAACCACGACAGTCGCTGCTCCTAATTCGTGGAGCTTGCGCGCTACCGCCTTCATATCGTCGAGCGATTGAATCTTGCTTTGGGTCAAGATCTCAGCTTCTGGTAAGTTTGGCGTGATGATGGTCACATAAGGGAAGAACTTGATCAATTCGTCTCGAAGAGCTGAAACTTCTACATCATGGCTTTCCTTGCAGACCAAGACAGGATCTAGTACCACAGGGATCTCCGCATGGGCTTTGACATAGTCCAAGGCCAAGTCTGCCACTTCAACATTTGGCAAAAGACCGAGTTTAATAGCAGAAAAAGGAACATCCTTGAGAGAGTTGAGTTGCTGCGCAAAGGTCGTCGGATCCACCGGAATCACTTCAAAACCGTGCTCCGTCATAGCGGTCAAACAAGTCACCGCCACAAAGCCATGTTGTTTATTGGTTGTATAGGTTGCAAGGTCTGCGTGAAGACCTCCCCCACTAAAAATATCATTTCCTGAAATAGCTAGAATCAATTCATTACTCATAACGGATCTCCTTTAAATATAAGCCATTTGGTGCTGCTGTAGGACCTGCTAGATTGCGGTCCTTTTTTTCTAAAATCAGATCGATCTGCTCGATCGGCATCCGATCATTTCCAATCTTCAACAAAGTTCCCACCATATTGCGGATTTGCTTGTAGAGAAAACCATTGCCCGAAAAGGTAAAGACAAGGCGATGATGTTCTGCATCCTCAACCAAGCGAGCCTCTGTAATCGTACGAACCTTATCTTCCACACTGGTTCCTGAAGCTGTAAAACCGCTGAAATCATGGGTTCCCTCCAACTTTTGGATGGCTGCTTGCATCTTTTCCACATCCAAAGGATAAGGATAGTGGGTGGCATAGTGGCGCATCATGGGGTTCTTGGGACGACCATAATCCACGATAAATTCATAGGTTTTGCTGTGCTTCTTGTAGCGTGAGTGAAAGTCATCTTCTACTTGCTCCACTCTGATGAAATCAATATCCTCTGGGGTTTGGGTATCGAGGGCAAAGCGGAGCTTCTCCTCGTCCCGCGCTTGGGGGAGATCAAAATGAATCACCTGGCCAAGAGCATGGACACCTGAATCCGTCCGCCCCGCTCCATGAACGGTAACAGGGGTTCCTTGATTGAGGCGCGTCAAGGTCTTCTCGATTTCCTCTTGCACACTACGGGCATGCGGTTGGCGTTGAAACCCTGCAAACAAGGTCCCGTCATATGAAATGGTTGCTTTGTATCGTGTCATGTTTTTATTTTAACAGGATATAGAAGGGGTTACAAGAGTGAAAAAATTAAACTGTCCGGGTACAGTTTTGTAAACACAAAAAGAGGCTGGGACAAAAGTCCTAGCCTCTCAATTATTTTTGGATTGTCGAGCAAGACGCAGTGGTTGAGTGGGC
>NZ_JACLQU010000022.1 GCF_016648855.1 Streptococcus parasanguinis
GCTAAGCGACTACCTTATCTCACAGGGGGCAACCCCCAACTACTTCCGGCGTTCTAGGGCTTAACTGCTGTGTTCGGCATGGGTACAGGTGTATCTCCTAGGCTATCGTCACTTAACTCTGAATGATTAAACATTCAAAATTGAACATCTATATTCTAACAAGTTAAACTCACGTTGTCAATATCTTCTGACTCTTTGGATAAGTCCTCGAGCTATTAGTATTAGTCCGCTCCATTGCTCACACAACTTCCACTCCTAACCTATCTACCTGATCTTCTCTCAGGGCTCTTACTGATATAAAATCATGGGAAATCTCATCTTGAGGTGGGTTTCACACTTAGATGCTTTCAGCGTTTATCCCTTCCCTACATAGCTACCCAGCGATGCCTCTGGCGAGACAACTGGTACACCAGCGGTAAGTCCACTCTGGTCCTCTCGTACTAGGAGCAGATCCTCTCAAATTTCCTACGCCCGCGACGGATAGGGACCGAACTGTCTCACGACGTTCTGAACCCAGCTCGCGTGCCGCTTTAATGGGCGAACAGCCCAACCCTTGGGACCGACTACAGCCCCAGGATGCGACGAGCCGACATCGAGGTGCCAAACCTCCCCGTCGATGTGAACTCTTGGGGGAGATAAGCCTGTTATCCCCAGGGTAGCTTTTATCCGTTGAGCGATGGCCCTTCCATACGGAACCACCGGATCACTAAGCCCGACTTTCGTCCCTGCTCGAGTTGTAGCTCTCGCAGTCAAGCTCCCTTATACCTTTACACTCTGCGAATGATTTCCAACCATTCTGAGGGAACCTTTGGGCGCCTCCGTTACCTTTTAGGAGGCGACCGCCCCAGTCAAACTGCCCGTCAGACACTGTCTCCGTAGATGATGAACCTACCGGGTTAGAGTGGCCATAACACAAGGGTAGTATCCCAACAACGCCTCCATCGAAACTGGCGTCCCGATCTCAATGGCTCCTACCTATCCTGTACATGTGGCACAGACACTCAATATCAAACTGCAGTAAAGCTCCATGGGGTCTTTCCGTCCTGTCGCGGGTAACCTGCATCTTCACAGGTACTAAAATTTCACCGAGTCTCTCGTTGAGACAGTGCCCAAATCATTACGCCTTTCGTGCGGGTCGGAACTTACCCGACAAGGAATTTCGCTACCTTAGGACCGTTATAGTTACGGCCGCCGTTTACTGGGGCTTCAATTCATACCTTCGCTTACGCTAAGCACTCCTCTTAACCTTCCAGCACCGGGCAGGCGTCACCCCCTATACATCATCTTACGATTTAGCAGAGAGCTGTGTTTTTGATAAACAGTTGCTTGGGCCTATTCACTGCGGCTGACTTTAAGCCAGCACCCCTTCTCCCGAAGTTACGGGGTCATTTTGCCGAGTTCCTTAACGAGAGTTCTCTCGCTCACCTGAGGCTACTCGCCTCGACTACCTGTGTCGGTTTGCGGTACGGGTAGAGTATGATTAACGCTAGAAGCTTTTCTTGGCAGTGTGACGTCACTAACTTCGCTACTAAACTTCGCTCCCCATCACAGCTCAATGTTATAGAATTAAGCATTTAACTCAATTCACACCTCACTGCTTAGACGTGCACTTCCAGTCGCACGCTTTAGTTAGCCTACTGCGTCCCTCCTTCACTACATACTCTAGTACAGGAATATCAACCTGTTGTCCATCGGATACACCTTTCGGTCTCTCCTTAGGTCCCGACTAACCCAGGGCGGACGAGCCTTCCCCTGGAAACCTTAGTCTTACGGTGGACAGGATTCTCACCTGTCTTTCGCTACTCATACCGGCATTCTCACTTCTATGCGTTCCAGCGCTCCTCACGGTACACCTTCTCCACACATAGAACGCTCTCCTACCATACCTATAAAGGTATCCACAGCTTCGGTAAATTGTTTTAGCCCCGGTACATTTTCGGCGCAGGGTCACTCGACTAGTGAGCTATTACGCACTCTTTGAATGAATAGCTGCTTCTAAGCTAACATCCTAGTTGTCTGTGCAACCCCACATCCTTTTCCACTTAACAATTATTTTGGGACCTTAGCTGGTGGTCTGGGCTGTTTCCCTTTCGACTACGGATCTTAGCACTCGCAGTCTGACTGCCGACCATAATTCATTGGCATTCGGAGTTTATCTGAGATTGGTAATCCGGGATGGACCCCTCACCCAAACAGTGCTCTACCTCCAAGAATCTTAATGTCGACGCTAGCCCTAAAGCTATTTCGGAGAGAACCAGCTATCTCCAAGTTCGTTTGGAATTTCTCCGCTACCCACAAGTCATCCAAGCACTTTTCAACGTGCCCTGGTTCGGTCCTCCAGTGAGTTTTACCTCACCTTCAACCTGCTCATGGGTAGGTCACATGGTTTCGGGTCTACGACATAATACTAAGACGCCCTATTCAGACTCGGTTTCCCTACGGCTCCGTCTCTTCAACTTAACCTCGCATCATATCGTAACTCGCCGGTTCATTCTACAAAAGGCACGCTCTCACCCATTAACGGGCTCGAACTTGTTGTAGGCACACGGTTTCAGGTTCTATTTCACTCCCCTCCCGGGGTGCTTTTCACCTTTCCCTCACGGTACTGGTTCACTATCGGTCACTAGAGAGTATTTAGGGTTGGGAGATGGTCCTCCCAGATTCCGACGGGATTTCTCGTGTCCCGCCGTACTCAGGATACTGCTAGGTATAAAGACTATTTCGAATACGAGGCTCTTACTCTCTTTGGCTGACCTTCCCATGTCATTCTTCTATAATCTTTAAGTCCACATTGCAGTCCTACAACCCCGAAGAGTAAACTCTTCGGTTTGCCCTCCTGCCGTTTCGCTCGCCGCTACTCAGGCAATCGCTTTTGCTTTCTCTTCCTGCAGCTACTTAGATGTTTCAGTTCACTGCGTCTTCCTCTACCTATCCTTAACAGATAGGAGTACTAGCCATCAGCTAGTGGGTTCCCCCATTCGGACATCTCTGGATCGTCGCTTACTTACAGCTCCCCAAAGCATTTCGTCGTTTGTCACGTCCTTCTTCGGCTTCTAGTGCCAAGGCATCCACCGTGCGCCCTTATTAACTTAACCTTATTTTTGGTCTTTCGACCTAAACTCTTTAAATATTTACAGCGTTTCGGTTTATTTTCTTGTTACTATTTGATATAGATATTCAATTTTCAATGTTCAATCTTAACACTACTATAGTGTTAATGGAGCCTAGCGGGATCGAACCGCTGACCTCCTGCGTGCAAAGCAGGCGCTCTCCCAGCTGAGCTAAGGCCCCACAAGACCTCTCAAAACTAAACAAGACCAACGTACAGGTTCCTTTTCCTTAGAAAGGAGGTGATCCAGCCGCACCTTCCGATACGGCTACCTTGTTACGACTTCACCCCAATCATCTATCCCACCTTAGGCGGCTGGCTCCTTACGGTTACCTCACCGACTTCGGGTGTTACAAACTCTCGTGGTGTGACGGGCGGTGTGTACAAGGCCCGGGAACGTATTCACCGCGGCGTGCTGATCCGCGATTACTAGCGATTCCGACTTCATGTAGGCGAGTTGCAGCCTACAATCCGAACTGAGACTGGCTTTAAGAGATTAGCTTGCCGTCACCGACTCGCGACTCGTTGTACCAGCCATTGTAGCACGTGTGTAGCCCAGGTCATAAGGGGCATGATGATTTGACGTCATCCCCACCTTCCTCCGGTTTATTACCGGCAGTCTCGCTAGAGTGCCCAACTCAATGATGGCAACTAACAATAGGGGTTGCGCTCGTTGCGGGACTTAACCCAACATCTCACGACACGAGCTGACGACAACCATGCACCACCTGTCACCTCTGTCCCGAAGGAAAACTCTATCTCTAGAGCGGTCAGAGGGATGTCAAGACCTGGTAAGGTTCTTCGCGTTGCTTCGAATTAAACCACATGCTCCACCGCTTGTGCGGGCCCCCGTCAATTCCTTTGAGTTTCAACCTTGCGGTCGTACTCCCCAGGCGGAGTGCTTAATGCGTTAGCTGCGGCACTGAGTCCCGGAAAGGACCCAACACCTAGCACTCATCGTTTACGGCGTGGACTACCAGGGTATCTAATCCTGTTTGCTCCCCACGCTTTCGAGCCTCAGCGTCAGTTACAGACCAGAGAGCCGCTTTCGCCACCGGTGTTCCTCCATATATCTACGCATTTCACCGCTACACATGGAATTCCACTCTCCCCTTCTGCACTCAAGTTAAACAGTTTCCAAAGCGTACTATGGTTAAGCCACAGCCTTTAACTTCAGACTTATCTAACCGCCTGCGCTCGCTTTACGCCCAATAAATCCGGATAACGCTCGGGACCTACGTATTACCGCGGCTGCTGGCACGTAGTTAGCCGTCCCTTTCTGGTAAGTTACCGTCACAGTGTGAACTTTCCACTCTCACACTCGTTCTTCTCTTACAACAGAGCTTTACGATCCGAAAACCTTCTTCACTCACGCGGCGTTGCTCGGTCAGGGTTGCCCCCATTGCCGAAGATTCCCTACTGCTGCCTCCCGTAGGAGTCTGGGCCGTGTCTCAGTCCCAGTGTGGCCGATCACCCTCTCAGGTCGGCTATGTATCGTCGCCTTGGTGAGCCGTTACCTCACCAACTAGCTAATACAACGCAGGTCCATCTCTTAGTGATGCAATTGCACCTTTCAAATCAATATCATGCGATATCGACTTTTATGCGGTATTAGCTATCGTTTCCAATAGTTATCCCCCGCTAAGAGGCAGGTTACCTACGCGTTACTCACCCGTTCGCAACTCATCCGCTCGGTGCAAGCACCAAGCTTCAGCGTTCTACTTGCATGTATTAGGCACGCCGCCAGCGTTCATCCTGAGCCAGGATCAAACTCTCATTAAAATAATTGTTTGTCTTAAACTCATTCTGTCACTGACAGATTTATTGTTTTTTCATTGTTCAGTTACTATAACCTTAGTTATAGCGCCCTGCACATTGGTTCGTCTTGTTCAGTTTTCAAAGGTCTTTGTCGCTCTCGCGCGACAACTATATTAGTATATCATGACCT
>NZ_JACLQU010000023.1 GCF_016648855.1 Streptococcus parasanguinis
AAAAAGCAAAATAAATCAATCTGTTTCATTTTGAAATCCTTTAACGATTGTAAAATATATCCTATTTTAGAAGAGGTACGTAAGAAGTTATCTATTTAGATAATGTCAAAGCAAGAGAGAAATATAATTAGTAAACATAAATACAATATTTTTTACATTTTTTATTATACTTTTATTAGTATAATTGGTAAAATCTTAATTAATAAAAATTATGGTCTATCTAACATTCCAATTACCTTACAACACAGGTTCATTGAATAGGATTAGATAACCGAAGTAATGTTGAAACGAATGGAGGGGGCTAATATTAAGAATTTAATAAGTGATCAAATGTCTAATAGACAAATCATCAAAGACTTTATTAGTAGTTTTATTAGTTCTTTAAGTGGTAAAGCTTTTAATTTCGCTTTAGGATTAATGTTACTGGACCAAACAAAATCGGCAATGAGTTTTGGAATCAACATGATCATCTATCCTTTAGTCAGTTTGATTTTCTTGGTTCCAATCGGTAATTTAGTAGACCGATACCGTCATAAAAAGATCTTAATTTATAATTTTATTTTTAGACTTATAATCTTTCTTCTGTTTTATGCTTTTTATTTTTTAACGAATTCATCTACTATCTTATACCTCGTAATTCCGTTTGTCATATTCCACTCTATTACAGTTAACATCAATGATACTTGTTACTCAGCCTCTATCCACGAGTTAGTAAATGATACAAAAATTCAACGATTAAGCTCTGTTACACAAACTGCCATTGCTATCGCAACCATGCTTTCCCCAGCTATTGGAGTCATTCTTTATAATTGGTTAGGCTTCTCAGGCTTTATTCTTATAGAAATTATTGCAAATCTCCTTTCTTTAGGTGTCTTACTTACCATGAAATTCTTCTATGAACACGAAGAACAAGAAGCTAAGATTAAACAGAATGAAAAGCATCAACATGGGGTCAAAGAAATTATCCAATTCTTAAAAGAAAATCAGATTGTCAAATATATTATTCTTGTTAGTGTTGTACTGAATTTTTTCTATACTTCCATTAGCATTGGAGTACCATTTGTAGTCAAAGAACAACTCTTATTAGATAATGCAACAGTAGGTATCCTAGAAACTATGTCTGCGGTTGGAATGTTATTAGCTAGTGTTTCTATGTCACTATTGCCAGACAAAAAAGAAAATAATACACTTCTCTCTAATAGAATTCGCATTCCACTTTTTCTTCTAACCATTGCTATCGTTGGTTTGGGCATTACATTTGCAACTACTAACACCCAAGTGATTATTTCTTCCGTTGGCGGTTTATTTATGGGAATTATCGCATTCACTCTTGTTATTCTAAATATTGTCGTCATGACCTATCTTCAAAGTAGCATTGAAACAAATTATTTAGGAAGAGTAATGAGTACTTTGTTCACACTAAATACGTCTATCATGCCGATAGGTACCATTGTATTTACTTATCTATTTCAAAAGGGCATAAACGGAGGTCTGATATTCATATTTGGAGGTGTTTCTCTCCTGATCTATACCGTGATAATGTTACCTCGAATATATAGAATACTCCAAAAAGAACACATTTATTGACATTGAAACAAAAGCAGTACTAAAACGTAAAACGAAAAAGACAAGGATAAAACACCTTGTCTTTTTTCAAAATATAAATGGACTGATTTATTTTGGATTCTATTTGTGATTTTGACATGCATCTATATAGGAAACCGTGATTTGCTTCCTCTTAATCATCAAGAATTCTCTCTTCGTGGTAGTTTCTGGGGATTTGTACTTGCATTATATCACTTACTATTCATTGATAAATTTGTTATCTCTAATCGGAAGTAAAACGATACTAGGTAAAAACTCAATTTCAGGAGAAAATAAAGTAAATCTCCCCACAATAAAACGCATAGTATCAAGGTTCTTCAAAACCTAATATTATGCGTTTTTTGATCCTAATGACTAGTAGGACCGCTTCGTTATTGTCCGACAAAATTTAATATGCTTCAAAACTATATCTTGTACAAATTATTTAATCTTTCTAACTCTAATACACTCATAGATACTTCTACTCCAGTAACTACCCCCTTACTATAAATAATTCCACAAGTAAACACAATCCTCTCCTGACTCAAAATATTTGACAATATTACAAAAGATTCCAAAACATAATCCTCTATAGTAATAAAACAATTATTTTCATCTTTGAAAAACTCTATAAATCCAATATCCTTACACTTATCACGAAAATGAAACCTAAGTGATCTTAAAAAAGAATCAAAAAACACATCATTTCCCATAGAAAACCCTTTCATTTTTAAAAACATTCTGATATAATCATACAAAAAATAAAGGAGAACTACAATGAAAAAAGTAATTATTTTTATCTTGTTAATCCTCTTAATCCTCTTATTAATCTTTTCTATTGTTGCAATTCTTATATACAACATGTTTTAAAAAATAAATGACCAGCCTCCTGTAGAGTACAGAAAACTGGTCGTATAAGAGGACTTTCTCTTGTTCCATTATTGGGGTGCAGTTACTAAACATGCTAAGTTTTTTTGCGTGAAGATATATCAAAACTTTTTAAACCAATTCTTGATATACTCTAAGCATATATCCAGTAAGAATTTGATAACTAATAATACAATTCCAATCTTCACAAACATGTAATATTTAAATGTGTCATCAAATGAATGCACACGGATCGGAAAGG
>NZ_JACLQU010000024.1 GCF_016648855.1 Streptococcus parasanguinis
TATGAGGATAAACCACAAGTAAATCATGTAAAACTTATAAAGATAGCAAAAGGACTTATTTTTTTGTTTAGGCTTATCCTTCCATTTTAAATAAAAGAAATAAGGTGTGTAAATAATTAAAATAAATAGAGATTTCATCTCTAGTACAACCTCTCATCTTATCTTCCCTAATCAAATACATGATTTATAGCATATTAAAACTTTTTATTTTAGCAAACTAATGACAAAATCTAAATGCAAAATCATCGATTAATCAATTCCTCAATTTCGTTTATCCCTTCAAACTCTCCAACACTTTCGAAAAGTTCTATAGCTCGTTTGAAATGTCTGTTGGATAATTCCGTATCTTTCAAGGCTAAATAGATTTCACCTAACCCTCTATAGCTACAAGCCTGAGAAATCACATCATCAGTCTCTAAAGATTGTTCCAATGACAGATTCATGAATGTAAGAGCTTCATTAAAATTGTTTAATTTTAATCTCAAATAGCCTTGTTCGTAGTTATTCACAGCTTTCTTTAGATTATCATTGGGGAAACGCTCTTCAATTATCTCCTCTTCATATTCAATGAGTTTTAAAGCCTTATGAAAATCACCCTGATCCCTGTAGATCATCGCTAATTGATGTAATCCAATGTGTTCATGTTCTTTATCTTCATTTTGTTGAGCTAATAAAATGTATTTCTCAAAGATACGGATACACGAGGCATAGTCTTTTTCTGCCAATAATAAATACCCCATCAGATTTAAAAGGCTAAAATCTGTACAGGTATCAATGGAAAAATCTTGTTCAACCAACTGTTTAGCTTCTGATGTTTTTCCCTCCAGAAACAAATCCCAAGCTGTATCAATTTTAGAGACCATCTATTTCCCCCTTCAACTATAAACAACCTTCATAAAATAAAATCACTCTACAAGAATATGCTAAACACAACCTTTATAGATTTAATCCAATAAGCTAAAGTGTAGCAAAAAGGCCAAATAACTACTATTTGGGCAAAATGTTAATTAGTTTCTTTTTAAACGAGCAATGAGTAACTTAATAAGATAAGCGAGAACTACAAGTGATACTACTAGTAATAATAGATAGAAAATAGAATAAACAAAATAGATTTGCATATCTGACACCTCCTAAATAAAAGAGATTAACCATCTTGTCCTCAATATTATTGTACTCACGTTTGAAAGCGGAGTCAAGCGTTATGATAAATAGTATCAACATCTGGAATAAATTTAAAGCCTACAAAAAGCAAAATAAATCAATCTGTTTCATTTTGAAATCCTTTAACGATTGTAAAATATATCCTATTTTAGAAGAGGT
>NZ_JACLQU010000003.1 GCF_016648855.1 Streptococcus parasanguinis
AGAGCCCACTCAACCACTGCGTCTTGCTCGACAATCCAAAAACAATTGAGAGGCTAGGACTTTTGTCCCAGCCTCTTGGTTTTTTGCTTATAAAGGAACACCGAAGACCTCTAGGGACTTGAGTTCTGAAGGATGGAGTCTTCGCCATTCTCCCAATTGAAGAGTTGGATCTAGCATTAGAGGACCCATAGAGATCCGCTCTAAATCTGCCACTTCCTTGCCACAGGCAGCGACCATGCGCTTGACCTGATGGAATTTTCCTTCAGCGATTTCGATTTCGACATAGGAGCTGGCATTTGCCTCATTCACCTCTAAGATCTGCAATCTCGCGGGCAAGGTCGTGAAGTCTTTGAGGGCAATGCCTGCTTCAAAGCGGGCTACATCTACCTCATCCATGATCCCAGCCACTTGGGCACGGTAGACCTTCGACACATGCTTCTTCGGTGAAAGCATGGCATGGGCGAGCTTACCATTATTGGTCAAAAGGAGCAAGCCATGGGTATCGATATCCAGGCGCCCCACAGGAAAGACTTCCTTGTGACGGGCTGTCTCATCCAATAGATCCAAGACAGTTTGGTGATGGTCATCCTCAGTCGCTGAGATGACTCCAGCTGGTTTATGAAGCAGATAATACACAAAGGTTTCATGGACCAGATTTTCCCCCATAAAGGTCACCTGATCCTTAGCTGGATCAATCTGTAGTTTCCCTGCTGTCTCTTTTTTGCCATTCACTGCGATTTTCTTTTGCTTGAGGAGTTGCTTGACCTCGGTCCTACTCCCCACACCACAATCCACTAAAAATTTATCTAGCCGCATGATTACTTCCCGCTCTTTCGCACAATCCAAAGGCCAAAAAAGGAAATCAGGATCATGAGGATACCAGAAAATCCAAAAATGAAGACTGGAGCAGATGAGATCGTCCCTAATAGACTAAGGACAAAGGTCGTTGCGATCGAACCTGTACTACATCCCAAAACCGCAATGGACGTTGCCTGGCTCAAGACCCCTGCTGGCATCTTATCAGATAAGACATTGTAAACTGTTGTCAAAGCCACACTGTAGGCGAAGCCAGAAGCAATGGTTACAAGGGCAAGAATCAAGAGATTTGGAGAGACCCCGATCAACATTTGGGCCACACCATAAGCTACTCCCGAAACCAATAATAAACGATCACGGAATAGATAGGTCAAGGGCGAGAAGGCCAAACCTGCCAAGATCCCAACAAATTGCATGGCTGCTAATATAACCCCAGCAGTTTGGGCAGTGCCATGTCCAACTTGTTCTACCACACTTGGAATCCGAACGGTGATCATGACATTGGACAAGACGATAGCTGCCGCAACGACCGCTAAGCCGAGCGTAGTCCGCCATTGTCCCCCTGTCATCTTGACATCCCGGTGTTTTTCCTCCACTGCTTCTGTCTTAGATCCATAAGGCACAAATAAGAGATACAAAAGTAAGATAGGAATACTGATGCCGTAAACGAGAAAGGCAGCCTGCCAGCCAAAGCGAATCAAGAGGCTGACTCCAAAGGTTAAAACGGCCGTCCCAACAACCTCTGCAGAACCACGAATGCCAAGGGTTTGAACGCGTTCTTTTCCTTTATAGCGCTCACTGATAATGGCAATGGCAGAAACATTGAGCAAGCCAACCGCCATCCCGAAAATAATCCGAGACAAAAAGACAACCGGATAGGCTGGACTGATTAAGGGAATAAAGCCACATAGAGCGTAAGCAACTAAGCCTGTCACAATCATCTGGCGCTCTGAAAATAGGCGCCCAATCCATTTATTGAAGATGAGTGAAACCATGATCCCTGCAGAAGGAAGCGAGACCAAGAGCTCAATCATGCTATGAGGAATTCCCTTGTAATAGGCAAACATGGCCGACTGCGCACTCGAAATCGAAAACGAGGTCGTCAAAATAAATGAAAGCGCGAGAATACTCACTTTCTCCATGATTTTTTTCATTATTCTATCCTTTAAACTAATCTTTTTTTCACACTCCTCCTATAATAACACGAGCTAGTGAAAGGACGCAATAGATTGAATTAAAAAAACGAAATGATTTCTCCATCATTTCGTTCGTGCTAGTAATTGTGAGGCAAAGACTCCCGTTCCAACCATCAAAGCACCAATCCAGACAAAAAGCAGATGATTGTTAGGAGCTAGTGGCGTCACCAACTGGATGAAGAAAGAAGAGAGGGCCGATCCGAGATTGCAGCCGATCAAGACCAGCGAGGTCGCAAGGTTCAGGAGATTGGTCGGGATTTTTTCAGATAAGTGATAAAAGATACTGGTGACCCCCGTACTGTAGGTAAATCCTGCTAAAAGGGTTCCTATAACCAAGCTCCATAGCTGGCTGGACAAGCCAATCAAGGCCAAAGCCAGACCGAAACCAAAGCACATGATCATGAGCAAGTTCTTTTTGAAAACATGTGTCAAACTGGCAAAGCCTACCCCTGCGACAATCCCTGTTAATTGCATCAGACTCAAGACGGTTCCAGCTGTTGTCGCTGTTCCCATACGAGCATCAACGATGATATCCGGCACGCGCAGACTAATGATGGAATTGAAACAAATGATGATACCAGCAATCACAGCTAGCATCAGACTAAAACGCCATTGAGGGGAGCGAAGACGTGCGGAACCTTTCTTTTTCTCCTTCAAGCTAGCCTGTTTTTGCTCCTTAGGATAAGGGACAAAAAGGAGATAGAGGAGTAAAATCAAGTAACCACCACCATATACGGCAAAGATCGCTGGCCAGCCTAGGGGTAAGAGTTGTCCCACAATAAAGGTCAAGATGGCAGAGCCCACCACTTCAGCAGACCCCCGATAGCCCAGCATCCGGGTCTTATCATTGCCTGAGTAGCGCTCACTGATAATTGAAATAGCCTTGGCATTGATCATTCCTGTCCCCAAGCCAAAGAGCAAACGACTCAGAAAGATGAGAGGATAGTCCTGCACGACCAAAGGCAAGAGGCCACTAGTTGAAAAGAGCAAGAGCCCTGCGACAATCATCTGGCGCTCACTCATCCACCGCTCGATCAGGCTATTTAAAAAGAGCATGGCTACGACCGCAAAGGCTGGCAGGGAAACCAAGAGTTCCACCTGGCCTGCTGAATATCCGAAGTGGCTAAAATAAGCCTTCATAGCCGGCAAACCAGCTGTAATTGAAAAAGATGAGATCAGCATGAGCGACAAGCTCAAGAGACTGATTCTTTCCATTGTTTTTTTCATTTTTTATTTCCTACACTTTACTGGTAACATTTGATTTTACTAGTTTTTCAGAAAAGATTCAAACTAGTATTTTCAATAGAATCCTAGTATAATCAATTTAGAAATAGAAAAACAGGACATTTGTCCTATTTTAGGAGAGTGAGATGAAAAAAATTTCCCCATCTACCAGACTCAAGGAGATCATCACAGACTACCAATTGGACCAGATCTTTCCAGGTGACTGTCTCAGCCAGCTGGACCTCGTTCTCTACCAGGCTGGAGATTATATTTGCCGCCAGGGTTCTGAACAAGATGTCATTCCTTATTTTCTCAAAGGCCGGCTCAAGATTATCCACAGTCTTGAGAATGGCAGCGACACCATCCTTGAAATCCAAGAAAAACCTGGACTCTTAGGAGAGATTGAGCTCCTGCTCGATCGGGTCTGTATCACATCGGTCATTGCAGACCAAGACTCGCTAGTCGTTCAGCTCCCAGCCCAGCACTTTAAGAAGCGCCTCCTGCTTGATCCAACCTTCTTGCGCTCTACGGCCAAGACCTTGGCTGAGAAATTGCACCAGATCAACTATTTGGCTCCTGCCAACTTTCATTATTCGGTCAAGGAACGCCTTGCTACACATTTTTTGGAACATGGTGATGAAAATGGGACCCTCAAGCCCAAGATGAATCAACTGGCCCTGCGTTTTGGGATCAGCTACCGCCACCTTAGCCGCGTCATCAAGCAGATGATTGACGAGGGCTTAGTCCAAAGAGAAGGACGGGTCTATACGATTTTAGACCGAAAAAGAATGGGCGACTTGTCCATCAAACATGCGGAAACCGCCGACAGATAACTTTAATTTTAGGCTCTTTTGTGATATCATGGAGGATAGAAAGAAAGTGAGAGTAAAACGATGAAAGCAATTGAAAAAGTTACAAGAGCATCCCATTTGATTGATATGGATGACATCATCCGCGAAGGAAATCCAACACTTCGAGCTGTTGCGGAAGATGTGACCTTCCCTTTGTCTGATCAGGAAATTATCCTGGGTGAAAAAATGATGCAATTCTTGCACCATTCTCAAGACCCTGTTATGGCTGAAAAACTTGGCCTCCGTGGAGGAGTGGGACTCGCTGCCCCTCAGCTGGATATCTCAAAACGGATTATCGCTGTTTTGGTGCCCAATCCAGAAGATGCCGATGGCAACCCACCAAAAGAAGCCTATAGTCTTCAAGAAGTCATGTACAATCCAAAGGTTGTCGCCCATTCCGTTCAAGATGCGGCGCTTGGAGACGGGGAAGGCTGTCTCTCTGTAGACCGCAATGTCCCAGGCTATGTGGTCCGCCACGCGCGCGTGACGGTGGAGTATTTCACAAAAGACGGTGAAAAGAAACGCATCAAACTCAAAGGCTACAACTCCATCGTCGTCCAACACGAAATCGACCACACCAACGGCATCATGTTCTATGACCGCATCAATCCAAACAACCCATTTGAAATCAAAGAAGGCCTCTTGATTTTAGAATAGGCGTAAATGACAGAAATACCTAACTGAGAAAGCTCTCGGTTAGGTATTTTTCTTGTCTAAAACATTCTTTTAAGGCAAAAAAGCAGATTGATGTTACTCCTACTTCTGAGTATCACTCGACTGGATCTACTTGACTTTAGCTTTAAAAGAGTAGATTGGGGAATAAAAAATTAAATTCCCAGATGATAAAAACAGAAATGATGAGATTAATAGACCAAAATGTATTATAAAATTGGGCTCAAAGTTTATTAAAATTGCATAACATGCTGCAATGAACATTACCATAGGAATAGTTGCATATGTTAGTGGTAATATTATGTTCTTTGTGTCTGCTGGGAAACAATATACTTTTCGAGGTGTTTTATCTGCCACAATTTCATGCATCCCTTCCCCTCTACCCATCCAAATCCGAAGTCCCACTACAAAAATTAAAATCAACATCATCAAGGATAGATTAAGCAAGTGAGAGATAAAATTGAGGTATTTTTCTATTGGAAACGCCCTTGCTAATAGCATGGAGGTTACACCTAGACCAAGCGAGGTCTTCCCAATTTTGTTATTCACTAAACTCTGATGCTTCTTGTCTCTTTCAAATACTTTTGGAGCTATGGCTCCTACTTCATCCTCTGTTAGCTGATAGGCTTTATGAGGAATAAAAAAAACAAACCATGGCAGAAAATAGGTGATAATAATCGGACGATCGACCTCCATCAAATACCACTCTCCGTCAACTTTTAATAAATGATAGCGAAAGTTCATTTTCGGCAACCGTTCGATTTTTGCTGGTTTAAACATAGATGATCCTTTCTTGATCGTTTTATACTTTAGAAGAAAAACGAATCTGCTCTTTTCATTTTTTTACTTTTGCCTTATAATCCTCACCTGAAGCATACAATAATAAATTACCATGTGATAAAAAAACCAATGAAAAAGCAAACAAGGCCACATGAGATATTAGATTTGGTTTACTGGTACTCAGAACAAAGTAAAATGTTACACTTGAAAGAAATAAAGCCAATGTTACTAATAGAAGATTTTTTAGTAGTAACCTAAATCTTACTGGGCGACAATAGATTCTATTAGCTTTCTTTGAAGGCTTTCTGACCGTCTCTTTTTTCCCAATGCTGATCCAGATACGAATCCCAAAAGCAATACATAGAACAACTACCATTAGCACTAGATTCAGTAGATGGGAGCTAAAATATAAATAATCTTCTATCGGAAAGGCTCTGCCTAGTAAAACTGCTAAGGAACCAGCACCAAGAGCTGAAATCCCTGCTTTAGACTGACTTGAAAGTATGTTCCTATCTCTTTCAAGCACTTTTGGAGCTAGGACTTCTACTTCATCCTCTGTCAGCTGATAAGCTTTATGAGGGATGAAATAAACAAGCCACGGAAGAAAATAGGTGATGATAATTGGACGATCGGCTTCCATTAAATACCACTCATTCTCTACTTTTAACAAACGATAGCGAAAATTCATTTTCGGCAAACGATCGATTTTTGCTGGTTTAAACATACACGTCTCTTACTTTCTATACTGTTTCATTCCTAGACGGAGAATCTGAACTAACTTTTCACCAGTCTACCACAGCCATAATTATCTTATTTATTCATAACAAAACATACCTTCCATGATACCTGATTTTACTTTGATGATCAAGTTTTGACTAAAAAAGAGGTTGGAAGATTTCCAACCACTCTATCTGTTTTAGCAAGTTAAACCTAGCTTCCTCTTTCCCAGAAGATGGCTAATAAAATCATGGCACCAAGAATCGATGGGATAATGGCTGTACCGTTTAGGCTTGGTCCCCAAGCACCAAAGAGTAATTGTCCTAAAAAGGCACCAATCCAGCCCAGGAACATTTTCCCAAAACATCCCATGCGTTCGCCACGATTGGTGATAGCTCCAGCTAGAAGTCCGATCAAAAGACCGACAAACATACTTCCAATCATAGTTTCTCCTTAAATTGCCCAATCTCCATTACGGAAGACTGGGACGCGGGTACCGTCTTCTCGGATGCCGTCGATATCCATTTGGCTTGAGCCGATCATGAAGTCAACGTGAACGTCTGAGCGGTTGAGGCCGGCTGCTTCGAGTTCTTCTTCTGTGAACTCTGCGCCCCCTTCTACGCTGGTTGCATAGGCTGCCCCGATGGCCAAGTGGTTAGAGGCATTTTCATCAAAGAGAGTGTTGAAGAAGGTAATGCCTGACTGTGAAATTGGGCTTGGATCTGGTACGAGGGCACATTCACCCAAGGCACGCGCTCCTTTGTTCTTGAAGACCAAATCTTTCATGACTTGATCGCCTTTTTCAGCTGTGATATCCACAATTTCTCCATTTTCAAAGGTCACTTTGATGCCTTCGATGATGTTTCCATTGTAGCTAAGCGGTTTTGTGGAAGTGACATAACCTTCTGCACGACGGAAGTCAGGAGCCGTGAAGACCTCTTCTGTCGGCATGTTTGGCAAGAAACCTTCACCTTGGGCATTGATAGCTCCGGCAGATTCCCAGACGTGGTTCTTCGGCAAACCAAGAGTCAAATCGGTTCCTGGCGCTGTGTAATGAAGGGCTGAGAATTGTTCCTTATTCAGTGTATCTGCCTTGCTCTTGAGAATAGCTGCATGCTCTTCCCAAGCCTTGACTGGATCTTCTTCGTAAACCCGGCAGGTCTTGAAGATTTGATCCCACAGGAGATCCACTGTTTCTTCATCGCTCGTCGCATTTGGGAAGACCTTTTTCGCCCATTCTAGTCCTGCTGCTGCAGCAACTGTCCAGCTGACCTTGTTGGATTGAGTAGCGATGCGCATTGGTTTCATAGCCATGCCCAAGGCCTTGGCAGAGGCAGAAAGCTTCTCTGCATCAACACCATTTAAGGCACCTGGATCAGACGAGCGCACACCCAAGCGACTGGCCTTGTGTTCCAAGAGGTAGTTCATCTCTGCAATCTTGTAGTCAGGCACATTGTCCAAGCGATCCATCGGTGCATGGAGGAATTTTTCCCGGGTAGTAAAGTCATCCGCCCATTGGACAATGACTTCGTGCGCCCCCAAGGCATAGGCTTCCTTCACGATCAAGTGGGCCAATTCTCTTTGTTCCACATCGATGTTCAAGACCAAGGTATGACCAGGTTGCACGTTGATGCCATTCGCCACCAACAATTTAGCGTATTTTTCGAGGTTTTCTTTAAAATTTGGTAAAACCATTTTTTTCTCCTTCATAAGTGAATGATCTTCTCCTAGTATACCACAAGTCCATATAGAATTCTTTTAGAACGTAAACAACCTTTTTTAATATAAGATAGGTTAAGTGATTCTGAAAAGAAATAAAAATGAGTTCTTTTTAGAACGAATCAAGAAATACCGAAACTTTCCGCTGTGAGAAAAATGCCTGAAACTATTAAGTTTCAGGCACTCGGAATTATTGAGACCTTAGGTTCAATAATTAGTCATGGAACTTCGTAGAAGTTCGCTGACGTCCGTACTCACCTAAGGAAAGTTTCTAAGAAGACTTTGTCTTCAACTGAAAGGATTCCGCTCCTGCAGAATCCTAATTCTTCTTTCTCGATCAAGGAAGAACATAGCCTTGATCATCTACTGTATGGGGATGCCCAGAATTGCCATTCTCCCTCAAAGCTTCCAAATCTTGATCCAAAATCGAATTGTAATCCGTACTACCTTCACGGGTTACTCGCGTCGATACTTGGCGCAAGAGTTTTTCATTGAGATTGCGGACCCAGCGACCATTACTATGGTCATTGGCCCGCATATAATTTTCTTTCACAATCTCTCCGTAAAGAGCTTCATTGACTTGGTAGCCTTGCTTGCGCAATCCCAACAGACCGATCTCGACGATCTCATCTGGGCTGTAGTCTTCAAAATCAAATGTAGTTGGGATCCGGCTTTGCAGACCTGAATTGACCTGCAAGAAGTCGTGCATCTCTTTTGTGTAACCAGCAAAGATAATAACGATATCGCGGCGGTGGTCCTCCATAAATTTGAGGACTTCGTCCAAGGCTTCTTTCCCAAAATCGTCATTTAAACCGGTATAGAGCGTATAGGCCTCATCGATAAAGAGGACTCCCCCCAGTGCACTTTCTAGGACTTCGCGCGTCTTCAAAGCTGTTTGACCTTGGTAGCCTCCAACCAGATTGCTCCGCGAAACTTCGATGAATTTCTTCTGTTTGATAACCCCTTTTTGGAAGAGGATATTGCCCAAAATGCGGGCCACAGTCGTCTTCCCTGTACCAGGATTTCCAAGAAAGAGAGAGTGCAAGGTCGTATCTTCAACGATGCCACCTTGTTCAGCCCGTTTTTGGTTGAACTCAGCCATGGCCACGAATTGTTCGACTTGCTCTTTCACCTTGGCAATTCCAACCAGACGGTTGAGGGCAGCCATCCCATCTTCTTCCTTGTCTGCTCCTGCTTGATACTTGCCTTGGTTAAGAACAGCATCGATATCGCTATTGAGGATGGTCTCAATATCGTCAGAACCTTGGGCCACCACCCGATCCGCCATGGTCTTGGTCAATTGCTCATCCAGGTTACGGATCCAGCGACCATTGCTCTTATCTAGCGAGCCATCATAAGCCCGCTTAACATGCCGCGCATAGTAATCCCGGTCTTCGAGTTTGTAGTCTCCTTTGCTCAGGATCATTTCACCTAGTTGGACAATCTCATCTCCTGTGAAATCTTCAAAGATGAAATTATTTGGCACCCGAGAACGAAGGCCTGGATTGGTCTTTAAGAACTCCTCCATTTCCTTGGTATAGCCGGCAAAGATAATCATGATGTCGTCACGATTGTCCTCCATAAATTTGAGGATGGTATTGATCGCCTCGATCCCAAAGTCCGCACCGCTGTCCTTTTTATCCAAGCTATAGGCTTCATCGATAAAGAGGATGCCTCCTCGCGCTTTTTCAAGCAGGGCTTGGGTCTGTTCAGCAGTTCCTCCAATATTCGAAGAGATCAGATCGGACTCCGTTGCTTCCACAAAACGGAATTCCTCCCCTGAGAGGACACCTGCATCAAAGAGCACTTGTCCCAACAGACGGGCCACAGTGGTCTTTCCTGTACCAGGGTTTCCCATAAAGGCTGCATGGAGTGTTTGCTTTTCAGGAGCCTTGCCACTAGCGATTCGTTTCTTGTTAAATTCCACCATGTTGATCATTTTCTTGATCTCATGTTTAACTTTTTCAAGACCGATCAGGCTATTGAGTTCCTGAAGAGCATCTTGTTTCTTCTCTGGTCCAGAGCCCGTTGTAGGGGTTGATGCCACCGTTGCATCCGTTGCCTGTCCCGTAGCAACGACTTGCGCATTGCCCTTGGCCACTTCTCTGCCAATGAGATAGTCACAACCATCCTCGATTTCCTTGGTCAGATCACGCGCATCGCCCTGCCTATAGGTTATGGTGCCTGCCTTCACAAAGGCCCCACTTTGAAGCCGGATATTGGGATCCGCAATCTTATGACAAATCATATGCTCAGCCATCAGCACACTCTCATCAAAAACTCCAAATGAAATGGTTTGGGTATTCTCATTCAAGAAAGTCGTTTCTCCAGTCAAAGAAGCAAATGATGCTTCATAGACGCATAAACATTCTGAAAATGTAGCCTGGTGAGCTCGGATCATACTATTGTATGAATTGATGGAGGTCATACGATCCGAATCCGAATTGAATTGAACATTGTTGTCAAGACAGATTCCAGTTCCTGTAGGCAACTCTATTTTACAGTTTTCAGATTCCCAGATGACATTCCTCAACCAAACTGGTGGAAAATCATTTTCCAGATCCCCGCCTGTAATCGTTGAATTTTTTGCGATCACTTCTGAGTCCTTGGCATGGATCGTATTATTCCCAAATTTTTCAATTTGGACATTTTCTAAGGTCAACTTGGAGCCTTCTGACAGATCTATCTTAGAAAAAATCGTTGAATTGCGAATGGACAATTCCGAAGCGGACATACCGATGGCACTTTGGTGTTTTTCCGGAACCTTCATTCCGACTCCTTCCAGTGTCAACTTCGAATGCGTATCCATATAGATAAAAAATTCATTATTTGTTGGAGTGGTGATTTCAAAATAGACCTGTTTACAGGTAATGTCTGAGCCATTCCATAAGATCAAGGCAGTATAGTTCCCACCAACTTTAAACCACAGATCTTCAAATGTCACCTGAGCTCCCTCTACAAATCGGAAAGAAGCCTCAATGGTGTTGTTAAACATGCGCCCATTGCCATTTGGATTTGGGACCACATGCCCCACAAAATGAAGGTTCTTGTCGATCTCGATCACTTTATTTGTCGGCCATTGAAAGACATACCCATTTTCAAACTCGATGGTATCCCCATCCTGCGCTTTTTCAATCGCATCCATAAAGTTCCAACTATTGTTGTAAGGACCTACTAAATATCTTGCCACGCGCTTCTCCTCTGTTTCATTTTTTTGGAAGAACATCCATTGTTTTTCTGTTTCCTGTTTACAAACACTTGTCACTAAAAATTGTAACACAATCCAGATCCAAAGAAAACACTTATCCGGTCTGAACGGACTGAAAAGGAGCAGCACATTGTCTGCCACTAACGAATCCTAAGCACGTAGGTCCTCCATCAAGTCTGAGACTGATTCATAGGGATGACTCATATTCCGATTTTGCTCTACATCCGTTACGACTTGGAGCAACTTACCATGATCGTCTAATTTAACAACAAAAGGTAAGCCCTGATATTGAATAGCCTGACGAAGGAAAATGTTGATAGCCGTTGTCATATCCATTCCTAAAAGATTAAACACCAGTTGGGCCTGCTCCTTAACCTCACTATCCAAACGGATACTCATGCTCGTCTTTGACATATTCTCACCTTCTTTCTATAGACTATTTTAACAAAAAGAAGGTTATTGTAAATCCAAAACAAATACAATTAATATACAATTTTTGTTCAATATATAAGTTAAATGATCCTTTATCTTAAATTATATTGACATAAGAAATACAACGTGCTATCCTATTATCAAATTACACAGGAGCAAAAAGATGGTGGACAAAATCTTTAACAATGAAATTGCAAAACAATTTACTAGTGCTATTCTGGATAAATACTTTTCACCTATTATTTCCAAAACAACTGACAAATTTAAAGCGCTCTACAATGAGGCAAAAATTAATCTAGAGATTCCTTTCCAAGATTATTTAACAAATTCTTATGAAAAATATAGTAAAATCAAAACGATTATCTACGGAATTGAGCCCAAAAGACTGTATGATTTTTTTGAAGTTCCTTTTTTAAAAAAAGGCTCAGACATCATCAAGCCCTCAACAACAAGAGTACTAACTGATATCTCAAAATTTTTAATCATTGAAGGTTCTGGTGGAATTGGTAAATCCACTCTCATGAAACACCTTTTTCTAAGTGAATTAGAATTAAAAGACTATATTCCTATTTTTATTGAATTAAAAGATTTCAACGACGAGAATCATTTAAACCTTGAAAAATTATTGTTAAAAAAACTAAATCAATTTCACAATACATTTCAAGAAGAATATTTAGATTATGCACTTCAATCTGGATGCTTTTTATTCCTATTGGATGGCTATGATGAATTGTATAGCGAAAACCAAAAAGAATTTTTCAAGAAGTTAAATGATTTTTGTGATAATTATCCTGAAAACCATTACATCCTTTCTTCAAGACCTTATAGCGAATCCGAATTCATTGAATTTCAACGTTTCACAGTTTTAAAAGCTGCCCCTTTTGCTAAAGAACAAGCTATTAGTCTTATTACTAAAATTGAATATCCAGATGAGGAACTTAAAGATAAATTTATACGTGATTTAGAGAGTGGTTTATATGATAGACATAAGTCCTTTACTTCAAACCCTCTGTTACTAAATATTATGCTCTCCACTTACAATGACTATGCAGAAATTCCGAAAAAATTACACCTATTCTATTATCAAGCATTTGATACTATGCTCTCTAAGCACGATGCTACGAAAAGCTATAGACGCGAAATGTTATCAAATTTAAGTGCAGATACTTTTAAAGAGTGTTTTGCAATCTTCTGTTTTTTGACATACCAAAAAGCAAAAACAGAGTTTACATTCCTAGAGATTGAAGATATTTTTAAAAAATTTCCTCCTCGAATTAAAAGCGTTCTCAATATAGGTAATTTTATCCATGATTTAGAAAACTGCCTATGTGTATTATACAAAGAAGGATACAGATACAAGTTCTCCCATCGTTCCTTCCAAGAATATTTTGTTGCTTATTTTCTAAATATACAAACGGATACTAAGATGCGTGACTATAGCTTTCGTCTAATAGAATCAGGAAAATTTAGCACCCGTGCAGATTCAGTATTTTTTATGTTAGAGGATATGAATCCCCATCGCTTCAACAACAACATATTAATTCCGTTATTAGATGAATTTGAAAAATCTAAAAATAGCGATGAAGACTTGCTGGAATACTACATACTCAATCTTCCTGTAGTGATTGAGGTTAATACAGAGTCTAGGAGTATTAGAGATTTTGAAGTAAGGTTTTATACACCAACAGAGCCATCACATAGTTTTATTTATCATTTTTTTGAAAAAACTATCAAACCAAATATGTATAAATCATCGGAGACTGATGATAGTCAGCTAATTTCATTCTGCAGAACTAATAACTTAGTATTCAAAGAAATAGATTCTAGGGAACTTATAAAGAATGAAATTTTATTTAAATTATTTAAAAAATCCTGGATTGGCCAACATATACTCTCTCTTACTCATTACAAACGGAAATTGATAGAAGATTTAATAAAAGATGAGATTGCCTTGGAGGATTGGTAATCCGATCGTTATATATTTATTTTAACAATTAAAAAATAACAGAATATTAAACTATCCTGTTATTTTTTAATTCATAAACATATCCATTAAATTAGAGCTGTCTACCTCTTAAAACAAATCATCAAACAAACTCAACTGGTTGTCCTCTGGCATATTACCAAGAATGCCCATCTCATCCATCTTTTCAACCAGTGTGGACGAAACTCCGCCGCGCTTACGGAGCTCGGTCTTAGAGAGGAATTCTCCTTCTTCACGCGCCCGCACGATTTGCTTGGCAACGTTCTCTCCCAGACCATCCATAGCGACAAATGGCGGAATCAATGTATCCCCATCAATCAAGAATTCTGTCGCCTGACTGCGATAGAGGTCTAGCTTACCAAACTTGAAGCCCCGCTCCCACATCTCATTGACAATCTCAAGGGTGGTGTAGAGATCGATCTCGACGTTGGAAGCTTCATTGTTCTTGCGTTTCTCAGCGATTTCCTTCATCCGCGCTTTCACGGCTTCAAGGCCGGCCCCCATGGTCTTGATGTCAAAGGCCTTGGCCCGAATAGAGAAGTAAGCACAGTAGTAATAAAGTGGATGATGCACCTTAAAGTAGGCCACACGAAGGGCCATCATAACATAGGCCGCCGCATGGGCTTTCGGGAACATGTACTTGATCTTCCCACAGGACTCGATGTACCATTCAGGAACATTGTTTTCCTTCATGGCTTGGATGTAGCCATTGCGCTCTTCTTCTGAGATCTTAAGCCACATCCCTTTCCGCACGCGCTCCATGATGGTAAAGGCCATCTTAGGCTTGAGACCCGCGTGCATGAGGTATACCATGATGTCGTCCCGACACCCGATAACGGTCGATAGATCGGCAATGCCCGCCTTGATCAAGTCTTGGGCATTTCCCAACCACACGTCAGTACCGTGAGACAGACCAGAGAGCTGAAGTAACTCTGCGAAGGTCGTCGGATGGGTCTCTTCGACCATGCCCCGAACAAAGTTGGTCCCAAACTCTGGAATCCCCAACATCCCTGTCGGCGTTCCAATCTGCTCGGCTGTCACCCCTAGCACTTCTGTCCCAGAAAAGAGGGCCATAACCCCTGGATCATCCATAGGGATATCATTTGGATCAATGCCTGACAAGTCTTGGAGCTTCCGAATCATGGTCGGATCATCATGTCCCAGGACATCGAGCTTGAGGACGTTCTCATCGATATCGTGGAAGTTAAAGTGAGTGGTCTGCCATTCAGCTGTCACATCATCTGCCGGATACTGGACCGGAGTAAAGTCATAGACATCCATATAATTTGGAATAACAACGATTCCCCCCGGGTGCTGACCGGTCGTCCGTTTGACCCCAGCTGCACCGAGAGCTAAGCGTTCGACCTCGGCATCTCGGTAATACTTGCCAAAATCACGCTCATAGCCCTTGACAAAACCATAGGCGGTCTTAGCTGCAACCGTACCTACCGTTCCTGCCCGAAAGGCATATTCTTCCCCAAAGATATCGCGGACATCCAAGTGGGCACTCGGCTGGTCTTCCCCAGAGAAGTTCAAATCGATATCGGGTACCTTGTCCCCATCGAAACCAAGGAAGGTTTCAAAAGGAATATCCTGGCCATTTTTGCTGAGTTGGTGGCCACAGTTTGGACAATCCTTGTCCGGCATATCAAAACCAGATCCATAAGAACCGTCTGTGATGAATTCACTGTACTGGCACTGACTGCAGACATAGTGAGGCGAAAGCGGATTGACCTCGGTGATCCCAATCATGGTCGCGACAAAGCTGGATCCGACAGATCCACGAGATCCAACCAGGTAGCCCCGCTCATTGGAACGATGCACCAGCATTTGCGATGCTAGATAAATCACGGCAAATCCATTCCCCAAGATAGAGGTTAGTTCCTTTTCAATCCGCAGATCGACAATATCAGGGAGCGGATTACCATAAATCTCAAAGGCTCGCTTATAGGTCAATTCCGCAACTGTTTCTTCGGCCTTGTCGATAAATGGCGTATAGAGGTCCCCCTTGACCACTTCGACTGGCTCAAAGGTCTCTGCAAGCGCATTGGTGTTTTCAATGACAATCTTGCGCGCTAAGTCTTCACCCAAAAAGGCGAATTCATCCAGCATTTCATTGGTGGTTCTGAAATGCGCTTTTGGCAGTGGCGCTGGCTGGGCATCTTCTCCGTGCCCGATGGTCCGGTTGATCATAGCCCCTTGACCGAGACTACGGACAATGATCTCCCGATAAATCTCATCTTCCGGCTCCAGATAGTGGACATTTCCTGTCGCAAGAACAGGCTTGCCGAGGCGATCTCCCACTTCGATCAAGCTCTTGATAATGGTCTGGAGCTCGTCCATGTCCTTGACCTGCTCCTTGGCAATGAGGGGCGCATAGATAGCCGGTGGCATAACCTCGATAAAGTCGTAGTACTTGGCCACTTCGACTGCCGCATCCACCCCTTGCGACATGACCGCATCAAAGACTTCCCCTTCTGAGCAGGCCGATCCGAGGATCAAGCCTTCGCGGTGGGCGTCCAACACGGTTTTGGGAATCCGTGGGACTCCTTCGAAATACTTGGTCCCAGAAAGCGAGACCAGTTTAAACATGTTCTTAAGGCCGGTCTGATTCTTGACATAGAGAGTCGCATGCTTGACCCGCGCCTTCTTATAAGAATTCTCATCGATCAAATCGATATTCAAGTCCTTAAGATTGGTCACCCCATGCTTTTCAGCGACATCTTTGATGAAGATAAAGAGCAAGCGCCCCGTCGCTTCCGCATCGTAGTTGGCCATGTGGTGGTGCTCCAAGCCTACCCCAAAGCGCTTGGTCAATGGCCCCAAGCCATGCCGTTTAAAATCTGGATAGAGGTTACGGGCAAATTCCAGGGTATCGATGACTGGTTGAGTGATCTTGGGAAGACCATGACGCTCATAGTTGGCATTCATGAAGCCCACGTCAAAGGTGGCATTGTGGGCGACAAGAACGGTTCCCTCACAGAAGGCCTGAAACTCCTTCAAAACCTGCACCAAGGGCTTGGCACCCCGGACATGCTCATTGGTGATCCCTGTCAATTGGGTCGTAAAGGCAGACAGAGGATGTCCCGGGTCGATAAACTCGTCAAACTCCTCAATGACATTGCCCTTGTACATCTTAGAAGCAGCGACCTGGATCAAGTCATTGTAGATGGCTGAAAGTCCCGTCGTTTCCACGTCAAAGACCACATAGGTCGCTTCATTGAGGTCCAGGTCCACCTCATTATAGGTGATGGGCACCTTGTCCTCTACGATATTGGCTTCCATCCCATAAATCAGCTGGATCCCAGCTTTCTTGGCTGCTTTAAAGCCATGCGGGAAACTCTGCACATTGCCATGGTCAGTGATGGCCACCGCCTTATGCCCCCACTCAGCTGCCTTGGCGATCAGCTCTTCGACTTCCGGCAGGGCATCCATAGTCGACATATTGGTATGGGCGTGGAATTCCACCCGGCGCTCACCCTCTGGCATCAGGTCCTTGCGGGCATAATGCACGACTTCCTGGATATCTTGGACATTCATGGTCAAGTCGCGCGTGAAATTGTTCATTTCGATATTTCCCCGCACCCGTAGCCAGCTGTTCTTCTTGATCATGTCAAACTTCTGGGCTTCTTCCTCATTTTTAACCCATTTCTGAAGGGAAAAACTCGAGGTATAGTCGGTCATCTTAAAGCTGATCAAGACCCGACCAGTCCGCGTCACCTTGTGCTCCACGTCAAAGACCACACCCTCAAAGACAATCCGGTTCTCTTCTGTTGTGATCTCGATCATCGGAGTGATCTCAGCCTTGTCTAGCTTAGGTTTAGCCGCAGCCTTCTTAGCCTTGAAGTCAAAAACTGGCTTTTCTTCAACTACTGGTGGCGGAGCCATCTGGGCCAAGGATTCCATAGCCCGCAAGGTCTCTTCATTGGCCGCTTGGAAGATCTTTTCATTTTCCTCCTCAAAGCGCGCCACTTCTTGCTCTGTCAACTCCTCATCAGACTCCACCCGACAGGTGAAATGCGGAAAACCAAAGGCTTCCAACTGCTTGGCAAGGTTGGGCAAATGGTTCTTACGAAAATGCTCCGTATCGACCGAAGAAGGCCCTGAGATGATCAATTCCTGCCCTTCCGCGCGCACCTGCAAGTCTTGGTAGAGCCCCTTAAATCCTTGACTAGCACAAGGTCCATCCTCAAAGACCTCACGATAGTAGGCCTGCAATAAATCCGCAGAAAAATCCTGATTGGCCACTTGGATTGTAAAGGTCGCCTGGTTTCCTGTCTTTGAAAATTCGTCCTTCAAGCGCTGGTGCAATTCCTTAAACAAAGCAATGGGCAAGACTTCCGCAAAGGCAAAGCGGAACTCCCAGACCCGACTGACCTTGTGCACCACGACTTCTTGAATCTCCGCATGCAAAAAGGCACTGGAAGATCGCATCTCCAGCGGCATATCCAGCTGATCCATTAAAATTTCAAAGGTGTTGGACATTGTTTCTCCCTTGATCTTGATTCTTTTGCTCGCTTTTGACTGGCCCGACTCTATGCAAAACCAGACCATTCAAAAACATTCGTAACCCTTATTTTATCACAATTTAAGGATTAATTCGAGGGAGAAGTGAAGACAAAAAAATCACCGATAGGACGGTGATTTTTCTTCATCTTGTATTTATTCAGTTAGCCTGAGCCATCATTTATACTTCATCCCCATGACGATGGACACAACTGCTAAAATAGGCAATAAAATTAACATCCAGATTCCAATCCACATTTCCCGCTTATAAGATTTATCTAGCCCACTATAGCGTTCAACGTATGATTCTTTTGGACAAGCTGGATTATACCAGACCGTCATGGTCGATCCCAGTGGAAAAGCATCTTGAAAAAGATTGCCCTTTGAGACTACAGAATTGGTGTAGATGGTTATCCTTTGCGCCATCAAATCGTTATCACTGGCCGCTTGATTCGTTTTCCAAGGGAGGGTTACCCGCACTACCCGATAATATTTCAGACTATTTCGATAGGTCTGACCATCCACTCTATATTCGACAATTGGAGCCGCTACTATCTGTGTCCTCTTATAGCCAATTACCACTCCCTCAACGCTCTTTGAAGAGAGAGTCTTAATCCTAAGTTCTCTTCTATAAAAATATCCAAAAAAGAGTACTTCAAACAAAGGAAATCCAATAACGGCTACAGCAATTACGATAAGTATTCTGATATCCGGCATACCCAACACCTACTTCATCATAATGTCTGTGATGCTCAGACTCATCTTCGTTCCATCTGTTATACTTTCAACAATTGATTGTTGCTCCTTGGTCAAAGGAAGCAAAAAGATCGTTGCCGATTGCGTTGGTAATGTGCCATTTTCAGAAATACTATACTCGACTAACTGATTTTGATATATAGGTTGTCCATCATAACTCCAATTGAGCTTAAACTCTGCATCATGATCAATATTCGTTGTCGTTTTGTTGACCAACATAAATACTACATATTCTTGTTGGTTCAAAGTATAGGTACTCCCTGTATAATACAAAGTGATCTCACCTTGCTTGCCAGCCTCCGGATGCTCCTTAGCCAACTTCTTACCCAGTTCGATCAAATCAGATGTTTTTCCTTTCAGTAGTGGTTAAAAGTACTGTAAGAATTAAAGGCCTCTTGTTTTCTATGTTCAAGGTTCTGAACTTTATTCTCAATATCAATGCCATAATAAAAACACCTCAAAAGTTAGATTTTTCTGTCTAACTTTTGAGGTACAGTTCAAAGGGGCTCTCTATAAAATAATAATCATTATCAATTTCCAAAACAATCATCAATAACGTGAGATACATTCCCCATCAGATTCGTCATATCTCCTAGTTTGTATCCTAGCGCACCTGATGCGGCACCTGAAGATAAACTTTCCAAATCTCCTTTCAAGTTAACAAAGCGAATTTGTAATGATTTAATAACCGTCGCAACTGCTTTTTGAGCACGAACAATACCTTGTAAATGAGCAGCTCCATAAAAAGCATCCTCCATCCCATTTCTAAATACTGGTTTGAAACCTCCTAACATAGTCAATACCGTATTAATTGTTGTCGATGCTGTGGTCAAATCTAAATCTACAGAATCAATATCTGAAATAGCAGTTCGAATTACACCTGATACCGAAATAAGTGGCTCTACAGTACTATAAAGTTTTTTCTTATTTTTATCATCAGATTTTAACTTGTAGTATATTTTAGTTGGAAATTCATTAACAATTGTTTGGAGATCATATTTAGCAGTGGTCATCACCTTGTTTGTATGTTCAACAGCAGCTTTTACACTATCAAGATAATCACTAAATGCTGGAGACATTTGATTGGCTAAAGCCTCAGATTTAACATCTATTTGATCGTCAAAAGCACTAATTACATCACGATCATCGAATATACCACTCTCCTCTAAGTAAGCATTATAATCCTGTGAAACACTAATATTTACATCTGGAATCGAACTGAAATTTAAAGTGTCAATATTTCTGGCCAATCCTCTATCAGTTTCTTCTAAAGCTGATTTAATAAGCTCAGCTACTGAAATAGTATATGAAATGCAAGAGATAATTGTTTGAATATTTTGTGCTAACACTTTTAAAATTTCATCAACAGCTTGTGGAATTCCATCACCAAAATGAGAGCGATTTGCCAATCCATTTGTACTTTTTTCAATCATATCTTCAAATGAATTCACAAGTTCTGCACCTTTGGTTCCAAACTTCGTATACATGTTTGCTTGAGGCCATATATTCCCGTATTTTCCTTCAGAAGCTATTTTATGCATATTGATATCTGCCTCTATATTTAAAGCATTTGAGTTCATGCCATTCAGCTTAGAAGTAATTGCTCCATGATTAAATACATTTCCAGCACTATCTAAATAATCATAAAATATACTGGAACCTCTCCAATCAAATTTTCTTGAAAACTCGTATGAATCATAGTTACTAAGTGTATCAAAAGTTCCTGTAATACTATTATAGTGACTATAAGCCTTGTCTATCTTTTGGATAGCTTCAATTAAACTTATCGATTGTAAATGTTGGAAGACCACCTCCTTAAGATTATTTATGCGACTCGACAAATTATTCATAACATTTTCATTTGCTTGAAGAGTTTGTTGAGTAACTGATGCTAAATTTTGTGCCTGCTTTAAACATACTTTTAAATTAGTAATCAAAATTGTCATAGATGTAGTATCTATTTTAACTTGTAGTGAATCTCCACTTTTTGGTAATAAATCTCTAGTAGTTGTATTTTCAGGAGTGACCGCAAAATCAAGAATACCATCTCCTTCTATATCAACAGTAAATAATTGTTCTAAAACTATTTGCTTTGTATATTGCATAGCTTCTTCACTTTTTCTATATGCTGTCATATTATGATAAATTGGTAAATCAATTGCAACAACTCTCCCTGGATATTTTGTTTCCATGCTTATTCCAGCAAAATCTAGTATTCCTGGAGTATTAGCATCTAACAACCATTGCAAAAATGCTCCATCTAGTGCCTGTCCTTCAAATTGAATTTCTAATTTATTTTGATTCCATACTAAATTAGTCAATACATCACGAGTTGAGGAAAAAGTAATTGATTGTCCCTTGTAATTTTTCCTTAATTCTTCTATCCGCTTAGCTTCTTTTTCCGAGGATTTTAACATTTCAGGAGAAATATTCTTTAAAGATGAAAAGTAGGTCCAGTATTGCTTAAGCACTTTATCACTTGGCATACTCAGCCCTGTTTGATTAGTTTTCACTTCAACCATGGTTTTGAAATGATCAAAATCTTTATTTACTAGAATCTCATTAAATAATTTAGAATCTCCGTCCTTAATCATCTGCTGAGCAGTTTTCCCATTTACTGACTGAGGAGCCCCCTGATACCCGTAATTGTATGGTACTTGTCTTTCTAACGCTACTCTTCCAGCCTGAAATTCTCCATAAGAATGTCCTGTTGTTGTTGTGATATAGTTTCCTTTTGCTTCTACTCTATCATAAAAATCAAGTGCAGGTTTGTTCTTTTTTTTAAGATATAATGAATCATTGATACCAATTGCAGCATCTACAATAATATCTTTATGACCGTCAGCTTTATAGTTGGTTCCTGCGTAGGAAATATAGGTTTCCTCAGTCAGTTTGTCTTTAACCGCAATTGCGGCAACACCAGAATCTTTATCGTACATGGAGTCGACGATTTCATAACTCTTTGTATTGATACCAGCTTTTTTTAAAACATCATCAGCTTTGAGTGTTGGATCTTTTTGACCGGAAGTATATGCCTTCTCGTATTCATAGACCGCATCCGACAATACAGCCGACATTTCTACTCGACGGTTACTTTTTTCGATTCCGTTCATTAACTACCCTCCCTATTTTTTAAATATCGATAGATCAATTTGAACTGACTTGTTCTTCGATTCCATGAGTATTGAGAAGCCATAAATTGTACCACTAGCACAATCTAATCTAATTCGACAGTTCGTATCTTTTGGTAAATCATACTTATTTTTTAGATATTTATAGAGTTCAGAGTGATTTTCTGGTTGGTAGATGATATCACGCATGTCTGTTTCCGCACTCTTAAAGGTTTCTTTCACATCTAAAGATGAAAAATAATCTCTTTTAACAACTAAATTAAGAATTTCCTCATCAAACAAAGGAGTTATCTCCGATCCATAATTAAGCTTGCCATTAGAATAAGTAACAGGGACAGTCTCTTTATTACCCTCGGTTTTTATTGTATAGTCTCCCTTAATATCAGATTGAGTGATATCTAAATCTACTAAATATCTTTTGACTTCATCTCCGTTTTCTATATAAACACGACTTCTATAAGCTTCTAATCCAGTAAACCCCTTCTTATCTTGTTCCAAAAATTTAAACATGGGCTCAAACGTTTTTTCAAATTCGTACTGTTCTTTTGTTCTGTTTTTGGGAATAGTTTCTCCCCCAAAACTACATCCAGTCAATGTTGTTGCTGTCATAAGTATAACTCCTCCTATCAGTAACCATAAAATTATTTTTATTTTTTTCATCTTTTTTACTCCGCGATTATAATGTTCACTATTGACTCGTGATTGCGTCTTTAATCATGCGTTTAGCGCATCAATGACTTGATCTTAATGTATGTACTCTCACAAACAAAATAATGAACTTGTTTTTCTAATATAGACTCTCGTAGAGGTTTCTTTGCAACAGGTACAACAGTTTGATCATTAAGCCTCATGCTTACCAAGGCTTGTTTGAAACCTTTTGCTAAGCGCAACGGTGCCTCGATATTACGAGAAATACTTTGGTTCGTTATCACAATTGATTTATAGCCAGCAAATAGACCTTGTTTAAAGATAAACTCTAGTCTCTTCTGTGCAATAGGTGTCAGATTTCCAATGATCTCCGTTACATTATAAAGAACAATAGTAGCTACTTGTTCCGTCAATCCTTCTTGGATACGTTTATTTATCTCATTTTCAAGAAATTTCAACCTATTTTCTATATCTTGTATTACATTCTCACAGATAACTTTCTGCTCAAATCCTTCTAAGTTTAGTTTAGAAAATTGTGGCGCCAATACAATCACCTTCTGCTTACTTCGGGCAATTTGTTTGACGAATTGTGTCATCTGCTCTTCCTTGTCTGTCAGATAGAGAAGGTTGCCTTTCTTGAGATCCCACGTTACAGGTTCAACTGTCTCCAGATCCAATCCGAGTGGTACTTTTCCTTCATCCAGCAAGGCTGCTACATCCTCACGTCCGTAGAAGGCTGCTTCTGTCAACTCATCTGGCACCATTGGGATGCCTGCTGGGGTGTGGCCTGTCCACATCTCTTTGAGGCTTTGGACTTGGTCGCGGAGGTTGTTGATGATTTGGATATCATTGTCCCCTGCGACTGGTAGAGCGAACTGGACGACATCGACTTCGTCACGCTTCATGAGCGCGCGTCCCTTGATGTCTTCCATCGTAGCTGCCAGTGGGGTTGCTCCTACGATACCACGGACTTCAGAGATATCATTTTGTGGCAAGGTCAGCTGGTGCTTAAAGTTTGAATAGAGCTGAGCCCGTAGGTTGTTCTGACGGCTAGCTGTGATGATCAAGTGCACACCGATGCTGAGACCTTCACGAGAGATCCGCATGAAGAGCTTGAAGAGGTCTGTCTCATAAGGTTCGTCCTTCATAGACTCATAGCTATCCATGAGGATGACCATGGTTGGCTCTTGCTTACCAGTCACTTCACGGTAGAGGGCGATGGTGCCGACACCATGCTCAGAGAGGAGCTTCTTGCGGCGATCCAACTCGCGGTTGATGATCCGGATGAATTTCTGGATTTTCTCCGTCTGATCGAGCAGGAGACTATCGGCCACATGTGGCAATTGAGTCAAGGGCGCTAAACCATTGGTTCCGAAATCAAGCAGATACATGGTCAGATTTTCTGGACTCTGTTTGCGAGCCAGATCCATTGCAACTGTCTGAAGGAAAGTGGTCTTTCCTGTACCTGGACTTCCGTAAAGGAGGATATTCCCATCTTTTGACAGATCGATAGCGACTGCTTCTTGCTTTTGCGCTTGCGGGATATCGGCAACCCCGATCAGGACGCTTGGAGCTGTCCGTTTTTGCCAAGCCTCGATCGGCACGACCTTGTCCAACTCATCCAGCGTAATTCGCTCTTTGAGCGGTGGCAACCATGGTTGTGCCACAGCTGCGATGCCTTCTTGTTGGTGCAAGTGATTGATTTCCTGTACGATGACATCCAGTTCTGTTGGCACTTCCTTGATTTCTTCTGCCATATCAAGACCAGAGAGGTCCTGGTTGAGAACTTCGTATTGGCCCAGTTCATTGATCAAGTAGATGGTATGGTCTTCGATTCCTAGCTGGTCCTTCTCAGGCTGGTAGTCTGCTCCTGACCAAGCGGTTTGGAAGAGTTCATAGACTTCGTTATTCCCGACTTGGAGGTAGGCACGACCGGTCTGGGTGATTTCAGCCGCATCTGCCGTCCGCAACATCTCCATAGAGTCGCCACGGTCAGCCACCTTGAGGGCTAGCTTGAATCGAGAGTTGGACCAGATTTGGTCATCCACGACTCCAGAAGGTTTTTGCGTCGCAAGGATCAAGTGTACCCCAAGGGAACGCCCGACACGCGCGATAGAGACCAACTCCTTGATGAAATCTGGTTGGTTGACCTTGAGCTCGGCGAACTCATCACTGATCAAGAAGAGGTGAGGAAGCGGTTCTGTCGCTTCACCCAGTTTAAATTTCTTTTGGTATTGGTTGATATGGTTAACTCCATATTGGCCAAAGAGCCGCTCCCGACGATGGATCTCCGCATTGATAGAGGCTAGGGCCCGCATGGACTGGGCACCATCCAAGTTGGTGATGGTCCCAAGCAAGTGAGGCAGATCCTTGAAGAGGTTTGCCATTCCCCCACCCTTGTAGTCGATGAGGAGGAAAGCTACATCGTGTGGGTGGAAGTTGACGGCAAGGCTCAGGATATAAGACTGAATGGTTTCAGACTTACCAGAACCGGTTGTCCCTGCGATCAAACCGTGTGGTCCATGAGCCTTTTCATGGAGATTGAGGTAGACCAAATCATCCTTCCCACGCAGACCAATCGGTACTGCCAAACTTTGGTAAGGGGCATGGCTCTCCCAACGACTCAAGACCTTGAGGTCATTGAAGGTCTCTGCCTGGTACATTTCAAGGAAGGTCACCGAGTCCGGAATTGAGCTCTTGAGTTGTTGGATATGCTTGAGTGGAGCAAGGCCACGCGAGATGGCTTCCTTGTCATAACCTTCAGGGAAGTGATCCAATTGAAAGTCAAGCTCACGAAGAACCCCTTCTTGCAAGAGCAATTGCCCTTGGTTGCGGTCCTTGATAGAGATAACAGTTTGGATATTTTCAGAAAGAGATGAGAGCACGTCTGCCACATAGATGATGGAGCAGCCGAGCTCTGTCGGATCCTCACGGAAGAACTCCATGATGACATGGTCCAAAATCAAGGTCTCATCGGTGATGAGGACCACATAGTGCGGGTGGAAGATCTTGGTATCATTGGCTTTTTCTTCCTCTTTTTGCGCCTTGCGGAGCTTGAGGATTTGGTTGAGACTGTTCAAGACCTGATCGCGTGTCCGCTGATTGTAGACGAAGCTACGGACATTCATGTCTTGCAGAGTTGCATGAGGCAACCAGCGCATCCAATCCCAGCTTTCTTTTTCCTCTTCTGGAATGATCGGAATAATGGTCAGATCATGATAAGAGTGAAAGACAGCCAATTGTGCAACCAGGAGTTGCAACTGCTCGAGCACGATAGGACGAGGACCGACATACCCTACGGGTCCCCGATTAAGACTGGCTACAATCGGAAGATTGTCGATCTTTTGATGAGCTTGGAAAAGAGCATAGCCTTCTTCTTCCAAGGCATCTTTCTTCCCACTGCGTTCTTCCTGACCATATTTGAGCTCATAGCTGGTTGGAACCTTGCCCAAGCCCAAACGATAGGCCAAAAAGTCAAAATGAAGGGGTGTTTTTTCGTAGATCCGCGAGTCATAGCGTTTGACCATCTTGGTCAAGTCTTCGATCGCTGGAAAATGGTAAAACATGCCTTCTCGCTGCTTCCGAGATAGCTGTTCCAAGTCCTTGGCCTTGTCCTTGAGATAGAGATGGTAGAGCTCCACGCGCTCTTTCTTGTCTTCTTTGTATTTCTTACGATTCTTGAAGAAGCCTTGGACCGAAAAGATCACACTGACCACAGACATGGATACCGTCGCGATGATATAGAGCCCCCGCGGTTGGAAAATGGTGATCAAGAGGGTCACCCCAACCATGATGAGGGGTGGCATGATCAACTTCAAGAGTTCATCTGATGGCTTTTGAGGCTCCGCTCCCGGAGGATTGATCAAGATCTTGTCTTCCGAACTCCGGTAGATGATCCGCGGAGACCGGTGGTACTCTGGATAGTCCTTGTAAAAGTCGTAACGCGAATGCAAACGCGGCACTAGATAAGGACTTACTTCTACAGCCCCTTCCACGCCAAATTCTTCCGGATAGAGCTTAAAGGTCACATCTCCAATGGCCAGCTCATCCCCAAAGGCCAATGGAAAAGTCGCTTCACTGACGAGTTTGTGGTTATGGTAGAGTTTTCCGGATAAGAGCTGGCAAGTCCAAGTCTGCTCTTTTTTCACAAGGAGAAAGCGTACTGGATAGTGCAAGCGCACATCCGCACCCTTTTCATCTGCTACGAGAATTTCTTCCTTATCAAGCAGTTCATAGGTATGGACTTCTCCTGTCGCCAAGTAGCAGACCACATCCCCAAGGATTTTGCTATTTTCAAGCACACCCTTGTCTTCACCATACTGGTAGAAGATTTCTCCTTGACTCCATTGGAAATGAAGGGGATTTTCTTGCGAAGCCAGGGTCAACTGAGCTGTTTCTTGATTCGATACAGTCGCTGTTTTTCCCTCTTCTAGCGCTAGCTCATAGCGAAAACCTTTTTTATAGAGTATGATACGTTTTTTCATAGACTACTCCTTGTGGTCGCTAGACTCAGTCGAGCTTGCAGTTGTAGAAGACGAGCTTTCTGTTGAGGAACCTTCTGTAGACGAAGCCGTTGTTGAGCTGCTAGTGGAAGCTTTGGTTTCATCTGTCTCTGCTTCCAAGAGTTTAGAGCGGGCATCCCAGTATTTCTTGTATTCGCCCTCTAGCTCAGAGAGTTTCTTCTCGCGCTGTTCACCAGAGAGTTTTTCGCTATCACGTGTCGCCTTGATTTCTTTACGAAGGGCATAGATGATCAAGTCTGAATCGTCGATCCGCTTGGCTGTATCCAGCGCTTGGGTAAAGTCATGACGTCCGATATAGATCCAGTAGTGGAGATAGAGGCTGTCTGACTTGAGCGTGACGTTGTTAAGGATGACCTTCTTTTGGTCCTCTGAGAAATTCAAGCCTTGCAAGTAAGACGTCGCCAACTCATATTTCTGTGTCATTGGAAGACTACTTGGAGCCACTCCTTCCAACTCATCGATCACACCGGTATAGTCTACCTTGAGGTAGGCTGTATCCGCTTGAAGCAACTTTTCTTTAAAGGGTGCTTGGAAAAAGACCAAATAGATCAAAGGCAAGAGTAAGAGAGCCACTACAGCTGAAAGCCAAACTGTTGCCAACTTAAAGATTCGGTGTTGACGGCTTGAAACCAAGGTCAAGGTCTTTTCTTCCTCTTCCTTGCGTTCTTGATAAGCTTTCTCTAAGAGACCTTTCATCTCTTCTAAGCTAGCGGCATCACGGATTTCCACCAAGAAATCTGGCAGATCTTCTAATTCAAGTGTGCCTTGATAGAGTTCCATGAAGTCCCAGTCCCCAAAAAGAGTGACGGCATAACACTTGGCCTGACGCAAGAATTCAACCTGATCCCACTTGCGTGGCACCATCATTCCCGGAACCCCGCGGTAAGCGATCTTGACTTGCGCATCCTTGGTCACAAACAAATTGATAGGATGCAACATAAAGGTCACTGGAAGCTCCAAGGCCGGCGCCAAATCCAAGACGTTGATGGCTAGACGCAGACGGTCTGATACTGGTAATTCTTGGATTTCTTCAGCACTCAAGCCTAGAGCATCTGTCTGATAGGTCAGATGAATCTGGTCTTGATCCGCTGTCATGCTTTGCTCTAAAAACAAGGGATGATGGAGATCCAAAATCCATAAATTGCGTAAATCCTGGCTATCCACTTCTGAACGCTTGAGGTCCAGCCGCCAGCTCGTTTCTTCTTTTTCAAAACGGAAGACTTGTTCTTCCAGTGTAAATTGTTCTTCTTTCACCTTACCACTCCTCAATCTCGATCAGATCACCACTCGTGATCGGATACTCTTGTACCACCTTGCCTTCATCTAGCAAGATGCCTTTATTTACCACGCGCAACTGATACTTGCTTCTAGGTTCCATGGCAGACCCAAAGATCTGATCCAATTCCCGAATCAAGCGTCGCACCTCCATCCGCGTTGGGATTCGGAGGTCATGGCTTGCACCATTCATACGGAAGGTGACATTGATATGTTGGTCCATTTAGGCCTCTTTTCTATAGATTCGATAGGAAATGTAGCCAGCAATCCCAAAGAGAAGAGCACTCCAAGCCAGCATTTGCAAAGCTGGAATAAAATCCGACAAACTGGCCGAATTGTCCTCCACATTGGACTCGAATTTAGATAATTTTTGATTTTCAGGCTGGAACAGGTCCGCTTCAGGCCCTGTTTTTTTCTTTCCCTTTATAGCAGAAAACAACTGGCCGTCAGAATCGGTCAATTGTTTCTCTTGCTTGCGTTTTTCATCTGCTAATTTTTTCTGATCCTTCTCATTGAAAAGAGACTCAGTCGCATCCAATTGGCCCCCAAGTGTCTTTTCCTGCTCTGTCTCCAGACGTGAGTTGTTGACCTGCAGACGATTATCAATAAAATCATCTGCAGAAACAACAGCTACTGGCAAGAGACTAAAGACAAAGAGAAGATACATCATTTTTTTCATAAGCTTGATTCAATTTCCTTTGTTTGAGTAAACTTCTTTGGAATGAAGATATTGGCAACCGCCAAAAGGCCGAAGAAGACCAACAATCCGAAGAAGACGCCGATACCGGCTGTTTGTCCATCAAAGTAACCCGCAAACTGTCCTTCTAAAATAGAAAGGAGGTTGACATTTTTCACCAGTGCTGGAAGGCCTGACAAGGTCGCGGTCGTTCCGATCGCACTTGATAGGTAGACGTAGCTGATCAACATGAAGAAGGCCAGTCCCATTCCAATCACACGGAAGTGTTTCAAGAGAAGGTATTGCAGTTGTACCAAGACAAAGCTTGCTAGAACCGCTAAGAATACCCATGAAGGTACATATTCACGACCAACAGAGAGTTGAATACTTGAAATCATTCCGATCACCAGTCCAAAGATGAGAGAAAGTCCCACAAGGACACCGACAGACAAGAGATCTGATTCTTGCAAACGATCCAATTTGAAACGATCCTTAACCTTGCGAATGATTGGTTGAGTCGCAAAGAGATAAGCTGTAAAGAGGCTCAAGACTTCCAACATAAAGATCCAGATAAATGGACGGTAAACGTTGATCGTCGCTTTCACAGAAGAAGATTTCTCTGCAACTGGATTTGACAAGAAGTCGAGCAAGACTTCATTCGGTACTCCATTTTCATAGGCATTGTTGAAGACTTTACGGAAGGCTTCGACGAAGTTCCCGTTTTCAGACAATTCCTTGTCGAATTCACCCATCAAGCTCTCTGCATTGCTAGACAATTTCTCTGTATTGCCTTGGGCTTTTTCCAATTCTTTGTTCAATTGACTAAAGATTTCATTGGTAGAGTTAGCCGCTTCTACATTGCTACGAGACGAGCTCTTAACGCCTTCTGTCGAGCTCAATAATGACGTGTATTCAGAACCAAGGGCTGACAAATCTGCATCGGTCTTGGTTTGAGCCTGTGTCACTGTTTCTTGTGATTTTGAGATCTCTTCTAAACGTTTTTGAAGCTCTGCATACTGCTTCAATTGATCGTTGATATTTTGGGTTAGATCCTTGTTGGTGTTTTCGATTGCTTGAAGATTTGCCTGCAATTGTGGTCCCAAGTCTTGCAACTGTTTAAGGGTACCATCTAACTGGGCTTTCACACTCTTCGTTGCATCCCCAGATTCATCCGTTTCAATACTCTTACGGTAATCCTTCATGTTACTTGAAACGGCAGCCTTCACGACATCGACCAAAGCATCTGTCAAATCCATATCTTCGATCGGATCATAGAGCGAATGACGATTTTCCTTTTCATCTTTTGGATAGTAGGCATCGATCAATGCTCCCGCTCGTTGATAATCCAAGGCAATTTCACTAGCTTTCGACGCATAGTTAGCGACAGCTGTTTTCAAATCATCTGCAGATACGGTCACACTGGTTGAAGAAACTCCATTCACAAGAACTTCAACATCAATCGCGCTTGGCATAGCTCCTCCATCTTCAACGAGGTGAATTTGAATTTGTTTACCATCTTTCAGTTCGACTTCCTGCTCACCACCACCTGCATAAGTCTGTCCATCATAGGTCCAAGTATCAACCTTGACCCCTGCAGGGACATGAATACTAACTTTCTGTTTTCCAGATTTAGCATTGAGGACATCCGCAACTGCCGTTGATTTGGCATCCACTTCTGCAGCCAATCGTTTTAATTCATCGGCATTCCCTTTTGCTTGCCCCTTCGTACCAGCAAAAGCACTATCAAAATCAATCGCTGCGTTGAGATTTCCATACTTATTCAGATTAAGACTAGCAGGATCTAAAGACGGAAGTTTTTCAATTGCTTGACGAATGTCATCATCCGCTTTATCTCGAGCCTTGCTGATAGTTTCGATTTTTGGCTTTCCAAGCAAGGTACGAAGAGTGACTTTGTCTCCTTCTTTTAGCCCATAGTAGTCAAAGATCTTCGCTTTTACAGAAGACTCGATGTTATTTTCGTGCTCATCTAATTTGTCGCGTTCTGCCTTGATCCCTTTTTCGAGATCTGCCACACGATCATTCACATCTTTTGTCAAGCCTGCATAGGTCTTGGTCCCTGAAGCATCTCCTTCTGTTTCAGTTGGCTGACTCAATTGTTTAGTAATCGCTTCTTGGTTTTGTTGTAGATTCTTATACAACTCTTGGGTCTTTTCACTGACAACAGACTGGTTCATGGACATCAGCTGGTTCATGAACTCTTCATGGCTGATCTTATCCTCAGAGCGTTGCTTGATCAATGTGTCGAAGTTTTGACCGTACTGATCCTGAGATTGGGTCAATTGATCAAAAGCCTGTGTATAAGACTCAAGGACTGTCTTCAAGGCATTATTCGACTCAACAGATGACGTAGACAAGCTATAGAGACTTGGAAAGATATTCTTCGAATCTAAAGCTGAATCCAATAAGTTACTCCGGTATGAACCAATGTTGGTCGATTGGATTTTGTTACTTGTTTCCACGTTCTTCTGAGCTGTATAGAGGTTGCTCAAAATGCTGACCATATACATATCAACCAACTGGCTATTCAAGTCTGAAACGATATCTTTAGCGACTTTATTGGCCTCGTTTTCAACCTGAGAATTTCCAGCCGCGTTGACCTTATACGTCACCGTGGTCTTCTCTGCATTAACCGCGTTCACTTCCAAGACCTTCTCTGAGAAGTCACTTGGAATGACAATCATCAACTGGTACTTGCCATCTGCAAGCCCTGACTCAGCAGCTCCACGAGGGAGTACAGACCAGTTTTGCGAATTATCCCGCTCGATATTCTTTACATAGCTAGCCCCGAGGTTGTATTCTTTATCATTCAGTTTAACCGCCTTGTCTTCGTTGACAACTGCAATATTGAGCTTGGTGTTTTCTGTCGTTTGTACGGTCTTGGCTTCGTTTTGCTTTTGGTCCTTTTGAACCGTCGTATAAAGACCCACTACAGATCCCATCAAAAGGAGCACAACCGCACTCTGACCGATGTATTTTAACCATTTTTTATTTTTAACTTCCATACCTTTTCCTTTTTCTAATTCATAGATACAAAATAGGGGTTAGGAATTAAGAATCTAACCCCTATTTTCTATATATCAAAAGACAAAAGGGTGATCTACCTACAAGAAGTAAGATCACCTCCAAGACTATCTTAGTGGATTTGTGCAGCGATATCTTGGTCAGTTTGTTCAACGATATCAGCAACTTTGATCAATTGACCGTTGATGTCTTCCAACAATTGAGCGAATTGTTTAATTTTTGGAGACAATTCGTTGAATTGTGCTTCAAAGCTATCAAATGCAGATCCATCCCAGTTTGCGTCGATGACTTGTTGTTCATGAGTCAAAGTAGTAAGGATTTGATCGATTTCTTGAGAACCTTGTGCATAACGTTGTGCTGAAGCACGTAGGTCTTCTGGAGTTAATTTAATTTGAGCCATATTTTTCTCCTTTTGGGCTGATACCCTTATATTTTTTTCATAAACAATACATTTTAGTACGAATTAGTAAAATGCCAGATAACTGTATATTTTACCTTTTTCTCCCTGTTTGTATTATTTACTTAAAAATATCTTAATGAAATATTGCCAGAATGTCAAGTTTAGAGGGCTAACTGATAAAACATTGTAACTTTGTTACAATTGTGTAACATTTTGTCATAAATATGTAATATATTTTCTGAATTCCTTGCCCCAGTAGTCTCCAACTAGTATTATTTCTGAGAAGAAAAGAAGACACTCTGTCCTTTTATATTAACTCAACACATAGATAAAAATTGTTGATTTTAGGTGTTTTTAAAAGCAAATTTTGAAGATTTTTGTATATTTTTTCATTTTTAAAACTTTTATGGTATAATGAAACCTGTTCAAAACTTGTTTCATACAAGATCGAACACCATTAACCTATAAGGAGTATATATGAAAAAATTTCTACTTGCCTCTGTCTGTCTACTAGCTCTTACCGCTTGTAGCCAAGGCTAACAAGGCAAAGGAACTACTGCCGCTTCTCCCAAGCAAGAGGAAACTCAAAACAAAAAGGAGCAAGTCCAAACCAAGACCTTTGTTAGTGACCTCGGCGATCACCACCAAAACAAAATTCAAATTGGCTACAAGAAAGAGGAAATTGTCTCTTTTACTTTCCTTAGTTTTGAACCCATTTCCTCAGATTTGCAAGACATGGATCTTCCTGAATTAAAGGAAATCTACCAAGAAGAATTAGAACATAGCGATATCTATAAAACCTTAAATGGTAAGCCTGGACTTAGCTTCCGCATTCAAATTTCAAAAGATAAACAATCCTATGCTAAAGTCTTACAGGCTGACTTCTCAAAAATCAAGAAAGATGAGTTTGCTACCATCTACGGAGATCAAGGGGAGGAAGAAAGAGCCGAGTTCAAGAAATACCTCAATGGCAAGCCCCAAGATCTCTTTACCTATTTCAAAGATCAAGGCCTCAAAGAAGAAAAATAAAAAGAGCTTCCTGAGTTTCATCACCACACTGGTGAGAGCTCAGAAAGCTTTTTCTTATTTGTTCAAGATTGAAAGGGTTTCAAGGAGATTGTCTGCATGAACTTCGATGGTATCTCCTGTCGCTTTGATTTTCACTTCAACGATGCCTTCAGCTGCTTTCTTACCAACTGTTACGCGGATTGGAAGCCCAATCAAATCACTATCGCTGAATTTGACACCAGCGCGTTCATTTCGGTCATCCACTAAGACTTCGTAGCCTTTATTCACCAAGGCTTCTTCGATCCGATCGGTCAAAGCAAGACTCGCTTCATCCTTGACATTGACTGGAATCAAATGCACATCAAATGGCGCCAATTCTTTAGGGAAGTTAATTCCCCAAGCGTAACGGTATTCCCCTTTTGGAGTCTTATTGACAAAGAGTCGTGCATGTTGCTCCATAACGGCTGAAAGAAGACGGCTGACACCGATTCCGTAGCAGCCCATGATGATTGGAACCGCACGACCGTTTTCGTCCAAGACATCTGCTCCCATGCTAGCTGAGTAGCGTGTGCCGAGTTTGAAAATGTGACCGATTTCGATCCCACGTGCAAAGTTCAAGACCCCTTTCCCATCTGGTGAGATTTCGCCTTCACGAACTTCACGAATATCCACGTATTCTGCAGTAAAGTCACGTCCTGGGTTGACACCAGTCAAGTGGTAGCCTGTTTCATTGGCACCGACTACTGCATTACGGCTGTCTTGTACCTTGCGGTCTGCGATAATCTTAACATTTTCAGGAAGATCAACTGGACCGAGAGAGCCAAAATCTGCTCCTAATAATTCTTTCACTTCCACTTCGGTTGCAGGTTCAAAGAAATCTGCACCAAGATGGTTTTTCAACTTCACTTCATTGAGCTGATCATTACCTACAAGAAGGGCAACAACAGGCTCACCATCTGCAATGTAAACCAAAGTCTTGATAGTAGCTTCTTCTGGAACATCCAAGAATGCAGCTACTTCATCAATCGATTTGACACCTGGTGTTTCCACGCGCTTCACTTCTTCTTCCGCTACGACACGGTTACTTGGCTTGTATTCGTTAGTAGCCATTTCCAAGTTCGCAGCATAGGTTGATTCACTTGAATAGGCAATGGTATCTTCACCAGAGACCATCCATTTGAGCAATTCTGCTTTGATTTCTTCTTGGACTTCTGCTGGGATCTCATCAAAGGAAGCCACTGATTTGTCTAAAACAACCCAACGGTCCAAGTCTGTACGAGCAGGCGTAACAGCCATAAACTCTTGGCTATCTTTTCCGCCCATGGCACCACCATCACCGATGATAGCCTTGTAGTCAATGCCACTGCGGGTGAAGATCCGCTCATAAGCTGCCTTGTATTCATCATAAGTGACATCCAAGCTATCGTAGTTAGCATGGAAGCTATAGCCATCTTTCATGATGAACTCACGGGTCCGAAGAAGACCGTTCCGTGGGCGTTTTTCATCGCGGTATTTTGGTTGAATTTGGTAGAGATTCAACGGCAATTGTTTGTAAGATTTTACTGAGTCGCGCACAATAGCGGTAAAAGTTTCTTCGTGAGTTGGACCTAAGATAAAGTCAGAGCCTTCACGGTTTTTCAACTTATAGAGGTCTTCCCCGTAAGTTTCGTAACGACCAGATTCACGCCAGAGATCCGCGCTCAAAAGGGCTGGAGCAAGCATTTCTACTGCTCCAATTTTTTCAAATTCTTGGCGCATGATGCCTTTTGCTTTTTCAATCACTCGATTTGCTAATGGCAGATAAGAATAGACACCAGCTGAGACTTGGCGAACATAACCTGCACGCAACATCAAAGCATGGCTAATGACTTGGGCATCGCTTGGCATTTCGCGAAGCGTTGGAATCAACATTTTACTTTGTTTCATGGACAATATCCTTTTCTATTTCAAAAATAATTTCATAATATCATTCCAGGTGACAGCAATCATCAAAATAACCATTACAGCTACACCTGCAAGCGTCATATAGGTTTCTACTTCTTGTTTCAGTGGCTTTCTCCGGACGACCTCGATCAAATTGATCAAGATTTTTCCTCCATCCAAAGCCGGAATCGGGATTAGATTGAAGATCCCAATATTAATTGAGAGCATGGCCATAAGAGATAAGACTGCCGGAATTCCTAATTGAGCAGCTTGTGAGCTGGCATTGTAGATGGCAACCGGTCCACCCAGTTTATTGAGACTAAAGTGGAAAATGATATCTTTCAAAGCTCCCAAAATCCGTGTCGCTGTATTCCAGGTATCTGTAAAACCAGACAAGAGTTTATCCACAAATCCTGTCTTGAGGCCATTTGTCACACCCAAATAGTAACGATTCCCTGACTTGGTTGGCTTCACTTTGACTTCTTTTTCTTGGCCGTCTGTCTTGACCTTCAGGGTCAATTCAGGAGCCGTCTTGCTGTCCTTGGTTGCTTTCTCGACAGCATCTGTCAGCTCATCCCAGTTGCTAACGGTATCGTTGTTTACCTGAAGGATCTGAACATTGCTTTTGACACCAACCTTGGCCAGCGCCCCATCGGGTGCCACCTGAACATTGTTGCTATAGTAGTCAATCGCACCGCCTCGCATAAAGGCTAAGAGTGAGTAGACAACAATACTGAGGATAAAGTTGTTCATAGGGCCCGCAAAGTTGGTGATTAACCGTCCCCAAATGCTGGCATTCTGATACTGAACATCTCTCGGTGCAATCCGCACTTCTGTCCCATCTTCCTCAACGATGGTCGCATCATGATCAACACTATAGGTCTTTGTCTCATCGAGAACCAAGCCTGTGATTTCTAATTTATCTTCAAAGTCAAACTGGGTAACATTCATGGGAAGGGCTGTCTGATCCAGATTCTTTCCTGAAAGATTGATCCGGACGACCTTACCAGCCTCATTTAGCGTCAAGCTGACAGGCGTTCCGGTTTTAATCTCAGTTGTATCCTCACCCCAGCCAGCCATCCGCACATACCCACCTAAAGGTAGAATGCGAATCGTATAAGCTGTTCCATCTTGACCAATATGGGCAAAGATCTTTGGACCCATCCCGATCGAGAATTCTCGCACCAGGATGCCCGATTTTTTTGCAAAATAGAAATGACCAAACTCGTGAACGAGAACGATCACTCCAAAAATAACAATAAAGGCAATAAACTGCATCGTTCTATACGTGGTTTCCTTTCTATCTCTTCTGTCTTAGAACAAGCCCAAGAAATGCATCAAGGGAAAGACAAAAATCAAACTATCAAAGCGGTCTAGAACACCACCATGTCCTGGAATAAATTTCCCAGAATCTTTCACACCGAAGTGGCGTTTAATCGCACTCTCTACCAGATCTCCAAACTGACCTGCAATACTAAAGAGGATGGTAAAGAAGATCATAGCAAGAAAACCATGTCCACCTGCCACAGAGCGATCCACGATCATATAGATCACAGTTACCGCAACTGCAGACAAGATTCCCCCAAGACTGCCTTCAATCGTTTTATTAGGAGAAACCGCAGGCATGAGCTTGCGTTTCCCAAACCGGCTTCCTACCAGATAAGCACCTGAATCTGTAGCCCAGACAATAAAGAGGGCTAACAAAACCTTATCAATACCAGCGATTCGCGCATCTACTAAGGAATGGAAGCCAAGTCCAACATAAAAGCTGGACGCAATGGGGTAGACCACATCTTCATAATTATAATTCTGAGCAAGAACAGTTGTCCCCATGAGAATCAAGACAACCAGACCATAGGCAATCATATTGCCGTCTGCTGGAAGGTAAGGAAGGTAGTCCTCGATCGGCAAAGTCAGGACGAAGGCCGCTAACATGGCTAGCGCTCCTTCAAAGGTCGCTGTCTCAAGCCCCTTCATCTTAAGCAATTCATGAACCCCTAGCATGGCGATCAAGCCAATCACAATCTGGAAGAACACCCCTCCAACCATTACTGTTGGAATGAAAAAGAGCAGGGCAATTCCTCCAAAAATCACACGTTTTTGTAAATCTTTCGTCATCATCTTCTCCTAAACACCGCCAAATCTCCGATGGCGATGGCTATATTCTACTATGGCACTTCGTAGTGCTTCCTCTCCAAAATCTGGCCACATCACATCTGTGAAATACAACTCACTGTAGGCGGCCTGCCAAGGAAGGAAATTACTCAAACGGATTTCTCCGCTGGTACGGATAATCAAATCCGGATCCCTTAGGACACGTGGCAAACTCTCGGTATAGAGATAATCTGCGATCACCTCTTCTGTGATATCTTCTGGACTGAACTTCGCGTCCAAGACTTCATGAGCGATCTGCTTCACAGCCTGAGTAATCTCTGCACGTCCACCATAATTGAGTGCGAAATTCAGGATCAAGCCAGTATTGAGGTGGGTCATCGCTTCTGCTCTTTCCAAAGCTTCTAATGTTTCTTTGGGTAATTTCTTAGTGTCACCGATCATTTGAATCTTGACATTATTGCGATGCAATTCAGGGACAAAGCGATCATAAAACTCAACTGGCAAGTGCATGATAAACTTGACTTCATCATCAGGGCGTGTCCAGTTTTCCGTCGAAAAGGCATAGACCGTCAAGACCTGAACTCCCATATTTTTTGCTGCAATCGTCACTTCTTGGAGAGCTTCCATCCCTGCCTTATGACCAAAGACGCGCGGTTGCATCCGCTTTTTCGCCCAACGACCATTGCCATCCATAATAATGCCAATATGTTTCGGGACTTCTAAAGGGATCTCGATTTTTTCTTTCTTCTTAAAACGAAACATGTTTTTCTACCTATTTCAATATTTATCGCTTCATTATACCATAAATCCCCATAAAATAGGGACTGTGGCCTCTATTTTGAACGAGCAAGGCTTTCCTTCATCGCGCAATTCCATTTGCCCACCAAAAAAGAGGCTCTTGCCTCTTCTTTGATGATTATTCTTCGATAGCTGAATCGACATCTGAGCTAGCAGATTCTGTAGCAGTGGCTGAGATCCCTTCTGATACAGGAAGAACTGTTTTGATCGCTCCCAATTCAAAGGTCAGGTAGACACCATCAACATCCAAGACAACGGTCTTGCGATCTGTATCGACTTCATCGATGGTTCCGTACAAGCCACCAATCGTGATGACTTCATTTCCTTTTTGAAGTTTATTCAAACTTTCCATCCGTTTTTGGTACTGTTTCTTTTGGCTACGGCTCATGAAGTACATCAAACCGACCATCAGAATAAGCATAATTAGCAAACTTCCGCCTTGCATATGTTTCTCCTTTAATTTTCATATATGCTATACTATATCAAATTTCGCCCGTCTTTTCAAGTTTTCCCATCCTCTTCAAGCAAAATCAGACTCCAGTCTCAGATTTGGATGCAAAAGAAAAAACCACGAAAAGTGGGCTACTGACTAATCAATCGTAATGCCATACTTTTCGTGATTCTCATCATACCAATCAATCAAGGCCAAAGCCGTTTGATAGGTAATATTTTTGATTTTACTCGTTCCCTTAGTCAAAGTCGCCAAGCTCATTTTGCTGATGTTTGTTTCAGTTGCGACACGATAGCTCGTCAAGCGACCATCAACCATCAGTTGAACAACGGCTTCTACTTTTCTGTATTCGGGAGTTGAGTAGATATCAATTGTATTGCTCATCTTACTTCCATTCCTCAAATTTTATTCTTGTATAGATTATATACTTATTTTCTTTATTTATTAATAAATTTGCTCAAATTGGGTTAATTTCACTAATTATTGATGTTTTTTTGGCCCAAATAGGGTCTTTTTCGCTTTATACGGCGAATAATTTCCCCCAGGTGGGAAGAAAAAATAAAGACCGCTATATGATAGCAGTCTCTATTTTTCACAAACTAATTCGCCTTAATCTGCTTGTTTATCAGTGTTTTCTTCCTTCTTTGTGTCTTTTTCTCTGATCACAAGCACACCATCTTCCATGTCAGCTTCAAGATGTTTAGCATCCAAGTTATCCAAGTGGAAGTCTGTCACTTTGTCACGGATTTGTTGTTCAACTACCCGACGGAGTGGACGAACACCCATCACTTCATCATAACCTTCTTCAGTCATATATTCTTTGGCTGCATCGCTCACTGCCAAGTCGATTTCTTTCTTAGAAAGGGTCTTATTGACATCTACCAACATCAAATCAACAATCTTAGAAAGGTCTTCCTTGCTCAAGTGTGAGAATTCAATAACAGCGTTGAAACGGTTCAAGAATTCTGGACGGAAGTAAGGTTTCAAACGATCCATGAGTTCTGGTTTATCCGCAGCTTCTGTCAAGTTGGCTTCGTAACCAAAGCCAGCGTTTGAAGTGGCGATAATCACAGTGTTCTTGAAGTTGACCGTGTTCCCTTGACCATCTGTCAAACGACCATCATCCAAGACTTGAAGGAGAAGGGTGATCACTTGAGGATCTGCCTTTTCAATTTCGTCGAGAAGGACGATTGAGTATGGGTTACGGCGAACACGTTCTGTCAAGGTATTGCTGTTATCATCGTAACCAACATAACCAGCTGTTGTACCAATCAATTTAGAAACGGCTGTGCGGTCGCTGTATTCTGACATGTCCAAACGGATGATCGCATCTTTGGTTCCGAACATATCAAGTGCCAATTGTTTAGCCAACTCAGTTTTACCGACACCAGTAGGACCTACAAAGAGGAAGCTACCGATTGGACGGTTCCCTTCGTCAAATCCTGCACGGTTCCGACGGATAGCACGTGCTACTGCTTCAACGGCTTTATCTTGACCGATAACCTTAGTTTGCAAACGGTGACCCATATCTTTCAAACGTTCGATATCAGTTGCACCCATTTGTGATACTGGAATACCCGTCATCCGTTCTACTGATTCAGCCACATCGTTGATTGTTGCTGTTACTTTATGGTCTTCCGTATGGTTTTCAATTTTCTTTTCAAGTTCTTCGATACGAACTTTTGCTTTCAAAGCTGCTTCGTAATCTTCTTTAGCCGCAGCTTCTTCTTGTTTGGTTTTTTCTTCTTCAATTTCATGTTCCACAGCATGGACATCTGTTACAGGATGTTGGGCTGCCAAGTGGGCAGCTGTCACATCGACCAAGTCAATGGCCTTATCAGGCAAGCTACGTTGTGGAATGTATTGGATCGAATAATCAACCGCTGCTTTCAAAACTTCATCTGGCAAGATGACATTGTGGTGTTTTTCATAAAGATCACGGATCCCTTGGAGGATCTTGAAAGTATCTTCGGCTGATGGAGCATTGACTTTCACTTCGTTGAAACGACGAGCAAGAGCCGCATTCTTCAAGATGGTGTTACGGTATTCATCTTGAGTAGTTGCCCCAATGACTGTCAATTCCCCACGTGAAAGAGCAGGTTTGATGATATCCGCAAGACCTTTAGATCCTTGACCATCACCTGTGCTGCCTGCACCAAGGATTTGATGGATTTCATCAAAGAAGAGAATGACATTTCCCATAGCCTTGACTTCTTGGATCAGATTTTGAATATTTTCTTCAAAGCTACCACGGTATTGCGTACCAGCTTCTAGACCAGAAATATCAATCGAGATGATTTCTTTGTTTTTGATAGCAGCTGGAACATCCCCGTTCACAATAGCTTGTGCCAAACCTTCTACAACTGCAGTTTTACCAACACCGGCATCCCCTACAAGGACAGGGTTGTTCTTGGTACGACGAGACAAGATTTCAGCAGTTTCTTGAATTTCTTTATTACGTCCGATGACCGGATCCAATTTTCCTTCACGAGCTTCTTCGGTCAAGTTACGACCAAGTTTTGCAAGGATCCCATCTTGTTTCATTCCTTTACCTTGATGGTGTTGCACTTGCTCGCTTCCTTCATTTGGCAGTTGACCAGTTTGGCGGTAAATAGCGAATTCTTCAGGTGTCACTTCACGACCGTTGATCATGTAGCGACGGCTTTCAGAACGAAAACCACCCATGTTTCCCATTAGTTGATTGAAAAGATCATCCATATTGTTAAAGTTGTTATTCATATTGTATACCTCTAATTTACATAATTTTAATTCATTCTTGAAAATTAGCAGACCAATTGGCTGCCGTTTGATTGTTTACATAATTTTAATTCATTTATTTAATAATAGCCCTACAGGCTAACAGTTTCTATTTTTCCTTTTATCAATTAGTTGTCTTAATTCTGGAAATAGCATATCACCATCTCCTTTCCACTATTGATCTTGTAAACCAGTAGGTTTTTCAACCTCTTTTTGTTTACATAAATTATTATAACGCAGACCAATTTCTTTGTCAACACTTTTTTACATAATTTTTTAAATTTATTAAAAAAATCTGGACGTCACTCCAGATTCCATATTTAAATGGATGTTCTTGGCTAGATAGATTTAAATTTCCCAGCTTTTTCTTGAATAGATATCTGTACATTTTTAGCAAATTGACCCACCATGGACTGATCCAGTTGCTTTCCAACGACCTGGACGTCTTCTTCGGCTACTGTTGTAATCCCAGTCAAGCCATCATTGTAACGTTTCTCAACTCCTGCCTTGCAGGTCAATAAAACGGGCGCATAGACAACACGGATTAAATCTTTTTCAAGTTTCTTTCGGCTTTCGATGATCCTCATCTTATCTTTCATATCTAAATCAAAGAAATCTTTGACTGGACTATCACCCATACTTCCTCCTCTTCTATACTATGAAACTTTATCTTGTGCAAACTCCTCTTCCAGTTGGTATCTATCTTTCCGGTAGGATTGCCATAAATTCTCTTCCTCGATTTCGATCTGTTTTAAGACTACATGTGCAGCTTCTCTAGCTTCGAGATCATACTCTTCGATACAGCGATGGAGGGACTCCCATCCACAACTGACATCAACCTCCTGCTCTTGTAAGAAGGAAGCTGCCATCAGATACTCTTCTTCCAGCATCTGGGTAAAGAGCTGCTGTTTTCTTTCCACTAGGCAACGCTTTTCATCTAGCTTCAAGCGCGCTTTGTGAAACTCTCTTTCCAAGTGATCTAGTTTCTTTTCCTTTTTCGAAAGAGTAGATGAAATTAATAAGCTAGTTGTTCCCACTGGTTCATTTCTCCTGCTATTTTTTGGTCTTTTGCTTTTAAGAGCTCAATTCCTGCATTCACTTGCTCGTTTAAAGCATGAAATTCATTTGATAAGGACTGATATGCAGCCAAACGGTTGTCGAATCTTTCTCTTACTTCAGTGACAACTGTTTGCCTTGTTGCACCAGCCTGTGCATAGGCCTCTTCTACTTCCGCAAGATTGAGAATGAAGCCTTTCGGAACGGTCTGTAATACTTTCTCTAAAGCTTCTAAATCTGTATCCAGTTGTGCCTTAGATTTCTGAGCTTGCTCCAGCCCTTCATCCACTACTCGAATCAGCTCATCAGAAGCCAAGCGTGCCTGCAAAGCATCAAGATAAATCCGTTCACTTGAGCTCAGTCCACCACCTGTTTTTTGCAATTTATCCTTTAGGCGATAGTAAACCTTCATCCGCTCTTCAATGATTTCCTTCCGAGTGATGGCTTCCGTTCCCTTTTCAAGAACTAAATTTCCATTCTTATCATAGATATAACCATGCATCATATGCTGTCGGCCTATATCTTTCAGATTCTTCGTTTTGAGGTGCTTAACAATCCCACTAGATTCCTTGCTTCCAGAATCCTGATAACCCAAGCTAACCAAATCTTTATGGTCAATGTGATTGTAGATTTTGTACTTCAGCGAATCTATACGCGCTTTTTGCTCGGGTGTTAAGATGGAATAGGCATTAGGACCATTGTATAGATGGACAGTCCCAATATGAGACGCTTCTTCTTCCGTCAAGCAGGCAAGCGCATACTGAATATTCATAGACCCCAGAGAGTGACCGTATAGATCGATCTTGGCATTGGGGTATTTTCGGATCACCTCTTTCAAATGAGCTGCAGCATCTTTAAATTGCGGAGGCGGGAAAGTACCTCTATCTTTGTTGTACTCTTTTAAAATGGTAGCCCCAATAAATAATGGAAACTTTGCTTGACTATCAATTAGAATATCCGTTCCCATACCATATAGATTTGCTTTCGCCTCACGATAAGCATTTGTTATTGGATTACTTCTAATACTCTTGACAAAGCTTTTTACATTATTTCCAACATTTTTATCGAGTAAACTAAACGGATAACTAATAAGCTCCGAAATATTAGAATCGGCAGTTTCATCCCTTTTTTTCAAATTCTCCTTAATCTTATCTCTGGTGAATCTTTTCGCATAATCTGTCGCATAGTTCGCCGCTCCATTGGGACCAAGAATGTTAGAAGCAGCAGGCAAATCTGTCTTTACCCAATCCGTAAATGTATCATGGAGTAATTCTTGTGTACTTGTTTCAGTTTCAGATCCCTTCATCAAAACTGTCACGTCATGGATCTGGGCACGCGCATCATCTGAAGCAGTATAGGGGACTGCTTTTTGTTTTTCGCCTTGTTGGCCATTGTTAGTAAGAACGAAGACCTGCTCCTCATTGTCATTTACATTATCATAGATGTGAGCGACATTGCCAATGTATTCTCCAGTTTTCAATCGTACATCTTGATTATAGCTTTCTATCTCATACTCTTTATACGCAATTTCTTTCTTTATTTCATCTGAAAATGATTTATCAAAAGCCATTATTTACCCCTTAATTCATCTGATAATTCTCCTGAGATGACATAACCATTTTGTTCAAATTTGCCATCTGATTCCTCTGTTAAAGTTGTTGTAATTGTTAGGTTATTATCATCATTGATTATAACTTTTATTATTAATCCTCCCATTGGATTATACTTCAATGAATTTTCATTTATCTTGTAACTTTTTATAACTCCTTTATCTGTAAATGCGTTTGGATCTTCTTGCCTTAATAAATTTTCAATCACATCTTTTGCTTTCTTACTCTCTGCAATTTGAATCATTTCTTGTTTTTTGGCAGATTGTCCATTAAAAAAGCTACAGCCTCCTATGCTCAAGCTAAATACTACCATTATCAACACAATTAATTTACTTTTTTTCATTTCTTCCCATTTCTTTCTCTAGTTTTCTTAAAATTTATTATACAAAATTCCATCAACGTCTGAAATGTTACTTTTGTTAAAAAATGTTGCTAAATCATTACAAGCACTAGCTATTGATGTAACATACCAACTTTGATTCAGAAATGTTTCTATTTTCCTATATTAGGGGTATTTACCTGAATGAGTTTATTTCCCAGTCTTTTCTGCTTTACTTAACAGATCACTTAATTTTGCTGAAATACCGTAACTACCTGCTTCGAACTGTCCTGAATCTTCCATTTGAACAGTCGTATCGATCGTTAACTTTTTATCGCCATTGATAACGAGAGAGACATTCATGCCTCCCATTGGATTGTATTCCAATTCACCTTTTATCAGGGTATAGGAGTGAATGACTCCTTCTGAAGTGAAAGCTTTAGGATCGATACTGATTAACAAGTGTTTTATCGCTCGCTCCATTTTCGTGCTTTCTGCAATCTGAATCATTTCCCTTCTCTCAGCAGCTTTATCCGTAAAAAGACTGCAACCTCCTAGAAATAAAGTCAGTAAAAATAGTAGCATTAATCTTTGTTTTTTATCAGTCATATTTCCCTCTCACTTATATTATTCGTAATGATTTCTAAAAAATGACCCAATTTTTAAAAATTTTTTCCAGATCCTAAAAAACACACCCTTACTGGGTGTGTCTCCTGTTAAATCATATATTCGACGCTATAAGTGGCATCGGATAAAATCCGTGAAAGGAATTGTTTGGTTCGTTCTTCTTTTGGACTGTTGAAGAATTCATGAGGTTCGTTTTCTTCGATGATGTGTCCGCCATCCATAAAGATAACGTGGTTAGCCACATCACGCGCAAAGCCCATCTCATGGGTTACGACAACCATGGTCACTCCTTCTTGGGCCAATTGCTTCATGACATCTAAGACATCACCGACCAACTCTGGGTCTAGCGCTGAAGTCGGCTCGTCCAGCAAGATCACGTCTGGTTTGACCGCGATGGCACGCGCGATTCCGATCCGTTGCTGCTGACCACCTGACAATTGAGAAGGATAGTAATCCTTGTAAGCGAGGAGACCAACTTTTTCAAGGGCTGATTCTGCCCGTTGGATAGCTTCTTCTTTTGGAATCTTACGAGCTACAACCAGGCCTTCTAAGATATTTTCAAGTGCTGTTTTGTTGGCAAATAGATTGTAATGCTGAAAAACAAAGGCTGTCTTTTGACGAATTTCTAAAATTTCCTTTTTGCTGAGTTTTGAGAGGTCATATGCTTTTCCACCTAGGGTTAGGTGGCCTGTATCTGCCTTTTCTAAGTGATTGAGGCAGCGAAGGAAGGTTGTTTTTCCTGATCCAGATGGACCCAAAATAACGACGACATCCCCTTGGTTGACCTTGAGATTAACATCTACCAGGACTTGGTGGTCCTTAAATTTTTTCGATACGTGTTCTACTTCTAACATCTTCTTATTTCTCCTTCTTCTATGCGAGTGTCAGGCGTTTTTCCAAGAGGTTGAATCCCCACTGAATCACCCCACAAATGATAATATAAAGAATAAAAATCACGAGATAGGATTCAAAATATTGATAACCATAAGAGGCTTCGACCTTGGCAATGGCGGTGATATCCTTGATCGTCATGACAAAGACAAGGGAAGTTCCTTTGACCAAGTTGATGACCAGGTTACACAAATTAGGAAGGGCTGAACGCAAGGCTTGAGGAAAAACAATTCGGATATAAGCTTGGCGGTTGGTCAAACCAATGGCTTGCGCTGCTTCTAGCTGGCCCTTATCCACAGTCAGAATAGCTGACCGGAGAATTTCTGCAAGACTCCCCGTTGTCATCAAGCTAAAGATGATAAAGGCATAGTAAATGGGATTGATCTCAAAGACATTAAAGTGACTGCCTATGCTCTTAAAAAAGCTATTCAAGAGGCTAGGAAAGAGACTATAAAAGAAGAGAATCAAGAGAATCGGAGGCGTCGCGCGAATAAAGGCTAAGTAAACCACTGAGAAACTGCGAACCCCTTTGACCTTATAGATCTGACCGAGCGCCAAAAAGAGGGCTGGAAAAAAACTCAAGAGAATCGATACGACCATGATCAGAAGGGTCACTGGAACACCACCCAAGGTGGCTAGAAATGTTTTACTAATAAAATTGAAATCCATAAGCTACCTTTCTGTTACGCTGAGTCGTTTTTCAAGCAATTGAGCGGAGAAGGAGATCACAAGAGCAATTCCCCAGTAGATCACTGCTACGGCTGTATAAGTCTCGAGGGAATCATTCCCAAGGTTGCGACTGATCAAGTTGTTTCCTGCTCCCATGATATCGATAAAGCCAATGGTATAAGCCAAAGCGGCATCGCGCATGAGGTTCAAGATGGCCGTCGTCATATTTGGAAGAGCCACACGAAAGGCTTGGGGAAGGACAATCCGCCAAATGGTCTGAGCTGGTGTCAATCCGATACTCAAGCCCGCTTCCATCTGGCCTTTGGGAATGGCCAAATAGGCTGCCTTGAAGACCTCAGAGATCATCGCCGCAAAGAGAAGAAACATGGCCACAAGGACAAAGACAAACTTGGACCAGTGGTCAATATCAATGCCCAACCACCAGTTCAAAAATTGGGGTAGTCCATAAAAGACCAAAAAGAGCAAGACAATCGGAGGGGTACAACGCAAGGTAAAGACATAGCCTTTTGCCAGACCTGCTCCTACCTTCTCTTCTGATACTTGTGCCCAAGTCAAAACCAAGCCAAATGCAGAACCAAGAAGCGTCGTTAACACCATCAAAGCTAAGGTCGCTGGTAGAGCTTGGACCAAGGTTGGAAGAAATGACCAGACCTTGGAAATGTCGTATGAGACCATGTTTCTTTTCCTTTCTGTATCCGTATAGAAATAAGGAAGCTGGGGCTATGCGCACCCAGTTCCATCTTATTTCTCTTTATCTACATAACTGAAGACATCTTCACCGAAATATTTTTTCGACAATTTCGCAAGCGTTCCATCTTTTTCCAATTCTTTGATGGCCTTGCTGTATTCTTCCGCAAATTTTTCGTTTTTCTTATCCTTATGGATCAATGGATAAGTTGGAATTCCTTTGTAGGCAAACCAGCTGAGTTTGTCTGCGTATTGGTGGTAAGAACCATCTTTATCTGTGACAGCTTTTTCAAAGGAAAGTTTGATGTCAAAGAAGGCATCGTAACGACCTTCAAGTACCCAAGCATAAGCATCTGCGACTTTGAACGATTCGGCAGCTGTTAATTCGATTTGTTGGTCCTTATGCTTTTCATTGTATTCTTTAATAACATTCCATTGCGCATTTTGTGGTGAAATTGGAACTAATTTCCCTTTTTCTTTCGCAAAGTCATCAATGTTCTTGTATTTATCCGCATCTTCTTTTCGTACGGTAAATCCGATGATACTTGCTCCGATTGGTTCTTTTGGAATGATAAATTTCTTGGCGCGTTCTTCGGTATACCAAGCTCCTTTGGTTCCGATATCATACTTACCAGATTCTAGACCGATCAAAAGGTCATCGTCACTTGTTCCAGTGTACTCAAACTTGTAGTCTGGTAATTTTTCGTCAATAGCTTTGAGCACAGCTACTTCATAACCATCTGATTCTCCTTTTTCATCGACGAAATCGTACGGTACATAGTTTTGCGTGTGGGCTACTTTCAAGGTTGTTACCTTGTTCGATCCCGTTGAGCCTTTGCTGTCGTTTGCATGGTTCAAGCTCCGTCCAAGAATGGTTGCACCTGCAATGGCAAGAACGGCCACCCCACCGATAATCCATGTTTTTTTACTCATACTCTGTTCTCCCTGATTCTATTTTTTCTTATTCTGCTGCAGCTTCACGAACCCATTCGATTCGCTCTTCATCAATGTCACTTGGAATCGTACAATCCGCACCGATGACCAAGCCTGTGGTTCCAGTTTCTGCGATGATGCGTTTAGTTTCTGCTTGAATCGCAGCCTTGTCTCCTGTATAGAGAAGACCATTTTTGCCATTTTCAAAGCCACCAAGAACCGTACGTCCACCGAAGATTTCGCGTCCTTCTGCTAGGCTGATTCCTTCTGGTCCAACTGCCCAGTTAATGACTTGAGCTGGGTAGTCTGTGAAGAGATGGATATCATTGCGAGCCCCTTCGTAGCCACAGATATGAAGGATATTTACCCCACCTGCTTCATTGGCTGCTTCTAAGACATGGAGTTCACTCGGTGCAATACTATTTTTATAAACTTCTTGGCTCACGCGCGCATCTTGGATACTTTGAACACTGAGGTAGATCCCGTCTGCTCCTGCTTCTTTAATGATGCGTTGGCTCAAACTTGCAATATCTTGACCAATCGTATCCAATACTTTTTTAAGGGTTGCAGCATCTTGATCGATGAAGTTTGCGATCAAGTCATCTCCTCCTGAAACTTCTCCGACCAACCATTTAAAGTAAGTTACTGGAGCAAAGATATTGTAGATGGCTACAATGTCCTCTTCAAAACCGGCACGGATTTTTTTCACAAGCTCTACCTGCTCTGTGATCCATGGATGATCGGCTCCGAGAGGTTCAATTCCTGCTAAGTCAGAGATGTTTTCAAGGCCTTTGTGAATGGCTGGATTTGGATAAGCAAAGTAACCATCGCTCATAAGTTTAACAAAGTCTGGTTGGACCTTGTGAAGGAAGTTTTGATGACCCTTCAGGTTTTTTTCAATAATTTCAGGATTTGAAAATCCTTTTAGCCACTCTTCTTCTGTCGTGAAATGGTGCCAAAATCCAACTGGCACACGATCAACTGCTTCTCCTTTAAAAGCTTTTAACACTAATTCTCTTTTTGCTGACATGTTCTTACCTCGTTCCATCTTTTCTTGTTTGTTATCTTATCACTTCAATTATGCTTTGACTAATATATATTTTTTATCAAGCTCTTCATCTTTTTTTATCACTGATCTTCAAGAAGTAAAATTCCTGCTATATCAGATGGGCGAAGGAGAGAGAGACTATGGGCTGGAATTTTCTCCAATTTTTCGATGTCCGGATCTTTCCGTACAATCCCATGACTGCTTGCTGCAGTAGCTTTTGCGAGTCCTAGGACTAAGAATAAAGCTACCAGCCCCATACACCACACATGAATCTTTTTCATCTCCCTCTCCTTTCTTCTTACAATACAGCTGCTTGACGTACCCAATCTAAGCGTTCCAATTGGAAATCATCTGGCACGGTACAGTCTGCCCCAAGGATCAAACCACGACTTCCCGCTTCTGCGACCAAGCGACGGGTTTCTTGCTCGATAGCTGCTCGTTCCCCTTGGTAGAGCAAGCCTTTCTTGCCATTGACAAAGCCACCTAGGACAGCACGATCCCCAAAGAGCTTGCGACCTGCTGCTAGGCTCAGGCCTTCATGATGGGTCGCCCAGTTAATGACTTGAGCTGGATAATCCTTGAAGAGGTCCACTTCATTGCTGGCTCCTTCAAAGCCGCAAATATGAAGGATATTGATGCCCCCCGCTTCATTGGCTGCTTCTAGGACAGCGATGTTGCTTGGCTCAATGATCTTGCGGTATTCTTCCTCTGTCACACGCTCATCTTGGACCTGCTGGGTTGAGAAGTAAATCCCTTCCACTCCTGCTTCTTGGATCAAGCGGCGACTAAGAATGGCGATATCACCTGCGATGACATCAAGGACATGAGCTAAAGTTTCTGGCTCTTCCTTGATAAAGTCTGCAATCACTTGGTCTCCACGGGATTGATCCGTACGGAACCAACGTTTCAAATAAGAAATGGGCGAGAAGATATTGTAGAAAGAAGCAATCTCTTCATGGAAATGGGAACGAATCTCCTTGACCACTTCAATCTGTTTTTCAATCCAAGGATGATGCTCTCCAATCGGATGAATGTCCTTTAATTCTTGGATCGATGTGATCTCTCTCGAATAAAGAGCACTCGGATAGCGGAAGAAGCCATCGCTCATAATCTTGACAAAATCAGGTGATATTTCTTCAACATAGTGTTGGTGTCCTTTGATACTCTTTTCAAGTACGGCTGGATTGTCTAGCCCCAATTCTTTTTCTTCTTGTGTCACATAATGGAGCCAAAATCCTACAGGGATTCGCTCTACTGCTTCGCCTCGAATGGCACGAAGAACCAATTCTTTTTTACTCATACTGTACATCCTCCTCATCTTTTCTCCAAAAGAAAGATTGACTGCTTTCCTTCTGGAATTTGTAACCATGATATCACCTCGAAAAGTAGCTGACTAATATATTTTCCCTATCAAGGCCTTAAAATTTCTTTATTAAGAAAGGTATTAAAAAAACTCAAGTCCTTGAAAATAGGGACTTGCGGGTATCTTTCTCTATTCTTTCATTTTAGAAGAAAAGGACCGCTTTGATCTTTTCTTGATCCGGTTATAGCATAAAACTATACCCCTTCTTTTAAGCTGAAAAATGGCATCTATTTAGGTGAAAAAGCCCTTCATATCAACATTTCTTTCTTCCTATTCATTTTACCATTCCCTGGATCCCCTTCTCCTCTTTCTTGTCATGCAAGATTGAAAGGAGTATAATTTTTGTAGAATAATTTTAAGGAGTGTACGGTTTATGAAAACAACAAAAACCACCTTTACCATCGTTTCTGCTCTTGCTTCTGTCATTTTACTGACGAGTTGTGGAAGCAACACCACTAAAACGCAAGAGACAAAAGCAAGCAGCACTAAAAATCAGGTGACGATGACCTATGATCAACAGCGCTCACAAGAAAATACCATGTCTGTCCTCTGGTACCAAAAGGCAGCAGAAACCAAGGCTTTGTATTTACAAGGCTACAATGTCGCTACTGACCGTTTGAAAGAGATCCTCCAAACTCCTTCTGATAAGCCTTATTCCATCGTCTTGGATTTGGACGAAACTGTTTTAGACAACAGCCCTTACCAAGTTCAAAACGTCAAAGATGGTACGGCCTTCAATCCTAAAGATTGGGATGTTTGGGTGAAAAAAGCAGCCGCAAAAGCGGTGCCAGGTGCCAAAGATTTCCTTCAATATGCGGATCAAAACGGGGTTCAAATCTACTACATTTCTGACCGTACAACCTCTCAAGTAGATGATACCATTAAGAACCTTGAAAAAGAAGGCATTCCTGTTCAAGGACGTGACCACCTCATGTTCTTAGAAGATGGCGTCAAATCAAAAGAAGGCCGTCGCCAAGCTGTGCAAGCAAAGACCAATCTTGTCTTGCTCTTCGGGGACAACCTGGTCGACTTTGCAGACTTCTCTAAGACCTCTGAAGCTGATCGCGACAAGAAATTGGACGAATTGCAAAAAGAATTTGGTGAAAAATTCATCATCTTCCCAAATCCAATGTATGGATCATGGGAATCTGCTGTTTACCAAGGTAAAAAACTAGATGCCAAGGGACAAACAGAAGAACGCCTCAAAGCCTTGCAAGGTTTTGATAAATAAAGCAAACATCCTCGCTAGGAAAAACCTAACGAGGATGTTTTTTTCTATATAAATAATTTTATTCAACTGTTACAGACTTAGCAAGGTTTCGTGGTTTGTCGATATCAAGTCCACGATGAAGGGTTGCAAAGTAGGCAATCAATTGAGTTGGCACCACCATTGAGATTGGAGAGAGGTAAGGGTGAACCGCTGTCAAGACCAAATCATCTGTCTCTTTAGCGACATTTTCTTCTGCAATGGTTAAAACATGAGCCCCACGTGCTGCCACTTCTTGGATATTTCCACGTGTATGGCTGGCTAGGACTGGATCAGACAAGAGAGCAATGACCGGTGTACCGTCTTCGATCAAAGCAATGGTACCGTGTTTCAACTCACCCGCTGCGAAACCTTCACATTGGATGTAAGAAATTTCTTTTAGTTTCAGACTGGCTTCCATGGCAACATAGTAATCTTGGCCACGTCCGATATAGAAAGCATTGCGGGTTGTTTCCAACAAGCCACGGACTTTTTCATCGATCACTTCTTTTTCTGAAAGAGTTGATTCGATCGATTGGGCAACGATAGACAATTCGTGCACCAAATCAAAGGCTTTGGCCTTTTCATTGTCATTGGCTTCTCCAACAGCTTTGGCAAGAAAGGCAAGGGCTGCGATTTGAGCCGTATAAGCCTTGGTGGAAGCGACCGCAATTTCAGGACCCGCATGGAGCAACATAGTCATGTCTGCTTCACGTGAAAGAGTTGATCCTGGAACATTGGTTACTGTCAAGCTTGGAATGCCCATTTCATTGGCTTTGACCAATACCTGACGACTATCAGCTGTTTCACCAGATTGGCTGATAAAGATGAAGAGTGGTTTCTTGCTGAGAAGTGGCATACCATACCCCCACTCAGATGAAATACCGAGTTCTACTGGGGTATCCGTCAACTCTTCCAACATTTTTTTAGACGCAAATCCAGCATGGTAAGAGGTCCCAGCCGCAAGGATATAGATGCGGTCTGCTTCTTGAACAGCCTTGATAATAGCTGGGTCTACTACTACTTGACCAGATTCATCTGTATAGGCTTGGATCAACTTACGCATGACAGTTGGTTGCTCATCGATTTCCTTGAGCATGTAGTATGGGTAAGTCCCTTTTCCAATATCAGAAAGGTCGAGTTCAGCCGTGTAGCTAGCCCGTTCTTTGACGTTGCCATCATAGTCTTGCACTTCAACGCTGTCAGCCTTGACAATGACCAACTCTTGGTCATGGATTTCCATGTATTGGTTGGTTTCACGAATCATGGCCATGGCATCAGAGCAGACCATATTGTAACCATCGCCAAGACCGATCAAGAGTGGTGATTTATTTTTTGCCACATAGATCGTGCTTGGATCTTCCGCATCCATCAAAGCAAAAGCATAGGCCCCACGGATGATGTGGAGGGCTTTTTTGAAGGCTTCGAGCGTAGATAAGCCATCTTCTTCAGCAAATTTTCCGATCAAGTGGGCTGCGATTTCTGTATCTGTTTGCCCCTTGAAATGGTGACCTGCTAGGTATTCTTCCTTGATTTCAAGATAGTTTTCAATGACCCCGTTGTGGACCAAAACAAAGCGACCTGTTTCAGAGCGGTGTGGGTGAGCATTGTCCTCAGTTGGTTTTCCATGAGTGGCCCAACGGGTATGTCCAATCCCAGCTGTCCCTTCGACACCTTCTGCCTTAGATGACAATTCTGCAATACGGCCAACTGCCTTTACCAATTGGCTCTTGCCTTCACTAGCCAGAAAAACACCCGCAGAGTCATAGCCTCGGTATTCGAGTTTTTCAAGTCCTTGAATCAAAATATCAGTAGCATTTGTATTTCCTACAACACCAACGATTCCGCACATAGTTTTTACGATATAGCCTTGCTATACTTTCCCCTTTACTTAGTCAAACGACCCATGGTCGATTTCTCAGTTACTTTAAAATTGGTCTAGTCTAATTTGACCAAAAAGCAACCAGCGGAGTCAGTATACAATGCTTCTTCCAGTTTGTCAACTAGGAAATTCAAGAAAATTGGTCTAGTTAAGGGAGGGTTAAGAAAAACCTATCAACATCTTGGTTGATAGGTTGCTTTTTCTACTCTTCAAATCCATTCCGCTGACTCAACTTACGGAACCAATGACCAGATTTTTTGAGGGTTCGTTTTTGACTTTCGAGCTCCAACTCAACTAAACCATAGCGGTTCTTGTAGCCATTGAGCCATGACCAGCAGTCAATAAAGGTCCAGATCAGATAGCCTTTACAGTTGGCACCATCTTGAATAGCCCGGTGGAGCTCGCGAAGATGGTCTTTGACAAAGTCAATCCGGTAATCGTCTTGGATCACTCCATCCTTGCGAAATTTTTCCTCTCCTTCAACTCCCATCCCGTTTTCGGTCAGGATCCACTCGATATTGCCATAGTTTTCCTTGATATTTTGGGCAATGTCATACAAACCTTGCTCATAGATTTCCCAACCTCGGTGGGGATTGATCTTGCGTCCTGGCATGACATAGGGTTCATAAAATTGTTCAAAGAGTAAGGGAGATGCTGGATTTGGAGCATAACGAGGAGCTGCTACACGGAGTGGCTGGTAATAGTTAACCCCTAGGTAATCCACCGTATTTTCCTCGATCAAGCGCAATTCAAAGGGATCATAATCCGGTAAGAGATCACGCTCCCGTAGGATCTCCACTAATTCTTCAGGATAATGACCAAGAACAGATGGATCTAAAAAAGATTTGGCTTGAAAGAGCTCGGCAATACGCGCAGCTTTCACATCTTCTGGATGCTGGCTCCGAGGATAGGCTGGTGTCAAATTGAGCACAATCCCGATACGGTAATTAGGATTCACCTCATGACAGGCCTTCACTGCTAGAGAGCTTGCTAACTGGGTGTGGTAGGCTACTTTTACAGCTGCTGCTGCGTCTACCTTATGAGGAAAATGGGCATCATAAAAATAACCAAATTCTACAGGGACAATAGGTTCATTAAAGGTGATCCACTGATCGACCAGATCTCCATAGGTCTTGAAACAAAAACGCGCATATTCCTGGTAAGCATAGGCGGTTTCTTTATTTTCCCAACCATCCCCTTGCTCTTGAAGAGCCATCGGTAAATCAAAATGATAGAGGTTGACCAAGAGGTGAATCCCTTTTTCTTTAATCTTTTCAAAGACACGGCGGTAGAACTCAACACCTGCTTGATTGATTTCCCCTCGTCCTTCTGGGAAAATACGTGACCACTGGATAGAGGTTCGAAAGGCAGTGTGGCCGGTTTCTAACAAGAGGTCCAGATCTTCTTCCCAGTGTTCATAAAAAGTCGATGTTTTCTCTGGTCCTTGCCCTTGATAAAAGCGGTTGGGCTCGATCCTATACCAGTAATCCCAGAGATTGTCTCCCTTTCCATCCTGGGCTAGACGCCCTTCTGTTTGAGGGCCCGAGGTCGAACTCCCCCATAAAAAATCCTTTGGAAATTGATACATGTCCTAATCCTCCTCATTCTACTAGCTCTATTGTAGCGCATCCTCCTCCAAAACCTAGTCACAATTTACAGTCTTTCTTACGCAGATTAAAGAAAAAGCCCCTTAGGAAAAATTCCTAAGGAAACTGGTCCTCTTTACAATTGAGTCACGACATATTCAAAGAGCTTGCGATCTGCTAGGCTCTTGTCAAAACGCAATTCCGGATGCCACTGAACGCCGAGGAAACGACTCTCATCTGTGGATTGAACGGCTTCTATGATGTCATCTTTAGGATCCCGCGCGATCACTTCTAAACCATCTGCCAAGTCTTTAATACTTTGATGATGGAAAGAATTGATGCGACTGGTCTTACCATAGATCTCTTGCAGGATCGTCTGATCCTTGGTCACCAACTCTTGGCTGGTGTACTGACCTGGATTGTCCTGCCAGTGGTGTTCAATGTCTTGATGCAGAGTTCCCCCTAGAGCGACATTATAGAGCTGGGTCCCACGGCAGACGGTAAAGATAGCTTTTTTAGCCGCACGCGCTTCTTCAATCAAGGCCAACTCAAAGAGATCGCGTTTCAAGAGATAGTCATCACTATCGATGGTGATTTCTTCTCCGTAAAACTTGGGCAAGACATTTTGTCCGCCGGTGATGATGAGCTTATCGATCATCGATAGGTAGTCTTTGGCCAAGGCCGCATCTCCAATTGGCAAAATCAAAGGAATCCCTCCTGCCTCTTTGACCGCTTCGACAAAACCAGTCGCCGCATAACTCATATTCGCGTCTGGATCATCCGGGAAGGGTCTTTCATTTCCTGTAATTCCAATTACTGGCCGTTTTTTCATACTTTTTTCCATATACTTTCATTCATTTTCAAGGCTTATTGTAACACAATTTTAAGCCAGACTCAATGGAGATTTTTTTGAAGAGAAGGTCTTTCCCTCTACCCCAAAAGCATTTAAAATTGCTTTCTATCAAAAAATCCTCAAGTGTGAAGACTTGAGAATGGTTTGTTAATTTTTGATAAATCCTTCTTTCACCAAAAAGTCACGCGCTACTTTAGCAGCAGGCTTACCTTCTACTCCGACTTGGTAGTTCATCTGGCTCATCTGGGCTTCCGTAATTTTACCCGCCAACTTGTTCAGAATGCCTTCTAATTCTGGATGTTTCTTAAGGAGAGCTTCTTTCATGAGGGGCGCCCCTTGATAAGGTGGAAAAAGTTGCTTGTCATCTTCAAGGACCACCAGGTCATAACGAGCCAGCTCGGCATCCGTTGAGTAGGCATCTGTTATCTGGATATCACCAGACTGGATAGCCTGGTAGCGAAGGGCTGGCTCCATGGTGGAGACTTGTAGATGAAGACCATAGACCTTCTGCAAGCCCTTGTTTCCATCCTCTCGGTCATTAAACTCGAGCGTAAAGCCTGCCTTGAGTTGTCCTTCCACCTTTTTCAAATCGGAAATGGTCTTGAGGCCATACTCTTGGGCAATTTTCTTAGGCACTGCGACAGCATAGGTATTTTGATAAGCCATAGGTTTGAGCAAGGCTAGGTCGTCTTGTCGCTTGATCCCATCTCGAGCAGCTTTGTAGACTGCTTCTGGATCATGACTGACTTGTGGTGCTGGCTTGAGGAGACTTTCGGTCACGGTCCCTGTAAACTCTGGATAGATAGCGATATCCCCTTTTTTTAGAGCTTCATAGAGGAAGGTGGTCTTGCCAAAATTCGGTTTGACAGTCACTGTCATATCCGTATTTTTCTCGATCAAGATCTTATACATATTGGCGAGAATTTCAGGTTCAGGACCCAACTTCCCAGCAATGACCAGATTTTCTTTTTTCGGTTTGGGAAGAAGACTTGGCGTATAAGAAGCTCCTAATCCAATAACCATCACAGCAAAGGCTGCAAAGATGGTCCGCAATTTGGCCTTTTCCATCCATTTGAGAAGAAGGTTAAATGCGATGGCTAAGAAGGCAGAAGATAGGGCACCGATCAAAATCAGACTGGCATTATTGCGGTCAATCCCTAGGAGGATAAAGGAACCGAGTCCCCCAGCTCCAATCAAGGCAGCTAGGGTAGCTGTCCCAATAATCATCACAGCTGCCGTGCGAATCCCAGACATAATGACGGGCATGGCCAAGGGAATCTCGAACTTCTTGAGTCGCTCCCACTTGGTCATCCCAAAGGCGATTCCTGCTTCTTCAAGGCTTGGATCAATCCCCTGTAAACCGGTGATGGTATTTTGAAGGATCGGGAAAATGGCATAGATGACAAGAGCTGTTAAGGCCGGAAGCGTCCCGATTCCCATAATAGGAATGAAGAGGCCCAAAAGAGCCATGGAAGGAATGGTCTGGAAGATCCCAGCTATCTGTAAAACCCAGTTGCTTGTTCTTTTGTGGATACTCAAATAAATAGCTAGAGGAACAGCTAGAAAAATCGCAAGGAGCAAGGTCAGTAATGACAGTTGCAAATGTTGCCCCAGTGCAGCGAGCCAGTCCCCAAAGCGTTCTTGAAAGGTTGCAAGTAGTTTAGACATGGTGAGCACCTCCAAATAGATCTGCGACAAAGTCGTTGGCTGGCTGGGCAAGAATGGTCTCAGAATCCGCTACCTGTACAATCTCTCCTTCTTGCAGCACTGCAATCCGATCCCCTAATTTTAAGGCCTCGTCCGTATCATGGGTTACGAAGATGGTCGTCATGCCGAATTCTTTGTGCAATTCTTTGGTAAGAGCCTGCAACTGCTTACGGGAGATGGCATCCAAGGCTGAAAAAGGTTCGTCCATCAATAAAATCTTTGGTTCCCCAATGATAGCTCGCACAATGCCAATCCGTTGTTGCTCTCCACCAGATAGCTCGCTTGGTAAACGATGGGCATAATCTGCAGGGGGCAGGCCTACCTTGTTCAAGAGTTCTTCTGTTTTAGAAGCGATTTGCTCCTTGCTCCAGCCCTTCATCTCAGGAATAAGAGCTATATTTTCCGAAACCGTCAAGTTTGGAAATAGGGCAATGGCTTGAAGGACATAGCCGGTACTGAGACGTAACTCCCGTTCATCATAGCCCTTGATACGTTTTCCATCCATATAGATATTGCCATCAGTCGGCTCCAAGAGACGATTGACCATCTTGAGCATGGTGGTCTTTCCAGATCCTGAAGGACCCACTAGCACCATAAATTCTCCATTTTCAATGCGGAGATTGACATCTTTTAAAATATCCTTTTCTGTATAGCGCAAGGCTACATGTTTGTATTCAATCATATTTTTCCTCAATAAGTTTTCTGTCTCTTAGAATATCCAATAGGCTGCTTGCTGGATGCCCTAGGACTTTTTCGACATCTGTAGAAACCCCAGCTTGTTCTCCAGCTTTAATCGCTGTATAGGTGCTGACCCAGGCATCGTACTCCCATGTTTGTGCTGGCCATTTTTTCCGTGACTCATAAGCTTCTTCTACTGATTCATCCACATACGTGATGGTTTTACCGCTCTCTTTTGAGAGGAGCGCTACGATTTCTTCCATGGAAAGGTTCTCTGGTCCTGTTAGATTCAAGGTTTGGTTTTCCCATTTCTTAGCATGTGAGAGAATCTCCGCTGCAACACTAGATGTGTCCTTACGGGCAACTGCTGAAACCTTCCCACTTCCTGCTGGACCACGAATCTCTCCATTTTCAAGTGCAATATCAATCAAGAAATCCAAATAAAAATTGTCTCTCAAAAAAGTATAGGTGAATCCTAATTCCTTGATATAGGCTTCCGTCTGGGCATGATCTCGAGATAGGGTAAAAGTTGCCTTCTCATCTGCCCCATAAAAGGAGGTATAAACGATATGTTGCACTCCTGCTAGCTTTGCGGCATCTAAAAAGTCCTTGTGCTCTTTGACACGCTCTGGATTTTCCCGAGCAGAGACCATCAATAAGACATCGATACCCTTTAAGGCCTCAACCACCTCTGGAGTATTGGCATACACCATCTTACGAATTTCCGCTGACGCGTAGACTGTTGCCCGCTCTGGACTTCTTGCCAGATGGATAGAAGCAATTCCTTTCTGATCTATGAGATCAGCTACATAAGAACCTAATTTTCCTGTTACACCTGTCATACCAATCATAAGCATTTTCCCCTCTACTATAATTCACTCTCTTTAGCTTTTAGATTTGAGATTATCCGCTCTTGATAGGCTTCAAATTCTCGGATTTCTTGATCAGAAAATCCTTGATAAAAAATCTCTCCCAGCTCTTTGCTGACACGGTCTCCAATTTCTTTTTGCGCCCAACCGAGGTCTGTCAAAGAGATATATTTTTTCCTTTTATCTTGCGTGCAAGGTTGAATCGTAACCAAGCCTTGTTCTTCCAATTTCTTAACCATACTGGTCAATGTATTATTAGCTAGCCCCGTCGCAAGAGCGATATCTGTCGCAGTAGCGCACCCCAACTCTTGCTTCCACAAAATCGTTAAAATTTTTCCTTGTTCACTTCTGTATTGAGCATCTGGTTCCTTGCTCAAGAGTTTTTGAAAGATACGCCCGTTTAACAAACGAATCTGTAGAGCTTGATAGCCCCCTTGCATCTTGTCCATTTTGTCTCCTTTTTATTTCTATATCGAAATATCAAAGTCATTGTACCATTGCTTATTACATCTGTCAACTATTTCGATATAGAAATAGTATTTTTTTGACAAGTGGCTCTTCAAAGGATTCTTGCACAGCTCCAAATGACCAGACTTTTTTACCCCTTTTACACAAACTTCTTTGGAATACGGTCAAAAATTCGCTATAATAGTAACAAATGTTAAACTCCTTTTGTAACGACACTTGGTTTTACGATGTGGTAATCTGTTAACTGTATGATAGAAAGATCGGAGTATTTGTGATGCATATCCCAGATAATTATTTGAGTCCTGCAAGTTGTGCCCTCTTAGCTGTAGCGGCTGCCCCTGCGATTGGCGTATCCATTGCCAAAGTCAAAGTTCAATTAAAGGAAAATAAAGAGTTGGCCCCTATGCTTGGCGTCGCAGCCTCTTTATCCTTCTTGTTAATGATGTTTAATGTTCCAGTTCCAGGGGGGACAACGGCACACGCTGTCGGTGGTGCCCTGCTGGCCATCCTGATTGGTCCCTATGCAGCTTCCCTAGCCTTATCTGTCGCCTTGATCCTCCAGGCCTTCTTATTTGGAGATGGAGGAATTCTAGCCCTTGGAGCCAATATCTTTAATATGGCCGTTGCCATGCCTTTTATCGGCTATGGGATTTACAGTTGGTTCCGCAAACACCATCATGAATCTCTTGGAGTGATCGTGGGTTCCTATGTTGCCATCAACGCCGCAGCTCTCTTAACAGGGATTGAACTTGGCTTGCAACCCTTAATTGCATCTGAAGCTGGACAACCCCTCTACAACCCTTATGGATTAGAAGTCACGATTCCTGCCATGATGGCTGCCCATCTTGTGGTCGCCGGCTGGGTCGAAGCCTTCTTCACCTATGTGATTTACCGCTTTGTCAAACAAGTGGCCCCATCTGAATTGTATACACCAAGTAGCAAAAATACGACTTCATTTGTCAAAAAAATCCGCTGGGTCCTCTTGGGTCTGATCGTTTTGAGCCCTCTCGGTCTCCTAGCAGAAGGAACGGCTTTTGGAGAATGGTCTTCTGAAGAATTAGGATCCTTGCTCAAGGGAAAAGTCCCAGCTGGTATCAAAAATGGATTTTCTTTTGAAGCCTTGTTCAGTGATTACACCATTCCTGGAACTAAAATTGCGATTGGCTATATTCTATCAGCCATTACAGCTGTTCTCATTTTCTATATCATTAGCAAAATGATTCGATCAATAAACGGAGCAAAAACTTCTCATGCGTAAACTTCCTGACTGGCTCCTTCAAGAGCAAACGACTCTAGAAGCATCCAAAAGCCATCACTATTTACAAATGAACCTTCACACATTGCGCCATTTTCTTGGCAAAATGAAACAAACGACACCCGCATTCAAGGCCAAAACTTCCTCTTGGATGCGGCTTGTTTACTTTTTAACCCTAGCCATTCTCATTACAACAGCCCACCATACGATCCAGCTCTGGATCCTCGGTATCCTCTTACTACTTCACATTGCTATGCTTCCAGGAGAAGCCCTTCTTCACCTGTTTAAGGTCCTCGTCAAGGTCCTTCTTTTCTCTGCCATTGTGATTTTACCGAGTATCTTATTTCAAGGATTTCAAAATGGTGGACTCTTTTTGTTACGTGCAGGGATCATTGTTCTCAATATTTCTCTCTTCTTAGCCACTACCACAAGCGTCCAACTGGTGGATGCCCTAAGGCAGTTGCATGTCCCAAAGACCTTTGTCCAGACCATTGATATTACGCTAAAATATAGTTATATTTTAGGAAAACACCTTCACCAACAAATCGAGTGTGTCCAACTTCGAACCGTTGGTCAAAAAGTGAGCCTCCATCTTTTTGGCTCTCTGCTGGGTCTCTTGTATCTCTCAACAAAGAACCATACCAAAGAGGTCTACGAGGCCATGTTGCTGAGAGGATATGGCATGGACAGGAAACAAAAAGAGCCCTTCTGTTGGAAAAAAGAAGATGGCCTTTTACTACTGGAATTAGTCTTCCTTATTGCCGTCACCACTCTATTCCGTTAGAAAGGATAGCTTATGATTACCATTCAAGATGGAAATTACCATTACACAGATGAGATTGGAATCCACGATATCCAACTACAGATCAAGCAAGGAGAAACGATCGCTTTGATGGGACCAAACGGAGCGGGAAAATCCACACTTTTCAAAATTCTGGTTGGACTTTTACCCCTGTCTTCTGGTCAATACCACTTTAAGGATTGGACGATAGATGACACTTTCTTAAAAGATCCCCATCGTGCTGGTCAGTTATTTCAACAGGTGGGGCTTATTTTTCAAAATAGCGATACGCAACTCTTCAACACAAGCGTCTATGATGAACTCGCTTTTGGCCCACGTCAACTCGGCTTAGCTGCAGTTGAAATCGACCAACGCGTCAATGACACACTGGCTCTTTTAGAGATTGAACACCTGAGAGATCGCATTCCCTACCATCTCTCCGGAGGGGAGAAGAAGCTAGTCGCTATCGCCAGTGTCCTCACTATGAATCCTAGTCTCTTGCTTTTTGATGAGCCTTTTAACGGCCTCTCCCCCAAATACCAAAAGCTGATCATCGCCTTACTCCAAGATCTCAAAACAGCAGGAAAAACAATTGTGATTTCCTCCCACCATTTCGACCAAATCGCTCCGATTGTGGAACGGGTTCTGCTTTTTTCAGAGGAACACACCATTACAGGCAGCTACGATCGAGCTGATTGGGAACATCATCCAGATATTCAACAATCGTTTTCGACATGTTAAAAAGCCTCGGTAGGGTTCTTCCTACCGAAGCTTTTTTGATGAAAGAGATAAGGGTTAATGTCCTTTATGCTTGTCTCTTCGTTTTTGCTGTTTGCGTTCGAATTTCTCTTGTTTGAGCAATTGTTTTTGGACACTAGATTGATGTTTTGAAATCTTTTTCCTTTCCTCATACTGCGACTGCAATAGTTCTTTCGACTTGGAAGAAATTTTCTTCTTTACTTGTTTCTTCACAGTTCGCTGTAATCGTTTAGGATTCTTGATTTTTACATGTTGCTTAACTGTAGCTTCTGGACTAAAAGATAAATGAGTAAACTGAGTCTGTAACATCTCTAGAATTTCATCATCTTTTGGCTCCTGACCAAATGTCACACGACAAACTTGATAAGTTTCTCGATACACTTGTTCGAACAAACCATGCCAAAATCCATCTTCAAAATAAACTGTCAATCCAATTGAAATTGTTTCCACGACAGCACCTCCTTAAATCTATCCCTAAGAATGGACAACCAAGGAGGAAGGTTACTGATAGGCTTGCCTACGTCTGGACTACCAACCAGAACTGTGTTTTTATCTTAGTTGGAACTATTATAGCATATTTATAATCTATTTTTATTTCTTCTTCAAATGCCTATCAAAAAAATGAATCGTAGCTAGCCAAGAATCCTTACTCTCTCTCATCAATAAACGCCAATCTTTTCGATAACGGTGATTTGGTTGATAAGCCACTGTCAACATGTGACCTGTTTCATGATATTTTTTAAATGTAATGTGGTGTCCTTTATAATCTGAGACAATATCATCAATTGCTGACGAGGCATCCCATATTTCATCAACAGTACTTCCGAGCAATAAGATAGGTGAATGCATTTGACCAATATCTATCTTAGCAGTACGATCTTTAGGGAAGCTTTTTCTAAAAAGTTTGCTAAACAGATAATCTCTAAGTCGAAACTTTTGATAGGGAAGTTCTCTTTGCAAATACGTCCAAGAAGAAGTATGGGAGTTCCATTTCCCTTTTATCCCTTCATACACCACATCAGAGGGTGAATTTAGTACCAAACATTGAACGTCATTAAAAATGCTCTCCTCAGCTAAAACTAACTCTGCTCCCTTAGACCGTCCATAGATTCCAATTCTTTCACTATCTACTTGATGATGCTGACGTAGATAATCCTTTGCTTCCACAAGGCACTCTAAAGGAATACGTTCCAAATGTTTTGGCAACCCCTCTAAACCAAAGTAGGCAACTGCTAGGCAAATATAACCTCTAGAAGATAGAAGCTGAGCTATATTCTGTGCCTTTTCAATCCTTCCTTCACTACCGCTCACAATAATCAATGCTGGTGCTTTTATTGCCTTTTGATCATAAAAGAGTCTCCCTTGAAAATGTTTCCCGTAAATATCTTGATGACTAATTTGCGAACTCATGTAATGTCTTGTGAAAGTTCTCTCTGCAATGACAGTACTTCCTTGCATAATTTTGACTTCCACAAAAAAATGATCTAATAAGGGAATTTTAGAAAGAGAGTTTGACAGTTTCTTTTCCTTATTGGTCAAGGGCTTGGCATTAAAGAATAACCCCATTATTGCAATATCTTCATCAGAGCCAGAACAAGATGGAGTTTGTGAAATATCAATAATACCATTCATATCCGATACAAAAGTCGCTGTTGATTTCCATAAGACATCATGAGCTAATAGCATGGGAGCATTGATACAATAATAATCGGATAGAAACATTTCGACTCGATATGTTTCTCTTGGTTTTAAGCCATCGATGACAATATTAAAAGATTCGTCTGCTAAATCAGACTCTGAAATCAGTTCAATTTTTATATTCATATCTTCCTCTTTTTGTTAATATAATTAACAATATAGTTTTAAAATTACCGTGATTTTTACCACGGTAATTCTTGCCATACCTTTTCAACATCATCCATCAATTTCATAATCATTTGAAGGTCCTTTTCACTATAGTTATTTAAAACTGAAAAAATGGCTGTCTCTATATATTCTTGCTGTTCTTTATGAATGTTAAAAACGTCAACCCCTTTTTGGGATAATATCAGATATTTATTCTTTTCATTATCCGATGCAAATTCAAAAGCAACGAGGTCTTTCTGGGTTAAACGTCTAACACTCTGAGTAATGGCACTCCTAGATACTTCAAGTAACTCAGATAATTTCACTAGATTCACAGGCTGATTGCGGCCTATCAGGTCGATCAAATGGACTTCATTAATAGTGATTGATTTATCAATACTGTTCCTATGCTGAGCTTTTTTCAACTGTTCAAAAGCTAAAGCAAAGCTGTTAAAACGATTATTAAACTTATGCAGTTCTTTCTTATTCATAACGCCCCTCTTTTGTTAATGATATTAACAAAAATACTATTTGTTGTCAAGCTGAGCCTAAAAAATCCTCCAAAGCTTAGCTCTGAAGGACTTTTAAATTTATTTCACAACAATATTTACAAGTTTGGTTGGCTTCAATAGTCCAGTGGACTATTGAAGGAGGCAGATATGGCTAATAAACTCGTTATTTAACGACAATATTCACGAGCTTATTCGGTACCGCAATCACTTTCACAATTTCCTTGCCATCGATCTCTGCTTTGACTTTTTCGTCAGCGAGAGCGACTTCTTGCAATTCTTCTCGTGATAGGTCTTTAGCGACCATGAGTTTAGCACGGACTTTACCTTTGATTTGGACGACGATTTCAATTTCGTCTTCAACCAATTTGCTTTCATCCCATGTTGGCCAAGCTACATAAGAGATAGACTCACCTGTTGCTGCGACTGTTTGCCAGAGTTCTTCTGCCAAGTGAGGCGCAAATGGGGCTATCAATTGGATAAAGCCTTTGGCGTAATCCACATAGAGTTTGTCTTCCTTATTCGCCGCATTGACAAAGACCATGAGCTGAGCAATGGCTGTGTTGAATTTCATCGACTCTATTTGCTCAGTGACAGCCTTAACAGTTTCGTTATAAACCTTGTCAAGAGCGCCATTGTTTTCCGCAACGATTTCTTTACTTGTAATCAAACGGTAAACACGGTCAAGGAATTTACGGCTTCCTTCCAAACCTTCTTCTGACCAAGCGATAGAAGCATCTAGTGGTCCCATGAACATTTCATAGACACGAAGGGTATCCGCACCGTATTGTTCCACCACATCGTCTGGGTTAACCACGTTCTTGAGGGATTTAGACATCTTGGCTGGTGCTTGCTCCAACTCTTCGCCTGTTTCCACATGGAAGAAGGAACCATCACGTTTTTCAACCTTGTCAGTTGCCACAAGAGCACCACGGTGGTCACGGTAGCTTGTTCCTAAGATCATTCCTTGGTTAAAGAGTTTTTGGAAGGGCTCTTTAGTCGGTACAACACCAAGGTCATAGAGGAATTTGTGCCAGAAACGAGCGTAAAGCAAGTGGAGAACAGCGTGTTCTGCACCACCCACATAGATATCGACTGGCAACCATTGTTTGAGGAGGTCCTCATCGGCTAATTTCTCAGTGTTGTGTGGATCGATATAACGGAGGTAATACCAGCTTGAACCTGCCCATTGTGGCATAGTATTTGTTTCACGACGACCTTTAACACCATCTTCACGAGTCACTTCAAGCCAGTCTGTCAAGTTCGCCAATGGGCTTTCTCCAGTACCTGAAGGGCGTATGTCCTTGGTTACTGGCAAGACAAGTGGCAATTCACTTTCTGGAACAGCTGTTGAAGTTCCATCTTCCCAATGAATAATTGGGATTGGTTCACCCCAGTAACGTTGACGGCTAAAGAGCCAGTCGCGGAGACGGTAGGTAACCTTTTCTTGACCAAAGCCTTTTTCTTCTAGCCAAGACACGATTTTAGCAATCGCTTCTTCTTTGTTGAGACCGTTCAAGAAGTCAGAGTTGACGTGAAGTCCATCTTCTGTGTAGGCAGCCTCTTCAACGTTCCCACCTTCAAGTACTTCTACGATTGGAAGACCAAACTGTTTAGCAAATTCCCAGTCACGTTGGTCATGGGCAGGTACGGCCATAACAGCACCTGTTCCGTAGCTGGCAAGAACATAGTCCGCAATCCAGATTGGGATTTCTTTACCATTGACAGGGTTGACGGCATAAGCACCAGTCCAAACCCCTGTTTTTTCCTTAGCAAGGTCTGTACGAGCCAAGTCTGATTTAAGGCTAGCTTGGTGTTTGTAGTCAGATACAGCCTCAGCTTGTTCAGGTGTCGTGATAGCATCTACTAGTTCATGCTCAGGCGCTAAGACAGTGAAGGTCGCACCAAAAAGAGTATCTGGACGTGTCGTAAAGACGGTGAATTCCTTGTCTGTTCCTTTTACTTTAAAGGTGACATTGGCACCAGTTGATTTCCCAATCCAGTTGCGTTGCATGTCCTTGATAGACTCTGGCCAGTCAAGGTCATCCAAGTCCGCCAACAAACGTTCCGCATAGGCCGTGATTTTAAGCATCCATTGGCGCATTGGTTTGCGGACAACCGGATAGCCACCACGCTCAGATGTTCCATCTGGAAGAACTTCTTCGTTGGCGATAGCTGTTCCTAGTTCCTCAACCCAGTTGACTGGCACTTCCGCTTCATAGGCCAAGCCTTTTTCGTAAAGCTTAGTGAAGATCCATTGTGTCCACTTGTAGTAGTTCGGATCTGTCGTATTGACTTCACGGTCCCAGTCGTAAGAGAAGCCAAGCGCATTGATTTGGCGTTTGAAGTTAGCAATGTTTTCTGCTGTGAATTCCGCTGGGTCATTCCCTGTATCCATAGCGTATTGCTCTGCAGGCAAACCAAAGGCATCCCATCCCATTGGGTGAAGGACATTGTAGCCTTGGGCACGTTTGAAACGGCTGAGGATATCAGTCGCTGTGTAACCTTCTGGGTGTCCTACGTGAAGACCCGCTCCAGATGGATAAGGGAACATGTCCAATGCATAAAACTTAGGTTTTGAAGCATCTGTTCCTGTCTTAAAGGTGTGATGGTCAGCCCAGTATTTTTGCCACTTAGGCTCGATTTCTTTATGATCGTAAAAACTCATAGCGTCTCTCCAATTTTCGTGATGCTCCTATTATACCATTTTTAGGCGATTTTTAAAGGTTCAGACAAAGAAAAAGACAGGTCCCATATGGGACCTGTCTTTCCTGTTTTCTTCAAGAAAAGTCTATTTTACATGCTTTTCAAGTTCTTCTTGCGCTTTTTTATTGGATTTTTCTTTTTCTTTCTTCCATTGTTCACGCGCTTTGTCGTAGTCTTTTGCCGATACGACCTTGTCTTGAACTTCCAAATATTTATAGTTGAAGGATTGACCCTTGTGGCCTGTCCAAGCAAAGGCTGCAGAGTATGGCACAGTCTTACGGACGCCTGGAGAAGCCCCATCTGAATGGATCGGAATCAAGAGGGCACTATCGGTCAACCAAGCTTGAGCCGCAGCATATTTTTCGTAACGCTTGTTCACATCTGTGGTTTCTTTTTGAGCATCCTCAATCAACTGATCATATTCATCAAAACCAGCTGCTTTTGCGGCCGCATTATCCGTACCAGCATCGAATCCAAAGTAGGCATTGGCATTTTCGCCAGATTTACCACTAGTGATGTCGATGTAAGAAGATGGGTCCGTATAGTCTGGTCCCCAACCCAAGTTATTGTTCAAATCCCAGTCTTGTTGCGAAGCATTTTCAGCAAAGTAGGTGACCCGTTGAAGATCATCATCTGAGATCATTTTCAGATCAATAACAATATTTTCTGCTCCTAAAGTTGACTCGATCGACTGTTTGAAGGATTGGGCTTGTTTGATTCCTTCTGTATAAGTTGAAGAAGTTGGAAGGTCCAAATGAATTGGGAATTCAACTCCTTGAGCCTGCAAATCTGCCTTAGCTTTGGCAAACTCTTCTTTGGCCTTAGTTGGATTGTAGAGGGTATCTTTTCCATCTGCGACAGAGACCCCTTTCCATTCATCCCCATAAGCTTCCAAGTCTTTTTCTACTGCATCCCCAAATTGTTGGCCATTGATTTGAACAAAGTTTGGTGGCGTAAAGGTATTACGGATGACCTTATTGGCAGCAGCTTCCCCGTTCGCCTGAGCTACATATGCCTTACGGTTGAAGGCAAACATAATGGCTTGACGGAAGTCTTTATTTAAAATTGCTTTCTTAGTTGAAGTCTTTTGAGCATCTGTGGTCTTGGCTGTAATTTCATAAGACTGACGGTCAATGTTGAAGGAAAGGTTGTAGGTTGAGGAACCTTGGTCACTAAAGACGATATCGTCTTTGTGCTTCTTCTCTACACTCTTATAGTTAGAGCCACTTGGGAAGACACGGGCAACCGTATAGTCGCCTTTATCAAATCCACGGATCAAGGATTCTGAATCTTGTCCATCATAATAGGTCAACTTGACTTTACTGATCTTGACATTATCCGCATCCCAATATGTTGGGTTCTTTTCCAAGGTCGCAGAAGATTTAGAAGTGATGGACTTGATCAAATAAGGACCGCAGTAGAGGATACTAGATGGAGAAGTCCCTTGACCATAGTCATCTCCTTTAGATTTCAGGAATTCTTCGTTAACCGGCATCAAGATCCCCATCGTAGTCTTAGAATTCCAGAAACTTTCTGGTTGGCTCAAGGTATATTGGACTGTGTAATCGTCAATAGCTTTCACACCAACAGTTGAGAAATCAGATGTCTTCCCTGAAACATAATCATCCAAGCCTTTGACAGATTTTTGGACCAAGTAAATCGCTTGTGATTTCTTGTCTGCCGCGTGTTTGAGGCCTGTGACAAAGTCTTGGGCTTTGACTTCTCCATATTCTTCCCCTTCAGAAGTCATCCATTTGACCCCTTTACGGAGTTTATAAGTATAGGTCAAGCCATCCTTGGAAACAGTCCAGTCTTTAGCAAGCGATGGGATCAAATTCCCATACTTGTCCACTTCCAACAAGCCATCTATCGCATTTCCTGTAAACTCGGAAGTCGATTTTTTATTAGAAATCGAATAGTCGAGTGTATCCGGATCCTGGGTATAGACATAGCTAAATGTCTGACCACCAGAGCTACTAGATTTTCCTCCTGAGCAGGCTGCCAGTACACCAGCTGATAAAAGCAGAGCGCTGGTAGCTAAGAGTACCTTCCCTTTGTTCATATAAATCACCTCATTGTAAAAAATGTTATACTCAATTTAAATTATAGCACTTTCTAGGGAAATGTAAACGCTTTTACTGCGAAATTATTCTATTTTTTCTTTATTTTTTCAATTTCTACTTTTTCTAGAATTTTTTCAAGTTGAATCTCTGGCCTGTATGATATAATGGAATCTATGAATTATGTGAGACATTTACACAAACGACTAAAACACAGCCTCTTGTCCCTCCTTGTAGGAGTCTTGACATTAGGCCCTATTTCCACTGCCTTTGCGGACGACATCTACCAGCAAGAAGATGTCATGAAAATCGCAGCTGATGCTGGACTGGTATTGGATGATTTTTACAAGCCTAAGGCTGACATCGTCATCGACGCCAATACTGGAGCTATATTGTACGGAGACAATATCGACACGGTCCGGGACTCAGGAAGCATGGCCAAACTCATGAGTGCCTATGTAGTCTTTCGGGCCCTCAAAGAAGGCAAGATCAAATATGATACCGTGGTTACAGCAACAGAGGCAGACCAAGCCATCTCGGAAAACAATCTGTTAAGTAACTCACCTATTGTAGCTGGTGTTGACTACAAAGTATCTGAATTGATCAAGATGCTCTTTGTTCCATCTTCCAGTGCGGCCGTGATTATGCTGGCCAACGCCGTTACTGACAATGATCCCGATAAGTTTTTGGACTTAATGAATCAGTACGCACAAGAAATGGGGATGAGCCATACCAAATGGCACAATCCAAATGGGGCGATGATTTCGGTCCTTCAGGGCTACTACAATCCTCAGCGCTACGACGTCAATGCCAATAACGAAATCACAGCGCGGGACATGTCTATTCTGGCTTATCACATCGTAAACGACCTGCCAGAAATGTTGGAATACACCAAGCAAGCTCATACTACGATCATGGAAGGAACCCCTTACGAGCAAAGCTACGATAATTACAACACTTCCCTCGAAGGTGGAAAATTCGCCCTTAAAGGAACAGATGGACTCAAAACTGGATCCAGCCCGACTGCTGACTACAACTACACCGCGACAACCAAGCGGGGTAAACAGCGGATTATCGAAGTGATTTTGGGGGTTGGGAACTACGATGTCGAGATCGCCGAAAGCTACCGCAATCAAATCGGGAATACCTTGGCTGAGAAAATGTTCGCAGACTACCAGTATAAAAAAATCCTCTCTGCAGGCGATCATACCATCGACGGGAAGACCATTCACTTGAAGCAAGACTTCTATGCGACCGTTAAGAAGGGGACGAAGCCAGCGCTAAAACTAGAAAATAACCGCCTAGTCGTCCAGAACGGCTTGCAACAGGTATCTCCAAGCATTAAACCGGGAGTGGCCGTCAGTGAGTCTAAAGCAACGACCTCTAGCAGTAAAAGCAAGGGACTCGATGTTATGTGGCTCTTCTGCTTCCTGCCTGCCGGAATTTTATACCTGATCTTTAAACAAACCGATCCAAAAAGAAGAAAATAGAAAAAGAACTCCCATTACCATAAGGTATGGGGGTTCTTGGTTTGTCGACAAAGCCATCTTAGGCCAAACCTTGAACGTAGGCATCTACTGCTACGATGGCTTGGGCAATATCAGAAGCCTTCACTTCAAATGGCATTTGATGGATGGTTTCTCCTTCGATGGTGGCCTGTTGGCCAACCTTGAGAAGATCTTCATAACTTGCAGTTTCAAGATGCATTTCTTTCAGAGTGGTTGGCATACCGATTTGTTGATAGAAACGAATGTATTTATTCAATTCTTCCTTAGGACGGTTTTCTAAGAACAATTGAACTAACGTTCCGTAGGCTACTTTTTCACCGTGAGTCAAATGGTGGATGTCCCCAGTAAGGGCTGTAAAGCCATTATGGATGGCATGGGCAGCTGCTAACCCACCACTTTCAAACCCAATACCACTAAGAAGGGTATTGGCTTCAATGATGTTTTCAAGAGCAGGGGTTACGACTTTGGCTTCACAAGCAGCCATGGCTTGGAGTCCATCAGCAAATAAGGTTTCTTCACAACGTTGTGCAATGGCGACACCCGCTAAGGTTTGTCGTTGACCCAACATGGTTTTTCCATTGGCTTGCATTACCGCACGCGCTTCGACCCAAGTCGCTAATCCATCTGCGATTCCAGAAGCGAGCAAACGTTTTGGTGCTTGAGAGATGACTTTGCTATCCACCAAGACCAATTCTGGGTTTTTAGAATAGAAAATATAGCGAGCAAAGGCACCTTCATCCGTGTAGATAACTGACAAAGCGGAAACGGGAGCATCTGTAGAGGCAATGGTAGGGGCAATCACAACTGGTGATTTTAAAAGATCGGCAATAGCTTTCGCACTATCGATGGTCTTTCCTCCACCAAGTCCAATGACCAAATCACAGCCATTTTCTTCTGCCAAACTAACCACACGATTGATTTCGTTATCAGAAGCTTCTCCATTAAAGAAGACTGGCAAGACTGTAAATCCATACCGAAGGAGATATTTTTCAAATCGTTCTCCTACGATTTCATAGACTACTGAGTCGCATAGTAATACAGGATGACTCCCCAGTTCTAAAATAGGTTTTGCATTTTCAAATAAGGCATTTTCCCCTTGAATGTAACGTGACGGACTTGCAAAATTTCTCATATACTCCTCCTTTATCAAATTATATTCTGATGATGAATAGCTGACCAATCATTTGCAAAATCATTCACCGCTTTTTCAATTGACGGCATTCCAAAAGCCGCTTCAAAGACATCAGCCCCAGCAGTGATGGCTTGTGCCCCTTCTTTGAATGCTCGATTGACTTGACCGACATTCTTAAAGGATGCTGCTAGAATTTTGCTTGATGATTGATTTTTTTCGATTGAATCTGCCAATTGTGCTATTACCTGTGCTGAATCAATATTCAAGTTCTCCATTCGATTATAATAGGGAGCAAGGTAATCTGCGCCTGCTTCAATAGCCAAAAGACCTTGAAATACAGTATAAATTGCGGTTGCAGTAATTTTATAACCTTCTGATTTTAATGTTTTGATAGCTGCCAACCCCTCAGGAGTAACCGGAACTTTAATAAAAACATTTCCGCCACATTCTTGTCGAATTTTCGCAGCATCTTTTAAAATACCGTCATAATCTTTCGCAACAACTTGCACATGGATAGAAGGAGCTTCACCAATGATCTCCCGAACCTCATGAATCCGTTTAAAGAAATCGATTTCTCCTTCTTTTTTGGCAATTGTTGGGTTAGAGGTTACCCCAGCAAGAGGTAACACTCGAGCCCATTTTTTTATTTCATTTATATTTAAAGTATCAAGCATAAATTCCATATACATACCTCTTTACTATAGAGTATGCTCTGTCCGTCCAATAATATCATCTTGTGTAGCTCTTGATAGTACATTGAAGAAAGCTGAGTAGCCTGCAACACGTACAATTAAGTCACGGTGTTTTTCCGGATGTTTTTGAGCATCTAATAACGTTTCTCTAGAAACCACATTATATTGAATATGGTATCCATGTAGACGATTAAAGAACGTACGGAGTAAAGCAATAAGTTTTAATTTATCTTCTTCTTTGGCTAAAGTTTGTGGGTTTACTTTTTGGTTCAGTAAAACACCACCAACTATTTCATCTGTTGGCAATTTAGAAACTGATTTTAGAACAGATGTTGGGCCATGTTGGTCCATATTGTGGGATGGAGAGCATCCTTCTGCTAGTGGAGTTCCAGCATTACGACCGTCCGGAGTAGCTAATGTTCCACGACCTTGTCCTACATTGGCTGAAATAGAAGATGTACCTGAGTAACGGATACCACCGATTGGCCCACGTCCATAGCGAGTATTTGGATATTTAGCAATTTCATCCACATAAATATCGTATGCTTCTCGAACTAAGCTGTCTGCATAGTCATCATCGTTTCCATACTTCGGTGCATCATGGATAAGCATCTCTTGGATTTCTTTTCCACGTTCGCCCTCGTAATCGGTTTCCAGAGCATGCCATAGTTCTTGTGGTGTTAAGCGCCCTTCTTCAAATACCAGTTTCTTGATCGCTGCAAGCGAATCGGATAAGTTTGCAATACCCACTTGTAAACCAGAAATATAATCGTAGACAGCCCCACCTTCTTTTAGGTGTTTTCCACGTCCAATACAGTCATCTGTCAAAGCTGAACAGAGGATATCTGGCACTTCTCTTTCAAGAGATAGGTCGATAGAGTTTTCTACGATCACACTCATGCGGGTTAAGTGGCGTAAGGTCTTGTCCCATGCTGTTTGCAATTCATCGAAGCTCTTCATGTCTTTAAAATGACCAAAGCTTGGTGCAAAGCGCTTGCCAGAAGCAGGATCGATTCCGTCATTCATCGTAATGAGCAAAACTTTAGGGAAGTTCATATAACTCATACCTGTACAGCGATATCCCCACTTACCTGGAACAGCTGTTTCTACACAACCAATTGCACTGTAATCATAAGCATCTTCTTCAAGCACGCCTTTTGAAATAAAGGATGGAATAATGATCTCATCATTATTGAAAGCAGGCATACCGAATCCGAGCTTCATAACTTCAATACATTCGTTCATGAAGCGGGCATCCAAACCAGCATGGTAACGAACAGTTAAGTTTGGTTGAGGAAGGTGAGTTTGAGCAACAGACTTCAACACTAAATAAGACAATGGGTTAACAGCGTCTTTCTTATCACGCGTTTGACCACCAATCGTAACATTTTGATAAAGCGGACTACCTGCAGATGAGAAGGTATGTGCTTGACTACGTACTTTGTTAATTGTAATAGTCTTAATCCAAAGGTTGGTCAAGCGTTCAACAATACTCTCTTCAGTTTCCCGTCCACTTTCCAAATCAGCTTTAACGTATGGATACATATATTGGTCAAAACGGCCATATGAAAGTGAGTGTCCATTTGATTCAATCTGAAGAATACATTGGATAAACCAAACAGACTGAACAGCCTCTGCAAATGTACTTGCAGGCTCGTATGGAACTTTTGAGCAAATCTCTGCAATTTCAAGCAATTCCTTCTTACGTTCAGGAGTTGCTGTCTCAGCAAGTTGTTTAGCAAGTTCAACAAATCGTTGAGCATAGGTCTTAACAGCATCAACTACGATAAAGATAGAATCGTAAAAATGGTACTTATCAATGCTAGCTGGATCCGTTAGATCTAGGGCTGCTTTAGCTTGGCGGGCTCTTTCTTCAAAACCTTTCAAGCCATATTGCAATAATTTTTGATAATTGACTGCTAAGTGGGCATCTCCTGAATTCATCTTCCCTTCCATACCGAAGAATCCTGTTTCCATATAGACAGATACTTCTTCAGGTAGAAGAGCTCCAGCTCTTGCACGTAAGTTATTATTTTCCCAGAACGGTGCGATACTACGGAGCTGCTCTTTCGTTTCTTCCGTAATATAGAAGACGTCACCATCCCGCTTTTCAAAAAGATCCAATTCCTTCAGAACGAACTCTAAAGTATATTCTGGGAAGATCGGAGCATCTTTATTAGAGGATGCTTGGTTTCCAGCAATCATGGATTCATCCTCAATATAGATTGTCATATTTTCAAGAATCTCTTTCAACATATAGGCACGTTTAAGAACATTTGGTTGTTCCTTATAACGATCATATGCCTTAGTTGCAAGAACGGCACGTTCAGCGTCGATATAAGGCTTCTTGTTTAAGACATCTTCACGATACTTATTCATGCGTTCAGTGAGGCTTCCAAAATATTCTGTTTTAATGCTTGTACTTGCTACTTCTACTTGTTTCATTTTTTCAAAACCTTTCTTTTGAAATTATTTTGTTTTCTTTCGTAACTATAGTAGCATTAAATTTTACGAATTTCAATGAATTATGGATAATACCTATAAATTCTATTCTAGTCGCACATCTGTGCACTCCTAATAAACGCACTATTTTTCAGCTTGTAATTCGTTGTTATAGGCAAGATTATCTTGGAATTTGAAGAATGGGAAATATACGACAGTCGAGGTTGCGAGAACCAGCACTTGAACGAAAGCACCTTGCCAACCTCCAACCATAAATCCAGAAATAATGGCTGGTGTACTCCAAGGAAGGGTCACACCTGAGAATGGATGCATGAACCCAATAGCAATTGAAGTATAAACAATTATCGCTGCTAAAATTGGAACGATAATAAATGGAAGGAACATCACTGGGTTCATTACAATTGGGAAGCCAAATACGACGGGTTCATTAACATTGAAGATTGCAGGAAAAGCTGCAACTTTCCCAAGTGCCTTATATTGTTTTGACTTAGCAGCAAATAACATAGCAACAACCAAACCAAAGGTTATACCTGATCCAGACAAAATAAGGAAACTATCTAGGAATTGTTGAGTTACAATGTGAGCACCATTTTCAACGGATAGCTTCCCAGCTGCCAACATTGATTTATTGGCATCCAGGTTAGAAAGTAGTAAGGCTGTTACTACACCATTGACAACTGATTGTCCGTGCACACCAAACCACCACAAGAACGAAATAAAGAAGGCAATTCCAATCGCTCCGTAAAGTGATCCTGTTAGACCTTGTAGAGGAACCTGAATGACATCATAGATCATTTCAATGAAAGTACCGCCACTTGTCACTACTTTTGATACGATATAGACAATCATTGATAGTAAGAAAATCACGAAAGCAGGAATCATCGCTTCAAATTGTTTGGCAATGGCTTGAGGTACTTGTTCTGGCATTTTAATAACAATGTGTCTTTGGATAAACACAGTATAAATCGCACCAACTACCAGACCTATAATAATAGCCCCGATAATCCCTTGACCACCAAACCATACTTTTGCAATGGCATCACCAATTGGTTCTCCCTTAGCTGGTACATAAGAAGATTTTAACAAGATAAAGTATGAAGATAGGGACAAAACTCCTGCTGGCAAGGGTTCTACTCCACTGTTTTTAGCATATGAATAACCAATGGAGAAGCACGAAATTAAGCCCATGATGGCGAATGTTCCTGAATAAACCTGCATAAATGGCTCTGTCCACGTATCGCCAAATACACTAGCAATAGCCTGATTAAGGCCTTCAAATGGTAATTGCCCAATAATCAGGAACAAACTACCAACTACCGTTAATGGAAGGATCGCTAACATCCCATCTTTAAGAGCAATAATTCCTTTCAAGTTTACAAACCGCATGATTGGAGCGATAATTTTCTGAGAATTAAAATTAGACATGGGAAGCCTCCTTATTTTTCTCCTAGCAATTCTAGAGCTAGATTTAGTACTTTCTTACCATCCAACATCCCATAATCTGCCATAGGGATGACAGCAATAGGAATATGGTTTGCCTCACAAATCGCTTTTGATTTATCCAAAGTATAAGCTACTTGAGGGCCCAACAAAGCGACATCGATTTCAGGAGCAAAATCTGCTAATTTCGCTTGAGAATAGGCATCGATTTCAGCATCAATCCCTAATTCCTTAGCCGCCACCTTCATATTATTTACCAACATTCCTGTTGAAAATCCTGCTGCACAAAACAATCCAATTTTCATCTTCTTTTCCTCCTTATTGTTTCGCTGAAAGTTCTTTACGTAAGTCAATCATTTCTTTGATCAAGTTAATCTCTGTGATTGAAGTCATTAAGTGATCTTGTGAGTGCACAAACAAAGCTGTAATCTCTGTCTTTGTCCCACCTGCTTCCTGGGCTAAAAATTGTGTTTGCAAGTTATGCGCTTCTAGCAATGCTGCATCTGCTTTCGCAATTTCGTCTTCAGAAGATGTAAAATCGCCCTCCTTAGCATATGATAAAGCTTGGTAAATATGCTGTTTAGCATCACCCGCATTTAAAATCAATCCCATAATAATTTGGTCTGCAACAATTATTTCCATGTGCACTACACTCCTTTATCAATCTACTGAAAGCGCTTTTTCTATTGTCAATATACCATTTATATTTTTGCCGGTCAATAAAAATCACAACATTTGATTATTGTTTTTGTTTTTTGCACATTTGTGCTATTTAACTCAAAAAAATAAGGACTGCATTCCTGCTGTCCTATTTTTTAGTAAATTGCTGATCACCATCTAATTCTAAGACTTTTAAGATCGTTGCTTCATCTGTGACTAAATGATTGATATAGTTGGCTTTCAAAACCGATAAAAGTGCTTTTGCTTTCTGATCACCGTAGGCCAAAGAGATGGTGTTTGGTACCTCTCTCAATTCCTCCAATGTGATAGATATTGTTCTTTCCTGTAATTCAGGATAAACGGGGATACCTTCTTGATCAAAGAAACGACAGCATACTTCTCCTACAGCATGTTCTGACTCCAATTTCTTAAAATCATTTGATGTCAGCATATCAAACCACTGAGGATTCTTGCTATCTGCATAGCCACCAATCCCTACAGCCGCAACATCCAAACAACGCCAACTAGCTTTCAAATCCTCAAAATACTTAGAAGATAAGATGCCTTCCGTCACCTCAGAATTTTCTTGAATGACACTCGCGTTTATAAAATGACATTCCCCATGAAATTTACTCGCCATACTGTAGATCAGCGTATTGACATGGTAGCGAGCATGAATATGACTGGGACCTCCAGCTAGGGGATAAAACTGTACACCATCCAAGCGCTTCGTTCCAACTTGTTCTACCATTAATCTGAGAGACTTGCCCCATGAAAATCCGACTGTCATTCCATCTTCAATCAAATTACGAAGCATGACCGCACTTGCTTGCGCCAGTCGCTTTTCAAGGCTTTCTCGAGGTTCATCAACTAGATTCGGTATAATCTCGATAGCTTTTAAGCCATATTTTTGTTTGATATAATTTTCTAAATGGAAGAGGCGAGTATCAAAGTTTTCGATTTCAATTTTTACTACGCCCTCTTTCTTGGCCTCTGCTAGCATTCTGCTGACAGTTGTACGGTAGATTCCAGTTTCTGCTGCGATTTGCGATTGACTTTTGTCTTCAACATAGTATAGATAGGCTAATTTAGCAAGTAACTTTTTCCGTTCATCTTTCAATTGGCTTCTCCTTCTTATACTAAAGTTAAAATTGTTTGTGAATCCTCAAGTTTTTCTTTCGCTTCTTGAGATATATTCTTATCTGTTATGACTCTCGAAACTTGTGAAAGTGCAAATCGTCTGACAGTTCCACATTTCCCAAATTTACTTGAATCTGTTAAGACAATCACTTCTTTAGAAACATCGGACATAGCTTGAACAACTTCACTTCTCATCATATCTTTCCCAGTAAAGCCAAGTTCGTCATCATATCCGTCTACCCCTACAAAAGCAAAGGGAACTCTAAAAGAGCGGATTAATTCTTTCAAAAGCGGACCTACAGTCACTCTCGATTCTTTTTGAAATTCACCACCAAGTAGGATGATTTTACAAGAATCATATTCCTGAATATAATCTGCAATAAAGTAAGAATTTGTCACAATCTTGACATTCTTTTTTGTTTGGCAAATTTCTTCCGCTAGCAAGGCACATGTAGAGCCCGATTCAATCAAAACCGTGTCGTTATCCTTAATTAATTTAGCAGCTTCCCTGGCTATTCTTTTCTTGGTATCATATTGAAAGGACAGTCGAACATTGATATCATCTCCACTATTTAAAACAGCATAGCCGTGTTCTCTATGCAATAATCCTTTGGATTCTAGCTTGTCCAAATCCTTTCGAATGGTCACTTTAGAGACTTGTAATTTCTCAGACAAACTATTAACATCAATCTTTTCAAATTCCGATACTAATTTCAATATTTCATCTAAACGTTGCATTGTTTTTACCTCTTCTCTATTTTAGCAAATTTTCGAGTGAATTCAAAACAAAATAAACTTTCGTTCGTAATTGAATTAGTTTCTTAAATAATGTATAATGGACTTACTAGATTGATAGGAGAGCAAAAATATGGAACAAAATCGCGGCATAATCTTTAATATCCAACACTTTAGTATCCATGATGGCCCTGGAATCCGAACTACTGTATTTTTAAAAGGATGTCCCCTACGTTGTCCATGGTGCTCCAATCCTGAATCCCAGCGTGCAAATCCTGAAAAAATGTTGGATGCTGTTACTAAAAAGGAAACCATCACAGGAGAAGAAAAAACAGTTACCGAGATCATAGATGATGTCTTAAAAGACGTTGACTTCTACGAAGAATCTGGTGGTGGCCTTACCCTGTCTGGTGGAGAAATCTTCGCTCAATTTGAATTTGCCAAAGCTATCTTAAAAGCTGCGAAAGAAGTTGGACTTCATACTGCAATCGAAACGACAGCTTTTGTTGAACATGAGAAATTTGTCGATCTCATTCAGTATGTTGATTTTATTTATACAGACCTTAAACATTACAATACACTTAAACATAAGAAGGTTGTCGGAGTCAACAATCATCTGATTATTAAAAATATTCATTATGCCTTTGCTCAAAACAAAACAATCGTTTTACGTATTCCAGTCATTCCTAATTTCAATGACTCTTTAACTGATGCTGAAGAATTTGCTTCCCTTTTTAATTCTCTCAACATCGATGAAGTACAACTTCTCCCATTTCACCAGTTTGGAGAAAACAAATACAAGCTTTTAGGACGTCGCTATGAAATGGAAGGAATAAAAGCCCTGCATCCAGAAGATTTATATGACTACCAGCAAGTTTTTTTAGATCATGACATTCACTGTTATTTCTAATCCACTCAAAAATCCCCAAAACTAGTTTCAGTAGATTGAAACTTGGCTTTGGGGATTTTTATTTTTTTACGACCGTCGAGAAAAAGAGAGATTGCCTGGTGGGCATGGCCCACATGGTCAATCTCCTATTTTCTTCTCGCTTTTTTTACGGGCTTAGTATCTTAGACTACCAAATGATCACGCGGTCTTCTGGTGCGCGCCACATGCCGTCGCCTTCTTTGACATCAAAGGTTTCAAAGAATTCGTCAAAGTTTGGTAATTGAACATTGGTACGTAGTTTTCCTGGTGCGTGGACATCGACACTTGCGAGGAGTTGCATGTACTCTGTCCGAGCTTTCATGCGCCAGATGCGAGCAAAGTTGGTGAAGAATTCTTCTGCTGAGAAATCTTCCTCTTTCTTCGCTGCCTCAAGGGCTGCAGCGATACCGCCGAGGTCTGCCACGTTTTCAGAAACGGTCAATTTCCCGTTGATCTTAGCACCGTAAGAGTCTTGCCCTTCAAACTGATCGATAACTTTTTGTGTACGAGCGGTAAAGGCTTCGTAATCTTCTGGTTTCCACCAGTCTTTCAAGCTACCGTGCTCGTCAAAGGAAGCACCATTAGTGTCAAAGGCGTGGGAGATTTCATGGGCAATGACTGCACCGATTCCACCGTAGTTGGCTGATGATGATTGGTGAAGGTCATAGAAAGGTGCTTGTAAAATCGCTGCTGGGAAGACGATTTGGTTCTGTTGCGGATCATAGTAAGCATTGACCAGATGGGCTGGCATGTGCCATTCGCTCCGATCAACTGGTTGGTTCCACTTGCTCCAAGTATGGGCAATGGAAATTTCGTAAAGGGCTTGAGCATTTTCCACCAAGGTCTTGCTTTCGTCGATGATTTTTTTGGCGTATGTTTCTGGTAATTTTTCAGGGTAGCCGATATGTGGTGTGATGACATTGAGTTTGACAATGGCTTTTTCACGAGTTTCAGGAGCGAGCCAGTCTGCTTTTTCTAAGCGCTCCTTATAGACGTCAATCATGGTCGCTACTTTATGCTCTACGTCTGCTTTTGCTTCTGGTGAGAATTTTTCTCCCGCATACCAGAGTCCAAGTGCTTGGCTATAAGGTCCTTCTGCCAAGGCCAGAGCTGCTTTTTCTTTTGGACGAGGTTCTGGAATCCCCGTGATGATCCGTCCATATTCACCAGACAAGACACGGATTTCTTCCGTCAAGAAAGACGTCCAATCTAAAGCTGCACCGAGTTTCAATTTAGCATGAATGGTTTCCCAGTTGGCTGCCGAGTAGTATTTTGGTGCGAATTCCTTCCAGAAACGCTCTTCTGGCACGATGATTTTATCTGGTGTTTGTCCGATCACTTCAGTAAAGAAGGCATCGAGTGGCAATTCTGGGACCAAGGCCTTGAAATCTGCCCACTCATAAGGATGATAGAGTTTGTTGTACTCGGATCTTTCTTCATTTGACAAGACATATTTGGCCAATTCTGCATCCGCCGCAATGACCTTATCCAGGATATCCTTGATTTCTTCCTCTGAGAATTCAAATTTAGGTAAGAGTTTTTCCATCATTTGGCGCCAGATAGCCAGTAATTCTGGGCCTTTTTCGTTGCCTTCTTCATAATAGGTTGTATCTGGCAAGATGAGAGCAAGAGACTCTCCCCACAAGACATTCATTTGGGCATTCATAAAGTCTGGTGACACGCTAAATGGCATGAGATTTGGTTTGCCAGATAGTTCATAGGTCCCCAACTTGCTGGTATAGTCTTCAAAAGAAGACAGAGCCTTAATTTCATTGATCAAGGGCATAGCTGGAGCGACACCGGCTGCTTCTCGCGCATCAAAATCTGCCACCATTTTGTGGTATTTGACGAAGTTTTGCAGAATGCTGTCTTCAGGCAGCTCTTCTCCCCGTTGCCATTTTCCAGTGATATCCAACATCAAGTTTTCGATATCTTGGATCAAGTCCATAAAACCACCAGTTGACGGTTTGTCATCAGGAATCACAGCTGTCTCAGCCCATTCCCCATTGACGTAATCATAAAAATCATCTTGTAAACGTACCATGATCTTCTCGCTTTCATTCTTTTCTAATAACCTTATCAAAAATAGGAACTTTTTTCAATGATTACAAGAAATTTAACCTAAATTATTTTAAAAATTAACTTGACTTAATTTTTTTATTTATGTATATTAATAGTAAAGGAGCAAAATCATGATTCAAATTGAACATCTAAGTGTTGCTTACCAGCAAACACTGGCCTTGGAGGATCTTTCCCTCACCATCCAGGGTCCAACCATCCTAGGCATTCTTGGACCCAACGGAGCTGGAAAATCAACCCTGATCAAGGCCATGCTAGGACTTCTCCCTCATTCGGGAAAGGTCCTGCTCGATCAAAAAGATCTCGGCCAAGCTCTTCAACGGGTGGCCTACGTCGAACAGAAATCCGCTATTGATTTCCACTTCCCCATCACGGTGCGGGAGTGTGTCTCACTGGGTCTCTATCCCCATCTTTCTATCTTCAAGAGAAAAAGCAAAGAAGATCTCCAAAAGGTGGAAAATGCCATGAAGCTTGTCAATCTTCTTGATCTAGCAGATCGCCAGATTGGTCAGCTTTCAGGAGGGCAATTCCAACGGGTCCTAATCGCCCGCTGCTTGGTTCAAGAAGCAGAGGTCATCTTTTTGGATGAGCCCTTTGCAGGGATTGACTCCGTTAGCGAAGACATCATCATGCAAACACTAAAAACCTTGAAAAAGGAAGGCAAGACCATCCTGATCGTCCATCACGATCTCAGCAAGGTCCCAGCTTATTTCGACCAGGTCCTCCTCCTTCACCGCAAGCTGATCGCTTTTGGAAAAACAGAGGAAACCTTTACCAAGGAGAATCTGCATGCAGCCTATGGGCATGAACTCTTTATAGGAGGTGGAGTCGGATGATTACAGAATTTATCGATGGATTACAGCAATTCCACTTCTTACAGAATGCCCTGATCACAGCCATTGCCATTGGTATTGTCGCTGGAGCTGTCGGATGCTTCATTATTTTGCGAGGCATGTCTCTCATGGGAGATGCTATCTCGCACGCAGTCCTTCCAGGGGTGGCCCTGTCCTTTATCCTTGGCATCAATTTCTTTATTGGCGCCATTGTCTTTGGGCTTCTAGCTTCCATCCTTATCACCTATATCAAGAGTAACTCCATCATCAAGAGCGACACAGCGATAGGGATTACCTTTTCTTCTTTCCTTGCCTTAGGAGTCATCCTGATTGGAGTCGCAAAAAGTTCCACCGACCTCTTCCACATCCTCTTTGGGAATATCTTGGCCGTGCAAGACCAGGATATGTGGATGACCATCGGTGTTGGGGTGGCGGTCTTGCTGGTAATTGTCCTGCTCTTTCGCCCCTTGCTACTTACTTCTTTTGATCCCGTTCTAGCTCAATCCATGGGCGTCCGGGTCAAGATCTATCACTACCTCCTCATGGTGCTCTTGACTTTGGTTTCTGTCACTGCTATGCAGAGTGTCGGGACCATTCTGATCGTCGCCATGCTCATCACACCTGCTGCGACAGCCTATCTCTATTCCAATAGCCTCTGGTCCATGATGCTTTTGTCCTCTAGCCTAGGTGCTCTTGCATCCGTTCTGGGACTCTTTATTGGCTATAGTTTGAACATCGCCGTTGGATCTTGTATTGTCCTCACTTCTGCCGTCTTCTTTCTCATCAGCTTTTTTATCGCTCCTAAGCAGAGAAAGAACAAGCACGCTCTTTCATCTCATTAAAGGAGAAACACATGAAAAAAATCGCTTCTGTCCTCGCCCTCTTTGTGGCGCTCTTATTTGGCCTTCTAGCCTGTAGCAAGGGGTCTTCTTCTGGAGCTTCTGGTAAATTGAAAGTGGTCACCACCAATTCGATCCTTGCAGATATGACCAAAAATATTGCTGGGGATAAGATCGAACTCCACAGTATCGTTCCCGTCGGCAAAGATCCCCACGAATACGAACCACTACCAGAAGATGTCAAAAAAACTTCGCAAGCAGACCTGATCTTCTACAACGGGATCAACCTTGAAACCGGTGGCAATGCTTGGTTTACCAAGTTGGTCAAAAATGCCAATAAAGTAGAAAACAAGGACTATTTTGCTGTTAGCGAGGGAGTCGACGTCATCTACCTGGAAGGCCAAAACCAAGCTGGAAAAGAAGACCCTCACGCTTGGCTCAACCTTGAAAATGGGATTATCTACGCTAAAAACATTGCCAAACAATTGATCGCCAAAGATCCCAAAAACAAGGACTTCTACGAAAAGAATCTAGCTGCTTATACTGAAAAACTCAGCAAGCTCGACCAAGAAGCCAAGCAAGCATTCAATAACATCCCAGCAGAGAAGAAGATGATCGTAACCAGCGAAGGTTGCTTCAAGTACTTCTCCAAAGCCTATGGCGTCCCATCTGCCTATATCTGGGAAATCAATACGGAAGAAGAAGGCACACCTGACCAAATCAAAACGCTGGTAGAAAAGCTCCGTCAAACCAAGGTGCCGGCCCTCTTTGTTGAATCCAGTGTCGATGAACGTCCTATGAAAACTGTGTCTAAGGATACCAATATCCCTATCTATGCAAAGATCTTCACTGATTCCATTGCCAAAGAAGGAGAAAAGGGCGATAGCTACTACAGCATGATGAAGTGGAACTTAGACAAGATCGCAGAAGGTTTGAGTCAGTAGCCCCTTCAGATTTCTAAACAAATCAGTGGCCCCTCCTCCGGTATTGCGGTACAATAAAAACAAAAAAAGGAGTCTTTTTATGGCAACATTTTTAGGAAACCCTGTTACCTTTACCGGATCTCAACTTCAAGTTGGCGATACTGCTCATGACTTTTCATTGATTACTCCAGCTCTGGAGAAGAAATCTTTAGCTGATTTTGCTGGCAAGAAAAAAGTTCTCAGCATCATCCCATCCATCGACACAGGGATCTGTTCGATGCAAACACGTCACTTCAACAAGACCTTATCGGACTTGGAAGACACTGTCGTCTTGACGGTCTCTGTCGACCTTCCTTTTGCTCAAGGTAAATGGTGCGCTGCTGAAGGGCTCGACAATGCTATCATGCTCTCAGACTACTACGACCATTCTTTCGGAAAAGCTTACGGCCTCTTGATCAATGAATGGCACTTGCTTGCGCGCGCTGTCTTGGTCTTAGATGCAGATAATAAGGTGACTTACGTTGAATACCTAGACAACATCAACAGCGAACCCAATTACGACGCTGCAATCGAAGCCGTCAAAGCACTTGGATAAATGAAAAAAGAGGTCTGCGACCTCTTTTCCATTGCTATAAAATCCGATGAAGTCCATTCTGTAGGAGGACGCGCCAGCGTAAGCGAGGGATGCCTCTGAGGAAACTCCGCACGCGCTGTGCCACTTGTTGCTTGTAGCTCTTGCCTCCTTGTGCAAAGACCCCTTTTCGACTCCAGTAGCCTTCGACACTGCGATCATTTTTAGGGGCTAGATAGCGAACACCTTGACGATAAAGGACCTGCTTCCGAAAGGCTGGGTCCCAAGCTTTGACGGGGTCAATATCTAAGTCCTTATGGGTCCGTCCCCTAGCCAGCCCGTAGTTAAAACTAGCCCCATTGACAATGCCATTTTCAGAAACTTCTACTGGATCGACTTCATTGAGAAAACGCCCGGCTTGATCGAGAATATACTCCGTATGGAAATTTAACAAGACCTTGAAATTGACTTGTTGGGAGGCCCCTGATGGATAATGAAGGTGACCATCTGGCCCTAGGGAGACCTTATTGTGAAGGCGGGCAGCCGCATAAGCATCCACCGTGACCGCTCTAGCCTTTTGTATGTAAGCTTGTAAGGCCTCCTCGTCAGTCTGTCCAGCTCTGGCCTTATGCGTCCGAACCCATTGGGCTTGGTAACTTGAAAGTAGGTAGCGTAACTGGTGAACCTGGCGTTTCAAGAGCTGATCTCCCGACTGATCTGATAAGGAATCCTTTTCAAAGGCGATTTGCACGACGTGTGAAAAAGCCTTCCAAAAGTCGGAACCTGGCGGACAATCTGGAGCCATCCTACTCAGAAGAAAGGCTGTTTCTTCACAAGTTCCGGACAGGTCACTTGGCATAAGAAGAATTTTCATGACTCCCCTCAGCAAGTCTTGGGCAGCTGTTTCCGTTAGATCTTTGATCTCTTGAAACCACATATTTTGAAACAGAGGACTGGCAAAGAAAAAGACAGACTGGTATTGTTCTTGATAGGCTTGTGGATCTCTCAATCCCTGCAAGTGCTTCTCTAGATAGGCTAAACTACTCTCTCTCCAGCCTAATCTCACTAATTCCCGTCTGTTCATAGTGCCGTCCTTTCTATGCTTCTATACTACCATCTTTTGGAGCTTGAGACAATTCTCATTACTCCACTAGCGTTTTTGAGGAGATTTTTGATATACTAGAAGTGAGCGAAGAAAAGAGGAAAGCATGACACCAAACAAAGAAGATTACCTCAAGTGCATTTATGAAATTGGCACAGAAGTAGAAAAAATTAGCAACAAGGAAATCGCGAGTCGCATGCAGGTCTCTCCACCCGCTGTGACCGAGATGATTAAGCGCATGATCTCAGAGGGTCTCTTGGTGAAGGACAAGTCTCGTGGGTATTTGCTAACGGATCTAGGATCGCAGTTGGTCTCTGATCTCTACCGCAAGCACCGCTTGATCGAAGTATTTCTTCTGGAAAAACTTGACTATACAACTGAAGAAGTCCATGAAGAGGCAGAAGTTCTCGAGCATACCGTTTCTGAACATTTCATTGACCAGCTGGATCACATGCTTGGAACTCCTAAGACCTGCCCTCACGGTGGGACAATTCCAAAGAAAGGCGAAAGGCTTGTCGAAGCCTACCAAGACCGTCTCAGCGAAGCGACCCAACCTGGTCTGTATATTCTGCAAAGGGTCCATGACACCTATGAATTGCTAAAATTCTTAGACCAGATCCATCTCCAGATTGGGAATACTATCGCGTTTCAACGGTATGATGACTACACAGGCCTCTATCACTTAATCATCCATGGACAAGAAATTTCTATCAACCAAGTGATCGCCCAACAACTCTATATCGAAAAACATGCAGTCTAAACCGACTGCATGTTTTCTTACTTATGGATTTTTTGTATCTAACAAAATCGTCACTGGACCATCATTGATCAATTCAATCGCCATATCGGCCCCAAAGATCCCTCGTTTGACAGGGACTTCTTTTTCTAATTGATCATTAAAGGCATCATATAACTGACTGGCCATATCTGGCTTGGCAGCCCCTGTAAAAGCAGGACGGTTGCCTTTTTTGGTATCCGCAAAGAGGGTAAATTGAGAGATCGACAAGATTTCCCCTTGGACATCTTTGACCGAAAGATTCATCTTATCTTCCTCATCTGAGAAAATACGCATCTGCGATACCTTGCGGACCGCATAATCCAAATCCTTCTGGTCATCCTCAGGCCCCACTCCCACTAGGAGCAACAAGCCTTGCTGGATCGCATTGTAGACTTGACCATCAATGGAAACCGAGGCACTCTTAACCCGTTGAATCACTAATTTCATTTGATTATCCTATTTTATAAATCTATTTGGCATTCACTACTAACCTTCAAAGAACATCAACTTCAGACAAGGCAGTGAGACGCAGGCAGACTATCCGAAAACCAAAGGCTGTTCAGTTGCTTTTAGGGCAAGGCAGCGAGACACAGACAGTACTTCAGTACGGCAAGGCGAGCTAACGAAGCTATAAAAGATAACTGAGTAGCCGTTTAGCCGTTAGTACGCTTAACAGAGTACACCTCCGGCACACTCTTAATCTTATCCACAACCGTTGTCAACATCGATAGGTTCGGAATCCCAAAGGAAATGTGGATATTGGCAAATTTCATGTCTTTGGTTGGTTGGGCATTGACAGTTGAGATCATCTTAGCTGTATTGGAGAGGACTTGGAGTACATCGTTAAGAAGTCCGGCACGGTTGAGTCCATAAATATCGATATGGGCGATGTAGTCTTTAGTCGTGTTGTTATCTTCCCATTCTACATCAATCAAGCGTTGCTCGTAGTTGTCTTGAGCGCGAAGATTCATGCAGTCTCGGCGGTGAATCGCGACACCACGCCCTTTGGTGATGTAGCCGACAATTTCATCGCCTGGAACTGGATTACAGCACTTAGCAATCCGAATCAAGAGGCCAGAAGCTCCTTGGATAACCACGCCGCCTTCATGACGGACCTTCAAGGTATCTTTTTTATTTTCAACCTTGACCTCGCCACCTTTGACCAGCTCTTCTGCTTCTGCGCGTGCCTTAGCCCGCTCTTCTTCTCGGCGTTCATCCTCCGTCAAGCGGTTAAAGATGGTAATAGCCCCAATCTCTCCAAAACCAATCGCCGCAAACAAGGCTTCTTCTGTCTTATAGCTTGATTTTTGTAGCACTTTGTCCATGTGCTTTTTATCCATGAACTTATTGGCTACCAAGTCATGCTCGTGGAATTGGGCCATCAAGAGGTCACGGCCACGGTTAATAGACAATTCCTTGTCTTGATTTTTAAAGAATTGACGGATCTTGTTGCGCGCCTTGCTAGTTTTAACAAGGGTCAACCAGTCACGACTCGGACCAAAGGAATTGGCATTGGTGATAATCTCCACCTGGTCTCCCGTCCGAAGTTTGGTATTAAGGGGCACCATCCGGCCGTTGACCTTGGCACCAATCGCTTTTTCCCCAACCTTGGTGTGGATTTCATAGGCAAAATCGATCGGCCCAGAATCTTTCGGAAGCGAGCGCACGGTTCCATCTGGTGTGAAGACGTAAATCTCTTCTGCCAGGATGTCTTCTTTTACATTTTCAACAAATTCTTTGGCATCGCCTGACTGGTCTTGGAGTTCCATCATCTCCTTAATCCAGTTCATCCCAATAGCCGATTCCTTGCTGTTAACTTGACCCTTGATCCCTTTTTTATAGGCCCAGTGAGCCGCAACCCCGTACTCAGCAACCTCATGCATTTCCTTGGTTCGGATCTGGAACTCAATCGGTCCTTTAGGGCCGTATACAGTCGTATGGATGGACTGATAGCCATTGGCCTTCCGGTTGGCAATATAGTCCTTAAATCGACCCGGCATTGGCTTCCAGAGCTCATGGATATAGCCCAGCATGGCATAAACATCACTTGGAGTGTCCAGGATGCAGCGGATGGCAATCAAGTCATAGATTTCATCGAAGCGTTTCTTCTTATCCTGCATTTTGCGATAGATCGAATAGATATGCTTTGGTCGACCATAAATTTTCCCATGCAGATGGCGTTCCCCAGCATAGGTCTCGATCTTGTGGACAACCTCTTCGACCAACTCTTCTCGCTCGCGACGTTTTTCCTTCATCATATGCGAAATCTTGTAGAATTCAACTTCATTCAGATAACGGAAGGACAAATCCTCAAGCTCCCACTTGACGCTGGAAATCCCGAGACGGTGGGCTAGTGGCGCATAGATTTCCATGGTCTCACGCGAAATTCGCTCTTGCTTATCCTTGCGCAAGTGCTTCAGAGTACGCATATTATGCAAGCGGTCTGCCAATTTGACCAAAATGACACGGATATCTTGAGACATGGCCATGAGCATCTTGCGGTGGTTTTCCGCCAACTGCTCTTCATGGGACTTGTACTTGACCTTCCCGAGCTTGGTCACCCCATCGACAATCACGCGCACATCATGACCAAATTCGCGCTCTAAATCATCTAAAGTCGCATCCGTATCTTCTACGACATCATGCAAAAAGCCGCAGGCGACCGTCACAGCATCCAGTTTCAGCTTGGCAAGGATTCCTGCTACTTGAATTGGGTGGATGATATAAGGCTCGCCAGACTGACGGAATTGCCCATTATGGCAATCAACCGCATAGACCAAAGCCTTTTGCACAAAAGCAACATCTTCAGGTGATAAATATTTTTTTGTAAGGGCAACGACTTGGTCCCCTGTTAAATTCTCTTCTTTCGGCATGTACTTTCTCCAGTTTCTTGGATACTATTTTAACACTTTTAGCAGCAGATGGGAACCAATGAAGCTACTTTAATATACGGATACTTCTCGAAGATCATTCTGGGATCCACCTTGCTTTCATCATTCTTGTAAAAAAACTAACGAAGCGATTTCTTCACTTCGTTAGTTCATTAATTCTGTGACAACACTCACTGCGCTAAGAGCGTAGAGTGGGGCTGTTTCTGCTCGCAGGATGCGAGGTCCAAGTCCTGCTAACACTGCTCCTTTAGCTGTAAAACTTTCAATTTCTGCAGGGGAGAGGCCTCCCTCTGGACCAAAGATAAAGAGCAATTTGCTTCCAGCTTCCAATCCGGTCAGAGACTGAAGTAAAGCTGCCGCCTCTCCTTCTTTAGCCGACTCTTCATAAGCCACCACGATCCGATCAAACTGGTCGAACTGAGCCAGAAAGTCTGCCTTTTTCTCAAAAAGGGTAATACTTGGGACCAAATTCCGCTTGCTTTGCTCGGCTGCTCCAAGGGCAATTTTTTCTAACTTTTCGACCTTCTTGCCCAATTTTTTGCCATCCCACTTAGCGACTGACCAGTCCGCAGGGAAGGCCCAGATTTGGCTAGCACCGAGTTCGGTTACTTTCTGAGTGATGAACTCGAGCTTGTCTCCCTTGGGAAAGCCTGATGCGATGGTCACTTGGACTGGCAGCTCCACATTGTCTGCTAATTCCTCGATTAGCTCCAACTGACGGGATTCTACATTGACCACGCGCGCCAAGCGCTTGATCCCATCATCAAAGACCAAAATCACCTCATCATCTTCTTTCAGGCGCATAACCTGAAACATGTGCTTGCTGGTTTCCTTGTCCTCGATAGTGACAGATGAGCTAGCCAAACCTTTTACAAAATACTGCTGCATGCTAGCCTCCAATCACACCGGAGACATCCTTGGTCTTCTTGAAGACGCAGGCATTCCATTCCCCTTGGATCATGTGGGTTTCAAGGAAAAATCCAGCTGACTCAGCCGACTCACGCACCATGTCCCACTTGTCCTTGATAATGCCACTCATGATCAGGTAACCTTCGTCCTTGACCAAACGATAAGCATCCTCTGTCAGATGGATAAGGATATCCGCCAAGATGTTGGCCACGATGACATCTGCCTCAATCTCCACACCCTTGAGCAAATCGCCTGGGGCTACATGGATGTTTTCCATGCCCGGATTGAGCTCAATATTTTCCTGAGCGACGCGAACCGCTACATCATCCAAGTCATAGGCAAAGATTTCCTTGGCACCGAGAAGGGAGCTGGCAATGGAAAGGACGCCTGATCCTGTCCCCACATCTAGCACTGTCTCCCCGCCACGAAGGACTTGCTCCAAGGCAAAGAGGCTCATTTTGGTTGTTGGGTGGGTTCCTGTTCCAAAGGCCATACCAGGATCCAGCTTGATAATCTTTTCTCCCGCCGTTGCCTCATAGTCTGTCCATGACGGCACGATGGTCAAGTCATGAGTGATGCGAGCTGGTTCATAGTATTTCTTCCAGTTGTCTGCCCAGTCTTCCTCAGCCAAGGCAGTCGTCCCCATCTTGACCTCTCCTAAATCCATAAAGTCAGTCAATTCTGCGAGCCGAGTCTGCAAGTCCGCTTCAACCGCTGCTACATCAACCGTTTCCGGGTAGTAGGCTGTCACCACGATTTCTTCTTGCTGCTCGACATCAGGAAATATCTCACCAAAGCGATTGACGTTGCCCACATAGTCCATGCTGTCTTCGATTGCGACCCCTTGGGCGCCTAATTCGATCAAGAGGTTGGAGACTAGTTCCTCACCCTCACGCTTCACTGTAACTTTTAGCTCTTGCCATGTTTCCATCATTAATATACCAAGCCCGTAAAACACAAAGCCAAAATAGGAAATTCTCTGAAGACGCTTGTGTCTAAGAGAAGTTTATCTTTTTGGCACAGTGTTTAGGGCGGGTTCAGTTTAGAAATTTAACCGAACCATCCTTTCTATTTCTCTATCAATTTTTTCATGTAGACCATATCCATGCCTTCTTTTTCAGGCTCGATATGGGTTTGACGATAGCCGTTTTTCTCGTAAAAAGTAACCATGCCTGCATCCTGTAACACCGTACACAAATCCCATTGTGAAACGGTTGAAAATTCCTCTTCTAGCAAGCGCAATCCTTCAGAACCATACCCTTTTCCTTGATACTGGGGCAAAATCGCTGCGGTCCCCAACCAAGCTTTCGTTAACTCTTCATTGGTCTGAACTCGTAAAAATCCGATGTTTTCTTCATCTTTTTTTACAAAGTAGTAATAGCTATTGGGACGCTCGACTAGTTTCCACTTAATTCGTTCACGGTCCTCCAGATAAGGATCGTATTCGTCTTGGTATTTCTCATAGACTGCCTTAAAACTGGCTCTTTGAATGGCAATAATGGTTTCTAAATCCTCTGCTCCTGCTTTCTCAAGTGTTATCATAAACTTTTCTCCACATAATCCCTCACTCGTTCTTGCAATTGGGGAACAACTCGATCTGAAGTTAAAAACTCTTCAAAGCTCACTAACTTATAGCCCTGTCCCTCATCTCCAAAGATGATACTTTCGAACTGTTCCTGCGTCAACTTCCCAACTAAAAAGACAGATTTCTTGTTCCCATCTAGCATACTGGGATAGATCCCAGACCAGATGACGTCATCTTTCGACAGTTGGATGTTCAATTCCTCATAAACCTCACGCGCCACACACTCAAAAGGTGTCTCATTTCCTTCCCGACCACCACCTGGCAAGTCCCACATATTGGGGTATGGAATCGTTTCTTTATCATCGCGCAAGATGGTCAAAATTTGCCCCTCACAAATCAAGGCAATTTTACAACCCGTAAATTCGAATCGTGCTTCTAAGCAATCCTCAAGCATGAGCTTTCCCTCCTAGTATCTCGGATAAGGATAAAAGGTGCTTTCTTCTAGGCCAACTTTGCCTTCTTCAAAAACTTCTTGGTTCCAGACGATCTCAAAGCTCTCTGCTTCTTCGTCTGCTAAGAAATCCATGAGCTCATCCAAGGCCAGCTCAGCTGTATCTCTAAGGAAAGTCGCAAAATAGGCTAGAAACTCACGAGACAAGCCTTTTTTAGGCTCATAAGGAATCGCTGTTAAATAGGCATCTTCCTCCACATGAGACTTGGCTGGATTGTAGAAGATAACGGCTTCTTCAAAGAAAATATCCTCATCAGATTCTTCGCCAGCTTCATCAACCAGGGCAACCCCTCCCGTATTCTGTGCTTCCAAGAGAAAAGCCACTTCTACCGCATGGTTTTTCTTATCCCAATTGATCTCAAAATCAAAAGGAAAAACCTTGTCCATCTCCTCTTCTAAAACATCCAAAAATCCGTATTTAGACATAGCGTCCTCTTTCTAATTTCCCACTCTTAGAGCGGAATATGATACAATAGTTACTACAATCTTACCATAAAAAACGCCTCTTTGAAAGGAGACAAAGCTAGAAAGGAGAATGAAATGCCCGACAATCTCGCACTCCGTATGCGACCACGAACGATCGATCAAGTCATCGGTCAACAACACCTGGTCGGAGAAGGCAAAATCATCCGCCGCATGGTCGAAGCCAATCGTCTGTCCTCCATGATTCTCTATGGACCTCCAGGGATCGGAAAGACCAGTATTGCTTCTGCCATCGCAGGAACGACCAAGTATGCCTTTCGGACCTTTAATGCAACGGTTGACAGTAAAAAGCGCCTCCAAGAAATCGCAGAGGAAGCCAAATTTTCTGGTGGCTTGGTCCTGCTTTTGGATGAGATCCATCGCCTTGATAAAACCAAGCAAGATTTTCTCTTGCCTTTGCTCGAAAGCGGTCTGGTCATCATGATCGGTGCAACGACTGAAAATCCCTTTTTCTCTGTCACACCCGCTATTCGTAGCCGCGTACAGATCTTTGAGCTGGAACCTTTGACGACGGAGGAGGTCAAGCAAGCTCTGAAAACGGCGCTAGATGATCCCGACCGTGGCTTTGACTTTCCTGTCGTGCTCGATGAGGATGCTTTGGATTTCATCGCTACCTCAACCAATGGAGATCTTCGCTCGGCCTTTAATTCTCTCGATCTGGCGGTGCTGTCGACCTCTGAAAATGCAGAAGGCATCCGCCATATTACGCTAGAGATCATGGAAAACAGCCTCCAGCGCAGCTACATCACTATGGACAAAGATGGAGACGGCCACTACGATGTCCTCTCTGCTCTGCAAAAGTCTATCCGTGGTTCGGATGTCGATGCTAGTCTTCACTACGCCGCTCGTTTGATCGAAGCTGGAGATCTACCCAGCCTAGCTCGTCGCTTGACCGTCATCGCTTATGAGGATATCGGCCTGGCCAATCCAGATGCGCAGATTCATACTGTGACGGCGTTGCAAGCAGCGGAGCGCATCGGCTTTCCTGAGGCCCGCATTCTCATCGCCAACATCGTCATCGATCTAGCCCTTTCGCCTAAGTCCAACTCAGCCTACGTTGCCATGGACAAGGCCCTATCTGATCTGAGGACATCTGGCAACCTTCCCATTCCTCGTCACCTCCGCGATGGTCATTATGCTGGAAGCAAGGAACTAGGGAATGCGCAAAACTATAAATATCCCCACAACTACCCTGGCAACTGGGTCAAGCAGGACTACCTGCCAGACAAGCTCAAACACACGTCCTACTTTATACCCAATGAAAACGGCAAGTACGAGCGTGCTCTCGGAGCCACCAAGGAGAAGATTGATCAATTTAAGAAAAAGTGACATCGGTTTCAAAAAAATGAGATTTTTTCTTGAAATATTTCCAAAATGTGGTATCATATACATATAGAAACGCTGTGGTGTACGAACTCACACTTAAGTGTTGACCGACTATTTTTTGTATTATTAGGGAAACAAAAGACTTCTGGCAGTATGCAGGCCGTTTCACGCGGAAGCAGCTAAGTCAGAGCGAGTTGCCCACCTGCTTAATTGCGCGGGTTCAATACAAATCGTGAAGTTTCGGCACCAATACAGCTTTTTATATTTGCCTCCTTAGCTCAGTTGGTAGAGCAGTAGACTCTTAATCTATGGGTCACAGGTTCGAGCCCTGTAGGGGGCATCAAACTTCAACAGTAAAAGCCTTGATAACCAAGGCTTTTTTGCTTGTCTATAACTGATTTGCCCCATCATTTGCCCCACATTTTTTTATGAGCAATCTTTCCAGACATCTCTGATTATGAAAAACAAAAAAGCTATCCTACCTTTGCAAATTTGGATAAGATAGCAGAATATTTTAATGCAACTCCAACTCAACTTTTTGGAACGAGTACAGAGATTGAATTAGAAAAGAGTGTTCTTGAATCGAATGAATACTCTGATAAAGTAAGTGAGATTTTAAAGGCTGTCAAATACATCGAACATTTTCTACAAAATGATGGACAGTACTTAGAGGATTTACTTTACCTAACGAGAGGCAAACAACTATACACAGAAGATGGAGATGAATTGTATATTGATCCAACTTCTCAGAAAAGAACACTCCATAACCAATATGAACCTGGTTTTATTGTAGCAAGAGAGAAATCCCCACTAGAACTCTTAATTGAAAATAAGGACCTATTAGATTAAATAAAGAGGATAAAGGAATCCAGCATCTATGTCACGTAAAGGAAACAGCCCAGATAATGGCATGATGGAGTCCTTCTTTGGCATTCTTAAGTCTGAGATGTTTTATCGTTATGAGAAGACCATTCACTCACTTGAGCAATTGGAACAAGCTATTGTAGACTATATTGATTATTACAACATCAAACGAATTAAGATAAAACTAAAAGGACTCAGTCCTGTGCAATACAGAACTAAATCCTTTGGATAAACTAATTGTCTAACTTTTTGGGGTCAGTATAAAATCCTCCCCTAACAATAAATTATTATTTTACAACTTTTATTACAAATATTGTGTTTTTAATCATTAAATATAAGCCAACTATCTATTTTATCTTTTGGTTTTTCCCAACTTGCAATAACACGTATTCCTTTCATTTCTGTACTGGAAATACCTAATTTTCCTCCTTTTCCTAATAAATATAATGTATATTGCGAATCAGTATTTGCTTCATAAGAACCCTTGATAAATTTTTCATCTGTACTAACTTTCCAAGCATCTAATCTAGGAATACTAATTTTTATATCTGTTTTTTGAGCAGCTATATCCAATGATATTTCTCCTTCTTTAATTCCCCTTATGCTTACTTCTTTATTTTCTTTTAAATCTATTTCCCCTGACTTTGCTATGATTCCATCTTTAGATACTACAAAAACAATAGCTTTGTCTTGTTTTTCTTTGACTAGATCTTTTGGAAAATAAAATTTTTCTCCATTTGTTCTATTCAAAATACATTTTTTCCCCATCGCAATACCCACTGTATCTATTTTTTCTTTTGTTTCATTTTTTACTGTAAATGCAACATCAATATCATCACTATTTCTGTTCATGTAAAAGAATAAACCACAAATGCACAGTGCTATAACCGGTACTAATAAAGCAATCTTCCTTTTCATCTTAACACCTCCCTTATAGCTGACTTTTCAATAATATAATTCTTATGTGCTACTTTTTCAAAGTCCTTATCATGACTTACAACTACGATCGTCTTACCTTCATTATTTAATCTAATAAGTGTATCGATTACAATTTTTTTATTCTCATAATCAAGAGAACCTGTCGGTTCATCCGCCAACATAATTTCAAACGGTTTTATCATATTTCTTGCAAGGGCTACCCTTTGCTGTTCTCCACCTGAAAGTTCATAAACCTTCGATTTTAATTTGTCTGAAATGCCCATTTTATTCAAGGCAGCTTCTATAAGATTTTTCTTATTTTTTTCTTGATTGTATTTGGCAGCAAGCATCATATTTTCCTCAACCGTCATTTTTTCTACCAAAGCAAAATTTTGAAATAAATAAGCAATTTTTTCTCTGCGTAATAGCTCTCCTACTTTAGGATCTTTTATAGGATCTCGATTTGAAAAACAGGTTACACTACCACTATCATAATTTTCTAATGTCCCAATTATATTCAAAAGTGTTGTTTTTCCTCCTCCACTTTTCCCAAAGATACAAACAAAATCTCCTTTATAAATATCCAAACTAATATTTTCCAAAATACTGTGTTCCCCATATTTCTTAGAGACATTTCTTAAGGTTATTTGCAATTCCTTTTCTTTTTGCATTTAACACCCCTCCTTTAACCTAAGTACAATGCTTCTTTCACTTTTCTTTAGTTGTAAAATTTCTATGCCAAAACATATAAGGCTTCCACAAATACCTATTATTAAACTAATCAAAAGTTTAGACATACTCCAACCATCTCTTGGTATAAACAGTCCAACATCACTTATTACTCCTGTTACCATAATAACCATAAATAAAATAATAATACTTATGATATAACCAACGATATTTTCAATAATTTTCTTATGATGTATATCAAAAAATCCATATCCCAACAACCTAGAAACATCTATTCGTTGTCCATGATTATAAAAATATGTTTCTTTATCTATTTTTAATAACGTTGCTAAAATAACAATAGATAAGACAAGACCAATAACATATATACTTGCCTCCATCTTATATTCGTCTATTCTTGAAACTATATCATCGTAGACTGAGCTGATATAGAGTATAAACGGCTCAGATTCTGTTTCTTCAATTATGTCCTTCAAACTCTCGTATCCTCTACTAGGCTCTTTAACATATGGATGTAGCTGCCCATTTACTAAAGATGATAGTTTGATTCCATAATCTGGGAGTAATTCTTTCCCATTTACTGCTACCAAAACATAATTTTTCAAGTTTGCTTCATCAATTCTTTTGCCACTATCAAAAGAAAATACACTTTGATTATCTTTCAGCCTTACATATGTTTCTGTAATTGTACCTTGTTTTTTTATATTTTGAAAAATATGATCTTCATGAATTTTTTCTTTGTCAAATTCAGTAATTTTAACATCTTCTGGAACAAAAACAATCCACTCATTTTCATGTATTTTATATTGTTCTATTTTATTCGTATCTTTATCTAAGAGATTAGCAATATGTAAATAATTTTTATTTACATAGGCATAATTGCCTTGAAACGGTTGTTGATTTAGATACTCCTCATCATCATTCATTCCCTCTTTTCTAACGTTTGGGGCATTAAATAATATTGCTCCACTATCGTCCAAACTATTCCATAAGTTATTCAGCTTTGGAATAACAATCTCATGGAACTTATCATCATCTTTTTCATAACTCCAAGACCATGCACAAGCCAAATTTGCATAATATTTTGAGCTTTCCCAAGTTGGAATGTATTGTTTCATACTCGAGTAATCAGCGAGTCCTAAAATACTTACAATTGCTAAATAAAGAACCATAACAATCGACCCTGTTTTTATAAAAAAAGAACTTCTATGATAACTTCTTCTATAACCTTTCAATAAGGCAATAACATTAATTCCTTTTAATTTGAGATAAATCAATATAAACTCTATTGATATTAGCCCCCCTATTATAAAAGCAACTAAAATAAGTATTGTTTTCATTGATATCATAAATCCTAAAATATCACTAGGAGCAACTAAATATTCTATAATTCCAATCGTCAGTACAAGTCCCACTATTGCTGGTATTGCAAGAATATTTAAAACCTTAGAAATAGCTAAAGTTAATTTGTCGTATCCTAGTAAAATTGATATCGATAATTCCTTTGAAAGCATCCCATTATAAATAATTAGACAAAAGACAGTAGCTACAAATATAATAAAAATCATAAGCATATATAGATATGCTTGTTTCTGTGTGAATTCACTAGAAACAGTAAAATCCGGATTAACCACGACCTCTGTTTTTAATTTTTCATTTTGATTTATTTCTTCAATAAACTCATTAATATTTACTTCCGTACCTCTTACATGATAATCCCCATTAACTTTTTCCTTGCTGACGTTTTCAAAAGGAATTAAGCTTATATCTTTTGACGTGAGTAAACTCATTGATTTTACATTCTCAAAATCATTCAATTTGTCTTTGCTATCAGTAATAGATATATTTCTAAAAGATTTCTTGAACCATTCAGAATCATTTAGATGAATGTAAATCTTTATTTTCTGTTTATCAAATCTACTATTCTTAGGAATATATTCTTCCTTTATGAAGCTTAAATCATTTTTATTGGCGATTTTCTGCAATTCAATTATTGTTTTATCAGCTATTTCTGGCTTTGTTACAATGTTTACAGTAGTATTAAACTCTTTTATGAATATATTTAAAAACATACCGTCTGAATAGAAAAACTTTCCTATACCAATCACTATAATTAGTAAAATTGCCAGTATACCCACTGTTTTTTTCATTCTGCATCATCTCCAACTTTATAAAAATAACGAGTATGAGTAATGCCACAATACTAAAATAACAACGTGGTACCGCTCAAACTCGTTCAACTATTTTTATTTATTGTTATTTAACATCAGCCCAAGCTCTATTACCACTTGAAGCTTTTTCCCAAGAAGCTTCTGCTCTACTTCCAGCGTTTATCCAACCCGAATAAGAGAATTTACCACCAGCACCTTGTACTGTAGTTTTATGTGTTTTATTATTGTGATCGTATTTAGACCAAACATATACACTACCTACACCATGTCTCCATTTTCCACCTAAAAAACTTTTCCATCCGCTATCATAACTGAACAACCTTGGCAGAGTATAATCTTCTTCAAATACTTCCACCTCATAACCAAGACCTTCAACATATGGTAAGTTTGTTTTTTCTGCTGCCAATGCTGGTACGAATGATACTAACATAAAACCTGTTAATAATACTAATGACAATGATTTTTTCATGATAAAATTCTCCTCTCTCAAATACTTAAACTTTTTGTAAAATTTTTCTTCCGAATAAAGTTTTCAAAAACTCTACTCAATCTCCGTTCCTATACCTATGAGGATTATTATAATTCATAAAACTCTACCTCCTTTTTATATATTTATAATCACAGATGATGATTCAAATTAATAATTCCATTCAAATATAAAAGAGCTATCCTTATTTATATTATAGAATAGCTCTTTGCTTTATACTTAACGGTATCTTTAAATAATTCTTGCGTTTTCTTTGCGATTTAATTTAATATATATGGAAGTATTACTTTAGCACAAACTCTTTTATTCTCCTCTCCAATTTCAAAATTTCCACCCAAGTGTTTTACAATGTCACTTACAATTGTAAGTCCAAGTCCCGATCCATTATTGCTTATTCGTCTTGATAAATTTCCCCTATAAAACTTTGAAGTAACCATATTCCAATTCACATTTAAATTTGGAGAAACATCGTTTATAACACTTATTTTTAACATTCCATTAATTTCCTCAACCTTTATATTTATGCTTGTTCCTTTCACAGAATAATTAACTGCATTTGTAATCAGATTCTCCATTATTCTAAGTAAAAGTTGTGGTTCCGTTTTAATCTTACTGTTTTCCAAATTTAAAAACTCCAAAATTAAAAGATGATCTTTTATAGATAAACTTTTTTCTTCTTCCCACTGGCTAAAAAAAATTTTTATATCTACATCCGTTAAATTTAGTGGAATTTCATTTAAATTGAATTTTAAATATGAAAAAAAATCTTCACTTAAACGATTTAAATATCTTATGTTCTCATATATAACATCAACAAACTTATTTTTTTGTTCTTCAGAAAGATTTTTTTCGTCTTTTAATAGTGTTATATAACCTATCATATTCGCAAGAGGAGTTTTTATATCATGAGCTAAATACGTTAGCAGATCTGTTTTTTCTTTATATACCAGTTCATACTCCTTTTCAAGTTCTTTATTGTAATTATGAAGTTCTATAAACAAATCTCGTTCCTTTGATAATGACTCATGAAATGGTATTAAATCTTTATCTTCACTTTTAAGATAATTCAGTCCAGATTCAAAATATTGATTATATACATAAAACCTTTTTTTCTGTATTATAAATGTCCCTATCAATATAGCAACCGCCCCTAGTAAAAGTATTATATATTTACCTATTTCAAAATAAAAGGAAGCAAATTTATCTAATGGCAATTCTGGATCTACACTGTCAACAAAAGAATTATCCATTATTTTGTAAATAATGAAAAATAGGATTGTACTTAAAAATATCCATAGTATTTGATAAATAATACCTTCCACAAAAAAACGGTTTTTCTTACCCATTGATTTTATACCCCACTCCCCAAACAGTTAATATGACTGATTTTAACCCAATCTTTTCAAACTTACTTCTAATTCTTCTTACATGAACCATAACTGGGTTAACTTCATTTTCTAGCACCTTATCACCCCATATTTTATAGTGTATATCATCCATATTATACACTTTACCAGGTTCTTCCATAAGCAACCACAAAATATCAAATTCTTTTGGTGTTAGTTCAATCTCTATATTACCATAGTAAACTTTATGTGTTTTAATGCTAATCTTTAAATTATTAACTTCTCTATCACAATTAATTGTATTTACAATATTTTTTGTAAATACATAATTTCTTCTAAAATGAGAATTAATTCTCGCAATCAATTCAGATGGTTCAAACGGTTTTACGATATAGTCATCTGCACCTATATTCAATCCTTGCACTCTATGAATAGGATCTTCTAAGGCAGTAAGCATAATGATTGGCATAGTGGACGTTTCTCTTATCTTTTTGCATATTTCAAATCCATTTATATCAGGAAGTAAAATATCCAATAATATCAAATCATATTTATTTTTTTCAAATTCCTCTAACGCCTCTTTTCCAGTATGAAAAATGCTGATTTCCCAATTCTCTGATATTAAATACATCTTTATAAGTTCTGCTAAGTTAGTATCATCTTCTACAAGCATTATTTTCATTTCAGTCATTCATTTCCACCCTCCTTAAAACTAAATACATCATTTGGAGTACATTCCAATGCATTACATATTTTTGCCAAATTTTTAAATGTGATTGGCTTATTTTTTCCCATCTGTGCCATGACATTAGTTGTAATCTGTGCAATAACAATAACTTCTGTTTTCTTTAATCCCTTTTTGGCGAGTTGTATCCACAAGGTTTTATAATTTAATGCTATGCGTTTCCTCTTTTCTTTAGATATAATTTTCATGTGTATTATACCATAACCATTGAGTACACTCAATTTTTATTTGAGGATTAATTTTGTTCTGAAATTTTAATTATACCGTCATATATTTATTTTGATAATTTAATAGTAAATATTATATGATTAGTATCCATCTAGTCTGAACCATCTCTTCTGATTTATCCTCCGATTTGGTTTCATACTGATTTTTATTTATAACAACACTATATATCTAGTATGGCATAATCATTAGGTATTATAGGTTTTTCAAACCAAATTAGAAACCTTTATGAGTCATTCGTTTTTGCCCCATTTTTGCCCCACTTTTAAATTATGTCATTGAAAATACCTAAAAGTAGTTCCCTAAAATCAGCTATATTTCAATATTTTTGATTACTTTCAATATAAAAATTTCTTATAAATTCATAACAAGAGGCAACCAACTATACACAGAAGATGGAGATGAATTGTATATTGATCCAACTTCTCAGAAAAGAACATTTCATACCCAATATGAACCTGGTTTTATTGTAGCAAGAGATAAATCCCCACTAGAACTCTTAATTGAAAATAAGGACCTATTAGATTAAATAAAGAGGATATGTACTGATCCCAAAAGTTAGATTTTTTTCTGTCTAACTTTTGGGATCAGTACATTTTCAACTCTCTTATTTATTTTCTTATCTCACATAATTACTTCACATGTCCAGGCTCATCAAATTCATTTTTTTCAATAACATATGCCACATTTGCATCCTTATTGATCAAAGAACATATATCTATTATATTACAAAAAGCTCTCTGACCGCAAAATTCCGTTAATTTACAACCTTATTCCTACTTTCTATTTTACTTTTCTGACAGATAAGATTATAATAAGGAGTATTTATTTTCGGAGGTTTTTATGTCATTTCTATCAAAAAATTGGGCAGGACTGTTAGTCTGTCTGATCATTTCTATCATCTCTTGGGTTTTAGGAGGCTTTCTGCCTGTTGTGGGAGCACCTGTTTTCGCCATTTTTATCGGAATGATTCTCTACCCCTTTCTCACTCCCTATAAACAACTGGATGCTGGTTTGACTTATAGCTCCAAAAAATTGCTTCAGTATGCTGTTATCTTACTTGGTTTTGGACTCAATATCTCTCAAGTTTTCGCAGTTGGAAAATCTTCCCTTCCTGTCATCCTTTCGACTATTTCTATCGCTTTAATTATTGCTTTCTTTTTCCAACGATTTTTTAACATGGATACAAAGCTAGCTACCTTGATTGGGGTAGGCTCTTCTATCTGTGGCGGTTCTGCCATTGCAGCGACTGCTCCTGTTATTCACGCCAAGGAAAAAGAAGTAGCCCAAGCCATTTCTGTTATCTTTTTCTTCAATGTCTTGGCAGCTCTTATCTTTCCAACTCTAGGTTCTTGGCTCCATCTCTCCAACGAAGGTTTTGCTCTCTTTGCGGGTACTGCGGTCAACGATACTTCCTCTGTAACAGCCACAGCTAGCGCCTGGGATAGTCTGTATCATACCAATACTCTAGAATCTGCAACCATTGTCAAACTGACTCGTACCTTAGCTATTATCCCTATTACTCTCTTCCTCTCCTATTGGCAAAGCCGTCAACAAGACAACAACCAAGGAGTAAAGCTTAAAAAAATCTTCCCCGTTTTCATTCTCTACTTCATCCTAGCTTCTCTGCTAACTACCGTCCTTACTTCTTTTGGTGTTAGCAATAGCTTCTTTTCACCTCTCAAACAGCTCTCCAAATTCCTCATCATCATGGCTATGAGTGCTATTGGTCTCAAAACTAACCTCGTTGCTATGATCAAATCCAGTGGAAAATCCATTCTTCTTGGAGCCCTTTGCTGGATTGCTATCATCCTGACTAGTCTTGGCATGCAATTACTCATCGGTATTTTCTAAGAAAAAAGGGAGCCTAAAGGCTACCTCAGAACGTAGACAGACGTCATTTTTGGCGTTTGTCTTTTTGTATGTTCAAAGATATTTTGTCTTATCATCTACTATTCCATCCAAAAATCTGATTTAAAGCAAAATAAAAAGGGATATTCCCTATCCATTTCGATAATTTTTTCATTAATTTGTTTTTCCATTTTATCCTCCGATTAGTCTCGCACTGATATTTATTGATAACAACACTATATTTCTAGTATAGCATAATCATTAGATATTATAGGTTTTCAAACCAAATGAGAGTTATTCGTTTTTGCCCCACTTTTGCCCCATTTTGAAATAATTGCATTTAAATTCTCTTTAATTATCTTCCGAAAATCACTTATATTTCAATATTTTTAATTTCTTTCAAGATGAAAAAGCCTCCAAAATCCATGTAGGGGGCATTTTTTATGCACAAAAAGCCTTGAAAACCAAGGCTTTTTTGCTTGTCTTAAGAGTATTTAGCTCACTTTTTTAGATACTATAATGTAGCGTACGAAGTTAAATCATTCTGCACCATTGTTATTCCATTTAAAATAAAAACCACCTTTGAACCCTACCAAACAATTGACAGTTCTTCACCGAATCCGCTATGATAAGGGTACTTGAAATTCCGAGTTTTCGTAGCATTTTAAATGTAAGGAGTCCAAAATGAAAATCTATTATTCAAAATATGTCGGATATGGCTTTTTGGCTTTTGCCTGTGCGCTCTTTATCCACTTAGCTTTTTTATCGCTCCTAGGTTTTGAGGGAATTCCCAAAGTCAGTTTCGTCACCCTCATTCAGATCCTTTTATTTCTAATTGCGATCTATGCAACCATTGCTGGGATCAAAAGACTGACCAGCCGTCAGATCGCTTTTGAACTGACTTCTGATGGGATCCATGCTTATCAGGGAGTGATCCTGACAAAAGATATCTTTATCCCCAAGGAAGATTTGGTGAGTGCAGCCTATAAAGTGGCTGACGTTAGTGACCCCGATCACCAAAATAGTAAGAGTTATTTTATCGAATTTCAGCTGAGGGAAAATACTGCACTAGAAAATCTCTCAAAATCTAATACGATCATTGACACAGAGCACCATACCGTAAAACTCTTCGTCAATTTTTGTAAATTTAAGGAAGAAGATTGGCAAAACCTATCCAAGTACTTGACGAACGAATACCATTTACAAATATTCGACTAACTTGATTGTAGCTATCAAATCAAAAAACTTTTACCTTGTTCAACCGATCTTATTAAACGTAAAAAATGAATTCATCTTTTTCTAGTGAAAGGGTTTTCTTCCCGGTGTGTAATATGATATAATAACCATATAAATGAAAAAGGAGTTTTTTTATGAAAAAAACAGGTAAAGTTTTAGGTTTGGGAATTTCACTATTAACTATCTCAACTTTAATGGCTTGTAGCTCTATTTCAAAACTACACTCGTCATCAAAAGAAGATAAAACAGAAGCTACTTCTAGCACTTCCGAAAAGAAAGGGATCATAGATAAAGCAAAAGAAAAATTGGGTGTTGACAAATTCGACCCTCAGGATACATCTGATCAAACAATCGAATCCATCAAAACCTATGAGGATTACTTGATAATGTATGAAAAGATTATACAAGATTATTTTGATCAATGTGAAGCTGTGTATAAGGAAAAAGGCCTAGGCGATGATGCTTCTTTTGAAGAACAGAAAAAATCTTTAACTCAATCAATGGAAGATCAGAAAAAACAATATGGTGCATTAAAGAACTCTCCAATTCAAGGAAAAGAGCATATTGTCCAATTTCTTAAAGAATACAGAGACTCTCTCAAAGAGTTGGTTGATCAATTAGCAGCTAGCTAAGCAAGAGAATCTTCTAATTTCCAAGGAAAACCGGTCCCTGGGGTCGGTTTTTTTATGAACATTCATTTAAAACAAATTTGCTCTATAGGGGAGAAAAAAATGGATTATCAACTATTACCTCATGAATTTATGATAATGCACAGCGACCACGTTTGTTTTGGGAACTCAACCACTTTAACAGACGAATTGATTTTGACAAATCTAAATTTAGTCCATATTAAAAAAGGAATCTTTGGAGGAAAGAAAAATCAACAATTGATTCCTATTAATCAAATCAAATTGTTCGAGGGAAAACCACAGGTTTCGGTCTGTAAAGTAAATGGATCAAAACGCTTAGAAATATACTACAATGGAGGCCAAGTCGTTTTTGGGTTCGATAACGCTAAAGATACCGACAAATGGGCTTCCAATTTAATTAAGCTTGTAACAGGAGATACAAGTAATTTTGATAAGTTAGGAGATAGTAGCCTGTTTGGAGTAGATGTTTTAGCTGAAACTCTAAAAGATACTTTTAACGTCTTTAAAACAGGATTAGGAATTAAAGAGAAAGAGCCTGAAAGAATCACCACAAAGTGTACTTTTTGCGGAGCTCCTTTGTCAGGATTAGCTAAACAAACAGTAAGATGCTCATATTGCGATATGGAACAAAATCTATAGGAGAGTAACAAATGGGATTTATTAAAGCAGTAACAGATTCAATTGGTGGTACATTTGCTGATCAGTGGAAAGAAATCATTACAGTTCAAGCTTTTGACGAACATACAGCAGTAAGCCCTGGTATTCTTCAGGAAAAAAACAACGGTAGAGGGGTTAATAATAAGGGATCTGTAGGCGTTATCTCCAATGGTTCTAAAATTTTTGTCCCAGAGAATACAGCCGCTTTTATCTTTAGCCAATCCGGAATCGAGGAAATCATTACTAAACCAGGTGGATACGAATACCAAAATGGAGAAAATAGTATCTTTAATGGTGACGGAATAAAAAAATCACTTTTCGATAATGTAGTAAACCGTGTTGGTTTTGGTGGCCAGAGTGATCAACAAAAACAGATTTCTTTTGTAAATTTACGAGAGATCCGGGATATTAAATTCGGAACCCGCGGACCCGTTATGTATAACGATTTGTTTTATGGAGCTGACTTAGAAGTGCGAGCATTCGGTACATTCTCTATTCAAATTACAGATGCAGAACGATTTGTCCGCAACTTTCTTCCTGCAAATGTTAGTTATTATACGTTTGATAGCCTGCAAGCGAGGTCCCAAATTGTAACTGAATTTTTACAATCTTTTATTGTAGCTCTAAATTCTCTATCTACTACTTACCGAATTTCACAATTACCATCACAAGCAACAGTTCTAGCAAACCAAGTAGCTTGTGATAATCAATATGCTGGAACTTGGAAAGAACGTTTTGGTTTTGAAATTATAAAAGTAGCTATTGCAAATATCGAATTCTCACCTGAATCTAAGGAGTTAGTAAAACAATTTTCATCCAATAAGATGAACTTAAAAGCATATGATGATGTATCACAGAAATCATCTAATATTGCAGCCCAACAAAAGATCGCTTCGGGAATTGAACAGCATGGTCTCGGAGATGGCCCTGGAATGATCTTTGGAATGAATATAGCTCAACAATTAGATGACAGAGCAAGCAAGCCGACGATGACTTTTGACGAACAAATAGAGATGCTGACAAAGTTAAAATCACTTTTAGATGCAGGCATTCTATCTCAGGATGAATTTGACCAAAAGAAAAAAGAAATCATGGATTTATAATAAGAAAATGAGTAGGGGTAACTCCTACTCATTTTCTTATTTAACTGCTCTTAGTTCCCCATTTTTCCTTTGGGTACGAGCAGATAGAAAAATAGCAAATTCAATCCAAAGACGGCAACAAAGAGCGCTAATTGGGTGGCATCAATCGTTTGTTTCTCAGTCAAATCTTGGATCAGCTTTGTATAATAATAGCCTGGGAATACCCGCTGTAGCTTGCCAACCAAGTCCATAAATCCTCCACTTGCGCCAAGCGTATCAAAGGGAATAATGGTCATGGCTGCCAAAATAATAACTGGAAAGCCAATGGTATCAATCGTCTTGGCATCTACCCTCACCCCAAGTACAAAGCCAATCACACTAAAGTAGATCCCCATCAAGGATAAGAGGAAAAATTGTACCAACAGGCTAGTCGTCACTGGAAAGTGAAAACCTAGAACAGCAACTACTAGTACTGCTAAAAAGATCAGGCTGTTCAAAATCAGTTGTACGATCGATTGATCCCATAAATAGTTCTTGACACTATAGCTTGTAAAGCGGGATTCAAAAGAATAAAACCCGATATCTGAGGCGATTCGCTTACTAAAAGTTGCAAGGCTATTGCCAATGACGCCTATAAAGACGGCAATGCCTAATAAAATACTTGGCGAAACCCCTTTTTGAAGCTGATAAAAGAAGATATACCAGCCTATGGGTAAAATAATGGTGAATAATACAAAGCGCTTATTTCGTAAAACTTGCTTTAATTGAATCTTTTTCATGCTTGTTCCCTTCCTTTATTCATCTCTTCTCGGAAATACTGCTCAATGGTTTGACCAGCCTGGTGAATATCCTCAACAGCCTTTGTGGCAGCAATTCGACCATCTTTTAAAATCAAGACTTTTGTAAAAAAGGCATCGATTTGGTTAAAATCATGGGTCACCACAACAGATGTAAACTCTTGCTGCTCCAGTAATTTCCAAAAATTATCCACTGCTTCCAAGTCCATGCCAGTCGTTGGCTCATCTAAAAAAATCAACTTTGGATGATTCAAAATAGTTAACAACAAGGACAAGCGTCTCTTTTGACCACCGGAAAGACTGCCCACCATCTGCTCTCTTGATTCTCTCAATTCGACCATCTCTAAGAGTCCATTGATATCAGCCTGCTTCTGCTGATTCATCCGGCTTTTTAATTCGACGAATTCAGCAACGGTTAGATCCTCGATGAGCAGATCTCCCTGAGGCATCATCCCAATTTCTCTTTGAAAATCAAGCGAAGTCTTTATCGTCCCCGAATCAGCCTGGAGCTGCCCTGCGATAATGTTGAAGAGGGTGCTTTTACCTGCTCCATTATTTCCCAGTAAGGCAATTTTGTCTCCTTCTTCTATCGAAAAAGACACCCCTTTTAATACTGTCTTCTCCTTAAATGATTTTGTAATAGATGCTACCTGAAACATACGATCCCTCTTTTCTTATTGATCTTGTGTACAGTATACTTCAAAGGGACATGCTTTGTGGCTCTCTGTCAGAATCGGTCAGAAAATCGTCGTGAATGGTCAAAAAAGAGGCTGGGACAAAAGTCCTAGCCTCTCAATTATTTTCGGATTGTCGAGCAAGACGCAGTGGTTGAGTGGGCTCTACTACACTGATTTCATCAGCTTTTACAGCCCTACTCAACTGTGCGGAGGTGGGACGACGAATTCGAATTCTAACGAATGACCGATTTCTGTCCCACTCTCTCTTCCATTATTCCTTCCAAAAGGTCAGGCTCTGGGTAAATCGGTAATTTGAACTCTTGGTAGACACTGTCGTTTTGGGATACTTTTCCAGTAATTGTTGGATCTTGTACAAGCCAAGACCGCGGCCATCTCCTTTACTTGAGTAGTCCTTTTCAAAAATTCTCGCCAGATCTATTTTTTCAGCTTTTGTACTATTTTCAACTATTAAGATGAGGGAGTTTTCCTCATGGAGCATGGCAAGAGTCAGCTGTGGGTCATCTGATTCAAGACTCGCTTCGATAGCATTGTCACAAAGGATGGATAAGAAGGTGATGAAATCTAAAACCTCGATGAATAGATTACGAACAGGTTCATCGATCTCGACAGAGATCCCAATCCCTTTATTTTGAGCTTCCAACAATTTTGCGGACAGAACACTTTTTACAGCTGGATTTTCGATGTGACTGAGTTTGGCAATATCAAACTTGCTATCGTAAAATTGCTGGCCACTCTCTCGAAGAACATTCTCATAGACTTCCCTGATCGCATTAAGATCTTCATGCTCAATACTTAATTTGAGACTGGTTAAAATATTCAGGTAGTCATGACGAAAGGCACGAATCTCCCCATAGAGCATTTCGACGTGTCGGCTATAGGTGGCTAACTCCTGTAGTTGCCTATCTTTCTGCTCTAGAATTTCTTGTTTCAATCGTTCTTTGGACACTGCATTAAAATACAAGAGGAGCATGAAAAATAAGATCAAATAAATACTATTTAACTGTCCCCGTAAAGCATCTGCATACGGAATAGCATTCTCAAAAGCCACCAGACCTACAACACTGACTAAATACACAAACATAGAAAGATCCATTGGGAGTAAGAAACGATTAAAATACTGACGTTGGAATCCTACTTTTAGATCTGTAAAATCTAGTTTTAACAGCTTGGTGATTCCTAAATAGACAGGAAAGACTAGCAATTCAAGTAGAGCATCGTACCAGCTGACAGACGCCTCATGAACAAGTATAACCCCCAGCATTGGAAAGACATAAAAGGCTAAGAGACGCCCAATGAGACTCTCCATGACAACTGGGTAGAGCCCATAAAAAATGTTCAAGAGGTGTCGTATGTTACGATTTCGATAGAAACTATAGGCAATAAATACTAAGAAATAGCCAAAAAAACCTACCGGTGGCACAAGGGTAAAGACGACTGCAAAGAAGAAGGGGCACAAAAAGAGCCAGCGCCAGGCGAACTCTTGTCTACTAATATGACGATAGATCAGCATGCTGACGAAGAACTTTAGGTAAGACATTAGAATATCTAACAGCAATTCCTTCTCCCTTCTATTTTTTCAAAGCTTCCAGTAAGCCTCTATACTTGGTCCGTGAGATCAAGCAATTGTCCCCATTTTCAAAAAAAGCTTTCTTGGCTTCCTTATCAATCTTCGTAATATTTTGTGGATTCACCACAAAGGAGCGGTGGCACCGATACAAGCGGGGATCTGCTTTTTCGATATCGGCAATACTAGCGTAAAATTCCAAGCGCTCATCCTGGGTGTGTAAAATGACCTTGTGAATAGTTGGAGACGTTTCAACATACAAAATCTTATTAAAGGGAACTTGTACACGCGCCATCGCACTCTCAAATGTAAAAGCATCTTGTGCAATCGTGGTCCCAGCTTGCTCCAAGGTATAATCGATGGCTGAGCTGATTCTCTCTCTGAACTCTTCCTCACCCAGCGTTTTATCGATAAAATCCAAGGCGGCTACTTTGTACTGAAAGGTAATGGGCATGAATTCAGAGTGAGTGGTGACAAAGACAATGGTCGCATGGGGGTCTTTCTTACGAATCTCTTTTGCAATCTCCAGACCTTTTTTCTCCTCACCTTTAATCTCGATATCTAAAAAGAATAGGTGATGAGCGCCTCTCTCTGTGATAGCATCTAGCAACTGGCTTGATTTCCCAAACACTTCTGGCGCTTTGCATTGCAAGGACTTCTGAGCGATAAGTTCCTGCAAGACCGATTCGATTCGTGATTGCTGGATCCACTCATCTTCTAACACAAAAATCTTCAACAAAGTCTTCACTCCTTCCCCTCGACGAATATGTTCTATTTTACCATAAATAATAGCTGCTGAGCCACTCTTTCAAAGTAGACTCAAAAGGCATTCTATCTTTTTCTCCTTAACAAGAAAAAACTCTCCCGGAGGAATCCGGAAGAGCTTGCGCAAGGGGAATTTGAAAAATATTTTTTAATATGAAAAAGGTCGATAAAATCTACACTATGTTCAAACTCTCATTTTACTAACAGCGATATTACGATCAAGTTTTATTGTCAATAGACATGTATGTGGGAAGTTCTCCCCTTGCAACAATGTAGACCTGTGATCTACTCTTAATAGTATACACTAGAATTATTACAAAATCAGTTAATTTGTATTGCAATTTGTTGGCAAATATTCCTCCGCCTGAAAACACAACAAACGCTTGATTCCCAAGCATCTACGCAAGTCCTCTTTAACTAGTATTTATCATTTCTGTTACAAAATTTAAAATAAAAATATTATTCCATAACAAATGAAAATCCCAAAGCACGATAAAAAGAGGCTGGGACAAAAGTCCTAGCCTCTCATTATTTTTGGATTGTCGAGCAAGACGCAGTGGTTGAGTGGGCTCTACTACGCTGATTTCATCAGCTTTTACAGCCCTACTCAACTGTGCGGAGGTGGGATGGCGAAATCGAATTCTAACGAATGACCGATTTCTGTTCCACTCTCTTTGAGCTAGTAAGACACTTCGGCAAGGCACCATAGTGCTTGCCATAACAATAAATACACCTGATAAATTAATCAAGGGGTTACGACGTAAAAAGGGAGGAACGATATTTTCCTCCCTTTGAGCTAGTAAGACGATTAGCCAGACCCCACAATAGCGACTGGCGTCAAATGATGAGAGGTATAGCCTCAATCGTGTAACAGTTACGACAGAAAATAAAGAAGGCCGATCTTGCCTTCTTTGTTTTACATAGGTTACGACGTGAAAAGGGAGGAACGATATTTTCCTCCCTTTGAGCTAGTAAGATGATTAGGTAGACCGCAATATAGCGGCTACCGTCCAATGATTCGGTGCTTTAGCACCAATCATTGGTATCAGGTTACATCATCCCGCCCATCATGCTTGGATCCATTCCTGGTCCTGCTGGGGCTGCTGGTTCTGGTTTGTTGGCTACGACTGCTTCGGTCGTCAAGATCAGACTCGCTACGGAAGCGGCGTTTTGAAGGGCTGAACGGCTCACTTTAACTGGGTCGATGATTCCTGCATCAATCATATTCACCCATTCACCTGTTGCAGCATTGAAACCTGTTCCGACTTCGGCATTTTTCAAGCGATCAATCACAATAGATCCTTCGTAACCGGCATTGTGGGCAATTTGGCGCACAGGTTCTTCCAAAGCACGAAGAACGATATTGCGTCCGGTCGCTTCATCTCCTTCCAACTCAAGGGCTGCGACTGCAGAGATGACATTGACAAGAGCTGTACCACCTCCGGCAACGATCCCTTCTTCAACGGCTGCGCGAGTCGCATTAAGGGCATCTTCGATACGGAGTTTCATTTCTTTCAATTCTGTTTCTGTTGCAGCACCGACCTTGATTACGGCAACACCACCAGACAATTTAGCCAAACGTTCTTGTAATTTTTCACGGTCAAATTCAGAGGTTGTGGTTTCGATTTGTGACTTGATAACAGCCACACGGTTAGCGATCGCTTCTGGATTACCAGAACCTTCGACAATGACAGTACTGTCTTTATCGACTGAAACTTTAGCTGCTTGACCAAGCGCTTCAATGGTTGCATCTTTCAATTCCAAACCAAGGTCATCTGTAATGACTGTACCACCTGTCAAGATGGCAATGTCTTCTAGCATGGCTTTGCGGCGATCTCCAAATCCTGGTGCCTTGACAGCTACGACATTAAAGGTACCGCGGATCTTGTTCAAGACAAGTGTTGGAAGAGCTTCGCCATCGACATCATCTGCGATGATCAAGAGTGGACGGTTGCTTTGAAGAATGCTTTCCAACAATGGCAAGATTTCTTGGATATTTGAAATCTTCTTGTCAGTGATCAAAATGTATGGATTTTCAAGGTCTGCCACCATTTTTTCATTATCAGTGACCATGTATTGTGAGAGGTAACCACGGTCAAATTGCATGCCTTCAACGACTTCCAGTTCTGTCTCCATTCCACGTGACTCTTCAATCGTGATAACCCCATCTTTGCCAACTTTTTCCATGGCTTCAGAGATGTACTCACCGACTTTTTCAGAACGAGAAGACACAGCAGCTACTTGAGCAATCGCTTCCTTGCTCGATACTGGGATCGCATTGTTTTTTAAAGCTTCTACTGCTGTTGCAACAGCAGTCTCAATCCCACGGCGGATGCCAATTGGATTAGCTCCTGCAGTGACGTTTTTGATCCCTTCACGGACGATGGCCTGAGTCAAGACCGTTGCGGTCGTTGTACCGTCACCTGCGATATCATTGGTCTTAGAAGCCACTTCTGACACCAATTTGGCACCCATATTTTCAAAATGGTCTTCCAATTCGATTTCTTTTGCGATGGTCACCCCATCATTTGTGATCAAAGGTGAACCAAATGATTTTTCAAGAACCACATTGCGACCTTTAGGGCCCAACGTAACTTTCACTGTATCTGCTAAGACATCGACACCACGGACCATTGCAGAACGTGCATCAGATGAAAATTTAATATCTTTTGCCATTTCTCTTACCTCTTTCTTCTCTTACTCTACAATTGCAAGAATGTTTGCTGTTCCAACGATGGTGTAGGTTTCTTCCCCATCTTTAACTTCAATTCCTGCATGGCTTTCAACCAAAACGTGGTCTCCTGCTTTTACAGCTGGGGCGATGAGTTCGCCACTTAGGGTACGCACACCTTCACCAACGGCAACCACTTCAGCTGTTTTTGTATCAGCCTTGCTCGCACCTGCTAGGACAAAACCTCCAACAGTCTGTTCTTTTTCTTCTACTTTTAAGACCACACGGTCTCCTAATGGTTTTAACATGTTCATTCCTCCATACGTGTTTTTAGCACTCTCTATACGTAAGTGCTAACTTATGTTTCTATTGTATCACTTGGTCAGAAATAGTCAAGAAAAAAACACCTCAAAAATAGATGAGATGTTTCTAAAATATCAATTTAAAATTGTCAATTTTTGATTGAAATCGTCGATCACTTTTTGAAGATTGATCCGCCCGCGGTAGATGCCATATCCAAAAACAATCATGCCTAAAATTCCAACCAAGGCTAGTAAAATCCCGAGGATCAAGAGTGGGAGGAAACTTTTGTGAAAGAGATAGATCAATACCACACCAATACTGGCAATGATAAAGAGTAAGCTGAACCAACGACCAAGGTTTTCAAGCATGTGGCGTTGGTACTTGATTTCTGTTTCATATCCATTGACAAGTTCTTGTTTTGTAACCATGGGATTCCTCCTTATAAAAATTGAGAATGAAGTGCAAGTAAAGGAGGTCAATTCACTTCATTCTCAAAAACTCCTACTAGCAAATTCCTTTTTTTACCTTAGTATTTAAGATGTGGGTCAAAGATACCAAGGGCAACACCGATCAAAGCAACTACAACGAGAAGTAACATAACTTTGTTTGGTGAAATTTTTTTCTTAGACATCAACCACCAGCAAAGAGTGATGAAGGCTGCTGTTAAGAGACCTGGATAAACACCATCGATCTTTTCTTGGATGTTCAAGAAGACTTTTCCTTCAGAATTCTTGAATTGAAGGGCTGTTGTAACAGATACCCAAGTAGCTGCTACGGCACCGATAACCATACCACCGACAACGCTGATCGCTTTACGAAGAGCTTGTCCTTTTGGTCCTACAAGGAATTCAACGGCTTTATCCCCTAATTGGTAACCTTTGAAGAAGGCAAAGCGCATACCAAAGTAGACTAAGAGGTTCCATACGACGATGTAGAAGAGGGCACCAGCGACGTTACCACCTTTAGAAAGTCCAAGGGCAATCCCCAAGAGAACTGGAATCAAGGTACCAACGACCAATGAGTCACCAATACCAGCGATTGGTCCCATCAAACCGGCACGCATACCGTTGATGGTTTCGCCATCTACTGCATCTCCGTTTGCACGCGCTTCTTCCAAACCAGCTGTGATCCCTACAACAAGAGATCCAAGTTGTGGTTCAGTGTTGAAGAAGGCCGTATAGGTTTGCATAGCATCCTTTTGTTCTTCTTTTGTGTCATACATTTCTTCTACGATTGGAAGCATAGAAGTCAAGTACCCGAAGGTTTGCATATGTTCTTGAGAGAAACAAGTCAAATGACCATAATACCAATGATGGAATGCTTTTGCTAATGTTTTCTTTGAAATTTTCTTTCTATCAGCCATTTTAAATATCCTCCTCATCATCGTCTAGATCCACCGCTCCAGCTGGAGCAGCTTTCATCGATTTGATCACTTCAAGTTCATAGTAGATTACTGCAAAGATTAATGAAACAACGGCACTGGATACCAAGTTCAATCCGAGAGATTTTGCCAAGGTAAATCCAACAAAGAATGGAATGAAGTCAGTTGCTTCTGTAACAATTTGTTTCAACAAGATGGCAATACCGACACATGGGAGAAGAGCACCGACTGTAAAGAGGGCTTTCATCCAGTAACCATCCATAGGAAGGTATTGTTTCATCAAATCAACCATGTTTTCACCGTATTTGGTGATAATCATTGTTGGAAGGAAAGAGAAGAGGAAGTGAGAGATCCAAGGGTAAACCCAGTCAACTGCGTAGAGTTTTTTGAAGTTTCCTTCTTCAACGGCTTTCCAACCGATGTGTTGCCATACCAAGTTCATAGTAGCGGTACCGTAGAAAAGAACTGTACCGATTGTCCCAACGGCTGCACCGATTGGAGCTGCAGCTGCGGCGATTCCAGCTTCATCTGTGATGTTATTAGCATGCACAAACAAGATAGCAAGAGGAACACCGATGTAAGAGATGGCACGCACATCGGCAGATACGGTACCACCAGGTGTTACCAAGGCGATATAAACGACTTGAAGGGCAACCCCGACCATAATACCGGTTGTCACATCTCCAAGAATTAAACCTGAAATCAACCCACCGATCAAAGGACGACCGAGTGTATAGTTCCCGATACTGGAACCCCCCATACCAGGCATTGAAGACAAGCTGGCGAAAATACCAAGCAAGATTGCTTGAATCCATGAAATTGTCATAACAAACGCTCCTTTTGTTTGTAAATTTATTTACCTAACAGATAAGACTGTTAGTTTTAAAAACCAAATTTTGATTTGAAATCATCCCAATAACCGATGGAAACATCTGGCAACAATTGGAATTTCACCTTGTAGCCTGCTGCTTGAATGGCTTGGAAGGCTTCTGCTTCTTCCTGAGTGATGGATTGGTTATTTCCCAATTTCACAGCTCCAGGACGATCATTTGCAGGGCCAACAATGATTTCTTTGACATCACCTGGGACAAACCCTTGGTCGACCAAAATTTCCTTCATATCGATTGGATTTTTGGTGATCAAGAAGTAACGACTATCTGATTCTGTTACTTTTGCTGATTTTTCTTTAAAGGCTTCCTTTGTCCATACAAAGGTTTTCTTGTCTGATGCGCCTTTGTAAGCTTGGATCAAAACCTTGTTTGATGCTGCTGCATCGTTTACGGCAATCAAGCCATCACATGGTTTTTCCTTTGCCCAGCGTGTGACTGTTTGACCGTGAATCATGCGGTCATCAATCCGTACAAATGTTACTACCATAAGGTACCTCCCTATTAAATATCGTCATCATCTTCTTCAGCACTTGTGGCTGAAACTTCAAAAGGCTGTAGTGCAGATCGTGCTTCTGATAAGATGGTAGCTGACAAATCGTCTCCATCCAACACATCCTTCATCACAACTGCCGTCAAGGCCATGGTGAGGTTCATCCCACCAAGGATTAAGGCTCCATCGAGCTTTCCAGCTTCTTCTAGAACCGTGGCTGCAGTGGTTAATGGACTACCACCTACGATATCTGCCAAGACCAAAACAGAATCATCAGCTGTCAATCCTGAAATGCTCTCTCTGAAATCAACTGCGAAGTCATCAACTGATTTTCCTTCTTTGAGTCCAACTGCGATGACCTGATCCATCTTATCACCAGCAAACATGGCTAGTGATGTTTTTAGACCTTCTGCCAGTCCACCATGACTGACCAAAACGAGGTATTTCATTTTGCTACGCCTCCTTTATTTGACTCTATTGTAGACTATTTGAAAGCGTTTTTATATTGTCAAATGTCACATTCCCAATATGACATTTAGCAATAAAAAAATGACATCTGTCACTTGACAAAATGCCATCTTATTTTACTCTAAACTCCTACCTGTAGGCTACTTTCAATCTCCCTCTGAATTTGAGGCAAGCGGTTCTCGACATCTTGATCGCGCAAGGCATTGCCAATTAAGTAATCTAGCTTTTCTAGCACCTCTTTTGAGACATTTTTCGGACTACTTTCAACAGCTTGTTCCATAATGCGGTTCAAGGTCTGATTGGTCAAGGAATCCGTTCCAAAATCATCCACCTGCAAAAGGTCTTTACTAGAGCGACTCTTGACCACCTGTGGCATGACAGAGATCCCTTGGGATTGAGCAAAGAGGGTTTGTTGAATGTCTGGATCCTCTGTTAAGAGTTGCATCAATTCCCAAGCCAACTTGGAATGAGAACTTCGAGCCGACATAGCAAAAGAAGTCGTCGTGACTAAGGTTGCCTTGGTCGTTTTTGATTTAGCCGGCATCGGGATACAGGTCCAGGTGAAGTTTGAATATTTAGAAACGTGGTAGGGATAAGGTTTATAGGTCCGATATTGAGCCAAGGTCATGGGATAGAAGGCGACTTTCCCCTGGTCAAAATCTTTAGAGCTCACCTTGTAATTTTTATTTAGATCTTCCAATTTTTGCAGAAAAGTCAGAGACTCTTTCACCTCTGGAGCTGTCAGCTTGAGCATGCCACCTTGGAAAAGATGACCTCCATTTGCCGCCAAGGCTTCTTTCCAGGTGTATTCTGTACTCCCAAATTGGTCCAGTTGCCCATCCCCATTGGTATCTTTGGTTAGTTTCTTGCAAATCGTATAGAACTCTTCAAGGGACCAACCTTCTTTGGGAACCGCGATGCCTTCTTTATCCAAGAGATCTTTATTGACACACATCAAAATCGGATTGCTTTCATAAGGTAAGGCATAGGTTTGCCCCTGATAGACACCGGATTCAAAGGCAACGGGATAAAATGTTGCTTGATCTTTTCGATCCATATATTCGTTTAACTTTTCTAATACGCCTCGCGCTGCTAATAAAGAAAGATCTTGCTCAGAGACCATAAACACATCCGGCGTCTTTCCTGAGACAATCTTTTCAGAGAGCCAGTCTGAATAATCCGACTGCGGAATCCCGTTTTCATACTCTACACGGACATGAGGATGGGATTTTTCAAATTTTTGAATCGCACGATCCAAGGCATGGGAACGTTGACTGGTCGGCACATCCCAGCTAGAGCCTGCATAAACGCCGATATGGAGGACGGTCGGTTGCTGTTTCCACCAATAGAAACCCGCGCTCGCACAGAGCATAACAAGGAGACCAATCCCCCAACAAAGATGCTTTTGCTTCAATTTCATTCTGTATTTCCTTTAGAAAAATCACGTCTCGTCACTCCTGTTTGGACAGACCAGATCGCTAATTGCGTTCGATCTCGTAGGTTTAATTTCGCCAAAATCGTTGATAAGTAATTGCGCACCGTTCCTTCTGACAAGAAGAGTTTGGCCGCAATTTCTTTATTGGACTCCCCATAGCCGACTTCTTGGATAATGCGCCATTCCGTCGTGCTCAAATCCTTGACATTGTCCTCATCTACAGCAATAGAGAAGTTGGTTTTGGCCATTTGTGAGAAAATTTGAAAGACTTTACTAGCGATATTCGGGTTGATCATAGCTCCGCCTTGATACACCACCTTAATCGCTTCATAGAGTTCCTCTGTCGAGGCACCCTTTAAAAGATAACCTGAAGCACCATACTTGAGTGCACTATAGATAAATTCATCATCGTCAAAGGTCGTTAAAATAATAATTTTGATATCCGGATAGTGTTCTTTTACTTCTTTTGTCGCTAAGACCCCATCCATGCCTGGCATCCGGATATCCATTAAGATCAGGTCAGGATGTGTCTGTGGAATGCTCGACAAGACGTGATTCCCATCTTCCACTGTGGCCACCACTTCGATATCGGGGTGGGCTGACAAAATAATTTTCAGAGATTCTCGAATCAAGGCCTGGTCATCTGCCACCATTACTTTTATCACCATCTCTATCTCCCTTCTTTATATTTCGGTAAACTGACGCGCGTGAAAAATCCATCGCGACTTTCAAATTGAAGCTGTCCTCCTAGGATGGAAATGCGCTCCATCATCTGCTTGAGCCCATAGCCATAGGTCAAGGTTTCAAACCCAACCCCATTGTCCTGCAACTCGATCAGGTAATCTTCTTCATCCTCAAAAAAATGAAGGCTCATCTGACTGGCATGACCGTGGCGAACCGCATTGGTCATAGACTCTTGAATCACACGAAAGATCGTATCTTCAATCATGACGTCCATATCGACATCGACCCATTCATAGTGTAAATCAACCTGCAAGTTGGAAAGCGTCTGGTACTCGCGGATCATCTTTTCTAAAGCATCTTTGAGGGTTCGTCCCTCAAGGGCACCTGGACGGAGGCGGTTGAGAGACCCTCTCACATCCTGGATTCCTTCACGAACCACTTCTGATACGCTTTTCACCTGCTCTTTTGCTCGATTGGGATCGATATCAATCAAGACCCCAACAGCATCTAAACCTGCCGAGATCCCTGTTAGCGCATGCCCCAAGGTATCGTGAATCTCCCGAGCAATCCGCTTGCGCTCCCGATCTTCTGCAATTTTCTCAGACAAGGCCATATAGTTGTTCAACTCCGTATTGACCTTCGAAACCATGGCCAACTCTTCTTCTACTTCGTGGTTTTCCGCAAGAACATTCATAATATAGAACAAAAGCGAAATAATGAAGAGCACCATATTCAAGGCATAGAGGGAATTCTTTAAGAAAAAGGCCAGAATCCGGATGGAGGCAGGGTAAAAATGAATATAGACATCCAGAGAAGGTATCGGAAAGAAAAGCGAAAAGACGTCTGAATTGGTCACAAGTAGAATCAAGAAACTCACTAGGATAAACGCAAACCAATACTTGCGGTCTCGCTTGGTATTCAACTCTTTGGAACCATAGAAGATATCCGCAAAAACCAATAGAATCAGCCCGTTATAAGCTACATTTTGGACCCACATCAAGAGCAACATCAGGAGGATCTCCAAAATGTTCCACTTATCAAAAATGGACCATCGACTCGTTTGAGACCGGTAACGACTCATGGAGATCAAGGCAATTCCAGCAAATAAGAGCGCAGACAACCAAAAAGTTGTAGAAGGCGCAAAAGGAATACGCTCTAAGCGTTCTACTAATAGAGAAGCTTGCCGTTGGGCAATGATATAGTTGGTTGCTTGAAGATAGATGATACTGTTGAGCATCACAGCGATAAAATTCACGACCATCAGAATGGCCAAACTGTATCTCACACCTCTAAATTTTCTCATTACTGCCACCCATTCACATCAAAGTGATCGATGTTTTCCTTTGTCATCATTTGAACCGGAATGGTTATCTCTTTTTGATAGCTCTTCCCATCCGTCATATCTTGGATAACCTCCATCACGCGGTCTCCCATCTTCAACGGAGACTGGGCAACGGTTCCTACAACATCATCTGTCGAGTGCAGCAAGGCTTTCATATCTGGTGAGCCATCGATCCCATAAATCGCAATGGGATGGGTGATTCCTTGCTCCTTGATCGCTGCTAAAGCTCCTATAGCTGAACGGTCATTCAAGGAGACTAGAGTATCGACATTCCCCCCTGACTGCAAGAACTTACGGACAGCTGGCATAGCGATCTCCGTCTGACCCTTGGTTTCTAGTTCCGAGATAATCTCATATGACCCATGTCCTTTGATGGTATCCTTAAATCCCTGAATCCGCGTATCTGCTGAAACAGTCCCTTTGTGCTCCAAGAGAAGGATCCGAGCATTTGAAGAGCGTTTCATCAGCTCTTTCGCAATCAAGACTCCTGCTTGGTAGTTGTCGGAGACAATGCTGGCATCCGGCTTAAAATGCTTGAGCTGGGTATCAACTGCAATGATCTTAATTCCTTGTTTTCTAGCTTTTTTAAGAGCCCTTAAAATGGGCTGACTATCCCCTTTGACCGGATTAATCACAATCACATTTACTTTTTGGGCACAAAAATCATCGATCTGCTGGCTCTGCCTTTTTTCGTCCAATTCTGGATCTCGGACAGATACAAGAGCTCCTTTCTCATCGGCAATCCGACTAATTTCCGAATGAATACTTTTATAGAACTCATTGTTCATGGTCATATAGGTGACACCAATCTTGGTCTGATCCTTGATGCTACTGGTTTGACAAACAGCATAGATCCACAAGAGGAGGCAGGCCACTGGAATCACCAGTAGAACCCGTTTTATCAGCCATTTTAACAGTTCTTTTCTTTCTTCTTTCCTCTTCAAACTCCGGTCCTTTTCTGAAAATTTTGAATATATATTACTTTATTTTACTACTTTTTCAAGAAAAGTGCTGGCTTTTATTGTACAGATGCATATTTTTGATTTATTTTTAAAAGAGTCGTTCCCGAATGAAATCCCTAGCAAGTATCAAAAAAGCTGGTCTATAAACGAACCAGCTTTCTTTTTTTATTTCTAAAAAGGAAGATCTTCCTCTTCTAAGATGATATCAGCTAAATCTCCCGTTCCACCATTTTCACGCATCGCTCGCTGAGCGCGGCTCTCTAGCAACTGAAAACTTTGGCAGAGGACCTCTGTCACATACTGCATGACCCCATTTTTCTCGTAGCGGCGCGTCCGAATCTCTCCATCCAAAGAGATCAGGCTCCCTTTGCTGGCATAACTAGCCATGGTTTCAGCTAATTTCCCCCAGACAACGACATTGACAAAATCAGTCTCTCGCTCCCCGTTTTGGTCCTTGTAGCGACGATTGACCGCAATGGTCACTCGGGCAACGGATTTGTCTGTGCTGGTTTTATGCAATTCTGGAGCCGCTACTAGGCGACCGATTAAAATAACTTTATTATACATCATTTACCTCCTATCTATTTATTCGAAAAAATTTTAAAAAATGGAGGTGACAAACCAAAATCAAAAAAATCTAGGATCCAAAACATCCTAGATTCTTCTCTTTATTCATGCCAGTGACGAGCAGGATCAAAAGGTGTCCCTGCTACTTCTGCGTCATCCAATTCAATAATGCCTCGTTTTTGAGGAGCATTTGGCAAGTGCAATTCACGCGGACTGCACATCATGCCATAGCTTTTTTCTCCACGAAGGGCACCTGGGAAAATCAAGCTACCATCCGGCATCATGGCACCTGGAAGAGCGACAATGGTCTTGAGACCCACCCGCGCATTTGGAGCTCCAGCTACGATCTGAACCGTCTTATCTGGTCCAACTGCTACCTGGCAGATATTCAAGTGGTCACTATCTGGATGGGCCACCATTTCAAGGATTTCTCCCACCACAAATTTTGGTTCCCGATCGTTGACCAAACGTTCTGCGAAGCCTTCTCTTTCCAATTCTTGGTTCAAACGAGCTACTTGCTCATCTGTCAAAAAGACTTGGCCCTTGCCTTCGATGGCGAAGAAAGATGAGGCATCAAAGATATTCCAGGCAACGGTTTCTTGGTTGTCCTCACGGTAAACGCGAGCCACTTTCCCTTTTCTCTCCACCGCGAGCTTTGCTTCCCCACTATTTTTCAAGGTCAGCATCAATACATCGCCGACTTGTTCTTTGTTGTATGTTACAATCATGTTTTTCTCCTATTTTAATCCTGCTAAGAATGCTGTAATCTGCGCTTTGGTTTTCCGATCCCGATTGACAAACCGACCGATTTCCTTATCCTTTTCCAGAACCACCAAACTTGGGATCCCATAAACATCCCAGACTTTCGCCAGATCCATATAGGCATCTCTGTCAATCAAGATAAAGGTAAATTCGGGATTTTCAGCTTCAATCTCCGGCAAAAAAGGCTTGAGGTAACGACAATCCCCACACCAGTCGGCTGAAAAGACAAAGACTTTCTTGCCATCTTGCTCTACGTATGAAGCAATTTCTTCTAGAGAATTTGGTGTAATCATAATTTTTCCTCTTCGTAATGCAAGAGACCGTCCTCATAGACAAAGCGGTAATGGCGCTCATCTTCAAAAATGACGCCTCCTACTAAGCGCTCTTCACTAGACTCGTAGAGTTCCACATACAGAGTCGCAATCGTCCCCATGGCTTCCATTTGCTCCCGTACTTCTGCTACCAATTCTTCTTGGGTACGGAGACGCTTTTGATCTTTGGCAATTTTATAAACACCGGCCGCAAGAGCTCCTGCACTTGCTACAGCCAGACTAGACAAAATAATTTTTTTAGCTTTCATAGTGCCTATTGTAACACAAAATAAGCAGAGGGACAACGGTCTAGGCTAGATCTCTCCCTCTGCTTTTAGAGACTGATTTCCATAATAACGCTACCATCCTTGTAGAAAAAGTGATAAAATAGCATCAGAAAGAAGGTAACCTATGACTGATTTATTTTCTAAAATCAAAGAAGTAACTGAAATCCCTGCTATCTCAGGTCATGAAGCTCCTGTACGGGATTATTTGCGCCAACAATTGACCCCTCATGTGGACGAAATCGTGACAGATGGTCTCGGTGGGATCTTTGGGGTCAAACACTCCACAGCAGCCGATGCTCCTCGTATCTTAGTAGCTGCTCACATGGATGAAGTTGGTTTTATGATCAGCGAAATCAAAGCTGACGGAACTTTCCGTGTTGTCCCAATCGGAGGTTGGAATCCGATGGTCGTCAGCAGCCAACGCTTCAAACTCTTTACACGTGACGGGCGTGAATACCCTGCTATTTCAGGATCTGTTCCTCCTCATTTGACACGTGGAACAGGTGGACCAACCGTACCTGCTATTAGCGACATCGTCTTTGATGCAGGCTTTAGCTCTAAGGCTGAAGCTGAAAGTTATGGGATCCGTCCTGGAGATACTTTGGTCCCAGATAGCTCTGCGATTCTCACTGCTAATGGTAAAAACGTCATCTCAAAAGCATGGGATAACCGCTACGGCGTCTTGATGGTCAGCGAATTGGCTAAGAGTCTTTCTGGACAAGCCTTAAACAACGAACTCTATGTAGGGGCCAACGTTCAAGAAGAAGTGGGACTTCGTGGAGCTCACACTTCAACCACTAAATTTGATCCTGAAATCTTCCTTGCTGTAGACTGTTCGCCAGCAGCTGATGTCTTTGGAGACCAAGGTGCGATTGGGGAAGGAACACTGCTTCGCTTCTACGATCCAGGTCACATCATGCTACCAAATATGAAAGATTTCTTGCTCACTACTGCTGAAGAAGCGGGCATCAAATTCCAATACTATTGTGCCAAAGGTAGTACCGATGCAGGTGCAGCACACTTGAAGAATGGTGGAGTCCCATCAACCACTATTGGTGTCTGTGCACGTTACATCCACTCACACCAAACCCTCTATGCAATGGATGATTTCTTGCAAGCACAAGCCTTCTTGCAAGCATTGGTTAAGAAATTAGATCGCTCTACAGTTGATCTGATCAAACACTATTAAGCAAATCCTCTTAAAAACTTTTTCCTTAGGTGAGTACGGACGTTATGGACCTAAGGTTCCAAAACTCCCAAGTGCTAGAAACAAAAGTGTTTCTAGCACTTTTCTCACAGCGGAAAGTTTAAGTGCACACTGCGATAACCTTAATAGACTACCTCATTTTATTTGTTTAGCATCACTTAGGTTATTTTATGAAAAAAATATGCCTGAACAATCAAATTCTAGGATGTCTAACCTCATCTTAGGAAAGTATCTTAGAATATTTTATCTTCCATCTTTTTTCTGATATAATATGAAAGAATGAAATGGTAGGGAACTGAACACTCATCCTTGGTTCTGTGTAGCAGGCCCTTTCCTTATATACAGGAGTTTTACATGAAAAAACAAGCTTTTAGTTCTGAAAAGTATTTGAACTTGCAACGTGACCACATTATTGAGCGGATCAATCAATTCGATGGCAAGCTCTACCTTGAATTTGGTGGTAAGATGTTAGAAGACTTCCACGCTGCTCGTGTCCTCCCTGGATACGAACCAGACAATAAGATCAAGCTGCTCCAAGAATTGCGCGACCAGGTGGAAATTGTCATTGCCATCAACGCCAACAACATTGAGCACTCAAAAGCCCGTGGAGACCTAGGAATTTCTTATGACCAAGAAGTGCTACGCTTGATCGACAAATTCAATGAATTAGGGATCTTTGTGGGCTCTGTCGTGATCACCCAATATGCTGGACAAGCTGCAGCAGACGCCTTTCGCAAACAACTGGACAAGAGCGGGATCGCCTCTTATCTCCACTATCCGATCAAGGGCTATCCGACCGACATGGACCACATCATCTCTCCTGAAGGGATGGGGAAAAATGACTACATCAAAACTAGCCGCAATTTGGTCGTTGTGACGGCTCCTGGACCTGGTTCTGGTAAGCTGGCAACTTGTATGTCCAATATGTACCATGACCAATTAAATGGGATCAAATCAGGTTATGCTAAGTTTGAAACCTTCCCAGTTTGGAATCTTCCTTTGCACCACCCAGTCAACTTGGCTTATGAAGCAGCGACTGCCGATCTAGACGATGTCAATATGATCGATCCCTTCCACCTCCAAACCTACGGGGAAACAACGGTCAACTACAACCGTGATATTGAAATCTTCCCTGTCTTGAAGCGCATGTTGGAACGCATCCTAGGAACCTCACCTTATGCTTCTCCAACAGACATGGGCGTCAATATGGTTGGCTTTGCCATTGTGGACAATGACGCTGCGATTGAAGCTTCCCAACAAGAAATTATCCGTCGCTACTACCAAACCATCTTAGATGTCAAAGCAGAGCGTGTCGGTGAAGGGGCTGTGAAGAAAATTGAACTCTTGATGAATGATTTGGGCATTACTCCAAATGATCGGAAAGTGACCGTCCTTGCCCGCCAAAAAGAAGAAGAAACAGGGGAGCCTGCCTTGGCGCTTGAATTGCCAAACGGCGAGATGGTAACCGGAAAAACGTCTGATCTCTTTGGCCCAACCGCAGCCCTCTTAATCAATGCGATTAAGAAATTAGCTCATATTGACAAAGAAACCAAATTAATTGAGCCAGAATACGTCCAACCGATCCAAGGTTTGAAGATCAATCATTTGGGTAGTCGCAACCCTCGTCTTCACTCGAACGAGATCCTCATTGCCCTTGCTATTACAGCTATGACTAATGAAGACGCTAAGCTTGCTATGCAAGAATTAGGCAAGTTGAAAGGCAGCGAAGCCCATTCAACCGTTATGCTGACAGACGAAGACAAGAACGTCCTTCGCAAGCTCGGTATCAACGTCACCATGGACCCTGTCTACCAGTACGATCGCTTGTATCGTAAATAAATCAAGACAAACAAAAACAATCCCTGTTCGAGGGATTGTTTTTTATAATGCAAAGAAGAGAGACTATTTAACAGCCTCCCATAATTGGCGAATGGGCTTTCTTTGAACAGGGTCCACAAAATGGGGAGCAATTTCATTTAAAGATTCTAATACAAAGGCTCGTTCTGCCACATAAGGATGCGGCAAGATCAAGCTAGGGCTGTAGCAAATCGTGTCCTCCATATAAAGCAGATCTAAATCAATCACACGCGGTCCCCACTTGACCTCACGGACACGCCCCATTTCCTGCTCGATGGCAAGTAAGGTCTCTAGTAAATCCTCTGGGGTCATCCAGGTTTCAACCTCTGCCACCTGATTCAAAAAGGCGTCTTGCTCCACTCCTCCCCAAGGTTCCGTTTCAATCCTTGTGGATGTCTGAAGAAGGCGAATGCCTCGATCCTTGATTTTTTCTAGCGCCGTCTCTAGCTGCAGTTGTTTATCTCCCATATTGGTACCAAGGCCAATAAAGGCTCGTTTTTTCTCTCGTTCGATTGTCACCGAACAAGTCTCGAGTGGCAAGGGAACAGGAGCCCAAGGTTTTTTCAACTCCAGACGAACTTTTTCTACAAAGGCATAGCTTTCGAAAATCTTTTGCACCAATTGAAAGGCAACCGTTTCAATCAGATCGATCTTTTCTGCCTGCATCCACTCGGTCAACTGTTCCGCCAAGATCCCATAATGGATCGAAGCTTCCAAATCACCTGTGCGGGCAGCACGGGTCATCTCATAATCCACCCATAGGTCTAGGACAAAGCGTTGTCCTAATTCTTTTTCTGCTGGAAAAACACCATGATAGGCGTATACCTCTAAGTCCTTGATCCGTAATTGATCCACTCTCTTCACCTCTTATAGCCAGCCATTAGTGGCCCATGAGTTTATAGGCTTCATTTTTCAAGTCTTTATCTGTCGCAAGCAATCCACGCGCAGCAGTTGTCACTGTAGCAGTCCCAGGTTTACGGACACCCCGCATGTTCATACACATATGCTCTGCTTCTACCCAGACAAGAGCACCTTGCGCTCCAAGATATTCCATCAAGGCATCTGCGATTTCTACCGTCAATCGTTCCTGAATCTGTGGTTTTTTAGCATAAACCTCGACCGTACGAGCCAGTTTTGAAAGCCCAGCCACACGGCCATTTGGAATGTAGGCAATGTGCACTTTTCCATAAAACGGCAAAAAGTGATGCTCACACATGGAATGGAAAAAAATATCCTTCTCAACCACCATATTGTTATCAATGATTTCAAATGATTTAGACAAGTGCTCTTCTGCCGTCTGTCCTAGTCCTGAAAAGATTTCTTGGTACATCTTTGCAATGCGGGACGGGGTTTCTTGAAGCCCTTCACGGTTCTCTTCTTCACCGACTGCCTCGATGATCATTTTCACTGCTTCTTCAATTTTCTTTGTATCCATATCATCTCCTAGTTGGATTTTTCTGTTTTTAATAAATAAGGTCGTACCTGGCTAAGGAAGTAGAGCGACCCCGTTACAATGAGGAGCTCATCATCTCCAGCTTGCCAGTTTTGTAGAAATTCTCGCCAGTTGACTTCCTCAAGCTGATGGTTTTTCGCAGCAGCTCTTATCTCTTCTTGAGAATAGGCTCTTGGATCCTCAAAGGTCGTGAGGATCAAGCGACTATTTTCTAGTTCCTGCCACTGAATGAGCATCTCTTCCAAGGCTTTGGTCCGGATGCAGGTAAAAAGAATGGTCTTTTTTTGACTCGGGAACAGTTCTCGAAGACTTGCGATCAAAGGCGCAACGGCGTGGGGGTTATGGGCCCCATCTAGCAAGATCACGGGATTTTGCGAGACCACTTCCATCCGGCCAGGCCAGATGACTTGATGCAAGGCCTCATCCACTAACTCTCTTGACAATAGTTCACGTCCTTCTCTTTCAAAAAGTACATCACAAATACTGATAGCAAGAGCTGCATTTCTGGCCTGGTGATGTCCTAAGAGCGCTACTTGATAAGAAGCTGTTTCTCTTTTGGAACTGTGATAAGAAAAGGATTGGCCTGATAAACAAGAGGCCTCTAGCTCAACTTGGTAATCTCTGTCATAGGCTGTTATCGGTGCCTGCTCTTGAATCGCAATGACTTCAATGACTTGGCTAGCTTCTGCTTCTAATTTCCCTAGAACCAGAGGAATTCCTGGCTTAATGATACCTGCCTTTTCACGGGCAATGGAAGCTAGATCTGGCCCAAGAAGGGCGACATGATCCAAGCCAATCGATGTGATCGCAGTCAGAACGGGCTGGCAGACGTTGGTACTGTCTAGTCGTCCCCCCATACCGACTTCCATCATCACATAATCCAGCTCCTCGTGAGCAAAATAATCATAGGCGATCGCCGTCATCACTTCAAATTCCGTCAAACCTTGAAAGATGTCTCTTGATTCTTCAGCTTCCAAGAGCTGTTGGTAGCTATCCAGGTAGGTTTGCAGGTCTTGATCGGAAATGGCTTCGCCATTAATGGTGATCTGGTCATTGTAATGGATCAGATAAGGAGAGGTAAAGACTCCAACGCGTAAACCTGCCTTCCTCAAGAGTTGGGACAAGGTAGCAATGGTAGAGCCTTTGCCATTGGTCCCCGCAACATGAATGACCCGACAGTCTAGGTGAGGATTTCCTCTCAAAGCCAAGAGAGCTTCCATGCGCTCCAAGCCAAAATGTGGATCCTGCGAACGATAGGCTTCTAGCCAACGAAGATCCAACTGATGTTCTTTCTTCTTCATTTATTTGTATTGTTTCAAATTAGTATCTGCTGCCTCTTGGGCTTGGAAAATGGCTTGGCCCAGACTGGCTGCCATCTTGTGTAGGGGAATATCATGCACCCGCACCACTTCGACTCCTTGACTAGCTGCAATACTGGTCAAATGGCTCGAAGCCAGGTCCCGATTCCAAAAACCAGTCTCCGTTGCAGGATCTGTCTCAAATCCAGCTTCCTCAATAATATTGACCACAAAACGTTTGCGGGAGACCCCTAGAAAGATCGGATAACCTTTTTGGTGGATGGTTTCAAGCTCTTGCAACAAGAGCAAATTCTCGCGCTTGGTCAAACCAAAGCCGATCCCAGGATCCAGCATGATCCGTTCCGTCTGGACACCGGCTTCTTTTGCGACTGCAAGCGAGCGGTCAAAGAAGGTCCACATCACGTCTTGAATCGGTTCTTGAGCCATTGTTTGAAGCTCTGCTTCTGTAAAAGCTGGTTCGAAACCAAAAGTTGGAAAAATAGTGGAACTTGGATGATGCGGTCTTGCCATCACTGGATTAAACATGAGAACTGCGCTGGCTTCATGCTCTGCAACCACAGTAGCCATCTTAGAATCCCCAAGAAAACCAGTAATATCATTGACAATATCGGCTCCAGCTTCCAGCGCTGCCGCCGCCACCTGGGACTTCCAGGTATCCACTGAGATCAAGATATCACTTTCTTTCCGGATAGCTTTAATCACTGGAACCACGCGGTCAATCTCTTCTTGGATCTCCACATAATGACTTCCTGGTCTGGGTCTGGTTGATTCTCCCCCGATATCGAGGATCTGAGCCCCTTCTTGGATCAGTTTTCTCGCCTGTTGCAAGGCTGCATCCACACTCGTATACTTACCGCCATCAGAAAATGAATCCGGAGTGACATTTAAGATCCCACAAAGAAGGGTCCCTTGGCCACTCAGCCATTTATTATCAATCATTTTCGTTCTCCTTTGATTTCCTTCCAACAGCATGATTGCGAACAAAAGAGGCTAGAACAAATGTTCTAAACCTCTGAGTTCATTCTCCATACGGATTTCTCATTTTTTCTGACCTTCTGTACGAAGATTCTGCATCAAAACTCATTGGTACCTACCATTTTATCATAATTTATCATGGAAGAAAACTCTCGATACCGGCAATAAACAAAGGAGGAGTACAGCCGGATAATAATAAGCTAGCGCATTCAAGGTCATATGGAGACAGATGCTATACTCGATCCGCTTGTAGCGATAAGCCACCCAAGTTAAGATCAAGGACATGCCTCCGTAAGCTACCCATTCCCCCAAGGTACTCGGTCCATGTAAGTAAGTAAAAAAGAGAGCACCAGCTAGGTAACCGATCGGTTCTGCTCCTCGAAAGATCAAACGAGGGATGATGGCCCGACAGAGCAGCTCTTCTAGAATCGGAGCGACAAAGATCACGACCATGCCCATAGCAAGGAAAGGAGCATGAGATTGTAGTTCATTTAGAGCTGCTTGATTTGCCGTCGTGCCACCTGCCTCTTGTTTCAACAAGGGATAGGCGAGCAGGTTATTAGCCATCAATAAGAGAAGAAAAAGAAAATTTCTCCCCAGAGCCGGCCAGGTAATCACCCGAGCATCTAAGTTCTCCAGAGAGCTCATCTTGATGATTCTATAAAAAGCAAAGAGCACCACCACTGTAACTAGTGCCGTGAGAACAGTAACCCACCCAGCATTCATTCCATCTCGAAGGGAATAAACCATGATGATAAGAGGAAGTTGTGAGAGAAGGAATAGGGGGACAAAAAGAAGGAGCCAGAGAGCATTCTTACATAATGGGTGCTCCCGAATAAAAGACTGGATTTTTTTCAATGAATTATCTCTTTCTTACATAAAATAAGAAGGTCGGGGCTTTCGCCTCCAGCCTTCTTACTTTATTTCATTTACTGATTTTTGAAACGTTCAACGTCACGCGCAATCACCAACTCTTCATCAGTTGGAATGACTAATACCTTGACACGCGAATCATCTGTGGAAATATCTCCGACAACTCCAAAGACGTTCTTTTCAGGGTCGACCTTGCAGCCAAACCAGCTGATTCCATTGATAATAGAAGAGCGAACATTTACTGCATTTTCACCAATTCCTGCTGTAAAGATGATGGCATCTGCACCATTCAAGACTGCTAAGTATTGACCGATGTATTTTTGCAAACGATCGATAAAGATATCGTAAGCCAATTTAGCTTTTTCGTCTCCATTATGCATCGCTGTATGAATATCCCGCATGTCACTAGAAGATCCAGAAACACCCAGAAGACCGGATTCACGATTGAGGATGCGGCTAATATCTTCAGGCTTATTGAAATCCTCTGTATGTTCCATCAAGTATGGAATAATCGCTGGATCGAGATCCCCTGTACGGGTTCCCATCATGACACCACCTAGAGGTGTGAAGCCCATTGAGGTATCCACAGAGATTCCCTTGTCAACCGCTGTAACAGATACACCATTTCCAACGTGGCAGGTGATCAATTTCAATTCTTCTAATGGTTTTCCAAGAAGTTTAGCAGCTTCACCAGCTACATACTGATGACTGGTTCCATGAGCGCCGTACTTACGGACCTTATTTTCTGTGTAATATTTAGTTGGAAGAGGGTAACGATAAGCTTTTTCCGGCATGGTTGTATGGAAAGAAGTATCAAATACCACAACACTGGTAATATTTGGACAAATCTCTCTAAAGGCACGAATTCCAGCTGCATTTGCAGGATTATGAAGAGGTGCTAACAAAGACAATTCTTCTACTTTTCGAAGGACTTCGTCATCTACCAAGGCAGAATCCTTGAAGTATTCTCCACCAGCAACGACGCGGTGGCCCACACCTGTAATCTCATCGTAGGATTTGATAATATCAAAGCGAATCAAATCATCCAACAAAATTTTTACAGCTTGTGTATGGTCCTGGATATCTAATACTTGTTTTTCTGAACGTCCATCAAATTTAACAGTTGAAATAGAATCCTTCAAACCGATCCGTTCAATCAACCCTTTTGCAAGAACAGTTTCCTCTGGCATTTGGTACAATTGCCATTTCAAACTAGAGCTTCCTGCATTAATAGAAATTGTTTTCGACATATATTCACCTCATTAAGCGTTTTCACTTCCTCTATTATATCAGATCTTTGATCAAATTTCACTATCCTTTAACCAGTTTTGGAAACTTTCCATAAAGTGAACCACCTGGTCTTGATCCTGGAGATCGGTAAACGGATAGACAAAGGGCTGAACAGACTCTTCTTCTTGTTTTCGTAGGACGAAAATCGTCTTAGCATATGCCGGATTTGAAAAAAGAGATTCTGGCAAGGTCAGCATGGCAAGGAGTTGAGCCTTGTCTGTTAGCCAAGCTTTCAACAGATCACTCTGAGAGCTCGTCAAGAGGTTGTTTGGAGCTAAAAAGATGGCTACTCCTTGAGGTTTCAGGTATTTCAGAGCCTGTTCCATCATAAGGTGATGAGCATAGGTATGGCCTTCGGAGCTCGCCACCTGATAGCGCTGTGCAATCGCATCATCTGGATAATAACCAATCGGTAAGTCGCTAACGATCAAGTCACTTTCTTTTAACACTTGCGGACGCACCGCGTCGCCTTGTGCAAAGACAACACTAGACTCCATTACGTCTGCGATACTAGCAGATAGGTCAATCAAGAGATCATCTACTTCCAATCCTAAGTAATCAATCGTGAGACGGCTATTGTTGACAATGGTCTCAGCGAGATTTCCGGTCCCACTTCCCACTTCTAAGACATCCAGTTGGTCGCTTTTGGCCAACTGGTCGATCAAAAATGTAATGATAAAACCAATCGCATCTGGTGTGAACTGGTGATTTGCTTGCAAAGGCTCTGTTTGAGCAGCTTTCATAAAAAGGAACTGGTAGGCTCTGCGCCATTCTTCCTTACTTAAACCTAGCTCTTTTAATTTTTGGCTATTATTTTTGACAATGTCTAGATCTGTCTTGCCCTCTAAATACATGGCATTTTGCTCAATCAAGGCGTCATAAAAGTTAGTCGACAATTCATTTTGAATACTTTGAGTGTTTTCCAATAGATAGGTATAGGCTTGTTCAATTTTTTCGAAATTCATGATTTCCTCCGCACCCTATCATACCAAAAATTAGTCTTTTTCGCTATTTTCTGATGACTCCTTCGTCTCTTTTGGCGTCTCTTCAGAAGGCTTTTCGCTCCCTATCTGCTCTTTATCTTTCTGTGTCTTCTTCTTTTCTTTTTTGCTCTTTCTACTTTCTTTTTCTTCCCTTACAGGAAGAACAAACTCATAACTTTCTCCATCCATCTTAGCCTGGGCATGAAGAAAACCAGGATCCTGCTGTAGCTGAACAACTCCAGACTTTAAGTGAATCTCTGATGCCTTCTCATCACCCTTTCCTTTTTCAAGAGCCAATTGTACCAAAGCATAGGCCCGAAGTCGATCTTGACTCGTCTTTAAGATCCGTTTTCCCGCGACCTGACGGTGGAGATAAAACTGAAGCAAGAGACTGAAAATCGCTGCCATCAAAAGGGCGTAGAGCAAGACACCAGCCTTAACTTTTTTCATTTTGCATCGCTGGTACCACATGGTAGACATACTCCCTTTCTAAACCTTCTTCAAAATTCAAACGCAGATGAATCAACTCTCCCTCCTGCCAAATCTGACTAGAGTGAACACCTGAAATCATAGGCTGATATCCCCTGCCCTTAGCATCTGTTTTTCGAATATCATCTCCTTTAGACTGGCCAATCGCAATTGGTTTTTGATCCTGAATCAAGTAGATATGGTTGTTCTCCACTTTTTCAAAATGACTCCGGTCCAATTCCACCTGCATTTGTTGCTGAAATAAGATCCATTCTTCCTGCTTTTGATGCGCTTGGTAGTCCAATTCAGCGTGCAGGAGTTTAGTCAATCCTTGAAAAATCAACACACCCCCACTGAGCACTAAGAGAGCGACCAAGGCTTCGAGCAAGGTAAAGGCCTTAACCCTTCCTTTATTCCACATGCAGTACCACCTTTCCTTGATGATAAACCGTGATTTGATCGGCATCTTTTTCAACATGAACCTGAATACCACTAGCCTCAAGATGATTTTGCTCTGTCTGAAGCGCCATTTGAGCGACAGATAAGACCTCAACCTCTTTGAAATCCGCTAGTCGCTCCTTGCGCGAACGCCGGATCTCCCCTAATAATAGGGTCGTAATCATGGCAAATAAACTCAAGGCTACTAGGGATTCTATGAGAATACTAGCGGGAACGGATGCTCTTTTTAATTTTTCCATTTCCAAGCGAAAGCTGATAGGTCACCACTCCTCTCTGTGTCTGAAAGTGAACATTAGCCAGGGATGAATTGCCACCTGCTCGGTCTAAACGAATGGTTTTAGGATCTTGCAAAATAACAGAATCAGGAATCTCCACCGTCTGGTAAGGCGTTTGAATCTTCCTTGCACTCACTTCAACATCCAATTCCGTTTGCCTTGCTAGTGCTATCTTCTGACTTTCTTGATAGAGGTGTTCAAACTCTGCAAAAAATACTTTTTCTTCCACCTGCTGAAAACTAGTCTTGATCGATCCTGATAAGCCCAGATAGATAAAGCTGACGATCATCAAGGTCAGAAGGGTCTCCACCAAGGTGAAGGCCTTAATCTGCAACCGCACGTGTTTCTCCACTATTTTTCGCATAATAGGCACGGTAGGATTCTGCTTGTTTGTTGGTAATATTTCCATCAGCAATCAGCTTGGCTAGAGTGGCTTGGTCATTGGTATGATTGAGTTCATACAATTCAGCCTGGCTTTCGACCACCTTGACAACGGCTGCATTACCTGTCTCTTTCACAGAGTCTTTTTGCTTGGTCAAATTCGGCACAAAGAGCAATAAGAGTACACTGATGATCAATAAGACCACTAACATTTCAATCAGCGTAAAAGCTTTTACCTTGTATGTTTTTAATTTTTTCATAAATGAACCTCCATATTTTGATAAATCGGCAGCAACATGGCTGCGTAAAGTAAGACAATTACAAGAGCCACAAAGACAAAGACCAAGGGTTGTATCACATTCATGGCCTTGTGGACCCGACGAAAGAAGTCTTCCCATGTTTTTTCAGCGTAGATCTCTAGCTCACTTCCAAGCTTTGATTTGACCTCACCATATTCAATCATAAGCGGCAATTCTTTTTTGAAAAAAGAATATCCCCCGACCGTCTCTGAAAAGGATTGACCGCGGTCTAAAGAAAGAGCTAAGTCTCTTCCAATCTCTTGGAAAAGCTGGGATTTTTGCTCCTGCATCATGGAAAAAATCTGAGACAATTCCAATCCTTGCCCAATCAGATTGCCCCATTCTCTGGCATAATAGGCTGTCAAATAAGCTTGAATCATGCCTTTTCCGAAAGGCAGATGAGACAAGCTTCTAAAAACCTTGATCTTGCCTGACTTTCGATAATAGAGAAAGCCGAGTAAGAAGAAGGTTACCAGTCCCGCTCCTAAGGCCAAAAAGAGTTGCGGGAAGGAACTGATCAATTGCGTCCCAATATTTTGAGCATCCATTTGAGGAAGCAAGTAATTGCGCAAGCCTAGCATAATCAGAACTAAAAATCCAAGCAAGATGAGAGGATAGGTGCTCACCTCAATCAGCTTTTTCTTGACCTTGCGCATGTTTTCTAGGTAAGCACTGATTTTCTCCAAGCTCAATGCAAGATTGCCATGAAGCTCAGCGAGAGACAGCTGTGTCGTGACCGCATCTGAAAAACCGATCCCCGCCATCATTTCTGAAAAACTCCGCCCCCTCGAGAGGTCCTCTCGCATCTGGGAAACCAAACGACTCTCCACTAGGTGAGAGCGATCCAGAAAATCGACAATCTCAGACAGATGAAAACCACTCGAATAAAGATTCAAAAACAATTCGATGATTTGCTTTTGTTTAGCGGTAGATAATTTTTTCGGCTTGCGCCTGAGCCAGCTGGATATATCCCGATTGAGCCAAGAGATCCATTTGTTGGTTCCAGCGGCTGGCTGAGTGCTCTTGGTAGTTTTCCGTCGCAAAATCGACCACACCTCCTCCTGCAATTAATCGTTGGTAGCAAATACCTTGTAAAACAATCTTGAGTTCTTCCTCACTCACTCCAAGTTCTAAGAGCCTCTCATAAACACCTCGAACGCTTTTCGCATGAATCGTAGAGAAGACGGTGACTCCTGTCAAACTAGCTCGTACGACTGCACGAGCTGTTTCCTTATCTCGGATTTCCCCAATGATGAGAAGGTCCGGCCGATGGCGCAAGGAGAGTTTGATCAGGTTGTCATAGGTCATGCCGATCTGGTCATTCAGCTGAAGCTGAAGCATATTATCCTGCTTGATCTCGACAGGATCTTCAATAGACATGACTTGCTGGTCCGCAAAGCGCTCTTGCGCCAAAGCATGCATGAGAGTGGTCTTTCCCGAGCCAACGGGGCCCGCAAAAAGATAAAGCCCACGACCAGCCAATTTCTTCTGCAAGTCTGGCAGCTGGTCAAACCAAAACCGCAATTCACGTTCCTCATCATGCAAGAGCCGAATGACCAAGCTTTCATAACCACGATAATCCCCCACCGTTGACAAGCGAATCGAGACCACTCCATCCTCTAATGGGTAATCACACGACCCTAGCTGGCTGCGCCTTTTTTCTCCCACATTCATCCCTGCCACGAACTTAAAGTGGCTGATAATAGCCGTCATGTCCTCAAAAGGGAAGGACTTTACAAAGCGCCTCTCGTCTCCCACCCTCATAAAAACCTGGTACTCCTCCTTCCGAGGAATGAAGTAAAGATCCTGAGCTTCTTCCTTTTTCCCCATGCGGATCAGTTTTTTTGCAATTTCTTGAACCATAGTTCCTCCTCTCACTTATACTATTCGAAAAAGAAGACAAAAAAAGAAGACTTTCTAGATCGCTCTAAAAAATCTTCCGAATGTCTCTTATGACAGGGTTGTCCCCTTTTTTGAATCGAGTGTATATTGACAAGAACGGTGTTTGCGACTGCCTCTTTCCTTTTCGTAGCCTGGGCGGAGCTTGCTTTTAGGGATCTTGTGCTCGTCTTCTAGAAGGACAATCGAATGGAAAAACTGCACATCTTCACTGCAGTCCTCACACCACTCTTGCTCGTTGGTATCCCAAAAGATCGTCATGAGATCACTCCGACTCTTATAACTTGGAAAGTGTGCATTCAACTCCAACCACTTCTGCTTGTAGTATTTCAAAGCCTGGTAATAGTCTTCAAACTTCCGGCTACTGACGATATCTTCTTCCCAACCTTCTAAAAACCACCAGGGTTCACAGTCCCCGTACATTTCAATCACTCGATACATAAACTCTTCCATCCTTTGTATCCTCTATTATATAGAAAATCCTTTGAGAATAAAAGTTTTCTGCTCAGAGCATGATTTTTCAGGTAGTTTTCAGGTGATTTTCACAATTATTTTCCAAAAATAGACTGCCTAATTGCTATTGGTTCCTTTTTTCAAAAAAAGCCGGAACATGTAGTTCCGACTAATTTTCTTATTCTTCTACGACTTCAGCTGTTTGAACTTCATCGACTGTTCCATCTGTTAATGGTACTTCTTCGATAATTTCAACTTCATTAATCGCTTGTGGTTCCAAATTACGGTAACGAGCCATACCTGTACCCGCAGGAATAATCTTACCAATGATAACATTTTCCTTAAGTCCAAGGAGATGGTCTTTCTTACCGCGGATCGCTGCGTCCGTAAGAACACGAGTGGTTTCTTGGAAGGAAGCAGCTGACAAGAAACTGTTGGTTTCAAGAGAGGCTTTGGTGATTCCCATAAGGACTGGACGAGCAGTCGCAGGAACTCCACCAGAGATAAGGACATCCTTATTAGCATCTGTAAAGTCTGTAATGTCCATAAGCGTACCCATGAGAAGGTCTGTATCTCCTGGATCCATGACACGTACTTTACGGATCATTTGACGAACCATTACCTCGATGTGTTTGTCGCCGATTTCTACCCCTTGGCTACGGTATACTTTTTGTACTTCCGCAAGAAGGTAAGTTTCAACCGACAAGACATCACGAACGGCAAGGAGACGTTTTGGTTGGATAGACCCTTCTGTCAGAGCCGCACCACGAGAGACTTGATCTCCCACTTCGACTTTCATGCGGGCAGTGTAAGGGACAACGTATTCGCCCTCACCAGTTGCTCCGCTAACAAAGACTTTCTTGGTGCGTGTAGAAGCATCTTCTTCGATCGCTGTGACTTCCCCTTTGACCTCAGTGATGACCGCTTCCCCTTTTGGATTGCGGGCTTCAAAGATTTCTTGGACACGAGGAAGACCTTGCGTGATATCGGTATTTGAGGCAACCCCACCCGTGTGGAAGGTACGCATGGTCAACTGTGTACCAGGTTCCCCGATAGATTGGGCAGCGATAGTTCCGACTGCTTCACCCACTTCAACCGCATCACCAGTCGCCAAGTTGATACCATAACAGTGACGGCAGACACCATGGCGGGTGTTACATGTAAAGACAGAGCGGATAGTGACTTCTTCCACACCAGCTTTGACAATTTCACGTGCTAGGTCTTCTGAAATCAAGGTATCTGGACCAACGATGACTTCACCTGTTTCAGGATGTTTAACAGATTTCTTGGTATAACGACCAGTCAAGCGTTCTTCGAGTGGCTCGATCATTTCCTTACCATCAGTAATGGCACGGATCACAAGTCCACGGTCTGTTCCACAGTCGTCTTCACGGATAATGACGTCTTGGGCCACGTCAACCAAACGACGAGTCAAGTAACCTGAGTCGGCTGTCTTGAGGGCCGTATCGGTCATCCCTTTACGGGCACCGTGAGTTGAGAAGAACATTTCGAGTACTGACAAACCTTCGCGGAAGTTTGACAGGATTGGCAATTCCATGATCCGTCCGTTTGGAGCGGCCATCAAACCACGCATACCGGCAAGTTGCGAGAAGTTTGAAATGTTACCACGGGCTCCAGAGTCCATCATCATAACGATTGGGTTCTTCGGATCTTGGTTATCCACTAAGCGTTTTTCCAATTTTTCACGGGCTGCACGCCATTCAGCTGTAACGGCATTGTAGCGTTCATCATCTGTGATCAAACCACGACGGAATTGTTTAGTGATTTGTTCCACACGTTTGTGAGATTCTTCAATGATTTCTGCTTTATCTTCAACGACCGGAATATCGGCAATCCCCACTGTCAAACCAGCAAGGGTTGAGTGATGGTAACCCAAGTCTTTCAAGCGGTCCAAGAAAGCAGATGTTTCAGTTGTACGGAAGCGTTTGAAGATTTCTGCGATGATATTTCCAAGATTTTTCTTCTTGAATGGAACGTTTAATTCCAATTTCTCAATCGCTGCTTTGACATCTTGACCAGGCTCCAAGAAGTACTTAGCTGGAACGCCTTCTGTCAAGTTGGCATTATTTGGCTCTTGAAGGTATGGAAGCTCTGCAGGCATGATATCGTTAAAGAGGATCTTACCAACAGTTGTCAAGAGAATCTTGTGTTGTTGCGCTTCTGTCCATGGTTTGTTCAAGCTATCTGTCGCAATTCCGACACGTGTATGCAAGTGAACATAGCCATTGCGAAGGGCCATCACCGCTTCATCACGGTCTTTGAAGACCATGCCTTCGCCTTCACGACCAGCTTCTTCCATAGTGAGGTAATAGTTCCCCAATACCATATCCTGAGATGGAGTAACAACTGGTTTACCGTCTTTTGGATTCAAGATGTGCTCAGCAGCCAACATCAAGATACGAGCTTCTGCTTGAGCTTCTTCTGAAAGCGGTACGTGGATGGCCATTTGGTCCCCGTCAAAGTCGGCATTATAGGCTTCACAGACAAGTGGGTGCAAACGAAGAGCTTTCCCGTCAATCAAGACAGGTTCAAAAGCTTGGATCCCCAAACGGTGAAGGGTCGGTGCGCGGTTCAAGAGAACTGGGTGTTCTTTGATCACTTCTTCTAGGATATCCCAGATGCGTTCATCTCCGCGTTCGACCAAGCGTTTTGCAGCTTTAACGTTTTGCACGATATCACGCGCAACGATTTCACGCATCACGAATGGTTTGAAGAGCTCGATGGCCATTTCACGTGGCACACCACATTGGTACATCTTAAGAGTTGGACCAACGGCGATAACAGAACGTCCTGAGAAGTCAACCCGTTTACCGAGCAAGTTTTGACGGAAGCGTCCTTGTTTCCCTTTGAGCATGTGGCTCAATGATTTGAGTGGACGGCTACCTGGTCCTGTGATTGGACGACCACGACGACCATTGTCGATCAAAGCATCGACGGCTTCTTGGAGCATCCGTTTTTCGTTTTGCACGATGATACCAGGAGCATTCAACTCAAGCAAACGTGCCAAACGGTTGTTCCGGTTAATAACCCGACGATAAAGGTCATTCAAGTCAGAGGCAGCAAAACGGCCACCATCCAATTGGACCATCGGACGAAGATCTGGTGGAATAACCGGAAGGATGTTGAGAACCATCCATTCTGGCTTGTTACCAGATTTGTAGAAGGCATCCAAGACATCCAAACGACGAACAGCCTTCACACGTTTTTGACCAGTTGCAGTCTTCAATTCTTCTTTCAAGAGAGCAATTTCAGCTTCCAAATCCACTTGTTTCAAGAGGTCTTGGATCGCTTCTGCACCCATCTTAGCTACAAAGGAACCTGGTCCGTATTCACGCAAGCGTTCACGGTATTCACGTTCTGTCATGATGGATTTGTGCTCAAGTGGTGTATCTTTTGGATCGATCACCACGTAAGCTGCGAAGTAAATGACTTCTTCAAGGGCACGAGGGCTCATATCTAAGGTCAATCCCATACGAGAAGGGATGCCTTTGAAGTACCAGATGTGTGATACAGGAGCTTTCAACTCGATGTGCCCCATGCGTTCACGACGAACTTTCGCACGTGTTACTTCAACCCCACAGCGGTCACAAACGATCCCTTTGTAACGGATCCGTTTGTATTTCCCACACGCACATTCCCAGTCTTTTGTAGGTCCAAAGATGACTTCATCAAAGAGACCTTCACGTTCTGGTTTCAATGTACGGTAGTTGATTGTTTCAGGTTTCTTGACCTCTCCATAAGACCATGAACGGACCTTGCTTGGAGAAGCTAGGGTGATTTGCATACTTTTAAAACGATTTACATCAACCACTATTTCTTACCTTTCCTTGTTTTCATACTTGTTTCATTTGGATACAGCCTTAGGTGGGGGAAGAAAGGAAACTTTCTTGCCACCGCCTTGTGTCTGTATCTTGTTATCGAATCATCCTGTCAGAAGCATTGGTTTCTCACAAGACAATCATTTTTACTGATTATTTTTCTGATTCTTCAGCATCAAAGGCTGCTTTTGCTTCCTTAGCTGCTTTTTCACGTGCTTTTTCAAGGTCATCCACATGAATCACATCATCGTCTTCCCCTTCATCGAGGTCACGAAGTTCCACTTCTTGATCATCTTCGTCCAAGACACGCATGTCAAGTCCAAGAGATTGCAATTCTTTGACAAGAACGCGGAAGGATTCTGGTACACCTGGTTTTGGAATTGGTTTACCTTTGGTAATCGCTTCATAAGCTTTCAAACGTCCGTTGACATCATCTGACTTGTAGGTCAAAATTTCTTGAAGGACATTTGATGCACCATAAGCCTCAAGGGCCCACACTTCCATTTCCCCGAAACGTTGTCCACCAAACTGAGCTTTCCCTCCGAGTGGTTGTTGGGTAACCATTGAGTATGGTCCAACTGAACGGGCATGGAGTTTATCATCAACCATGTGGTGAAGCTTGATCATGTACATGACACCGACAGAAACACGGTTGTCAAACGGCTCACCTGTACGTCCATCGTAAAGAATCGTCTTGGCATCGCTATCCATACCAGCTTCTTTCACAGTATCCCAGAGATCTTCTGAGCTTGCTCCGTCAAAGACTGGTGTTGCGATGTGGATACCCAAGTTACGAGCGGCCATACCAAGGTGAAGTTCCATAACCTGACCAATATTCATACGTGATGGCACCCCAAGAGGGTTCAACATGATATCAACCGGTGTACCGTCTGGAAGGTAAGGCATATCTTCAACTGGAACAATACGAGACACAACCCCTTTGTTTCCGTGACGACCGGCCATCTTATCTCCGACGCGGATCTTACGTTTTTGTGCGATGTAAACACGAACCAACATGTTGACACCAGATTGTAATTCATCTCCGTTTGCACGCGTAAAGATCTTAACATCGCGAACGACTCCATCTCCACCGTGAGGGACACGAAGAGAAGTATCCCGCACTTCACGAGATTTATCTCCAAAGATCGCGTGAAGGAGACGTTCTTCAGCAGAAAGGTCTTTTTCACCCTTCGGCGTTACCTTACCGACAAGGATATCGCCTTCTTTTACTTCCGCACCAATACGGATAATACCTGTTTCATCCAAGTCACGAAGAGCATCTTCCCCAACGTTTGGAATTTCACGGGTAATTTCTTCAGGGCCTAACTTGGTATCGCGTGTTTCTGATTCGAATTCTTCCAAGTGAACAGATGTGTAGACATCTTCTTTCACCAAGCGTTCGCTCATGATAACGGCATCCTCGAAGTTATACCCTTCCCAAGTCATGTAAGCGACGATTGGGTTTTGACCAAGGGCCATTTCCCCTTTTTCCATCGATGGACCGTCAGCGATAAAGTCGCCTTTTTCAACGACATCGCCAACTTTTACAAGGGTACGTTGGTTGTAAGCAGTACCTGAGTTTGAACGACGGAATTTTTGGACGTGATAGACATCAAGAGATCCATCTTCCCGACGAACTTCTACCTTGTCCGCATCCGCATAAGTAACTTTACCATCGTGTTGAGCAATGACTGCAGCTCCTGAGTCATGGGCTGCTTGGTATTCCATACCAGTACCCACATAAGGGGCTTTTGGATCGATCAATGGCACAGCCTGACGTTGCATGTTGGCACCCATGAGGGCACGGTTGGAGTCATCGTTTTCCAAGAAAGGAATACATGCTGTCGCAACGGCAACTACTTGTTTTGGAGATACGTCCATGTAGTCGACTTGATCAGATGGGAATTCTTGGTTGTTACCACGGTGACGTCCCATAACGATTGGCTCAGCAAAGCCACCTTTTTCGTTCAACTTAGAGTTAGCCTGAGCGACGATGTACTCATCTTCTTCATCGGCTGTCAACCAAACGATTTCGTTGGTGACTACACCTTTTTCCCGGTCCACTTTACGGTATGGCGTTTGGATGAAGCCATATTTGTTCAAGTGTCCGTAAGATGACAAGTTGTTGATCAAACCGATGTTTGGTCCTTCAGGTGTTTCGATTGGACACATACGACCATAGTGGGTATAGTGCACGTCACGCACTTCATATCCGGCACGGTCACGTGTCAAACCACCAGGCCCTAAGGCAGACAAACGACGTTTGTGAGACAACTCAGAAAGTGGGTTGTGTTGGTCCATGAACTGTGACAACTGTGAAGATCCAAAGAATTCTTTAATTGCTGCAGTTACTGGGCGGATGTTGATGATTTGTTGTGGTGTCAAGACGTCGTTATCTTGTACAGACATCCGTTCGCGAACGTTTCGTTCCATCCGTGAAAGTCCAAGACGCACTTGGTTGGCAAGCAATTCACCAACGGCACGAATCCGACGGTTTCCAAGGTGGTCGATATCATCCACGCGGCCAAGGCCTTCTGCAAGGTTCAAGAAATAGCTCATTTCTGCCAAGATATCAGCTGGAGTTACGATGCGTACTTTGTCAGATGGGTTGGCATTTCCAATGATGGTAACAACGCGGTCTGGATCTGTTGGAGCGACAACTTTGAATTTTTGCAATTCTACTGGTTCTGTCAAAACAGCAGCATCATTTGGAATGTAGGTGATTTTGTTCAAACCGTTATCCAATTGTTCTGAGATGCTGTCGATCACATCGCGCGTCATGACAGTACCAGCTTCTACAAGGATTTCCCCTGTTTCAGCATCTACCAATGGTTCTGCGATTGTTTGGTTCAACAAGCGGTTCTTGATATTGAGTTTCTTGTTGATCTTGTAGCGACCAACTGGTGCCAAGTCATAACGACGTGGATCAAAGAAACGGGCTACCAACAAGCTACGTGAGCTTTCCGCTGTTTTTGGTTCACCTGGACGAAGACGCTCGTAGATTTCTTTGAGGGCTTCATCTGTCCGTGAATCCATTGGATTTTTGTGGATATCTTTTTCAATGGTATTGCGAACCAATTCGCTGTCCCCAAAGATATCGATGATTTCATCATCTCCAGAGAATCCAAGAGCACGCACAAGAGTTGTAAATGGAATCTTACGTGTGCGGTCGATGCGCGTGTAAGCAATGTCTTTTGAGTCAGTTTCAAGCTCTAACCAAGCCCCACGGTTAGGGATAACAGTTGATCCATAACCTACCTTACCATTCTTGTCCACCTTATCATTGAAGTAGACACCTGGTGAGCGGACCAACTGAGATACGATAATCCGTTCTCCACCATTGATGATGAAAGTTCCCATCTCCGTCATGATTGGGAAATCACCAAAGAAAACTTCTTGGGTCTTGATTTCACCTGTTTCTTTGTTGACCAAACGGAAGGTCACAAAGATTGGTGCTGAGTAGCTGGCATCGTGGATGCGCGCTTCTTCAAGCGAATACTTAGGTTCGCGGATTTCATAACCCACAAATTCCAATTCCATTGTATCCGTGAAGTTTGAGATGGGAAGCACATCTTCAAATACTTCCTTCAAGCCATGATCCAAGAAATCTTTGAATGAGTCTGTCTGGATTTCAATCAAGTTTGGTAAATCAAGAACCTCTTTGATTCTTGAAAAACTACGACGGGTCCGATGTTTCCCGTATTGAACGTCATGTCCTGCCAAAGTTTTTAGCTCCTTTTTCCATACTAGGATAGCTTGGTAAAATGACTTTCACCACCTATCCGGTTTTAACTACAATTGTGTGATTTGCATCACGTGAAGAGCTATCTCTTCACCTCATTCGTCGCTTTTTGTAATTTTTAGAAAAATTAAATTTGTGTAACAAACTAGGATTTTTCTGAAAAATAGGCACAAAAAGAGCAGCTAAATCGACTTATTCAAGTAAGATTTAACTGCTGTAAGCTCTTATTTGGACAATATTTCAAATAAAGCACACGACAAATTAGTTATCACTATTATACCGTTTTTTGCTCCAAAAATCAAGGCTTTCTCCAGGTTTTCTACTGGATCAGACTAGTGTCGATTGCCACGATTTGAGCTGTTTCGATTTGAACTATTGCTGGATGAACTATTGGTTGTCGAATTGTTCTTATTATTCGACTGATTTCCACTGGAATTACCGAAAATCGCTGCCCAAGCACTTTGATAATCGCTATCCGATCCCCCGATGGCAAAGCGGTATTGAGTGGTTGGCGCTCCGTTTTTGGCCCAAAGGCTCGTCACCATTTGACCGCTCACATCGATATCCCTACCATTGACATTGACGCGGCCCGGTCTTTCACCAGTCGATTTGAGCACTTCAGAGCGGATCACACTCTTATCGAGAGTGAATTTATCCTGAATTCCGAAGAGACTTGGATCTGCTTGGTAGATCGCATTCGCCAACTGCGCCATATATTGGGCATTGTTGTTGTATCCAGTCAAGGTCTGCATAGAAGCATTGTTGTCATGACCGATCCAACCTCCTAAAGAAACATTAGGGGTGGACAACATCAGCCACATATCCCCATTTGAGTTAGTGGTACCGGTTTTTCCAATCCAGTCTGCACCTGCCAGCGTTGGGTTGACTTGGCTAATCCGTGACTTAAAGGTCGTTGTTGCACCAGACGTAATAACCCCGCGCAAGAGATCCTGCATAATCGTTGCCGTTGCTGGGGAGTATACACGAACAGGATCTGCCTCGTGCTTGTAGACTACATCCCCATCTCGATCAATGATTTGCTCTACCATGTAGCGTTTGAGGTAGTTCCCATTGTTAGCAATGGTTTGGAAACCATTGGTATGTTGGGCAACAGTGACCTCAATTCCTCCCCCCATCGGCAGACTCTCAATGCCATATTCAGGGATATCATAGCCCATTTTCTTCATGTAGGATGGGACATCCACACCCTTTTCACGAAGGGTCCGGTAAGTCCAGTAAGCTGGAATATTCCATGAGGTGTTGAGGGCCTCACGGAGATCCATCATCGCTGTCCCTCGGCTATCCACGTGCATGATTGGCTCCCCACTTGAGAAATTAGTCGGGTAGTTAGAAAGGATGCTATTGCTTCCCATCAAGCCTTGGTCGATGGCAATCCCATAGGCCAACAGTGGTTTGATTGTAGACCCTGGGGAACGCTCTGTATCAAAAGCATGGTTGTTTTGATTGCCGTCAAAATTCCGTCCACCGATAAATCCTAAAACGGCACCCGTTCGGTTGTCCATGAGGACATTCCCAACTTCTACAAGACCCGTTCCATCATCCAAGACGCTTCCAAAATTCGCGACTGCAGCCTGCATCGCATTGTGAACCGGTTTGTTAATAGTGGTTTGGATCGTGTAACCACCTTCGCGCAACTCACTCTCAGCTAATTCTTGATAAGCCTTGACGGTTTCATTATTTTTCAGGTCTTGCTTGGTTACATTGTCTCGCTTGATCAAGTAATCATACATGGCCTCTTTTGCTTCTTCCATTGCTTGGAAGTAGAGGTAGTCATGCGGTGTTTTCTCGATGCCATCTGGAGCAATGAAGTCTTTGGTCAAGTCGTACTGAGCATAGGTTTCGTAGTCTTTTTTCGATAAGGCTCCCGTCCGGTACATATTGAACAAGACATCTTTGGCACGCGCCAAACCTAATTCGAGGTTCTCCTTGCTCTTTAGGCTACCGTCTGCAGCATAAGGGGAGTAGACAATCGGACTCTGAGGCAAGCCAGCGATAAAGGCTGCTTGTGGAACAGACAAGTCTTTCGCAGAGACGCCAAAGATCCCTTGAGCTGCGGCTTCTACACCTGCAATATTTTGCCCCCGATTGTTTCGTCCAAAAGGCGAGACGTTTAAGTAGGTGGTTAGGATTTCGTTTTTATCCATTCCCCTCTCTAAAGCTAGGGCGTCGACAATCTCTGTCGCCTTACGAGTAAAGGTGGGAGCATCTCCTACGACTTGCTGTTTGATCAACTGCTGGGTTAAGGTCGATCCTCCACTAGAGGAACCGACACCGGCTACAGATCCAAGCGTCGCCCGAAGAACAGCTTTGGGCACAACCCCCTTGTGGCTTTCAAAGTTCTCATCCTCAGTAGCGATCACAGCCTTTTTGACATTGTCAGAAATGGCATCTCCAGCTACCGGCGTGCGGATCAAATCACTGTCCACTTCTGCAATCAGGCTCTTATCGGAATAGGTCAGTTTTGAAACACTGCTGACATTGCGAACCTGCTGGACCAGTTCTTCTGTCTTTGGAACCTTGACATTGCTAAAGAGGCTTGCTGCATAACCAATCCCGATCCCTGCGCCAAATAAAAAGAGGCACACAAATAAGGCGATCATCACATCCCACAAGAGTTTGAGCGTCCTCAAAAAGGTCGCAAAAATATCGCCGACAGACCAGCTACTTTCTTCATTTTTTTCCTTATTCGGAGTTTCTGTATACATCTTTGCAAAGAATTTTTGGACTTTCTTCCAAAACTCTTGCAGCTTCTCTTTTAATTGATTCACTGATTCTTTCTCCTTGTTCCCTATATTATAGCAGATTAGCCCCTTTGTTTTCAATCACAAGAGCGTAGAAATCGTCACTCATTCTTCCTAGAGAAGCGCAAGAAAATGATGGAAAGCATTGCCATTTCCGTGGTTTATGGTAGAATAGAGAAATGAATAAACTTATAAAGGAGAAAAGACACATGCACATTTTTGATGAGCTAAAAGAGCGTGGTTTGGTATTTCAAACGACGGATGAAGAAGCCTTGCGCAAAGCACTGGAAGAAGGTCAGGTTTCTTATTATACTGGTTATGATCCAACTGCTGACAGCCTTCACCTTGGTCACTTGGTTGCCATCTTAACGAGCCGTCGCCTTCAACTAGCAGGCCACAAACCTTACGCGCTCGTTGGCGGTGCGACTGGTCTCATTGGAGATCCGTCCTTCAAAGATGCTGAGCGTAGTCTCCAAACAAAAGAAACTGTTCAAGAATGGGTTCGCTCCATTCAAGGGCAATTGTCTCGTTTCCTCGATTTTGAAAATGGTGACAACAAAGCCGAAATGGTCAACAACTACGATTGGTTCGGAAGCATTAGCTTTATTGACTTCCTTCGTGATGTCGGAAAATACTTTACGGTCAATGCTATGATGAGTAAAGAATCTGTTAAAAAACGGATTGAGACAGGAATTTCTTACACGGAGTTTGCCTACCAAATCATGCAAGGCTATGACTTCTACGTCCTCAACCAAGAACACAATGTCACCCTTCAAATCGGTGGATCTGACCAATGGGGAAACATGACAGCTGGTACTGAGTTGATGCGTCGTAAGGCAGATAAAACTGGTCATGTTATGACTGTGCCTTTGATCACAGATGCAACTGGTAAGAAATTCGGTAAATCAGAAGGCAATGCCGTCTGGCTCAATGCAGACAAAACATCTCCTTACGAAATGTACCAATTCTGGATGAATGTGATGGACGCCGACGCTGTGCGCTTCTTGAAGATCTTCACTTTCTTGTCACTCGATGAAATCGAAGAGATCCGCAAACAGTTTGAGGCTGCTCCTCATGAACGCTTGGCTCAAAAGATCTTGGCGCGTGAAGTGGTCACCCTCGTTCACGGTGAAGAAGCTTACAAGGAAGCTCTCAACATCACGGAACAACTCTTTGCAGGAAACATCAAAAACCTTTCTGTCAAAGAACTCAAACAAGGCCTTCGTGGTGTGCCAAACTACCAGGTCCAAGCAGAAGACAACCTCAACATTGTTGAGCTCTTGGTCACAGCTGGTGTAGTGAATTCTAAACGCCAAGCCCGCGAAGATGTTCAAAATGGAGCGATCTACGTCAATGGCGAACGCATCCAAGACCTTGACTATGTCTTGAGCGATAGCGATAAATTAGAAAATGAATTGACCGTTATCCGTCGCGGTAAGAAAAAATACTTTGTTTTGACTTATTAAGAAAGTAAAACCACGAAGTTTCGTATGAACTTCGTGGTTTTCTTATACACTTTTTCTGAGACTATTTCCCTTTTCTGCGATGCAACAAAGCTTGGTTGATTCGTTGAGTTTTTTTATGGAGTTGCCAAATCTGGTACAGCCAGATCAGGCCGTAAATGGCTAGAAAGATCAACCAAGGAATCGGGCTCCGCAAGGCTGTCCCCCAGCCAAAAAACAAGTAGGTTAATGCTAAGATGGCAGCTGTCACAACTAAATGCAAAGCCACACGCAAACTATAGGTCAAAAACTCTTCTTCCTCAAGAATGAATGTCAAGACCCCCATTGTCCCACTCATCAAAAAGATCGCCAGGATATTGCGGACATTTACAGCAGGATAGACGATGTTGGTATAGACATGGGATAATAACACCAAACACAAATAAAAGAAGGATCCTGTCCTCATACCAGATACAAAATAAGCTATAACTCGTTTCATCACTTTCTCCTATACCCCTAAATAATCCATCAAGGATTTGACATATTTCCGACTGACACTTGATTTTACTCCACGTGTCAGTTTAGCCATCATATTGCCTGAAAAACTATCCGATAGCGATTCTAAATGGTCGATATTCATCACCGCGTGGCGTGATATCTGTAAAAAATTACGACGATTAATCCGATGTTGAAAATTTATCAAAGTATCTCTGATGGTGAACGTTTTGTCTGTCGTATAAATGGTGAGCTGATTCTTATCAATCTCGGCTAGAATAATGTCATCAATTTTCACCATGATCAAATGATCATCTGTTTTGATAGGGATCACTACTTGATTCACTGTCGAAAATTGTTCGAGATACTCCATCACCTCTCGTGCTTGATCAGATAATTGCTTGGCTTGAATGACCACACAGGGGTCGTTTTCTGGGATATCTTGTTTTTCCTCAAAACGAATCTTCATTCCTACTCCAATTCTCACTTACTTTCTTTTACTCGATCTTTTTGCCAAGGAAATCCAAATCCCCAAAGCTAGAAGAATACCTCCTAACACTATAAGGTATGTTTGTTCCTTTGTCAATAAAGTTTGCCATTTGAGCTGAACACCCATTTTTTCTTGAAACTCTTGAAGAAGATTATCTTGACCTTTAAAGGTCTCACTTAATGCTTCTTTCATGAGGACTTGTCGATAAAGTGCAGCAATATAAGTTGCTGGGGTACATTTCATTAGTAGTTGAGCAAAATTAGGTAGAACGCCCAAAGGTACATAAGTCCCTACCAAAAAACCAGAAGCTGTACCCACTATGGTCGAAAACTTCCCAAGACTGTCTACTGATTGGAAAAAATAAACAAAAATGGCATTCACTAAGCTAGAAAGTAGGCTACTAAGTAGCATAATGAGGAGCACTTCAGGTAATAGAGATAAGGTTGGAACTTCTCTAAAATAGCCACACATCAGCACATACATAAGGATCTGCATGGAAAAAGAAATGATGATTGCACTCGTTAGATACGAAAATGCTAACCGCCACTTTCCTTGATCCGATAAATAAAGATCCTGATCTACCTGATGTTCACGGTCCTTTACTAACTGAGTCAGGGCAGCCAGACTTGTCGTAATCCCTGTCACAGCCAGCGTCCCACTCATTAACCAATTATTTAACACAGGACCACTATTGGGGAGCTGAGCCCAAGCATCTGTTAGATTTTTTTGAAGAAAAATAATATAAAGGACAAAGGAAATCAAGGCTCCCAACAGGGAGAAGAAAACTCCTGAACGATTCCTGAAGTACAATAAAAAATTTCGCTTTAGTAAGGCTAGCATTAGCGAACCTCCCTTCCTGTAAGTGCAATAAAGGCATCATCCATGGTCCCTGGGCGAAACTCAAAATGGGCTATTTTATCTCTAACTTGCGCCAGGTAATCAATGGCTTCCCTTTCACTATCGGGTTGAAGAACATACTCCAATTGACCTTGTTGCTCTACTGACATTCCCGAAGATTTGAGACTTTCTATCTGCTGTCTCTCCTTGAAACGAATCTTTAAGATATTAGTAGCATACTGGCTCTTAATATCTAGTGCCGATCCTTGAGCAATCACTTTCCCATGATCTACAATATAAATTTGATCAGCTTCATCTGCTTCGTCAAGATAATGCGTGGTCAATACAACGGTCATTCCCTCTTCTCTCTGCAATTGATAGAGCAAATCCCAAATAGATTTTCGAGTTTGGATATCCAAACCTGTCGTTGGTTCGTCTAAGAATAGAATATCTGGTTGTGAGAGCAGAGCACGCGCAATGTCAACCCGACGCTTTTGGCCGCCTGAAAGCGTCCCATATTTCTGCTTTTGGAAAGCTGATAGGCCTAGACGATCAATAAGATCAGACACACGATTTGGTTTTAGGCCTTTGTACTGTCTGGCACGAATGGTCAGATTTTCCCTAACCGTCAGCATCTCATCTAAGACACTAGTCTGAAAGACCACACCAATTTTAGTACCTGGTTCATAGATGATTTTACCTTGCGTTGGTTGTTTCAAACCAATCAACATGGAAATCGTCGTTGATTTCCCCGCCCCATTTGGTCCTAGAATCGCATTAAAGGTTCCCTTTTCAAACTGTAAATGAATATTGTTTACGGCTAAATGATTTCCATATCGTTTACTGATGTTTTTAGCTTGTAATATCATGTTCTCTCTCCTTTTGATAGAACCAGTCTAACAAAAAAAGCCATTTAAAAAACGGCTTTTGGGTATAAGTGGTCAAAATGAAGAGATGAGTGGCGAGATAGAAGAGATTAAAATGAGGAAATTAAATAAAGAGACTCAAGTTCCATTCAATACCGCGTAGATTCGTTAAAAAAGTGTGACTTAGTCCCATTAAAACATCGGTTGCTATCTAGAGGCTCTTTTGTTACACTACTAATATGAATACACCGATCAAACCAAAATTACAACGATTTCAAACAGCCACTGCTTTTGCCTGTCCCATCTGTCAATTGGACCTAGAACTTGTGGAGACCAGTTTTAAATGTCCCAAGGGCCATTCTTTTGATTTGGCGAAATTTGGCTATGTCAACCTGGCTCCTCAGATCAAACAATCGAAGGACTATGACAAAGAAAATTTCCAGAATCGCCAGCTAATCTTGGAAGCAGGTTTTTATGAGCCGATTCTAACAGCGATCGGACAAAAAATTCCGACCAGTGATGCCAGAATTCTAGATATCGGTTGTGGAGAAGGCTATTACTCCCGGAAACTACAAGAAGCCTATCCCAAGGCTACTTTCTATGCCTTTGATCTTTCCAAGGAATCTGTGCAACTAGCTGCCAAGAGTGACGCTAGCTGGAAGGTCAATTGGTTTGTAGGAGACTTGGCTCATTTACCCATTCAATCCAAGAGTATAGAGGTCATTTTGGACATCTTCTCCCCGGCTAATTACGCTGAATTTGAGCGTGTCTTAAAGGCTGAAGGGGTCATCATTAAGGTTGTCCCAACCTCTTCTCATCTGAAAGAAATTCGTCAGTTGGCCCAAGATCAATTGACCAAGCAATCCTACTCCAACCAGGAAATTTTGGAGCACTTTGAAGACCACTGTCAGATCCTCTCATCCGAAACAGTCAGCCTCACCAAGAGTTTAACTCCAGAAGAACGCCAGGCGCTCCTCGCCATGACCCCCCTTCTATTTCACGTTGACCAAGAAAAAATCGATTGGACCCAACTCACAGAAATCACCATTGAAGCTGAGCTGCTGGTTGGGAAAATCAAGATACAAAGGACTTAAAGTAAAAAGGCTGAGACGATTTGTCTCAGCCTTTTTACTCATCTTCTGCATGCTCTGTCATGACTTGTAAAGCACTTTTTAAATCCTTTTTGCTATTTGTGCGATTTTTTCGAGTTCTTCTTTCCGTTGACGATCACTCATATATTCCACTCGTGTAACTTGTGTCACTTTAACCGGTTTAATACCACAGGGTTTCAAGATTTGGGATTTTAGAACCTTTGCGTAGTCTTGAGAAAAAGGAAGAAAAACTTTTGGCGTATTATGCGTCGTAATGATCCACGCTTTTCCATCTAGTTGTCCCACCGGACCTCGAGGTCCATTCTGATAAGCAAAACCTGCAACAAAAACACGATCAATAAAACCTTTTAAAATAGCTGGCATTCCACTCCACCAAGTAGGGAAAATAAAAATCAACTGATCCGCCCAACTCAATAAATCTCTATACGGTTTCATGTCTTCATTATGCTGTAAATCTCTCCTTTTATGCCTTTCATCAAAACGTAAAACCGGATCAAAGTTTTCTTTATATAAGTCTACTATTTTAACCCTATGCTCTGGTGCTAAATGCTTTTGCACAGTTTGAAGGATTGATGCATTATAACTTGTTTCATTCGGATGTGAATAGATTATTAAAACATTCATCAGCTATCTCCTTTTATATAAATATCAAGCATCGTTCTGACGGTCTTTTGAACATCATTTTCTTTAAAGCTTTCTCCAACGGGACTCCTTACCAATAGAGCCAAACCCGCAATAAAACTCCAAAAATGGATCAAAATTTCTGCGTCACTACTAGAAAGATTTTCCTCATCTTTAACTCTTAACGCTACCGACTTAAAATGTTCAAATCCTGGTAAAGAGGAGTTGACTGAAATAGTTTCATGGGATAACTCCATATAGTTATATGGAAATTTGATAAATAATGCTTCAAATAGATAGGTTTCCTCTTGGGCAAACCTTACAAAGTTACAGCCCATCAGAGTTAGTTGAGTTCTTGCATCTATGGAAGTATCAATCCCTTGTATCATATTTTTCAAAAAGAACATTGATAAGTGTTCCATAACCACTTGAATATATCTATCTTTACTTCCAAAATGCTTATAGGGAGCTCCATGAGTCACCCCACATTTTTGAGCTATTGTACGCATAGACATCCGGTCAATCCCGTTAGTTCTGATTTCTTCAATGCCGACCAAAATTAACTTTTCTTTCAGTTCTTCCGTATTCCGTTTCATTTGACCACCTTTCCTTATCAAAGTATACGCCGTCTACTTTTTATAAAGTATACACTGTCTACTTATATTTGTCAAATTAAAAAATACTCAAAACTTAGCTTCAGGGCCTCTGACCTTCTGTCACGTACTCACTTAAGGAAAGTTACTAAGAAGACTTTATCTTCAATCAAAAGGCTGAGACAAATCGTCTCAGCCTTTTACTCATCTTCTGCATGCTCTGTCATGACTTGTAAGCGATAGGTTTTAGGCGATTTCCCACAGAGTTTACGGAAAACCTTGTAGAAATAGCCTACATTACTGTAACCAACTTTATAGCAGATATCTTCAATGCTGTCATTGGTCGATAAGAGGAGCTGCTGGGCAGCCTTAATCCGCTGTTTGTTGAGGAGTTCTGCGAACGTTGCATTGGTTTCTCGTTTAATCAATTGGCCTAAATAGACTGGATTAATAAAGAGAGCCTGACTGATGTCCTTGAGCGACAGCTCTTTTTGGTAATCACGGCTAATCACTTGGAGGACACTCGCTACATTTTCATTCATCCGATAGTGGGATAAGAAACGGGACAACTCTTCCTGGATAAAGCCAATCATCTCGCTAAAAGTGGCAGTTTCTTGGACTTTCTTGACTACATCAGCTAAATTATCACCTTGCAGGTATTCAAACAAATGAAAGACATCCATCAAAAATTGGATAAAGAGCTGCTTGGTCAGTGAGACCTTAGGGGTCTTCTCAAGGATCATTTTTTCTAACCAGTCCAGTTCTTCTAAGATCTGTTGGATATTTCCTTGCATGATCACCCGATAGGCCGGCTCGTAGTAATGGAAGACTTCTTCATCTTGATTGAGAGGGGTCGCCCCATAAAAGAGGCTCCGCTCCACTAGATCCTTAAATTGATGAAAGTGCTCCTTATACGGAGGTTCAAAGGCCTTCTCAATCATGGCTTCTTCTTCCTGATCCGAGATAAAGAGTTGAAGATTTTGCCCAAGAACTTGATAAGACGAGCTGATAAAGCCTTTTTTCTCCTTAGCGACTCCAATCCACAATGAGTTCCGACCTGCGATATAGCGACAAAACTCTTCCTCAGAGATATCATCGTGAATCAAACGGTCGGCCAACTCTTGGCTTGGTTGCTGGATTTTATGCTGAATTTTTTCTAGGATATTGCCCATCTCCACCTTATTGACAGGTTTGAGCAGGTAGTCTGCCACGCGCAAATTGAGAGCTGTCTTGACGTATTCAAAATCCTGATAGCCTGACATAATGATAAAGGCAGCATCTGGGATCAAATCCTTCATCTCAGCAATCATCTGAAGTCCAGTTTTCCCAGGCATATTGACATCCGTGATCACCACATCTACCGGATACTCTCGCACATAATCAAGGGCCTGGTCTGCATCTTCTGCAGTTGCGACCACTTCCATATTCCAGTGGTCAAAGGGGATTAATTTTTTTAACCCTTCTGTAATCATATACTCATCGTCTACTAATAAGACTTTGTACATTCTGTCTCCTTTATTCATCTTGAATGGTTATCGTATAAGTCACTCCATGGTTAGGTTGGGAGAAGACTTGGATATGGTAGCGATCTCCAAAATAGAGCAGCAGGCGTTCATGGACATTGACAATTCCGATGGACTGCCGACCACTCTTTTCTTCGATTTCTGAGCGTGGATTGCGATTGGCTAGCATCTCTTGAATGCTTTCTAGCTGTTCTTCTTTCATCCCGCGCCCATTATCAGTGGTCAAGATGATGACCTGCCCTTCTCCTTGCAAGACCTTGACACTGATCACATTGTCCTTGCGTTTGTGATCCACTCCATGGGCAAAATAGTTCTCAACCAAAGGCTGGATGGTAAATTTTGGAATCTTCATCTTTTCCAAACCTGGATCGATCTTAAAGCCATAGGCAATCGATTTTGGATAACGCACCATGCAGAGGTAGCTGTATTTGCGACAAAATTCGAGCTCATTTTCAACTGTCGTCACTCGCTCGTCTGAGATATTATTGCGCAAGAGACTACTAAACTCATAGATAATATCACCCAATTCATCCTGCTCTTGCATCACGGCATACATCCGGATAAATTCCAGTGTATTGTACATGAAGTGGGGATTGATCTGGGCTTGTAGCGCCCGCATATTAGCATCTTTTTGGCTGAGCTGCAACTGGTAGATATCCCGAATGTTCTTGTCCATATTGTCTAACATGGTATTGATCATATTACCAATAACCAGCAGTTCTTGGTCCTTAGTCGAGGTATCAATCCGTCGTTCACTATCGCCTTGACTGATCTGATTCATGGTATCGACCAAATCGAGGACTTGACGCCGGTAATTTTTGAAAATCTGCCGTAACAACAAGTAAAGGATCAAGAAAATTAGGAAAGCAATGGAGAGAAAAGTGGTCAGGTTAGCTAGACCCTTTTTGACCAGATAACTTTTAGAAACAGCTACATCCACCTTGTAGCCATAGATCGTGCTACGGGTTTGCCATTTAACATCTTTTGATTGTCCCTTATCCCCTTCATGGTACATCTCTTTCCCAAAGGGCGTGAAGATCCGCACAGCAACCGGTAGATCTCCTCTAGCATTGTCAATCGCTGCCGTCAAAATTTCCTGGTCCAGAGTCATATAAGCAATCCCAACTCCAGCACCCGTAGTCGGATCTGTCAAAGGAACCGGAATGGCTGTCGCAGGAGCCTTGTAACGGTCCGCTGAAACTTGCTTACCCCCCTTCGATTGCCGGGTAGAGACAAATACTGTCTTGTAATCCGACAAGGTGACATCGATACCCTCGATGTTTTTATTGCTCAAATAGAGACTGTCAATATTCTTATGTAGGGACAATTGGATATAAGAAGGGAATTGGGCATTCAACCGCCAGGTCTCATACTCTGAAGGAGACATGGTAAAATAGCGGTAAACCCCTTCTAACTTTGCAGGGTTTTCAACGAGGCTACGCCCTTCTTGTGTGACCCGCTGATAAGAGGTCTCAAGATCCGTCACGACTTCAGTCAAGACCCGTTGGGCGATCCGGTCGGCTTCAGCTTGCTGGTTTTTCCAAGAGATCCCCGCTACGACGAGACCCATAATGGTCAAAATGACCACCATGACATAGGCGTAGAATTTTAAAAGCGTACTTAACCAGATTTTTTTCATCGTTAGGATACCAATTTTTCGTGGATGTTTTGATAAACAGGGTCAAAGATATCATTGACAAAGAAATGCCAGACGCCGATCAAGACAAAAAAGAGAAGGGCTGGCATATAGTAGCTAATGACGCCAAGTAGCGCGGTTCCAAGGATGAGCTTCAGAACCGGACGAATGTCCAGCAACATTCCGATCAAACTGAGTTTGATACTGTTGGTATAAGAGAGAGCAAAATGCACTTGCAATTTCAAATAAACGGCGTAAGCTAGAGGCGCAACCAAGAGGAAAACCAGATTAAACAGGAGAACCAAAATTTGGAAGAAATTTAAGTGAGGAATCTGGATCATGAGGTACATGCCATAGAAGAGGACTCCTTCAATGGCAAAGAAGGTGTAAAAGACTTGATTGGCTAGAACAAGATTTTCTTTGAAGAGTTCCCAAGCGCGTGACCAATGATAGTCTTTGTACTTCATGCCATTTTCTGCATAGAGGCTCATGATAGTGGTACTGGCCGGTCCTACTCCTAGAAGAATGCCCCCACAGATCGTCAAGACCCAAAAAATCCCTGTTACCAGCATAGCAACATAGACTCTCGTAAAAATGAACTCGATGATTTTCCCCATCATTCAGCCTCTTTTCCAATTAGTGATTCTATTATATCATAAAAATAAAACGCTTTCCCATATTTGCATTAGTAAATTGAAATATTGATTTTCATTTCCAAGATTCATTTTCATAAAAAACTTAAAAAGGCTCTGGAGATCCCTCCAAAGCCTTTTCACACGACCTATTTCTTATTTTTTAGAAGCAAGGTATTCGTCGTATTGTTTTTGCATTTCATCAAGCACTTTTTGGTAAGCACCTTCTGATTTCAATTTTTCAAGCATCTTAGGAACTTCTACTTCAGGATCCACAGTACCAGTATTGATAGCACCCGCGAATTGGTTCAAAGTATTTGTAAGAGCTGTGATTTCTGATTTCACTTTATCTGTGTTAAAGATGAAACCAAGTGCTGGAGATTCTTTTGCAGTTTCCAAGTCTTTCTTAGATTGTGCAATTTGTTCATCTGTTACGTTTTCGTTGATGTAAAGAATCCAGTTGTTACCAGTGTTCCATCCAGACATGTGAGTGTTTCCGTTGTAGCCATCCAAGACTTTGACACGGTTTTCTTTGCCGTCAACTTTTTCCCAGTTCTTGCCTTCTGGTCCATAAACAAGGCCGTTCAAGAGTTCTGGATTAGTGTTCAAAAGGTTCAACACTTCCATTGCTTTTTCTTTGTTCTTAGAGTTGTTTGAGATAACAAAGTTAGCTACTTGAGTGGTATTGTTCTTCTTGTAAAGTTCAGTAAATGGTTTGATGTCGATCTTACGGTTTGCTACACGAGAAAGCAAGCTGTTACCGTAGTCAGCTGGTCCTACTGTTTCTTCACGAACTAACCAAGTATCTTGAGAAAGGTCATAACCAGTATCGCTTGTTGCTACGTCTTTTGGAATGTATCCTGCTTCGTAGTATTTGTGAAGAGTCTTCAAGTTTTCTACATAACGAGGGATTGTGTAACGGTCCACGATCTTCGTAGTGTCACCTTTCAAGTCAACAACGAATGGAAGTCCATCAACAGCTACATAGTCGAAGTCATCTGAAGGTCCACCGTAGCTCTTGTTCATTGCAAATGGAACAACGTTTGGATCTTTTTCTTTAATGGCTTTCAAGACTGGTTCAAGAGAAGCATAGTCTTTGACGTTTGAGATGTCGATACCATATTTTTCAACAAGTGGTCCGTTGAAGGCAAAGTTTTGAGAAGATGCAACGTTGGCTGCTACTGGAACAGCATAGATCTTGCCATTTACAGTGTTCCCTTTGATGTATGCTGGGTCAAGTGCTTTGTAAAGTTCTTTCCCTTCTTTCTTGTACAATTCTGTCAAGTCAGCATAGGCACCTTTTTGAGCATTGATAACGTAGTTGTTGGCAAAAGCAATATCATAGTTTTCACCAGATGAGATGATAACGTTCATTTTTTGTGCGTAGTCACCCCAACCAAGATATTGGATATCCAATTTTGCGCCAACTTTCTTTTCAATGATCTTGTTGGCATTTTCTAACAAGGTATCCAAGTTGTCTGGTTTGTCACCGATTTGGTACATCTTGATGATTGGTTTACCATCTTCAGTTGTTGCTGATTTCTTGTTGTTACCTGTAAGGCTTCCACAAGCAGCAAGAGTAGCTCCAAGAGCAATGACACTAGCAGATGCTAACGCGTATTTTTTCCAATTTTTCATAAGAAAAATCTCCTTTATGTTATTTTCTTTTTAGACTAAGTTATGAGTTGAAAATCCTGTTGATTTTCAATGAACAATGTTATTCTTTCACACCACCGATGGTCAAGCCTTTTACAAAGTAGCGTTGGAAGAATGGATAGAGAATGGCGATTGGCACTGTTGCCACAACCACCATGGCCATACGTCCTGTTTCCCGTGGGATGGATTGTACAGCTCCTGCCAATTGGCCGGATACCCCGACATTTTTAGCGATGTAATCCATATTGTTTTGGATTTGCATCAAGAGGTATTGCAATGGGTAAAGGTTGTCACTCTTAATATAGAGAAGGGCGTTGAACCAGTCGTTCCAGAATCCTAAAGCGGTGAAGAGACTAATAGTCGCAATCCCTGGTAGAGAGAGTGGCAAGCAAATTTGGAAGAAAATCCGTGTTTCACTTGCCCCATCGATCCGAGCGGATTCAAGAATGGCTTCTGGAATGGTCCGTTTAAAGAAGGTCCGCATCAAGATGATGTTGAATGGGCTAAGCAACATTGGGATAATCAAAGCCCCGATGGTATCACCCAATTGCAAGAGTTGAGTGGTGACAATATAGCCCGGTACCAACCCTGCACTAAAGAGCATACTAAGGAGTGAAAATACGGTAAAGAACTTGCGGTATTTAAAGGTACTCCGTGAGATCGCATAAGCATAGGTTGTTGTGATAAAGACATTACATGCTGTCCCCACAATGGTCACAAACAAGGTAATGAAGAGGGCTTGCAAGATTTTGTCTTTGAACTGTACCAAGAAAAGGTAACCATCAAATCCAAATTTTGCCGGCCAGAATTGGAATCCATGGACTGCCAAACTTTGTTCGTCTGTCAAAGAGATCATGACAACGAAGATGAAGGGAAGTACACAGGTCAATCCGACTAAGGTCAACAACAAGGTAAAGAAGAAGTTGCTCTTCTTACTGAAAGAATGGATCCCGACATTATCAATTTTTTCTTTTTGAATGGTTGATTTTTTCATACGATCCTCCTTTCTAGAAGAGAGCGGCATTCTTATCAATGCGACGGGCAATGATATTTGAGATTAAAACAAGAACCAAACCGACTACCGATTGGTAAAGACCGGCTGCTGCTGTCATCCCGATATCCCCTGACTTGGTCAAACCGTTGTAGACATAAACATCAATAACGTTGGTCACACTATAGAGCGCTCCAGCATTATGCGGGATTTGGTAGAAGAGACCGAAGTCTGCGCGGAAGATATTTCCGACTGCAAGAATGGTCAAGACCGTAATCAAGGAAGACAACTGAGGAATGGTGATGTTGCGAATGCGTTGCCACTTAGACGCACCATCCACGGTCGCTGCTTCATAGTAAGTTGGGTCAATTCCCATGATGGTTGCATAGTACATGACACTACTATAACCAAAGCCTTTCCAGATTCCTAAGAAGAGGAGAAGCGCTGGCCAGATCCACAATTCCGAATAGAAATTGATGGCTTTCATACCAAATGAAGCTAAGATGTGGTTGACCAATCCTTTGTCCACATTAAGGAAGGCATCGGTGAAGAAGCTGATGATAACCCATGATAGGAAGTATGGGAAGAGCATGGAGGTTTGAAGCACCTTGACCACTCTTTTTGATCTCAACTCACTAAAGATGATGGCGATCCCAACGGAAACAATCAATCCTAAGAAGATAAATCCTAAGTTGTACAAGACCGTGTTTCTTGTAATAATGTAGGCATCTTTGGAACTAAAGAGGAATTTGAAGTTGTCAAAGCCAACCCACTTACTCTTCATGACACTGTCGATGAAGCCCTCTCCTGTGATATGATAGTCCTTAAATGCTACGATATTCCCAAAAACCGGAATATAGAAGAATAAGATTAACCACGCTGCACCAGGTAAGACCATTAAAAGAAAAATGAAATTTTCTCTCAGAGTCCTTACAAACTTTTTCATTTAACTCCCCCCTTTGAGCCTTGAGCGTGTTTTTGCTTTGGTAGCGTTTACAATACTTATTATAAGATAGGCATTTTCTCTTTTCAAACTCCTAATTATAGAAAAAATTCTACAAATTTATGACATAGCTTTAAAAATGGATAAAAAAGGAGAAGAAATGTCTCCATTCATAGGACATCCTTCTCCTCCTTCAACATCATTGTCTTGAAACACAAGGCTTTCTATTAGGTCGTATAGATGGTTGAGGCTGTTGCAATGGTATGCCATTGATTAGCTGTTGTAGCTGCGAAGTCCTTATCTCCGTAGAAATCATTAAATGGCAAGATGTCTACTTCTAGTTCATCGATTCGTGAGATGGAACCAGTTAGATAGTCCTCCATACGGCTTTCAGCGCGCTTGATCCGTTGCAAGAGGCCTCCCATACGAATATCCACTGTATCCAAGCCAAAGACCTTGTTTTCTTTCAGCCATTGTTGGCTAAAGAGCTTGTGGAAGGTTTCAATCTGGCTTCTTAATTTTGGTAATTCTTCTCGAGCAATTTGTTGCAAGCTCTCTTTATCACCTGTTTGATAGGCTTGACGAATGCGTCGCCCCACATCAACCTTGCCACTTAAAATAGCATTCAACTGAGCCTGAGTTTCGAAAAGATAAGCGTAGACTCCAGCTTTTTCTTTAATGTCAGAAAGGGTCTCAGCAGCCTTAGCAAAGTGGGGCTTGTCCTGTTCAGGAGTCATGTGCTTATCAAGAATTGGGCAAAGAACATCCTGGTAAAAGACATAGCGGTTGGGGTTGATGCCACTGAGATTGTCTGGTAGGTCTGGCAAGAGATTGGCTAGGTCAAGTTGCATGAAATCTTCAACCGATAGACCTGTAGTGGTCTTGAAGTGAGCAGACAAGCGCTCTAAATCATTGCGATAACTGAGTTCTGCCCAGATTTGTAGACTTGGCAGAATAGAGAACTGAGCTGTTTCGCCACCATTATCTCCCCAACCCGTCACAATGACTTCCTTGATCTGATTGGCATGGCAGGCTTTGTTAGCTTCGACAGCGATGAGACGACTGAAATGGTTGTGTGGTGTGAAACCAATCCACTTCCAAGCACCACCTGCAAAGGCAATATCCTGGCTAATCTTGTGGTGATTACCGAAGTTACGGTTGTATTTTTCTTCGCTATCCTGATAATAATCCCAGTAAACCAAGGTCACACGGTCTTTGAGACGATCAAGATAAACACGAGTTTCTTCTGGAATTTCGACATCACGGTCGTACTGGCCATCTGCTGACATGAGTTTGAAGAACATATCGCTCCACATCTGGCAGTGGAAACCATACTTGTCTGCAATATCCAGCACGCGCTCCAAATGTTGACACATGAGGAGGCTACGGTCCACAACACCGTTTAAGATGAGATAGCGTCCCAAACCAACCAAGTGAGCTTCGTCCATCCCGATATTGACCTTGCGTGTTTGTAGTTTAGACAGAGTAGCAAACATGCCGTCGATTAGGTCGTAAACTTTTTCTTCGCCGATGAGGAGAATGTCCTCTACATCACGAAGTTGCTGGACTTCTTTGACACCCCATTTGACAAAGGCTGATAAGTGAGCCAAGGTCTGGATACATGGTACAAAGGTCATATCAAACTGCTGGGCGTAAGCTTCGATTTCCTGTAATTCTTCAGCTGAGTATGCTCCACGGAAATAGCCAAAGTAAGGTTGCCCTTCAATCTGATAGGTGTCTTCCATGTAGAGCTCAAAGGTTGAATAACCCATCAGAGCCAAGACTTCAATCATCTGCTTGGCAGATGCAACATTTAGAACTGCATTTCGCGAACAGTCAGCCATGTAGGCTAAATCTTCATAAGCCGCTTGTTCTTCAATCTCTACCTTGTCACCTTCTGCTAATGCTGTTGCGAGAATCGATAAGGCACGATAAATCTGATGAGGTTTGCGATAAGTCAATTGATATTCTCCACCCTCACCCTTGATAGAGATAGAGGCTTGGTCAGACTGAGCGACTGCCACTTCTACATCTGGTAGAGAAATGTAACTTTTTAATACTTCGATAGATTGAGCTTGTTTGGGACTAAGTCCTGTAAAACTTACCATTGGTTTTCCTCCTGTAACCAGTTGACAAGGGCACCGTAGAGATTGGCATCTGCGTGATAGGTGCAGGCTTGGATGACTGGAGCGATTGTATATTCTTCATAGGTTTCGACAAAAGTGTCTACTGCTTTTTGAACCCCTTTGATAAAATCTGGATTCTGACTGATAGAGCCACCTAGGCTAATCACATCTGGATCAATCAGGTACTGGATATTGAGCAATCCTTGAGCTAGGTTACGATTCATGCGCTCAATGGCTTCTTGACAGAGAGCATTTCCTGCTGCAGCCTCTTGGTAAACCTTGCGGCCATCCCAGTCAGACTGACCTGATTTTTCAATCACATAACGAACCATGTTTCCCGTAGAAGCTAGTAACGACCAGTTGTTGAGTCTTTCTGCAGGCTCGATAGTTGTCATATAACCAAACTCTCCACCCAAACCATGACGACCTCGGTGAAGTTTTCCATTGATAATCATAGCGCCACCGATTCCTGTCCCAATCACGACACAGGCTGCATTTTCAATCTCAGGATGAGCTAGCAGTTCACTGAGTCCAACACAGTTGGCATCATTTTCTAGGTGGACAGGAAGCTTATGATGAGCAAGGGCCTCATACCATGAAAAACCATGAATGTAAGGAATGGCACTGATTCCCTCAATCACCCCAGTTTCTTGATTAACGGCTCCTGGCACACTCATGGCAATCCCACGGTAGTCACGTTCTGACAATCGCTGGTCCAACCAAGCCAACAAATCTTCTAAAGTTTCTGGAGTTGGGGTGCTGGCCTTATCTAAAATCTTTCCATCCGGAGTGAGACTAGCAAACTTAATCCCAGTCCCTCCGATATCAATCGTTGCAATGGTCATTGCTTTTACCTGTAAAAAGGAGCGAGTCAGCAGTTGGTTCTTACTTTTTCGCTCCTCCTTTCCTTTTATTGTTTCTTCAGCTGCAACCAGCTATACTTCTTCTTTTTTAATCCATTCTGTCCGGATTTCTTGCGGTGCCAATAAGCCTGTATGAACCGGATACGGTTGTTCTAGAAGATCGACAACCGTTTGTTGTCCTTCTGACACTCGCACATTTTCTTGGCTCATGTTGTAATAGCGAAGGATGTAACCTTCTTCATTTTCTGCTACCTTAAAGGCTGTTGGACAAACCTGAGGATGCGTCAAGGCTGTATGCTTGAGTAAGCTACCAGACGCTGCTACACTTCCTTCTTGTTTTTCAACTTGAAGGCTGGTCATCGGTGTCTGCAAAGCTTTCGCTCGGCGATAAGCAGAGAAGCGCCCCTGAGCTTGATGGCATTCTACTGCATATTCAACCTCAAAGTTCCGCAAACATTGTGCTTCTGGTGTTGGGAAATAGCCCCAGTCACCAAGTTCACCGGAAGCACGGAGAAGTGTTACAGCTATCGTATCGTCTCCTAGGATTTCGTATTCATGCAATCCTTTATTGGCCACTGTTACCCCTTTGACGTCATCATACAAGCTGACGAAAGCTTGCTGGTGTTGGGGATTTTCAGGATTTTCCCAAGAAGCAGCCGGTTTATTTGGCCGTGTCACAACTTCATAGATACTTTCAGAATCGTTGCTTGGACGTGTATTGTGAGTCTTGACCAAAAGACGGATACGGTGATCCTTAGCTGTATTGGTGAAGCGCGTCTTGAAGCGAATTTGTGGGTCATCCACAAAGATGGTCATCTCCGTTTCAAGAGGGATGGTTGTCAGCTCTTCTGAGCGACTTGCCTTGCGGTTCATAAACTCGATAATGCCTCTTTGCTCCGCATCCAATTGTTCATCCGCGCTAACCGGGATCGTCAAGTCATGCTTGAGCAAGATTTTGGCATAGCGAGCATTGTTTTCCAAGACCTCATAAGCTGTTAACTCCGCATAGATCGGTTCGGTTCCTTTTGGTTGGAAGTAGATATATTCATTTCCAATATCACCACGATCTTCAAAGCGAAGGAAATCCTCATAAGCCTCATTGGTCGTTTTGTCGTAAAGGGTCAAGCCATCATCGATACTAAGGGTTACAAATGGCGTATCGATCACCCCATTCTGGAACAGACCATCATGATGAGGTGCTTTGCCTTCCAAGAGCTGGAAGGTCGTCCAAGAAAGAGGCGCTAGGTGAACCGGAACCGTCACGCGCACTTGACGCGCAATATAGGGTTGGCGGAATTTATCCTTAGGCAGGGTATAGCCAAAGCTTGCTCCCAAGTCCTCAATCTCTGCTTCTACAAGATGCCCATCTAAATCTTCTACGTGGTAGTCCGGCAAGGTCAAAGCGGCCATTTTCTTGAAGCCTTCTGTCGGATGCAATTCCTTAAACGGACAAACTGCTACATCGACAATCGTGCTGACGGTGTCCACCTTATTGTGCAAGCCAGTATTGATGACCGTAAAGAGGTGCTCACTCTGGGCTTTTTGAGTTGCTAGTTTGCCTTTCCATTCGTTGAGAAGGTTGGTCTTGACAAAGTTTCCAACTTGGTTGACCTTGGCAAAACGAACTTCCATCTCACGGTGAACATCATCTATGCTACATCCACAAATACTATCGTGTGGCGCATTTTGTAAGAGTGTCTTCCAAGCATAGGTCAATTGATCCTTGTGGTTGTGCCCACCAGTAATGATGGTCAAAGGTTCCACCACTTGCTCGAGCAAGTTGCTGTTTTCTTGGAAGGCTTGTTTGAGGTAAATACGTGAAGAAGATGTATTAGCAAGAGTGTACCAACCATCTGTTTCCTGACTGGTCAATTCTCCCGTAACCGTTGATAATTGTTCAGGAAGTGCACTTTCCACTGCTTGCACATATTCATCAAAGGAGCTATGAATAAAGGTCACGTCAGGGAAGAGCTCATTGGCCACGCGAATAGCTTCACTCAAGTTTCGTTGAACCGGTTGGTGGTCGCAGCCGTTCATCATTAACCATTGGTTGGTTGAGGCATAGTCGCGAACATCTGCCAATTTTTGTTTCCAGAAAGCCAAAGCTTCATCTTTATCCACTGGAATTTCGTTCCCGTTACTGTACCAGTTGGCAAAAAGAATACCGAGTACACGACTCCCATCCGCCCCTTGCCAGTACATTTCAGAAAATTGAGAGGTAAATTGCTCATCTCCAAGAACTTGGTTGTCAAATCCGATTGGTTTGACCCCACGCCCAAAGGCCGCTACGTGAATCCCTGATTTTTGAAGGATTTGAGGAGCCTGCCCCATATTTCCAAAGGTATCTGGGAAGTAACCAATTTGAGTAGATTTGCCCCATTTGGCACATTCTGCTTGTCCAATCAAGGTATTGCGAACATTGGCTTCACTGGAAATCAAGTAATCATCCTGCAAGATATAGAAAGGACCAATCTTGAGCTTGCCTTCGTCGATATAACGCTGCACCTTGTCGCGATTTTCAGGGCGAATTTCTAAATAGTCGTCAAGGACAATGGTTTGGCCATCCAAGTGGAAGCTTTTGAATTCAGGATCATTTTCAAAAAGATCAAACAGATTGTCAAACAGTTCCACCAATTGCATGCGGTGGCTTTCAAAAGGTAGATACCACTCACGATCCCAGTGGCTGTGAGAGATGATATGTACAACAACATTTTCCATGAGTAAAACCTCATTCTAACTTAAATTTTTAATGTTTTAAATATAAACTTGTGATTCTAACAAGAATCAGTGAAGCTAAAGCGTGCTCCTTATACTCAATGAAAATCAAAGAGCAAACTAGGAAGCTAGCCGCAGGTTGCTCAAAGCACTGCTTTGAGGTTGTAGATAGAACTGACGAAGTCAGTAACATATATACGGCAAGGCGAAGCTGACGTGGTTTGAAGAGATTTTCAAAGAGTATTAGCGAATATCCAAGTAATCCAAGACTAATTCACAGAACATCATGTTGGCCCAAGAGAACCATTCACGCGAATATTTGGTTGGATCATCCACGTGGAAACTTTCGTGCATGACGCCCGTGCCTCCATCGCAAGCAACCAACTGGTCCAGCAAGAGTTTTTTCTCAGCTTTATCATTTGTTGTCAATCCTTGAATGGATAAAGCAATCGGCCAGATATAGCGATAAAAGGTATGAGAACTTCCGAGTCCACTTGCGTACTTCCCTTCATAGAAGTAAGGATTTTCAGGGCTCAAAATAGTCCGACGAGTGGCTTGGTAAACTTCGTCGTCAATCTCGCAGTAGCCCAGATAGGGAGCAGCCAACAAACTTGGTACGTTCGGATCATCCATGATGCTAGCATTTCCCAAACCGTCTACCTCAAAGGCATAGATTTTCTCGCCCTTGCTGTTAGTCGTGTAGGCGTAGTTTTCGATTCCTTCTTGAATCTCCGCTTGCAAGCGTTTGGCATCTGCAATGATGCTGTCACTATCGGCTAGATTCAATGCTGCGAAGATTTCTTGCACATAACCCAAGACAACCACTGCAAACATATTGGACGGGATTAAGTAGCTATACTGACAGCAGTCATCACTTGGACGGAAGGCTGACCAGGTCATCCCTGTCACAGCGAAATCTGGCCCAAAGCCGTCATTCACCAGCGTGTCTTCCTTACGATCTGTATCCCGAACAAAGCGATAAGGGGAATTCTTGTGGTCTTGTTCCACTGTCCAGAGATGAAGGATTTCCTTGGTCGCAGTGACAAAGGTTTCATCAAATTGGCTAGTCTCACCTGTTTCCTTCCACAGGAGATAAGCCAGTTGCAAGGGATAGCAAAGCGAATCCACTTCATACTTGCGCTCCCAAATCCAGCCATTCAAATCGGTATGGTCGGTCTCGTGGTGGCCTTTCCAGTTCTCCTCAATATTAAAAGAGTTAGCATAGGGATCCTTGAGGATCAAGGTCATCTGGCGTTTGACCAAACCAGCAATGGTTTGACGTAAACGAGGATCTCGTTTAGCCACATGAAGATAGGGTCTCAATTGAGCCGTTGAGTCACGCAACCACATAGCTGGGATGTCCCCTGTTAACACAAAGGTTGAACCGTCTTCTAAAATTTCAACTGTATTATCCAAAGTGTCTGTATAGCAACGTTCAAAGACATCCACCCACTCAGGGTACTCCTTAGCTCGCTCAGCCACTTGATCCAACCATTCTCGCACAATTTCTTTTGAATAGGTCATTTATTTTCCTCACACGTATCGATTCTTTCCTATTCAGTATAAAAGATTTCAAATGGGAAATACATACGCAAACTATAGCCCTTTTTCTACAAAATTTTCCATTTGATAAAAACGCTATCATATTTGACAACACTTTGATACAATGAAGGAAATACCACCGCGTGTTCCAAGAAAAACACAGATCATTTAAGGTTGATGAAGAAAAAGGAGACAAGATGCGCACACATTGCCAGACCATCGATACCCGTTGGGGAAGCGATAATCATCCTCACTATTCCCACGGAAACACCCTCCCTTATACAGGAGTCCCTTTTGGGATGAACTACTTCCTTCCTCAGACGACACACGAACAAGGGGCTTGGTTTTTCAACCCCAATCTCCCTATTTTTCAGGGATTTCGCCTCACCCACCAGCCTAGTCCTTGGATAGGAGACTACACTTGGTGCCTCATCACGCCCATCACGGGGGAAATTGCAAGTTCCGACCTCTTCCGTCGCCAAAGCAGTTATTCGATGAAAGAAGCTATTTTCCAGCCCCACTACCTCCGTATTTTTTCGGAACGTTATCAGATTCACAGTGAGCTGGTTCCAAGCCGCTACGGGGCTGTCATGCGCTTTCGAGCACCAGAAAAACTGACACTCTGCTTTCATGCAGCAAAGGAACTAGAGGACTTGACTCTGACAGACCAAACCTGCCACTTCCACATTCTGGATCAGGCCCATACCGCAGATACTTCCTACTCTTTCTATCTCCAGTGGCAATTTAGCCAGCCGATTGAGAACGTCACTCACATCGATCAAGATCTTTTTCTCACCTTTGCTAGCAAGGAAGTGACCGTCCAATTAGGAACTTCTTATCTGTCTCAAGACATGGCTCACAGCCATCTTCCCCACCTTTCCCTAGAGGAAGCTAAAAAAGAGGCAGCCGATCAATGGAATCAGCTGCTAAAACGAATTGAAGTAAAAGATGCCGGAGGGCGTGACCAAGCCTTTTTCGATCATTGCCTTTACCGACTCCTCCTTTTCCCTCAAACCTTTTATGAAACAGATACCGAGGAAAATGACTGGCACCTGGATGTCACTCATAATGAAATCAAACCAGGAAAAGCTTATACCAATATCGGATTTTGGGACCTCTTTCGGACCTCTTTTCCTCTCTTTAGCCTTGTCTACCCCGATTATTACCGTCACTTTCTCGAAGGATTTTTAAACACTTACCAGGATACTGGTTTTCTACCAAAATGGTTGGCCCCAGATGAACGAGGGATGATGCCAGGCACCCTCATCGATGGCGTCTTTGCGGATGCTGTCACTAAAGGGATCGCACCAGACCTACATGAAAACATGCTCACAGCTATGCTCCAGACGGCTCAAAAAACAGATCCCACTCAACATTTTGGTCGCCATGGCAATGAAAGCTACACGGCCCTTGGCTACCTCCCCGATGATTTTCACGAAAGTGTGAGCCATAGCCTAGATTATGCCTATAGTGATTTTTGCATTGCTACCGTTGCCAAGCAATTGGGTCAGACAGAAACAGCCACTCGGTATGCTGCTTCCAGCCTCTCCTACCGAACATTGTATGATGCCCAAACAGGCTTTATGAGAGCACGATCCACCAATGGAAACTTTAAAGAACCCTTCTCTCCTATCAGCTGGGGAGGAGATTATGCAGAATGCTCTGCCACCCAGGCTACTTTTGGAGCCTTACACGACCTCTCCGGTCTGATAGAGCTAATGGGCGGTAAAAAAGCCTTCACCCAACGACTGCTGGATCTGGCCAATCAAAAACCTCAATTTGATGTAAGAGGATATGGCTATGAAATCCACGAAATGAGTGAAATGGCCCAAGTCCCATTTGGGCAGATCGCCATCTCCAATCAACCCAGCTTTCACATTCCCTACCTCTTCCGTTACAGTCTTCATCCCGAATACACTAATCTCCTGATCCACCAGATCCGTTCCCAAGCTTTTCATCAAGATTTCCAAGCCTATCCAGGTGATGAGGACAATGGTAGCCTATCTGCTTGGTACATCTGGTCAGCCCTTGGACTCTATCCAACCTGTCCAGGAAAACCAATCTATGATCTGGGCCTCCCTCTCTTTAAAGAAGTCCTTCTCCATCTTCCCAAGCAAGAGCTCAAAATTTGCGCCAACTCACACACTGCAGGCGCCTATTTCATCCAAAAAGCCCTATTAGATGGCAAAGAGAAACAAGAGGTTTCCCATCAAGATCTCCTTGAAGCCCAATTGCTCCAGTTTGAGCTTTCTTGGCTCCCCCCACATGCATAAGAAAAGAGAGTGGGACAGAAATCGGTAATTCGTTAGAATTCGATTTCGTCGTCCCACCTCCGCACAGTTGAGTAGGGCTGTAAAAGCTGATGAAATCAGCGTAGTAGAGCCCACTCAACCACTGCGTCTTGCTCGACAATCCAAAAACAATTAAGAGGCTAGGACTTTTGTCCCAGCCTCTTTTTTTCTGTTATTCATCTCCTACATGATAGTAGATCGAGCCTTGTTCCCCAAAACTAGCGATACCAACACCAGACCACATGCGGTTTTTAGAGGCATCTGATGTGTCCTTAAAGACGACTTGTCCTTGATCATCGACCTGATCACCAATGGTCACTCCTGCAGGAATATACTCCAACAAGAAGCCTCCATCACGACCACCATAAATGCCTTCTGATGCTGTTCCATAATCCGTCAAAGAAGCTCCATAGCCCTCTAACTCTTGTGAGACCAACCCTTTGTCGTTAAAGACCAGCTTGTTTCCCTTATCATCTTGCCAGACACCAGCAATACTGCTGTAGTCTCCATTGGCAATCGCTTCAAGATCCATTTTCTTCACTTCTTTTTTCTCTTCTTTTTTCTCTTCTTTTTTTTCTTTCTCCTTCACTTCCGAACTAGAAGCATCCGTCTTTTTGACTTCAGAAGAGGTCGTCGTTTGACTAGAGGAAGGGGTTGATTTTTTGCTCGCTCCCTGTTGCGAACAAGCCACCAACAGGACCACACTGAGAATACTCACAAGAATTGCACCAACTTTTTTCATTTAAAATTCCCCATACATTTTTTTAGTTTAAAGCCCTTTCATTGTAACGTATTTTCAAGCATTTGACAAGCTTCACTCCTCATTTTTAATCAAAAAGAGACCGGGATAATCAGTCCTAGTCTCTATTTTGATACAACTCTTAATGAGCCAGCATTTCCTGTGCCACTTCTAAACCAGATAAGTTCGAAGGATAATACGTTGGCCAATTTTCCAACTCATCATAAAGCGCCTCTTGACTCTTTCCTCCATGGAAAATGTGGAAGTGAGCTGCCTTTACCGGAGTAATTTCATGGTCACTAAATTGAACATATTTGAAGTCTCCCGCATCGCTCTCCTTGGCTTCAAAGAGATAACGAACACCACGATTCCCCTTCTTATAAGTCAAAATGTGCTTACCTACGTATTTATAAGTATATTTCTTAGAAGATCCTTTTTGATAAAACTCCATTGAATCCTTATCAATCTTAATCCGATCAATATCTGTTTGGTAACCCTTGGTATAATATTCCTTATACTCAGCGGCCGTCATGGTTGGATTTAATTTTGCCTTATAATCAAAGACCTGATCCAACGTTCCATCTTGCAAGTATGGATAAACCGATTTCCAATCACCCGCATAATTTGCTAAGCTACGATCCTTCACTTGACTATCCTCGAAATAGCCCTTTTGAACCGTCTTAGAATCTTCCTCATGTTCCGGTTGAATATCCTTACCATCTTGTGACGTTGTTTTCTCGAGCGCCTTCAGATTTTCCTTCATAACAGACACGTAGTTTTCGCCATCTTTCATTTCTTGATCCGTCAAACTTTCCAAAGGATTTAAGACAGCCAACTCAACACCAGCTTCAGAAGACAAGGTTTTCGCCAAGGACTTAGAAGCATTTTCCTCAAAGTAAATGACCTTGATCTCATTTTTCTTGATATACTCTGTCAATTCACGCAATCGTGCAGCAGAAGGCTCGCTATCAGGTGAAATCCCTGAAATGGCTACCTGGTTTAATCCATAATCTAAGGCCAAGTAACGGAAAGCCGCGTGTTGGGTCACGAAATTCTTTTGTTTCGCATCTTTCAAGCCATCCTGATAAGCTTGATCCAAGGCCTGTAATTTCTTTAGATAGGCTTGGGCATTTTTCTCAAACGTTTTTTTCTTATCTGGATAAGCTGCCACCAACTGATCACGAATCGACTCTACCATCTTCATGGCACGATGTGGAGAGAGCCAAAGGTGAGGATCATATTCATGATGGTGTTCTTCGCCCCCTTCGTGTTCATGTTCCTCTTCCAATCCAGGAAGCAAGACCATGCCCTTGGTGGCATCGATCACTTTGGTTTTCTTATCCTTCATGGATTTCAAAAGATTTGGAACCCACGTTTCCATGTTTTCATTCTCATAAACGAAAACATCCGAATCTTGAATCATAGCCCGCCCCTTAGCAGACAATTCATATTCATGAGGCTCTGATCCCGCTCCAATGAGCAGGTCTACCGTTCCTTCATCTCCGACAATATTTTTTGTAAAATCATAAACAGGATAGAAAGTGGTCATCACTTTTAATTTCCCATTTTGACTCTGACTTTTGCCACAAGCTGCCAAGACAAGGGTCAAAGCCACTAACAATAACCAACCAAATTTTTTAAAGTTCATATCTACTTCCTCAAACGTGATCCAAGATTCACAAGCAAGAACAAGGCCACAAATAAAAGCGTGATGCTGGCACTCGCCGGTGTATCTGCAATATAAGACAAAATCAACCCACTAAACATCCCGATAAAACCAATGATGACCGCAATCAGCATGACCCCACGGAAGTTCTTCCCTAATTTCAGGGCAATACTAGCCGGTAAGACCATGATGGTTGAAACCAATAACGATCCTGCTGCAGGAATCATTAAGGCGATAGCAACCCCCGTCACCACATTAAATAAGATAGACATGGTTCGGACCGGAAGCCCATCCACAAAGGCTGTATCTTCATCAAAGGTCAAAATATACATAGGACGCAAGAATAAGGCCGTCAGCACTAATACAACGAAAGCAATCACAAACAAGGCGATCACCTGTTCATCCGTAATGGTTAGGGTAGAACCAAACAAATACTGATCCAAGCTCATCGAGCTTTTCCCACCACCACGCATCAGTACTAAAGCTAGGGCAAGACCAGTGGACATTAAAATTGCCGTCCCGATCTCCATAAAGTCCTTAAATAAGGTCCGCAAATACTCAAGAAAGACCGCAGCAATAATGACAATGATCATAGTCGAGAGCGTCGGAGAGATCCCAAGAAAAAGTCCAAAAGCGACACCCGCAAGAGAGACGTGACTCAGCGTATCACTCATCAGACTCTGCCGTCTCAAAATCAAGAAAATCCCTAACACAGGAGAAAAAAGACTCATGGCAACCATAGCCAACAAGGCCCGCTGCATAAAATCATACTGGAATAAATCAAGCATGGTCACCCTCCCCTTCTGTATCATGGACGTTAAAACATCTCCAAGGAGAGCTTTGGTCACGAACCAAATGAATATTCCGATCCGCAAATTGGTTAACCTCTTCAGGATCATGCGTGATCATCAAAACAGATTTTTGATGGTGATGCGCACTGTGATGCATCAACTCATAAAAATCACTCTTTGTCGTCGCATCCATCCCTGTCGTCGGTTCATCTAAAACAAAGATATCCGGATCTGAAGCAAACATCCGAGCAATGACGGCCCGCTGTTTCTGACCACCAGACAAAGAACCAATCGCCCGATCCTTGAACTCCAGCATCCCAACAGATTCTAAACTCTTCAGAATATGTTTTTCATCGTGCTCATTCAACTTTCGAAACCAGCCTTTACGAGGATACCGACCTGACTTCACAAATTCATAGACCGTACTGGGGAACCCAGCATTAAAACTAGCAATCTGTTGCGGCAAATAAGCAATCCTTAACTTCTTTCCCTTTACATTTGTCTTTGAAATCTCAACTGTCCCGACCTTTGGCTGTAGAATGCCAAGACTAGCCTTAATCAAGGTTGACTTAGCAGCCCCATTCTCACCAGTCAGCGTAACAAACTCTCCACTATCTAAGTAGTAATTGATCCCTTCCAGAACCGGTTCTCGATCATAATAGAACGATAAATTTGAAACCGTAATATACCTCAAACTATAACTCCTCTTCCAATAAATCTAAAAACCGCGAAATAACCCCTTGCTCATTCTTAGTAAACTTCGACAAAACATCCTCATAAGTGTGAAGGGTATGCTGATGGTGGTGCTGATGCTCTAATGCAATCGGCTTACCAATCTCAGTTAAGCGATAATAGAGAACACGAGCATCATTCTCATCGCGATAAGTCTCTAACATCCCCTGGCTTAATAAAGGTTTCACAGCCTTCGTGATAGCCGCCTGACTAACATTCAATTTCTTTGCTAAGACAGAATTGGTTAGAGCTTCATCAGAAACCAGCATCAAAATATGTTCCTGAGTGTTGGTTAATGAAACACCACTTGTACAAGAACCAACTAAAATCTCATGCTGATTTTCTGATAACAATAAAATAGAATTTAAAAATCGATCGATTTTATTTGCAACTTCAGACAAAATTAACTCCTTCTAATTCATTAAATGAAACTTTACCGGTTAATTATATCACAAAAAAGAAAAAAAATAAACAAAAAAAGGAGTAAAACTCCTTCATAATCTATACCGGCGGCCGGGGTCGAACCGGCACGTCCTTGCGGACACTGGATTTTGAGTTCTATGAATACACTTTTTAAATCTTATATCCTTGATTTAATAGGGTTTTGGGACTTTTGAATCTTGCAAAATAGACTCATTTTTCAAATTTTAGTAACTTTTTGGTAACACTCCATAACTTATCGTCCTAAGATCATCATCAGAGAATCTCGCTATCTTAATTATATTCTTCACTATTTTTAAAATAATTGCTATAATATAAGTCAATCATCAAAATGACTATTGATTGAAATTAATTTAAATAGAGAGGTGGCACTAGATATGATGGACTTTAATGTAGTATGTGATTTTAATGCACTTGTTTTTGCTGAAGAACATATAATTATTCATGCAGAAAGAGATAAAATTATGGCAGTATTATCTGAAATCAATAATTGGCATAACTGGCGTAATGGAATTTCAGAAATAAAATTATTAGCATCTCACATTCAAGAGGGGGCAAAATTTGAATGGAAATCAGGAGGTCTAAAATATAAATCCGAAATCCATACAGCTTCAGCTGCATGTTTTGGATGGACAGGTAATACAATAGGAGCTCATGCAATTCATAATTGGTATATAAAAAAATTATCAAATGGATCTTCTGAGGTTGTAGTTCAAGAGAGTTTAAGTGGCTGGTCTATCTTATTATTAAGGAAAATGATGAGACGTGAATTGCCTATCTTACTAAAAAAAGATCTTCAAGAGTTAAAATTTGCATGTGAAAATAAATTATAGAAGTAATTAGTTTTTTAAAAATGAATTTTAAATTTATTGACTGTATTAGCTAGAGTGATTGATTAGAGAGAGTCGATTTTGAGTCGGTTCTCTCTTTTTGTTAATGATAAATTGCAAGAATAAGTACAACATTTACTCAAACTCATCCACTAGAGCTTCACAAGCAGTTCTGTAAGCCAAATATTTTCGTTGTCGGTGATTGATATCATATAAGGGCTTGTTCAAAGCCTCATCAGAAGTTCTCTACCAGTGGATATCAGTCAAACTCTTTCCCCTTTCAACTATAAACAACCTTCATAAAATAAAATCACTCAACAAGAATATACTAATCTTTACCTATTGAAACTTAATCAAATAAACCATCAATCTGCATTAAAATAGTCAGAAACCTCTTTAAAAAGGGTATGCAATATTTCTTGCTCTTCTTCATCTAAATTATATTCAGAGACTAGCTCATCCAAATACTTAGGTAGAGTCGAATGGTTTTTAATTCCATTCATAACAATCGCAAATTTCAGATCGTCTAGTTCAGTTTTATTAAACCCTTTTAGCTTCTTCAAATCAATTCTAGTGATTGGATGTGGGACAACATCTAGAGTACTGTAAATCGTTTTTCCTAATAAGTAATCTGTCGTGGTATCAAATAATTTTGCTAATTTGACAACGGCTTCTAAATTAGGCTCTAAAGTTCCATTTTCCCAACGAGAATAAGTACCTTGTTGTACATCAATCATCTCAGAAACTTGTACTTGAGTTAACTTCTTACTCTTTCTCAGTTGCTTAAGACGATCTCCAAAAGAATTATTATTAAACATTGTTTCCTCTTCAATATTCGATTCTGTATATTTTAGCTTGACAAAATATTCTAAACGGTATAAAATAGAATTATTCCATAAGGAATATTTATTTTAAGATTAAATATTCCATTGAGAATATTATATCATAAAAGGAGGTAAAAGCGTATGTAACTAATAGTTCGATTTAAAAAATTTTAATAAAGGAGGTAAGATTCGACAAAATAAAAAAATCTTGAAACAAATGTGCCGTTCGTTCCAAGATCAAAACATATTATGTAACAATTATACCACAGAAAACTCTTCAGTTGCACAAGAAAATTTCGGAGGTTTCACAAAAAGATGACCAATAAAGAGTTAGTCAATCAAATTTCTGGCCTAAACTCTACCTCTACTCTTAAAAATTGGATTCAACTGATTAAAGAGATAAGTGGCAAGGAATTTAAAAAAATTAAAATTCCTATCAGTAGAAATCCAAGAACTCGTCAATTAAATTATACAGTTGCCTATGACTTTACAAACGAAGACCTTAGACAATTTCAAAAGTTAGCTAACCTAAAACTTGAAATAGGTCTAAAAGAGGCTATACAAGCCGTATTTGGGAGTCTAGCAGACAATGAGCACGAATCCCTAAACCAAGTAATAGATGAGCTCTACGATAAACTGAGCGCCTTAAAACAGGAATTCAAGCGAGAAATACGGTTGATAAAAAATGAGAATGCCAGTCTAAAAAAGAAAATCCAAGATATTGAAGAGTCGATGCAAACCGGCTTACTAGGGTTTGTTCAGAAGAGGTCAAAAAATAGGTTCGGCTAATAGCGAGTTTTCGGCTGAGCCATGAGGCAGAAAGCCGAAAATGAGCGTAAATGCGGACGGACCATTTTTGACCGTTAGGGTGTGTAGTAACACCACCCTCTGCAAGTTAGGTGTATCATCGAAAGAATTCAGTATTATCAAGGGTTTTAGAGATTTTATGGGTGGCAAAATTAGGCAAAAAGTTGAATCAAAATCTATGGCAAAAAATGAACATTTACGTTCTGTATTTGACTGGATTCAAATTCAGTTTGATAAGACTGAATTTTCGCCAAGAGAAATAATCGAAGACATTCTATTTCTTGATTATGACCTATTTATAGAGAATAAAGGGAGCCTTAAATACTATAACTATGATAGCCAGCTTCATCATGGAAATATCCGTATCTACTATGGAGCGAAAGAGTCGTCCTACATGCTTGTCATGTCAGGACAGGCACTCGAGTTCTTTAGAGATATGGTATTAGATCCAAATAGTCTGTCCGAAAGACAGTTTCTGAACAACCTCTACTACAATTACAATCAATTTTCAGTAAGACGAATTGATATTGCAATAGATGATTTTAATGAAACACCCTATTTCACTCCTAATCAGCTTCTAAAGATTTGTCAGAAGAAACGCTTTATATATGGAAAAAGCACCTACTACAATACCTACGGAGATGAAACAATCGGCCAGACCTTATATTTGAGAAAACCCAATGATGATGAAAGACTTAGAATTTACGATAAACGTTTAGAACGAGCTGAGAAGCTCGGTATCAGCAAGCGGTATATAGAAAATTGGATAAGAACTGAGTTAGAACTTAGGAAAGAAAAAGCTCACTACTTCATTCAAGAATGGTTGCATTCAGAAATAGATCTTCTCAACTTTACCAAGGGATATCTCAAAGAAAAAGTGAGATTCTATAGTGATAGCTATTTCTCAAAACCTTTGAGATCTTGGGAAAAGTTTTTAGGTCACTCAAAACCTGTCTCTATCATTATTTCAAAACCAAAAACAGAACTAGAACAAAAATTAGAATGGTTTACCTATAAAGGTTCTGGAGCTATTCTAAGAGCGTATAAATTTCTATACGACAATAACTTACTGCATGAGTATGAGAAATCAAACTATCTCGCACTCAACAATATGGAATATCCACCAGATTTAGCAAGTGGATTAATAGAAAGGGCAATTCTCTTTAAAAGAGAGGATTTAATCCCTACAATCAAAGAAAATATCAAAAGGAGAAATTAACTATGGCAAAAATGCTTTCACAAAATGACTGGAATTTTAATAACATTGGAACAAAATTTGAATTGGATGAAGTTATTCCAAAATTTGAAACGGAAGTCCGAGCAGATGTAAACGGAGAAATTATCAAAAACCGAGATGGTAGCGAAAGACGTTTTAATACCGATAAAATCATCGGTTGGAAATACAATGTAACAATCAAGGATGGACAATTCAAAAAGAAATCAACCCAAGTCTCAGTAGATAATCCAGAAGCTTTAGTCGATAATGACTATATCCAAGCAATGGATCAAGTACCAGTCACATTTGACAATTTACAAGCCACTATGATTAGTTCAACGATGTATTACAAGGCGGATGCTATCCATTTAGTAGATGTAAAACAAAAATAAGTATTAGACAAGGGGAGTTAATCCTCCCCTTACTTAATCTAATCAGAAAAGGAGATCACATGATTAAAACTGTAACAAAAGATGACCTTATCGAACTTGGATTTGCTCCAGGAACTGCAAGAAAGATTATCCATACCGGCAAATTACTATTAGTTAATCGTGGTTTTAACATCTACGATAACAAACGGATAGGTACAATTCCAGCTAGTGTCGCTGAAGAACTACTAGGAATTGAACTCCAGAAAGAAGCATAATGAATGACTATTCGTAAAACTAAAAGTGGTAAATGGACCGTTGATGTTTCTAATGGTTTCCACCCCGTCACACAAAAAAGAATACGTATCATTCGAAAAGGATTAAAATCTAAAAAGGAAGCCCTAGAACTAGAACAACATATTCGAGTTGTAGAATTAAAAGAGAAACAATTTGACTTTATAGTGACAACGGATATGTTATTCGACTTACTTGAAGAAGATGATTTGAAAAATGGCAGAAAAGTAAGCTACACAAGTACACAAAGAAACAATTATGAGCGTCATATTAAGCCTTATTTTAAAGATACAAATTTAAATAAATTAACGTATGACCATATATTCGAATTTCGTGAATACCTAAAAACAAAACCTAAAAAACAAAATGAAAATGAAACATTAAGTTATAATACAATTAATAAAATTCTAATTCTACTTAAAAAAATTTTTGATACTGGTATAAGAAAATCCCTCATTGATAAAAATCCTGTTGAGAATCTGAGAAAATTACCAATTAGCAAGCCTAATATCAAATTTTGGAGTATAGAAGAATTCACAAGATTTAGAGAACTTATTCGAGATGATGAAATAAGCTATGACCTGTTTTTCGTAATTGCTTTCTTTACTGGAATGAGAATGGGAGAAATCCTCGCATTGAACTGGAATGATATAAACCTTTTAACAAATACGATTTACGTTACCAAAACGGTATACTTTGTCAATAATACAAGCTACATTAATACAACAAAAACACGTTCAGGAACTAGAAATATAACAATAAATCAGAAATTAGCAGAAATGCTAATAGATTGGAAAGTAAAACAAAAAGAAAAACTTGAGGAATTTACGAAAAATACTGAAGAACTTCAAATAATACAGAGTACACCAATAACAATTACAAAAAATATGATTGATAAGAAGTTTAAGCAAATACTAGAAAGGGATAAAGATTTAAAGAAAATAAGAATTCATGATCTGAGACACTCTCATGCATCATTACTTATAAATCAAGGAGAAGATTATCTTGTTGTCAAAGAAAGATTAGGACACGCATCTATTACAACAACAATTGATACTTATTCCCATTTGTACCCTAGCAAACAGAAAACATTGGCTAATAAACTTGATGATTTATTTTAAAATGGAAAAAATTGGTAACTCGACACACAACAAAGAAAAAAAGACAAGGTCCGAAAACCTTGTCTTTATTACTATACCGGCGGCCGGGGTCGAACCGGCACGTCCTTGCGGACACTGGATTTTGAGTCCAGCGCGTCTGCCAATTCCGCCACGCCGGCATAAATTTAACTGGGGTAGCTGGATTCGAACCAACGCATGAGGGAGTCAAAGTCCCTTGCCTTACCGCTTGGCTATACCCCAATAATATTAATAAATAGGCGAGTGATGGGGATCGAACCCACGCATGCCAGAGCCACAATCTGGTGTGTTAACCACTTCACCACACCCGCCATAATTATTAACACGGGCAGTAGGAATTGAACCCACACTGAAGGTTTTGGAGACCTTAGTTCTACCTTTAAACTATGCCCGTAAAGGATGGAAGGGGAGGGATTCGAACCCCCGAACCCGAAGGAGCGGATTTACAGTCCGCCGCGTTTAGCCTCTTCGCTACCCTTCCTGATTATTGAATTGATGGCGCGAGACGGAATCGAACCGCCGACACATGGAGCTTCAATCCATTGCTCTACCAACTGAGCTACCGAGCCAAATTGCGGGAGCAGGATTTGAACCTACGACCTTCGGGTTATGAGCCCGACGAGCTACCGAGCTGCTCCATCCCGCGTTAATATTAAGGAGGATGTGGGATTCGAACCCACGCACGCTTTTACACGCCTGACGGTTTTCAAGACCGTTCCCTTCAGCCGGACTTGGGTAATCCTCCAAATATATAGTCCGTACGGGATTCGAACCCGTGTTACCGCCGTGAAAAGGCGGTGTCTTAACCCCTTGACCAACGGACCAT
>NZ_JACLQU010000004.1 GCF_016648855.1 Streptococcus parasanguinis
CAGTATACTCCTTTCTAGGAAGATTTCTTTTTATCCCTATCTTTATTATAGGCCTACAGCAATTTAGATTCAATTTTTTATATATGAAAGTAGTTTCAGAATTCGAACTTTAATTTTTTTATTATACCTTGATTATCATTGAAAAAAATGTACAAATCAATTTCTTAGATTTGATAATATGATGAACTATAAAATATACAAAATACCACTCCAGAATAATGTACAAAACAAAATAAAGTACACTTTTTAAAGAATGTACTTTATGCTTCTAATTCAGTTGTATCAATGGTTTAGCTCTAGTTTAGTCAATTGTACATAAATTTTTAGTTTTAGTTCGCTGACGTCCGTCCTCACCTATGGAAAGTCTCAAAAGAGGAATTTCTATTCAATCAGAAAAACCACATGATAAAAAGTTCATGTCCCCTGCCGGAATCGAACCAGCAACTACTCCTTAGGAGGGAGTTGTTATATCCATTGAACTAAGGGGACCGATAAAAAAAGAAGCGAGATCACTCCCGCCTCCTTGTTCGTCTTAACGACGGATTTCTTTAATACGAGCTGCTTTACCTTGCAATGCACGAAGGTAGTACAATTTCGCACGACGTACTTTACCGTAACGTACAACTTCAATCTTGTCTACACGTGGAGTGTGTACTGGGAATGTACGTTCAACACCGACACCGTTAGAGATTTTACGAACAGTGTACATTTCAGTGTGTCCTTGACCTTTACGAGCGATAACAACGCCTTCAAAGATCTGGATACGTTCACGAGATCCTTCGACAACTTTCGCGTGTACACGAACAGTGTCACCAGGACGGAATGCAGGGATATCAGTACGAAGTTGACCTTCAGTCAAGCTTTGGATTAATGGATTCATTTTATTCTCCTATCTTCGTCAATCTTGAGGGACCTCCCTCAGCGGATAAACTGTATTTTTGTGCTTCCATTACGCACAGAAACTATCATATCAGATATTTTCAGGTTTGTAAAGCTCTTTTCTCTACTTTTTTGAAACTTTTTGGCCGGAATAAATGCTCCACTCTTTTGGTAGACAATAGGCGATGGCACAAGTGATCACAAAGAAAGGAAGATTGCCATAGCCAAAGACTTCTCCTCCGATCAAGATCGGTGCGAGCAAGGTCGTGGTCGCACTGCCAAAGACACTGGCATAACCGATAGCAGCCACCACTAAGACGGGTAAGCCCAGCAGAGGAGCGAGAAAGACGCCAAGTGTAGCTCCGATCGCAAAGAGCGGTGTCACTTCTCCTCCTTGGTATCCAGCCGAGATGGTCACCACGGTAAAGAGGAGCTTGAGGATCCAGTCATAACTCTGCGCACTACCCTGATGAAAAGCCACATCAATCAGATTGGTTCCGAGTCCGCTATAAGAGCCGACCTTTGTCAGCTGGAAAGTCAAGAGGATCAAGCTGAGTCCAGCCCCAATGACCGAGATTCGAATATACGGATTAGGCAGTACTTTCGCGACTGTTTTTTTCAACCAGGAAAGGCTAAATGCAAAGAGCTTCCCAGCGAGGCCAAACGCCAAGCCAAGAAGGGCGACTTTGATCAAGGTCTCTGGTGTCCAGCTCAGCGTTTCCTTGAGTGGCACAGCAAACTTCTCCAAGCCAAGAGCATGAGAGGTAAAGCTCGCCACGATCGAGGCGATGAGCGCTGGATAGAGAGCCATCAACTGCAACTCCCCAACTGTCAAGACTTCCAGGGCAAAGAAGGTTGCTGCTAGTGGCGTCTGAAAGAGCCCCGCAAAACCGGCTGCCATCCCGGTCATGAGAAAGATACGCGAAGCATCTGGAAACTGGAAATAACGGGCAAAACGATGCGAAAGGGTTGCTCCGATCTGGACCGCTACGCCTTCCCGACCGACCGAACCACCGAAGAGGTGGCTCATCCAGGTCGTCAGCATGATCAAAGGCACTAAGACCAAGGGGATTTTCTCCTCACGCGCATGCCCGACATCAAAGATCAATCCCATCCCTTTTGAAGCCTTCCCACCAAAACGTTTATAAAGATAAACGATGACAAGCCCTGCTAAAGCCAGGAAAAGAATCAAGGGCCAATGCTGGCTTCGGAAATCTCCGATCAGGAGCAATCCTTGACCAAAAATCATGTCAATGGCACCGACCAAGAGACCGATGAAGAGGGCCATCCCTGTTAGGACCACATACTGTTGTGCTTTTTGCTTGATAGATAGACTAGTCACGCGCCCTCACCTCCTCTTGGTAGTCTCTAGAACGCGCCATTAAATCTTGAAACTGGCCTTGAATGGTCGCACGATACTGCTCATCTGTCACAAGAGATCCGACTTTCTCTAGCACCTCTCTTTCCCTTCCTTGGTCGAGCACAGGTAGGCCCTGCTGCTCCTTATATTCTATAATCTGACTGACACAAACCATCCGTTTTTCCAACAAGGCTACAAGCTCTTGATCGATCTGGTCAATGTCCTTACGAATCTGATCTAAATCCATGTGTCTCCTCTTTATTTTGGATATAAATCGAGGCTGTAATCCATCAATCCAGCCTCTTTGTCATTAATTTGCTTTGGCTACGAGTTCTTCCGCAAAGGCTTCTAATTTTTCAATGTCTTCGTCTTCTGCAGACAAATCAACTTTGACACACTCAGAACCTTTTTCAGCACCAGTCGCAGCGAAGCAACGGTCGAAATCATCAACTGCTTTACAGAATTCATCGTAGAAGGTATCACCTGATCCTACAACACCGTAAAGTTTGCCTTTGAGATCAAGGCCAGCCAAATCTTCGTAGAAATCTTGGATCTCATCTGGAAGCTCTCCATCGCCGTATGTATAAGTCGCTACTACTGCGATATCCGTATCAAGGAAGTCCTCCGCATCCACAGTTGTACACTCATCCACATCTACTTCGACACCAAGATCACGGAATTTGTCCGCTACGATATCAGCAATTTCTTCAGTATTTCCAGTCATACTAGCAAAAACAATCTTCGCTACAGTCATAATTTCCTCCCAAAAGCTATTTCCCGTATTATACCACTTTTTCAAGCATTTTGCACGAAACCTTTCCCGATAAGGTGAAAGAAGGGACACGTTTCAAGAAATTGGATCGATTCAACCTAATCACCCTCGTTTTATTCTTGAATTGCTTTAAGAGTTCAATTATTATCCGTTCTTCGCCTCCAACTCATACTCCTCTTCAATATCTTTAATACGCTGGATTTCTTCATCTAGTTTTTTATTAAATTCAGATTCAGTTTGATAGGGATATGAAAAACGGCTCCAGGTATACCACTTCAACCCATCTTTCCCTTTAAAATACCATTCAAGTTTGATCGGTAAATAATCTTGATTATAGGTGATCCGAACTTTGGAAAATTGGTCAGTTTTATCTAAAACTCTAGCCTCAAATTCAGGTGTCATTTTTCCTTTCACTAGTGATTTTGTGATTAGAGATTTCGGATCTCGCTCAATGATAAAGTTTGATTGTTCGATCTCATCTTTTGAAACCTTTAAATTCAGAATTGCGGAAGTGACATTTTGGTATAAGAATAAATGATATCTGTCATCAGGCTTTTCATCTGAACTACCATCATACATCTTCCCATTTTTTTCAACTACCTGAGTTATACTATAAAAATTATTACTCTTTAAATCATAGCCATTCTCAAAATTAAATCGATAAGAATTTTCATATTCCGCTCTATCCACAACAATAAACCGCTTTTGTTCTAATATCGATTTTGAATTTTCTTGAATCTTGCCTCTGCGGAATGCTATGAAAACACCAGCAACAACTACTAGAGACAAAGCAACTAGAAAGACTTTCGAACTGAATCGTCTCATTTTAACTTCTTTCATCATATCCATCCATTCTACCAAAATATTGAACTTATGTAAAACCGCTTCCATAGCTCCTAATTAGTGATAAATGCTTGCTGGATGGGCCTTTCTTATGTTAAAATTGACAGAGAAAATGAGGTAATGTATGAACGTAATGAATGAAATTCTTGAAAAAATTCAAGCTTATGACACGATTATTATCCACCGTCATCAAAATCCGGATCCGGATGCGATTGGTAGCCAGGTGGGCTTGCGGGATCTCCTGCGTGCGCACTTCCCTCAAAAGCGGGTCTTGGCAACTGGCTATGATGAACCGACCTTGACTTGGCTTGCTGAGATGGATACTGTCAGCGATGAGGATTATAATGGAGCTTTGGTGATTGTCTGTGATACGGCCAATACTCCCCGCATCGATGACAAGCGCTATACGTCTGGTGATTTCCTGATCAAGATCGACCACCACCCAAATGACGATGCTTATGGCGATCTGCTCTGGGTCGATACTGAGTCTAGCTCTACCAGTGAGTTGATTGCACTTTTTGCTAAGGAATTGGATCTTGAACTTCCTGTATGTGCTGCGCGTCTTCTCTATGCTGGGATTGTCGGCGATACAGGTCGCTTCCTTTATCCTGCCACTTCGACTCGGACTTTTGAGATTGCTGCCTTTCTTCGAAGTATTCCCTTTGATTTTACAGCACTTGCTCGGCAGATGGATACGATCAATCTCAAAACAGCTAAGCTTCAAGGCTATGTCTATGACCATCTTGAGATCGATGAACATGGTGCTGCACGTGTTACCTTGACACAAGAGCTCTTGAAGAAATTCGATCTACGTGATTCAGAGACTGCTGCAATTGTCGGAGCTCCTGGACGCATCGATACCGTATCTGTTTGGGCTATCTTTGTCGAGCAGGCAGACGGTCACTTCCGTGTCCGGATGCGGAGCAAACGAAAAGTGATCAATGAGATTGCTAAACGTCATAATGGTGGTGGCCATCCATTAGCCAGTGGAGCCAACTCCTACTCTCTTGAAGAAAATGACCAAATCTACAAAGAGCTACAAGAAGTGGCGCGCACGAACGAAGGCTGAGAACGGTTTCTCAGCCTTTTTATCTTGGTCACGGGGTTTTCATTTACCCCTTCTTATGGTAAAATAAAGCTAATACAATTTTTAAGGAGACCTATTATGGAAAAAAATAGATTGTTTATCATTATCTCTGCTGCGGTAGCAATTCTTGGTACTTTCTTGCCATGGTATACCACTGTCTTTGGAGTTATTAGCATTTCTGGAATCCAAAATAGCGGATGGATTGTAATCGTCTTTTCTATTGCCTCTATCGTTCTTGCCTGCTTGAATAACATCAATACCCCTTTAAATAAAACTTTTTCAACTATCATCATTGTTGCAGGTTTTATTTCTACAATGGTTTCATTGCTTGCAACCTTCAATGGAAGTGAGTTTACCTCTGAGTTAGGTGGATTGGTTTCAATCGGCTTTGGGTTAATCCTTACTTTGATTGCAAGCATCGCTATTGTTGTGACTGGTCTCTTGGCGATGTCAGGTGGTAAAATCACTAAAGGAACATTCGAAGAACTTGCTGAATCTGGTAAAGGATTTGCCCAATCTGTTGGACGCGTGACAACTTCTACTGTAAAAACTGCTGTAAATGAAATCAAAAAAGAAACACACGAACACACTGAGGGACAAGCTGATCAACCAGTTGAAGCACCAAAAGATCCAAATCAATCTGAACAATAATAAGATTAGATTCACCTTGGCTTAGCCAGGGTGATTTTTTTGATCATTAATTTAAATAAAATTAGTGAAAATACTTGTCAAGATCCTGGAAATTTGGTAAACTAGCTTAGTAACAATCTATGGCTCGGAAAGAGACCATGGCAGAAAGGAAATATTGCAAAATGAAAAAAGATATCCATCCAGAATATCGCCCTGTTGTCTTCATGGACACTACTACTGGTTACAAGTTCCTCAGCGGTTCAACTAAGTACTCTAGCGAAACAGTTGAATTCGAAGGTGAAACTTACCCATTGATCCGTGTTGAAATTTCATCAGACTCACACCCATTCTACACTGGACGTCAAAAGTTCACTCAAGCAGATGGACGTGTGGATCGTTTCAACAAAAAATACGGTCTCAAATAAGAACCAACACAGAACCACTTCCCTTTCGGGAGTGGTTTTTTTGATCTCTGTTTCTTTTATTGTGAACGCACAAAATAAGAGGTTAGGATGTTGATCCCAACCTCTGTTTTTTATCTTAATGGAACTGCATTCCACCATCCACGATAATGGTTTGACCTGTGATGTAGTTTGAGTCAGGTCCAGCAAGGAAGCTAACCGCTGCTGCTACATCTTCTGGTTCTGAAAGACGTTTCAAAGTGATATCTTTAGCGAATGTTTGCATACCCCATTCGTCGTCTTTGCCCGCGTTCTTACCAACTTCATGAGCAATGTCAAACATCATTGGAGTCTTAACGATACCTGGTGCATAAGCATTGACAGTGATTCCTGAATCCGCCAAGTCACGCGCCAAGGTTTGCGTAATCCCACGAACAGCAAACTTGGTCCCACCATAAATAGTCAAGTTTGGATTTCCGACAACCCCTGCTTGTGAAGTCGCATTGATGATCTTCCCACCATGACCGAGTGCTTTGAACTGAGCTTGAGCTGCTTGTGCACCCCAAATCACGCCACCAACGTTAATAGCAAATGTACGTGTAAATTGTTCTTCTGTAATCGTATCAAGTGGTGTAGTTGGCGCAACACCTGCATTGTTTACGACAACATTCAAATCTCCAAAATGGTCAACTACCTTTTGGAAAGCTGCAGCCACTTCTTCTTTTTTAGACACATCAGCTACGACTGCAAAAGCATTATCTGCTGACAACTCAGCAACTGCTTTTTCAGCTGTTTCAGCATTGTAGTCCAATACTCCGACCTTGAAGCCATCTTGCACCAAGCGTTTTGCGATTGCAAAACCGATTCCTTGACCAGCACCTGTGACAATAGCTACTTTAGACATATGATTCCTCCTTGGTATCAATGATACCAGCAAACGTTCCTATCAGAACAGCAAGGGTTGACAACTAGTTTTGATGGGGTCTATTATAAATATCCGACAAAACTATGCTAACAGTATACTCTTTTGTGAAAAATATTTCAAACTCTAGCCTGTTTTTTGAAAAAAATAGTTTATTTATATGATATTTTTATTTAGTGATAAGTGAACGAAAGCGTGAAATAGAGTATGGCTTTTAGCCAAAACTGTTAACTGTTCTATTCTGTAAACCCTACATAAAAAGAGAGTGGGACAAAAGTCCTAGCCTCTCAATTGTCTTTGAATTGTCGATCAAGACGCAGTGGTTGAGTGGGCTCTACTACGCTGATTTCATCAGCTTTTACAGCCCTACTCAACTGTGCGGAGGTGGGACGACGAAATCGAATTCTAACGAATTACCGATTTCTGTCCCACTCTCTCTCATAAACTATTCGTTTGATTGATCCCTTTAGTCATCTGACTCCGCAAATACTTGAGTGGCTTTGACTGCTTTCTTCCACCCCTTGTACAGCTCTTCCTTACGAGATTCATCCATCTTGGGTTCAAAGATTTGAGCTGCTCCATGCAGAGATTTTAATTCTTCCAAGTCCTTCCAATAGCCTACGGTCAGACCTGCTAGGAAGGCCGCTCCTAAAGCAGTTGTTTCCAAGTTTTTCGCGCGGGCAATTGCAATTCCAAGAATATCTGCCTGAAACTGCATTAAATAATCATTTTTCGCTGCCCCTCCATCAACTTTTAGGACTGGGATAGAGGTTTTAGCATCTACCTGCATGGTGTCGATGATATCGCGTACTTGGTAGGCAATGGATTGAAGGGTTGCTTTGATAAAGTCTTCCTTGGTCGTTCCCCGGGTCAGCCCAAAGACAGAACCACGCGCCTCTTGGTTCCAGTATGGTGCTCCAAGACCAGTAAAGGCAGGCACCACATAGATTTCATCCTGGTTCTGGGACTTCAGAGCATAGATCTCAGATTCAGGAGAACTGTCAATCATACGCAAGCCATCGCGGAGCCATTGAATGGCACTTCCAGCGATAAAGATAGATCCTTCAAGGGCATAGTAGACCTTGTCATTGATCCCATAACCAATCGTCGTCAGCAGGTTATTTTCTGATAACTGCATCTCCTCACCCGTATTCATAATGATGAAAGATCCAGTTCCATAAGTATTTTTGACCATCCCAGGTTCAAAGGCTAATTGACCAAAGAGAGCAGCCTGCTGGTCTCCCGCCATCCCTGCAATCGGAACTTGTCCACCGTAGAAATGGAAAGGCGCTGTCTTACCATAGATTTCAGAGTTTGAACGCACCTCAGGAAGCATGGCTTTAGGAATGTTGAGAATTTCCAAAATCTCATCGTCCCATTTCAGTTCCTTGATATTGTAAAGCATGGTCCGCGCAGCATTGGAATAGTCAGTCACGTGGGCTGCTCCATCCGTCAGCTTCCAGACCAACCAAGTATCAATGGTCCCAAAAAGTAATTCGCCCTTCTCCGCACGCTCTTGTGCTCCTTTAACATGATCCAAAATCCAACGAACTTTAGTTGCTGAAAAGTAGGCATCGATGACCAAACCTGTCTTTTGGTGGAAGGTTTCTACATAGCCTTGGTTTTTGAGCTCTTCAGCTAGTGGAGCAGTTTGCCGTGATTGCCAGACAATAGCATTGTAAATGGGAAGACCCGTATTCTTATCCCAAACAACTGTCGTTTCCCGTTGATTGGTAATACCGATCGCCTCGATTTGATTGGGCTTGATGCCACTTTCAATAAAGACTTCAGCGATCACCGACTGAACAGAGTTCCAAATCTCATTGGCATTGTGCTCCACCCAACCAGCCTGCGGAAAAATCTGAGTGAATTCCTTTTGGCTAGAGCTAACTTGCTCGCCTTTTTTGTTAAAAATGATGGCCCGCGAACTAGTGGTTCCCTGGTCAATCGCCATAATGAAAGTTTCTTGAGACATAAACTGCCCTCCTGAATTCGATACTTAAAAATCTTGTTCTTTCATAAACTAGTATACTCTATTTCATCATGGATTTGTATCCATTTTTTTAAGAAAATCCGGTCTAACATTTTCTACTGCTTCTAGCTCTATCAGACAAAGTTAAAAGAGCACTGAGACTCTTTTAACTAGTAGTTCAAATGCTTATCAAGATTTGCTTTGATCTAACCGATTTAAAAACTCCATGGTCGGACTGTCTTGATAAAGTTCTTTGAGAGGAATGTTCTGATAGACAGCTATTTCGTCAGCAGTCACACCGTAACGAATTAATAGATCATAAATACGATTTAAATCATGACGCAATTCATCCGTTATGAGGACATTATCGCTTGTTTCTTTTGTTTTCCAATAATAAGATGGCAACACTTCCTTGGTTTCAATTAAAATAGTTTGCAACAAAGTCCCACCATGGCTGTCCTTCTGAGATATATCAGCCCCAAGCTCCAACATTTTCTCGAAAACCTTGAAAGATCGGTCAGCCTTTTCCTTAGACGAATACATCTCATATTGGCCATTCCAGAGTTTGATCATGCGCCGGCAGTCAAATACAGCTCGTCCACCCGCTGTTTGGAGGACTGGTTGACAAAATGGATTCAGCTCTGTCGGCTCTTCAATAAAGTTAAGATCTGCTCCTCTATCAATAAGTAAGTCTGCAATATCTAAATGTCCCGATTTGATAGCGACTTGAAGGAGCGACTGTCCCTGATCTCTTTTAGGTTTGTCACCCGAAACAGCATTAACTTCTTCAGGCTTTTTATCCAATATCTGACGGACGGCCTCTAGATCTCCTCTTCTCAACAACTGAAAGGTTTTTTGCATGGTCTTTCCCCCTCTCATTATAGATAAAAATAACACTATGTTGATACTTTGATCCTATCGCTAGGTTCTTCTTTAAACTGATTATACCATTTTATGGACTCTACATTGAAGTCCTAAAGGCTAAAGATGACAGACTCCCACCAAAAAAGATACAACTCTAATTCTCTGATTTTCGTGCAGCCACCAGCCAAGAGGCTACTAGGATTTCGAAACTAACCAGAAGGATAATCTGAGGAAGCGAGCTCTGAACCAGCATGAGGACAGCTAGACTATCGATCAGCATATGAGCGAGGATACAAGGGACAGCTCCTTTCGAGTACTCCTTGAGCGCTCCAAATAGGAAAGTATTCCCTAAAATCATCAGGTAAAAGATGAGATAGTTGGACGAACCTGCTGTAATCCATGGGAGTTGATAGATAGGAATATGCCAGAGGAACCAGACAATGGAAAGAACCATCATTTTAGGTATAAAGTGATTACGAAAGGAAAGATGATCTTGTAAAAACCAACGCCAGCCTACTTCTTCCAGACCTCCATATAAAAAGGTCCAGGGGAAATAAATGAAGAAGGCCAAGAGGGAGTTCCCAGTAAAGCGAACGTTCATAAGCAGGATGGAAATCCCATAATAGATGACGGGGATGAAGAAAGCTAGGATCCAAGATAGGGAACTTTCTTTTTGAAGAAAGACCTTTTTGAAAAATTCACCCAAGGAGTTGACTTCCCTCAACACCAGAGAAAAGACAGCCGCCACAATCAGGGGAATCAAGTTCATTAGGATAAACAGTAGTGAGGTCCCCATACTCCTCCCATCTGGGAAAAACCAAAGGATCACTTGCCCTACTAGAAATGTAGCAAGGAGGGCAGTCAATGCATACCAGATAGCGACTGATTGTTTTGAAATAAATTTGCTCATTTTTCTTCCTTTACAGTTACATACTTCTTTCTTGCAATCCAGATTGCTAAACTAATAATAAGAATTTTACTGACGATAGATAGCCATACCTCTTCATTCACTAGAATCTGAGACAAGGAATTGATACAGGCATGGGTCATGACACAAATCCATAAATTTTGCGTTTTATGATACAAGGCCGATAAGATAAAGCAGTTAATTAGCAAACCTACTAGAAACGGAAACAATTGAATGACAGCTAAAGAACCGTCGATATAAAAGTATAGTAGATGCCAACTAGACCAAGCTAAAAAGGTGATCAAAGTAGCTGAAAAATAAGGTATTTTTTCCTGCAAAGTTGGTTGAAAGAAATAACGCCAGCCAATTTCTTCAACTCCACCAAAAAGAAGAGCCTTGAAAAAGAGCACTACTGGCAAGACCAACGATTGAGTGGTGATCTTACCACCTAAGATAAATGGGAAAAAGTCAAGCAACAAGAAAACGAGCACCAAGCAATAATTTGCCAAACTGTCTTTGACTTGAAAAAAATCTTTTAAAACTTGTTTGAAACTAGATTGATGGTAACTAATGCTTGCAAGACTGCCCCACAAAGCTGATGACAAGCCACCTACAATAATAGCGATGATCCCAAATGATGATGTAAAATCAACCTTGACTCCTCCTGCTCTTAAAAACCACACCAGAAGGCTAACTCCTAATACTTGACCAAAGGTCCCTATCAAATACATGGAAAGGGCTTGCTTTCTACTCATTCGTGATTCCTTTTTCTTTCAATTAATTACCAGTGCTATCTACCTTAAACCCATACCTGCCTGCATTTCGTTTGAGCTTCTCCACTAGCTCTTCATTCCGCTTACTTTTTCCAAAAAAGAAGGGAATGGTCTTTCCATTTCTAAGCTCGATATAAAAAGCATAGCGAGCCCCACCCCCAGATCGTCCACGAAAAATTGCATAGGTGATTTGCTTGATCTCTTTCAGCGGGATCCTGCGACGACTGAAACACAGAGCGACATGGATATAGAAGATTCCACGGCTAATGTGGAAAGGAGCAAAGAAGGGACCTCCACTACGTCTCACAATTGCCCTTCTTCTCAGGAAAAGGAAAACAGTGAAAACGAGCAAGAAAATGAGCACATATAGAATCGGAGCATACTCCATTATCTTTCTAAATTCTAACACGCCGTCTTTCATCCTCTACTTCATCTCAACCCATTTTTCATTATCCATGATAAAGGGTTTAGCCAGACCTTCGCCTGTGTAGTCTTGGTACTTGGTCTCCAAGTATTTGTAGACATCTTCCTTGGTCGCAAACTTAATGGCTTGGTAGGGCTCTTCGAAGGTTAGCTTTTCGACAAATAGATAGCCGTCCTTAGCAGGAACCAAGACACCGACGTGCCCGACAAAAAGTGTGTTTCCATCTAGGTTGTCATGAACGATAACGGAAAGCATGCGGGCATTTTCATTGAACTTGAAATGAGAAAAATACTCTTCCATCTTCTTGGCATGGACCTTGACATCCGTTGTTGCTTCTGTCGGAACCCGTGAATAGAGAATGTTAAAGGCTTCCTTGTCTGCCTCATCGAAAACTTTTCCTTTGTCAATGGCATCATTGTCCACGAACAAGAGTTCACTATCCGCTTTCATCTTAGGAATCTCAATGCGGTTCTTCAGAAGAGTATAGCTATTGATCCGGCAGTTGGTCCCGACGAAATCGCCCTTTTTCTTGGTCCACAAGTCACTGATCTTCTCAACATTGTAGTCTGTTTTCTTAAACTTGCTGAAGTCACCCGTCAAGCCGACCGAGCCAACAATGCTATCGTAATCCGTTACTAGACCCAAAAACTTGTCTACACTGTCCTGATCCAAATAAGCAGACAAAAGACTCCGCACTTCTTCGACACTTGCCTTGCTATTGAGGTTGCTGTAGGTGCCCTTGTAGCGCTCCTTATCCGAACTAGATTTCTGCACAGTAGAACTTGCCTGCTTTTCCTTGGATTGCTTTTGGTTGCTACCACAAGCCGCTAAAGCAAAGATCGCCAAGGCACAGCTAGTAAGGAGCATGATTTTTTTAGATGGTTTCATAAAATGGTTCCTTCTAATGATTGTTGTAAGAATCATTTATTTTAAAGTTTCTTAAGTTCATTATAACAAGAAACAGATTGAAACAGAAAGAAAAAACATTTTACTTTTACACTGAGAATGCTAGCATTAAAATAGCTGCGGTGTTATTGACTGATGAAAAGTTGGCGATCTACTCTAATAAGAAAAAAGACAATATTAGAATTCTGGAATTCAGAAAACTAATATTATCTTTTTTATGTCAAACAAGCTTAATTTTTCAATAAAAACAATAGTATATGAAGATCATTCTTAATGAACAATAATATCTTCAGACTTTATAATATTTAATTCTTCATCAGAAATATCATTATATTGTGACAATCGATTCGCTTGGTTGGTAAAAGCCTTCTCAAAAAGATTTCTCATTTCTCTACCATTTGCAAAGTTCTCACTTTTTTCATTACTTAATTTGCTAAGGTATTGTGTTAAATAATCCCTTGCGTCGCTAGACAATCTCATATCATTTAATTTACAGAACAACTCAAAAATATCTAGAAGTTCATTTGGTGAATAATCTTCAAATGTAATACTTTTATTGAATCGAGATTTTAAACCTGGATTTGATTCTAAAAATCTATTCATGGGCTCTGAATAACCCGCAACAATTACAACAAAATCTTCACGCTGGTCCTCCATGGCTTTTAAAAGTGTATCAATAGATTCTTGTCCAAAATCATTTTCTCCTTTAGCCAAAGTATAGGCTTCATCAATAAATAGTACTCCTCCCATAGCTTCATTAATTTTCTCCTGAGTCTTAATTGCAGTTTGTCCAACATATCCTGCTACTAAACCAGATCTATCAACTTCAACTAATTGTCCTTTTTCTAACACACCCAATTTTTTATAAATTTTTGAAAGTAGTCTTGCAACTGTTGTTTTGCCTGTCCCAGGATTTCCCAAAAAAACTAAATGCTTAGAAACTTGGGGTACCTTAAACCCTCTACTTTCTCTTAATTTATTAATTTTTAATATATTTACTAAAGAGCTCACCTCTTCTTTTACACCTGCTAGACCGATCAATTCATTCAGTTCATTTAATAAATCCTCCAAAGATTCTTCTTGATCGTCATCTTTTTTATTACCATCAATTGATGTCTTATTATGTATTTCTTCATTTTTTATTATACTATTATCTAAATTTTCAAAAGCAATATTTTGAGATTCTTTATTTAACTCAGTGTACTCTTTAAGCATCTTTAAATAATTCATAAATTTTTCTTTATCAACAGTATTTTCATCTTGTTTATTTAAAGAGTAGTACTTTCCAATTTCATAGATTGTTGAAATAAATAATGACTCAATATGTGAAACCCTATTACTACTTATTTCTTTACTAAGATTAAAAAGTAATTTAAAAAATCTAGGTGTTTCTATCTCTTGAACTTTCGGATAAAGGTCAGAGTATGAAGTGTTTAGATATGTAATTTTAAAAAGAGATATTCTTTCTTCTGAATCCTCACTAGAAATGTAATGAATAAAAGATAAAATATCTTCTATCATCATCCTATCTATATCTTCTATATCTTTTGAAGATGTCTTGATTGTATTACAGATGAATAATAAGCTATCAAGGGAATTTTTAATATCAATATTCATAGGTTTCCTCACACCAAAAGAAGCTCTGCTTGTTTTATTACATTCTTGTAGATATCTGATATTTCTTTACTATCTTGATCTTTAAAGGTATCTCTAATAGTTTCATCTATCAGTTCTTTCATTTCTCTTGTACTGTTTTCACGGATAGCCTCCAAAACATGAATTTCTCCTACACACTTAATCAATTCCTGATTATCGACAACTTCCTGAAAAGCTTCATTAACTCTATCAATTAGTTCAGTATAATATATATCGACGCCAATAGTATCTAAATCCGTCTCAAATACAGCGTAATCCTGCAATTTCTCTATAAACCACTCTTCAGTTAATTCATTATAGATGCTCATCCATTTATCATGTGACGAATGCCAAACATCTGTATCTATTAGAATATTATGATTATTAAAATAATATTGCTCATCAAAATATTTTAAAGCAACAGTAAACATTGAAAGAAGTGAAAAGATGGAAACGATTAGTAGATGATTATTTGATGCAATGTCTTTTCTAAATAAGTCTGTTAGTAATTTTAAAGCAGTGTATAGTTTTTGAACTAAAAAACGCATTTGTTCTTCAGAATATGGCTGTTGACGACGTCTGCAATCAAGCATATCGGTATACTCACCTAGAACTTTTTCAAATTCATAAATAGCACGAACATCATGCTCCTGTTTGACTACATTTTTTAATTCATCAAATTGAAGCTTCATCTCTGAGCTAATATTATCAAGTTTTTCATACATAATAGCGAATCCAGCACTCGTGGCTGCTAAGTTTAAACCATTCATCACAATCCCTAATTTACTTACCGATGCAAGTTGTTGGATATTATGCATGGTAATTTGAGATATATTCATTTGATCATTAAGCATATTGGAAAAATTTTTATTAAAAACTCCAATTGCTTTTTCACTAATCTCTTTATTTCCCTTTTGTACAATATCACTTAATGCAACTTTTTGAAATGCTTTGATTCTATTTTTTTGCCCTCTAACAACTATTTCAATAATTCCTTTATCGTTTTTAAACTGATTAAATTGTTTCAAATAATCAATTACTAGTGTTTTATTCATTACTGTACTCTCCTATAATTCTTGCATCTTTGATCTTGTTAAGAAATATAATGGACAGAATTAATGAACAAACTTCGAAACTATAGAACCCTTTATCCTTTATGATTCCTTGACTTTTTTTATTAAAAATTGAAAATAAATCTTCTTCTAATATACTTTCCATACATGGAATTATGATCATTTCATCAAGACACCTGGTTGAAAAATCAAAATTGGTAACCTCTTTATTATTTTGTTTTACAATCTCTACAAGAAGGCACATCAAAATTCTATTATAATCTATTATTTGTCTCACATTATTAAACTTTAAAGCTCTTAATTGTTTAGCTTTTTCAAAATATCTTTTAGTCCTTGGAACTATAACAGACGTTATATCCTTATTCTTTCTGGTTGTTTTTTCTGGTACTCTTTTTGCAACGAAATTTTCTAAATGATTAAAATAGAATTCTAGTATTTTTTCAAATTTTTTATTATTTTTTAACTCAACCTTTTCAAAATAGTCAGTAATTTTCTCTGCTAAAATCTCTCTTGTGATTGAGCCATCTTGGATAAATTTAAAGTCAAAATAATCAGCAATCAGTGTATCTTTTAAATAAAGAAATGATTTTGACTCAAGTTCAATCACACATTCTTTTATAATTTCTCTGTAATCCATAATAACCTCTTTTTCAATGAAACACTTTATTCCTCTTGAACTACTTTAATTAGTATTATATCATGAAATATTGTTCATTTTTATTTACTAGTGTAAAAGTCTTCATACTAGTAAACAAAAAAGCGACTGCAATATTTCAACTACAATCACTCGTTCAATTGTGTGATAAAAAATTAACAAAGTATTATATAAGATTTTTTAATCTTGTGTTTGTTCATCTTTTCTTCAAAGACTTCCGTCATGATGACACGCAATTCCTCCCGTTCTTTTTCAGGAAGGTCTCTTTGACGCTTGGCCACGGCATAGAGTTCAGGATAGCGCATAGCCACACGTTCGATCGTCTTTGTTGTCGCATGCCCTCTGACAAAGAAAGGAATACGCTTGATCCATTCTTGCGGGCCAAGAGCGAGCAACTTCTTCGCCGCTTCCTTATCAGAAATCTCAGCTGTGCTCAAACCTCGATTGATTTGTTCTTGTTCTTTTTCTGTATAGTTCTAAAAGTTAAAAATGTGTTTGTTGATAAATTTGATTGTAATGGAATAACATTTAGATAAAAACATATCACTCTTATATTTTAGTTATCCCAATCTATTTTTGCATGTTCTATTGCATACTCAGCTTCTTCTTGAGTAAATTTTCTATATACAACAAGTTTTTCTAATAACTTTTCTTTCGTAATCTTACCACCGTTTGCATAAAATTCCGCTTTTTTCACAGCTTCCTCTTTCCAATCGAAATTACCTTGTTCTATGGCATAATCAGCCTCTTCTTGAGTAAATTTTTCAATATTTATAAGTTGCTCAACTAATTTTTCTTTCGAATAATGAAACTCTTGATATGATTTTGCTTTTAAAAGTGCTTGCTCTTTCCAGTCTACATTAAGCTTATTTAAAGCGTACTGAGTAGCATCCTCTGAATACCTGTCATACTTAGTAAGATATATTTTAATTTGCTGCTGCGATAAATGCTTTTTTGACCAAGATTTAGCTTCTTCATATGCCCTTGTATATTCTGGATATAGTAAAGTTGGAGGAAATAGTCCTTTCATAAACATATTCATTAATGATTCTAAATCTTCCTTATTTTTTCTATCACTTGAAGAAGAGTATTTTTTATAATCATAATTCTGCGTACTAGAACTTGAAGTAGCGTATTCTTGTTTTGATGATTCAAAATCATCCTTATTTCCATCACTTGAAGAAGAGTATTTTTGTACAGGATTAGTCAACTGTGATCCTGAACGTGAATTTATCCATTTATTATAATTTATTTCATAATCAATTACTATAAGAGCTAGCATTCCTGCAAATAATCCAAAAATTGTAAAAATAAATATCAAAAACTTTTTCATCATGACTACCTTTACTTGTTTTTCTCCAATGAAATTTTCATCCCTCTGGAACTGCTTTCATTAGTATTATATCATGAAATATTGTTCATTTTTATTTACTAGTGTAAAAGTCTCTATGGCTAGTAAATAAAAAAGTGACTGCATTTCAACTGCAATCACTCGTTCAATTGTGAGATAAAAATCATAAAGGATTATTTAATCTTGTGTTTGTTCATCTTTTCTTCAAAGATAGCTGTCATAATCTTGCGGAGCTCTTCTCCTTCTTTTTCAGGAAGATCCCCTTGACGTTTCGCCACAGCATAGAGTTCAGGGTATTGCTTGGCTACACGCTCAACAGTCTTGGTCGTCGCATGCCCTCTGACAAAGAAAGGAATTCGTTTGATCCATTCCTGCGGGACAAGAGCGAGCAACTTCTTAGCTGCTTCTTTATCAGAAATATCAGCTGTACTCAAACCTTGGTTGATCTGTTCTTGTTCTTTTTCTGTAAAATCTTTTAATTCCATATGAATCTCCTTATTCTACTATTTTCTTTACCTAGGGACACATTATACACCTATGTAGGTAAAAGTACAATTAAACGAATTGAAAAATAGACCAAGGGTAAGCCACACTTATTTGTGTTTTTCTATCTCGGTTTCTAATAGACTAAGCATGCTATCATGGTGAGATCTAACACAGTTATTATCCCAATTCCGATCATATTTCTTGACCAAGTTACTCATCACCTTCAATTTGGGACTTTGCTCTATTACACTTGGATCAGGTTATTTTTTCAGAATCAGCGTTCAATTTTACTTTAAATCGTACTTCCAGTCTTCTCCATCTTGGTAGTAGAAAAATTCAGACAGGTCTTCTTCAAGGAAAATACGAAGCATATCCTCCATATCTAAGGAGAGGTCTAGTTTTGGCAATTCTTTCAGGTCCTCCCACCAGACTTCCCCCTCTTCAGAGGATCTTAAGTCTCCGTCAAACTTTTCTGTCTTATAAAAGTGAACTACATAACGAATGCCATCTTCCACCCAATCTTTCATTCCACAAATCTGGGGAGAAGCAATCCTTAAGCCAGTTTCTTCCTTCACTTCACGGATTACTGCTTCCGTAAATGATTCTCCCGCTTCGACATGACCTCCAGGAAAGGTTATGCCTGGCCAGTCCTCTTTTTTACGATCAATAACAAGAACTCTATCGCCATCTCTTACCATACAAAGATTTGTAAACTCGACGTTTTCATTCATATAGATATTTCCTAACTATGTTTGTCTTTTTCTTTAAGGATAGGATAAACAATCTCTACCCTATTCTTCTTTTAGTTGCACTTGCGTATGGGCTAGCAGGTCACCTATATGCCTCTTATCTTTCCTAAACAGCGTCATTACCAGTAGCAAAACTGCGAGGAGAGTCGCCGAAATAGAGAGGCTAATGGATAATCCGTCAAAATTACTATAGAAACCATGAATCGTGCCCATATGACCAATTTGCCAAGGTAAAAATTTAATGGTGTTTCTGATTAAGCTAGCTTGCACTGTTTTTTTCTGGTAGACCAGCTCAAGTCCCGCTTTTCCCTTCCCCAAGCTCCCATTTTTTGCATAATCCAAATATGTAAACAGGAGGGTGATTGGCAAAATAGATGTTAAAAATACAAGCCACTGTGACTGAATTTCTGTAAACTCTGGGACACCATTAAAAAAAATGATGTAAATAAGCATCGAACCTATAAACAGAAAAACTAAATAAGTTAGAATGAAAAGATAATCAAATAGAAATTCTATCATTCTTTTTTTAACCGAAATAGGATTGATTGCTAACATCTTCATCGCCGGCTCCTCCTTTCTCATCTCCATTATAATATAAGGGTACGAATAAAGAAACCATTTATAAAAAAAGACTGAAATACCTAAATTCCAGTCTTCTTTCTTATTAATCTTCTCTATAAATAACAAATCCATTTGGTTGGATAACCAATTGATCATCAGAGATGCTCCCAAGGCTGATCAGATCTGCTTGTTCTCTTTCTAAGACAACGTCTTTCTTGGAGTGGTTAAAATATGCTTTGAGGAGCTGTCCTTCATACCGCCATTCTACTGCCAGTATATCTAGCTCTACTTCTTCCAGACTCACTTTACCATACTGAATCATGCCTGCTACTTCTTTTCGGAGCTGGATCAATTCCTTCATAAAGTTGAGCATGTCATTGTCCGCTGACACGCGCTCCCATGGCATGACACGGCGGCAATCTGGGTCTGGACCACCGATGAGGGCTAGCTCCGTTCCATAATAAATACAGGGCGTTCCTCGTTGCAGATAGAGGAAGGCCAGAGCAGACTTGACAGACTGAAGATCGCCTTTGGCCGTCGTCAAAATGCGCTCTGTATCATGGGAGTCCAAGAGGTTAAACATCACCTCAGAGATTTGTTGCCTATAGTACATGGACTGGCTATTGATCTCCCAAATGAAGCGTTGCGTTTCCTTATGCCCCCGCAGGAAATAATCCTTGATACTTTCAGAGAGGGGATAGTTCATCACCGCATGGAACTCATCGCCATTGAGCCAAGGTTGGGACGAATGCCAGATTTCTCCAAGGATATAGAGGTTTGGTTTCTTGGCCAAGACTGCCTTACGGAAATCCCGCCAAAATTGATGGTCGATTTCATTGGCCACATCCAGTCGCCAAGCATCAATATCAAACTCTTCAATCCAGTAAGTCGCCACCTTCAAGAGATAGGCCTTCACCTCAGGATTAGCCGTATTGAGCTTAGGCATAAAGCCCGCAAAGGCAAAAGCATGGTAAGACAAGTCGCGACTATTCCACAGATTTTCTGAGGAGACAGGGAACTCTTTGATATGGAACCAGTCCTTGTAAATCGAATCCTCCCCGTATTTGACCACATCCTGCCATTGGGGTGAATCATAACCAATATGGTTGAAGACGGCATCCAGCATAATCTTCATCCCACGCGCGTGGGCCTCTTTCACTAGCTGGCGGAAGGTCTCCTTATCACCAAAATGTCGATCAATTTCAAAATAATCAATGGTATCGTACTTGTGGTTACTTGGAGACTCAAAAATCGGGCAAAGATAGAGCCCTGTGATCCCTAACTCCTGCAAGTAGTCCAGATGATCGATGATCCCTTGCAAATCACCACCAAAGAAATCCAATACTTGAGGAGCAATAGAGGCATCCCAAGGACGAACACCTTTTGGCGAAATAGCTGGATTCCCATTGGCAAAGCGCTCAGGAAAAATCTGATACCAAACCGTCTGCGCCACCCAATCCGGAACAGCACACCCATCAATCTCATGGATAAAAGGAAGCTTAAAGCCGTTCATGACAAAGTCCAGGTTCTCCTTGGTGTAGGCTGCCACACCTCGATCTCCGTACAAGATCTTCTCTCCCGCTGTGTCCTCTAATTCAAAGAGGTACTGGATCCGTGCATGACGAACCGATACCGACACTTGCCAATAATCAAAGAGGTCGTCTGTCGTCACCTTGTCCATTTCCTTAGTTGCCTCATAAAGATCCTCTATAAAAACAAAGGGATCCCCATAGTGCAAGACAATCCGTTTGATATCTTCTTTCTTGGTCCGGATGCGAATATGAAGCTGCCCGTCCTTATAAAGATAGGCATACTCCGATTCAGGCCGATGATAAATCGCTGTTAATTCCATCTGTCTCGTCTCCTACTATACTCTCTTTTCATCATTTACCACTTTATGCAAACGATTACATAAAATCATTTATTAGTATACAACTTTATGAAAAGGTTTGCAAGATTCTGAGAGATAATTTCAGATTCCTCACTTTTTATAATTGTATTGCAAAACAAAAAGCCCAACAATTGGGCTTTCTCATTATCAAAATAACTTATAGTCATTCCTTACTTGTATGCCGCTTTCCAAGACTTAGCGCTTGCTCTTCTGACATTTCAACTACTTTCGCAAAGTTGGTATTTCGTGGCATGCTATCTTTAGAATACCAATAAACATCCGCACTCCCATTTCTGGCCACATAAACAACTGGAGCTAGTTGAGGAGTTGGCTCTGCAGGCTCGACAGGTTGGACTGGTGCTGCAGGCTCTACAGGTTGAACTGGCTGTGCAGGCATTGCTGGCTGACTCGGTTGAGGGGCTTGACTTGGTTGCGTCTCTACAGAAGGACTAGCAGGTTGAGGTTGACTACTAGGTTCTGTCGGCACTAAAGATGGCTTGGCAGTCCCCTTCAGATAGTCAATGGTCGCATTCTTAGAGTAGTTGTCCAAGGTAACGGTGGTAATCCCATAAGCATCTACTGACTCTTTGGGACTACTTAAATTGATTGGTAGAAGGTTGCCATCTCGATCAATTCCTACATATTGCAAGGTCACCTGCCGAGGAATTAATTCATCACCAGTATAGACCGGAGTCACCTTGTAGTCTAACCAGTAATTTGGGTGGGTGGCTAGCCAGCTATCAAGTCGTTTCTCGTAGTAGAACATGCCCTCCACATTGCTATCCGCTGTCCCTTTATAATTCCCTGTATTGGTCCAGGCAGTTAGAGGAACCAAATTTTTCCCTTCATTGGTCAGACCACTAAACTGATAGCCAATCAAATGCCCTCTATGGAACAACCAGGCCTTCTTTCCCTTGTTTCCATAAGCAATCTTATAATTGTGCCAGCCAACCGGATTATAGCTGAGACGTGGTTCTCTTTTTCTCTTTGGCTCATCCTTGTCCTGCAGCTGAATATGAGCGGAGGTCGCACGACCCAAATGATCAAAATCCCCCAGTACTAGCTGCTTATTGCCATTAAAAGGCAGTAGATGAAGACTCTGGTAATCGAGTCCAGTTTGCTCAGCTTGAGCCCCTTGAACAAAGACCAAGGAGATAAAAACCGAGACGATCGCAACAATAACATTTTTCAAAAACCGTTTTGTAACCATGATAAACTCCTGTATTACTATCTAGTATTATTATAGCAAAAAAAACAGTTACAAATAAATAGCTTTTAGAAATTATTTTATGCTATTTTTTATTACTACCAGACTATCTGGGATTTCAAAATATTATTTTAAATTCTATTATTTGAATGTATGGTAAAATAACTAAAATAATGCTAAAAATCAACGTTAAAACGATAAATGCCACGCAAAGTAGCAAAAAAAATGAGAATGCAACTTCTACTTGCTTGTGCTGTAATCATCGTTTATTCTATACTAAAATCAGTCATATTGCTACTTTATGACAAATTACATCATAAAATATAGAGGAGGTCATACAACATGACATTTGCTGATAAATTAAAATCCATACGTAAACAAGTAGGGATGTCACAAGAACTTTTAGCTGAAAAAATCGGTGTATCAAGACAAGCTGTAACAAAGTGGGAAACTGGTGCTGGAATTCCAGATATCGAAAATATGATATCCATCTCAAACCTATTTAACATCTCTATCGATGAGCTAATCTGTAATGAAAGAACTACTCTTAAGACGAGCGAATATCTTTTTGAGAGTATCACAGAGTATGATATCGATAAGATCAAGAGCTATGATATGAAATTTGGAGGCGCAGAAAAGTTTGTATTGTCTGGATACAACGGAGAAAAAATTCGAGTTCGTCTGGTATCTAACCTTCTTCCTACACTTCAAAATGATTTTAAAGTAAAAATTGATGATAGTAGAAAAAGAATTGACGTAGATGTAAAACGTTATAATGGTGTAACAGAGGCAACGGCTAAAGAAACTGTCAGTATCTTTGTGCAAATCCCAACTCCTTATATTAGTCACATTGAATGTGCGGTTCGTGCAGAGTCTGTAGAAATTCACTCCCTAGAATGTGACAATATCGAACTTGACGTTAAGACATCTCGTATTGCCCTAGAAGATATTTCAGGTAAAGTAAAAATAAACTGTAATCTTGATATGGAAGTATTATGTCATTCATTAAACGGTGAAGTTAACATTAACCAGATTTCAGCAACATCTAGAATGCGTATCCCTGAAAATAGCCTATTTACAGCTATTACCAAAGGGATTGGTACAAACATTTATTATGAAAAAAATGGACAAAAAACTAAACCATTCGATTCACCCGATTCAGATAATATCATTGAATTAAATGGTATTAAGAGTGAACTGGTTATCTATACAGCTGAAGAAAGAGGATAACTAAATGAACGTAAATTATTTAAAAAGATACATCATCAGTTCTTATGTCCTTGTTTGGGCACTCATTATTTTTGTAGCAGCTCCTGCAAGTTTAGTATTTAAGGTTACACCTGTTATCATGTGGATTGTACGAAATATCGTCGCATGGTCTCCATCATACCTGCTTTTATTTGGATGGAAATATTTTAGGACTGATGAGAAAAGAACAACTTTCCTTAAGCGGTGTTTCTCTGCTAAAGTGTCGTTACTCCCACTTCTATCTTCATTTGGTCTGACATTTGGGCTCAGTGTATTATCACTCTTCATCTACTCACTTATGACCCAAAAAACAATGTTCTCCTACATCAATCTAGGAACCGTATCATTGCCACTTAGTATATTCTTATCATTTACATCAGGTCCGACTGGTGAAGAATTAGGTTGGCGTGGTTATATGAGAGAAGAATTTAATAAAAAGTATCATTTTTTAAAATCCTCTATCTACCAAGGCCTAGTTTGGTGTTTCTGGCATACACTTCTGTGGGTTGTAGATTCAAAATTTACGGACTGGCGTGCCATTCCTTATATTATTGCTAACATAGTTGTGATTACATCTATTACTATTTGTATGAATATTATTTTGGAAAAACATAATAATCTGATTTATTCTATTTTCATGCATTTTGGCTTTAATATCGTTTATGTATTTTTGGATGCCGATATCGGATTTTTTATCATTTTGACCTTGCTATACCTGCTCATCACACCGATTGCAATGCATATACGAAATAGAACTGCGGACAGATTATAATGGGTAAAAGCTTTCATTAACTTTACAAAATTTTGAGTTTAAATGTTCTCCTACAAATTGTCTGTCTAACTGGTTGAAAACATAAAAAAGCGAGATAGATCGTAAAATCAAATGAAGAGAACACCAATAAAAAATCATCTGTTGGTGTTCTCTTCATTTTTAGATTTCTGAAAAAACCTCTTGTCCATGTATCAGTAGGTACCCTTTAACTCTATTTTTCATGAACATTGTTTTATAAACAGTAGATTACAGTCTTAACATATATGGAGATATACAACTATTCTAAATCAACTTATATTCATACCACTTTTCATCTACTTTCTGAAATCCCAAAGCCAAAAACATTCTTTGACTTTGGGTATTAAAAGGATAAATTTGAGCAGTTACCTTAACCATTTCTTTCTCTTTGGCTAACTGTATCATTTCAGAAATACATCGTCTTCCGATCTGTAAATTCTGATACTCTTTGCTGATCACTATAGAAAGCTCTGAATTATCTTGAAGTGTCACATCTCCAACTAACACTCCTTTATATTGGATATAATAGCATGAACCATGTGAAGTTAGGTAATCATACATTTTATGAAGTTTTGTTAGACTGTAAATCTGATCAGTATTATCCACTTGTTTGCAAATCTCACTATCTTGATACCAAAGAAGGGAAATGTCATCATTCCTATAATAAGGAATAAGAGTGATCTGTTCGTCTACTATTCTATTCATTCTTACTTTTTCTTTCATCATAAATGGTTTCTATTTCCATTTAGCTCTATCTTATCAGAAAAATAACCGGTCTTATTTCTGATGGATCTAATCCCGGATCACTTTGATTTTTCTTCTATTTGCAATGAAATTACTCAAGAAACTAATCATGGTAATCAGCCCAATGACAAGAGGGAAAATAAAAGTGAAATACATTTCAAAGCTTATCTTATTTTCTTGTAGCAATCCTGTTCTCCAAAGACCAATCGCAACAAAAATAGCTAGCCCCATCACAATCAAGGTTTGAAGGAAAGTTCTTTTTAGCATCTTTTTCTTTGCCTCTCCTACTTCATCTTCTGAAACCTCATAGATGTCGAGTTCCAAACGATGAATCACTTGCTCTTGTTGGTACAGGGAGTAGCAAAATACTAAAAACGTGATCACACTGACATAATCCGTATTAAACATGAAACTGAGCAGGAATCCGAGGATAATTCCCGACATAAAGAGCATGTACATGTTGTTCCCAAAAGTACTCAATTCTTTTTCCTTGTATTCGTCAAGCTCACCTGTAATATCGTAGAAAGCTTTCACACATTTCAATTGCCAGTTTTTATTCATCATCATCGATCCTCCAAAATAAAGAATTCAAATCCGTCCCAAGCTCTTTTGCTAGATTGATACAGAGATCTAGGGAAGGGTTATACTTCCCATTCTCAATCATATTAATCGTTTGCCTGGAAACTCCAATACTTTTTGCCAAAGCCAATTGAGAAAGTCCAAGATTGACTCTGTATTCTTTCACACGGTTCACTTGGCACCTCCTAAATGTAAATGTGTCAAATATATTTGATACATTTATTTTACAATACTAGTTGCCGGATGTCAACTATATTTGACATCATTTCCTAAAACTATTTTCTCAACTTTAAAAGCATTAAAAAACGATAGACGTCTGTAGCTATCGTTGTGATTTCTTTTATATACTATCTAGAGGTTTCTTCCGATACTTCAATATTCCCCATCACCCAATTGGACATCTTTTTGCCTTTGTCTTTATAAGGGTTAGGAGGAAACAAGGTGAAAGGGGGGATGCTGGCATCTGGGAAGAATAGTTCTACGCTTATCGTTTGCTCGCGATTATGATTGACGTAGGCTGTAAAATAGATATGGTAATGTCCACTCACATCACCACCATTATCATACTCTCCTCTAGCAGTATTTGGCAATAAGGTAACAGATTCTATGTCCTGCTTTTCCCGGGCTAAGTTTGCGATGATCTCACGCTTAATAGCAGTCTCATGATTTCTGACGAAATTCCCATCATCACTATATCCAGGATGCTCACTAAGAGAATAGAAAACAAGGACCATCAGAAAGGGTAGAGAAATTAAAAAAATGATTAGCTTATTTGATTTTAACATGGAGGTTCCTCAATCTACTTATAAAAAATCTTGACCAAATCCTGCTTTGCACTGAGGATACGAGCAACATACACTGTATGCTTCTCCATATAATAAAATGCGAGATAGTTCTCTATTGGAATATAACGATAGGGTTTTCCATCATTCGTCATCTCACCATAGCCCCGGTTTGATACCAGAGGACAGGCTTCTGGAAACAGTTCTAGGGTCTCAAGAGCACTTAATAGCAAATCAACTTTTCCATCTGCAGCTTGCTGGATATAAAAATTCACAAGAATATAGTCGTGAATGTCACGCAAGTCCTGCTTAGCCTGATCTGCAAGAAAGACCTGATAGCGCTTCAACTTAGTCAAGACCAAATTCCTTTCTCACATCGGCTACAGAAGTAACTTTTCCTTGAGCGATTTCCTGGTGCCCCACTAAAATCTCCTTCTTCAAATCTTCAAAGGCTACTTGATACTGCGCGTTCTGCAAATCACTCGAAACAAATTCTTCTGGATCCACAGTCCCGTTGGCAATTTTTCGAAGTGCCGCATTCAGGACATCTGACACAGAAATTTTTTGATCCGCAAGCACCTCTTTTGTTTTCTGGTAAAATATCGCATCTGCCCGAAAATTCACTGCTTTCGTGTTTGCCATTTCTACCTCTCCTTTGTACATACAATTTGTATATACATTCTACCATACAAATGAGAAGGGATTCAAGTGAAAAATGGATTCCTCTTTCACTAAATAAAAGTTGTAAGAGATAAGAAATATGAGTGCGTAATTGGTGACAAATAGTTTTAAACTGAAAAAGGTGATAGATTGTTCTGTCTATCACCTTGTGTTTGCTATTGATCATCTTGTAATTGTACTTTTCTTTTCTAAATCACGACACATACCCATAAATAATACTCTAAAGGCTAGGAATTATGTCAATATTTTGGACTTATTTTGTCACATGCTTCTTTTTTTCTATGACTTCTCTTTCTTTTCTCGAAAATGAAAAAGTTTTTGTCAAGCAAATTTTTTAAAATAATCTTGTTCATGACCTTACGTAACGATGTATAATAGGTATGAGGAGGTGGGTAATGATGGCTAAATACAGAGCAATACCGGAAGGATTTATGACAGTTGGGGAACTTGCTAAGAAAATGGGGGTTACCATCCGTACTCTACAATACTATGATAAAGAAGGGGCTGCTTTCCCCATCGGCAGAAAGTGAGGGAGGTCGCAGGCTTTATACCGATAAAGATATAGTGCTACTCCATCAGATTCTATCTTTAAAATCACTGGGTTTTTCTCTAAAGGATATAAAGAGCCGTTTGATCTCTTTAAAAACACCTGATGATGTTGCTAAAGCTCTTACAGAGCAGGCAGATGTTCTTCGTAAAAATATAGAGCAACTTAAGGATTCTTTGGTCGCAATAGAGCAGTTAAAGGTAGAAGTTTTACAAATACAAACGGTCAATTTTAAGAAATATGCAGACATTATTGTCAATCTACAGATGAAGAATGACTCCTACTCTCTCATTAAGCGGTTTGATGATGATACGCTCGACCAGATACGCAGTCGATTTGACAAGAGAAGCGGGCAAGACTTTATGGATAGGTTGAACCGCCTAAGTGATCAAATCGTGGAGCTTCAAAAAGAAAACGTGCCAGTTGAAAGCGAACAAAGCCAGCAGGTTGTGCAAGAATACTGGAGCTTGATTATGGAGTTTACAAATGGTGATATGAGCATGCTTCCGAAGTTGATGGAGGTTGGGAATATTGATACCGCCTCAAACGCTTGGGAAGAAAAGCAAAAAATCGTTAATGATTATTTAGGGCCTGCTTTACAAGTCTATTTTTCAAGGCTTGGAACCAATCCCTTTGAGGAGGTAGAACCATGAAAGACGCAATAGAGGTTTCTGGATTAAAGAAAAGTTATGGTAGCAATATGGTTCTTAGTGGTCTCGATTTTCAAATCAAACAAGGAGAAATCTTTGCTCTGCTCGGAGTGAACGGAGCTGGTAAAACAACCACGCTTGAATGTATCGAAGGTCTGAGAAAATATGACGAAGGCACTATCGTTGTAAACGGGAAAACCGGAATTCAACTACAGTCCTCCTCTCTACCCGCCCACATCAAACCAATGGAAGCCATAAAGCTCTTTGCAAAATGGAATCATACATACATTGATGATGCTATGCTAAAGGCCCTTGGCATAAAAGAAATGAAGGAGTCGCAATACATAGAATTATCCACCGGTCAAAAAAGAAGATTACATCTTGCTCTTGCACTTATCAGTAATCCGGATATTATTTTTCTCGATGAACCGACAGCGGGACTTGATGTTGAAGGAAGACTATCCCTCCATGAACAAATCCGAAAGCTCAAATCACAGGGCAAGACAATTGTTTTGGCAAGCCACGATATGGCCGAAGTTGAAACCTTATGTGACCGCATTGCTATTTTGAATAATGGAAAGATTGTCTTTTGTGGTACTCCTTCAGAACTGACAGACAGGTTGGGAAGAAACTATTTCATCCATTTAAAGACCCGGGACGGAGAGGAATCTTTTGAAACAGATACGATCGAGGACACTTTGATTTCATTATTGGAAGAATGCAAACAGAAACATATCCAGGTATTGGATATTAAGGTTGATCGTGGTACACTGGAGCAGCATTTCATCGAAATGGCAAGGAGGGGATCGGAATGAATGGTTTTTTATATAGCCTAGCATTACAGTGGAAATTGGACATACGAAGTAAGTCTCTCCTGGTTGCTTACTATATTGTACCGCTTATTTTCTTTCTTCTCATGGGTGGTATTTTTACTTCCGTTATACCTGATATGGAAAGCACACTCATACAGTCAATGATTGTCATGAGTGTTTCCATGGGAGCCTTTCTCGGCTTACCGCCTTCCTTGATTGAAACATACGGAAGCGACATAAAAAAGATTTATAAAGCAAATGGTGTGCCTATTCACTTAGGATTGGTGACCATGCTTCTCTCTGCCTTTGTTCATTTGATAATGACCTGCATAGTGATCCTACTACTTGCTCCAATTTTATTTAAAGCAAGTCTACCGAATCAACTTCCCCTATTCTTTCTCGCACTGGCAATCTACATTTTCGTATCGTTAAGTATCGGAAGTATACTGGGCCTTACTGTAAAAAATCAAGCAAAGCTTACCATGATAGCGCAACTTGTCTTTTTACCCTCAATTATGCTCTCAGGAATCATGTTTCCTAGCAACTTACTACCTGGTTTTCTTAAAGCAATAGGGCGTCTTTCCCCCGCTTCTTGGGGATACCGCTTGATGCTAGATCATGGTTTTGATCTTGAAAATCTTTGGTATCTGATTCTTGTATCCTGTATCTCAGTAATGACTTGTATCCTCCTCTTGAATCGGCAAAAATCTAACTAGGTGTCTGAATAAATCCATGGCAACATTAACTTTTAAGCAAAAGCGACGAGATTGTTACATATCTCGTCGCTTTAGTGTTTTTGGTTGTCTTTATCTAATCTCTGTTATGTTATTGAAACTTCTTGCTCCCATCGTCTGAGGACATCCTTTAAGGGCTCATCAAGATATGTATAGGCCTTATCCTTAATCCAATCAGGTATGCCATAAGCTGCTTCTGCTATACTCCCTGTGATAGCAGCAAGAGTATCACTATCCCCTCCAAGAGAGATGGCATTTCGAATTGCATCTTCAAAATCTGTACTTTCAAGAAAAGCAATGATAGCTTGAGGTACCGTATCCTGACAAGTTTCATTGAAACGATAAGTAGGACGAATTTCATCTAGTGTTTGAGAAAGATTATATCCATACTCTTGCTCTATGTATTCCTTGATGAGTCTCTTGCACTCTGTAGGGTTATCGTTGATTGGTTTTCCATAGTCGCCACTGTAACCTCCAAAGTAATAACGACACATAAAGATAGCATCAGACGTCGCCATAGCTCCCTTGACCCCTTCTGGATGGTTATGAGTCACCTCTGCAGAAAGTCGTGCAAGAGCTCTTCTGGACGGCCAAGCTCCTGTTCTGGCACAGAAACTACAATCCATGACCCAAGCACAAGGAGAAACACGCATGGCTGAGCCATTGCCAAAGCTATTATAAGGGGAGCAATCATTGCTTTGAATCCATGTATTAAACCTAGGCCCGTACCCAGCATCGGGATACATCCTACCATATTTTTTCATGGCGTCAATAAAGTCATCCTTCTGACCACCGTTCATGATGGCTTCAGCAACAGCACAGGTCATAACCGTATCGTCCGTGAAAAAACAATCCTCACGAAATAATGGAAAGTCCTTGGTTTTAATATTGTTCCATTCATAAACTGAACCAACAATGTCTCCAACTATTGCTCCTAGCATAAGATTCCTCCTTACAGCATATCAGATTTCCAATGGATCACTCTTTAAAAACGGCTCAACCAAATCAATCCACTCTTGAGGCAGGTAAGCTGATAAATAGCCATGGTTATAGCCCTTTGCTTCATACAGGATCGTGTTGGGATGTAGCTGATGAAATAATTTCGCTGATGCTTTCACACAGTTCAATTCTTTTTCACCGTAGATATACAGAACCTGCGCCTTGCTAGCAGAAATTGTGTCCTTGAGCTTGTAACGCCCCATATAGGTTTTGTAAATGGTCACCAATGTTTTGATAGGCGTCCTTGGGAGATCCTCCAAATAATATGCTTTTATTTCCTCTGGATAAGCCAGTTTAGGATAGAGTTTGTCCATCATGCTTAATTGAAGTTTGCAAGAGAATTTACTGAACATCAATTTACCAAATAGAGCTACTAGAAAGATGCTGACTTTAGCTAGCCTTGGTTGAGGAATACAGAGGCTTCCATCTATGATGGCCTTCTCAGCTATCTCGCTGTCTAATGTCAAAAGCTCCATGGCAATTTGACCACCAAGTGAAACGCCACCGATCGCAAACACCTTTCCACCACAGTTGGCTTTGACATAGTCTAGGATCTCCAAAGCAGAATCTTCCGTAGAAACATAATCGATTTGATATTCTTCACCGTGGCCATTCAAAGTGGGTAAAATAACACGGTAGTCTTTTGATAAAATCCGTGCTTGACGAAGATAATTCCACCAAGAACTGCCACCGCCATGTATCAGTAAGATAGGAGGCAAATTCTTATCACCAAATTCATGGAATTTCATGTTTAAACTCCTTACTGTAGGACTTTCACTGTATAAATACTTGTTAAATCAGTTTGAACAAGCAGTGATGCCTCATCAAATAGAAAAGTCTCTTACATTGATTATCCAGAATGACCACACGTTACTTTCAATAATTGATATACTAATCTAAAGTTAAAATTACTTTTCCTTACTAATTCTCTTACTCGCCAATATCGTATAAATTAAATAACCAATAAAAATAACATAGCAACCAGTCTTACAACTTACTACTTTTCATATGATAATTTACAAATGTTTTTCCAGCCACTCGATCTTTTTAAAATCCTTATTGTTATTTTGTTCATTTCGATAGGAGTCTTGAGAAGAAGCTTTGTAAATACTTAGATACTGCTCCAGACTTGGAAGACGAAAAGTGATGCCTTCAATGTGAATAAGCTCTATATCTGATTCCGAAACTCCTGCAAAATCTAGTAAGGAATCGATACTTCCAAATTCAACACTCACTCTATCCTTTTGGAATTCATGCTCATGAATATCTATTAAGACGTAGCCTAATTCTTTCATCACTTTCATTATCTTGTCCCAGTCATAAATTCTGAGATGATCAGGTGCTTCCCAACCTCTAGGGTCACCAGGCACATGAATGTCAATGTCAGACGGCCCCCAATTTTCTTTCGTTCTAAACTCCAATCCCAAAGACCCCATCAGTGTCGGTGTAATTCCGACTCGATTTAAATGGAAACAAATGGTTTTAAATTCTTCAAATAAGAGACTCATGTTTACTCTAAACCTTTCATATAAATGTTCGTTATTTCTACTTTATTACCTTGAACAAAATCATCTTCATTTTCTAGAGTATATCCTGTTATTTTGGATACAAATTCTTTTCCTTGCTAATTCTATTACTCGCCAATATAGTATAAATTAAATAAGCAATAAAAATGATAATAAAAATAAGATTAATTTTTAACACAAAATAGAGATTTAACAAATTTGCGAACGCATGAAATAATAGACAGTATCCCACAGATTTCGTTTGACGGTAAAGAAGCCCTAAAACAAAACTTAAAAATAATGTATATATAAAAAATAAAATAAAAGGAAATCCTTGATGACTTTCTCCAACTATAAACCATAAAGGCAGATGCCAAATTCCCCAGATTGAACCTACAATCAAATTAGATTTCCAATAAGTATATTTTTTATCAAGTAACGGCTGTAATATTCCTCTCCATCCTAATTCTTCATGTCCACCACCAAAAAAAATTAGTTGTATAAAGAATAATGGCATCAGATAAATGGATACTCCATTTAATTCTAAGGAAGATACAGAAAATAGTATCAAAATTGCTAACAAATGAATAATGAAATAAATACTACTATTTTCTTTCTTACTAAATAAAAAATGTTTAAATTTTATATTATTCCTTTTCAAATAAAAGCCACTTGCAATAGCTGGTCCAAGTGCACCTACTATATGTAATGTTCTCCCAATAAATGTTTCTAATCCCAAAATATGAGATTGAGTAAAGATGGCAAGAATCCCCCAAGCTATATAAGTAATTCCAAATGTAAAACAAAGATAATTTTTAAAATTCTTTTTGTCAATTTCTGTCATTTTATCGCCCTTATCTTGATTATTTTATGAATAACATTTTTACTGCTTCTTAGTTGCTCTCGATTATAACTACCTATATTCTATCACAAAAATGCAAAAAAAGCCTTACAATCAAGGCTTTTCATTATTGATTCATACCAAGCTTTCTAGGCTTTTACGAGCAAAGCTACACACTCAACGTGTGCTGAGAGCTTTCTTCTATACTAATAGACGAAAGGGTGTGAAAATGATTTTTAAATGATACTGTGGAACGGAACAGTAGCCCTAGTATTGACTACTGTCGTTTCTATTCATATTGGCTATTCTAGGACTGAGATGAAAAAATCTATAAATGCTCAGAATAAAATTGAACCCGCAAATCTCCCCAAAACAATGGTGAGTCATGTACTTGTATTATTCCGAAAAAATACACCTCTGGTGCAGTGAGACAAATTGGTGTATCTTATAGTGGCTTCGTAGATGAAAGCTATACTCTACTATCACTCTTTGATGATGTAGAACAAATTGAAAAAGATAATAGACTTCAGACAGCTATTGATGTTGTCAGAGAACAGTTTGGTTTTTTAGCCATACAAAAAGGAACCGTCCTAACTGAAGGTTCCAGAAATATTGAACGCAGTAAACTTATCGGTGGTCATTCCGCGGGTGGATTGGAGGGATTAAAATGAAACAAGAAAAAAATACAGTACAATTTTCAGAAATCCGTAGCAAAGGATGTAATGATATTGAAATGCTTGAAAGATTTTTACATGGAATCGTTGAAACAGCAACTTCAAAACTTCGTCAGAGAAAACTCAAAACAACTGAAATATCGATACGACTAGTACATGCTAAATCTGAAAACCGATTACCATTGGAATTTACATTTAGCATTAAGCCAACAAGCTCATCTGTGATAATCTATACTGAGGTAATCAATCGCTTTAAAGAATGTTACACAGGTGGGGGAATTCAAGGTTTTACGATTCAATTTGATAAAAATACCCTTGCCTCTGCATAGAAAGGATTTGATATGATTGACCGTTCATATTTACCATTTCAATCAGCAAGAGAGTACCAGGATACAAAGATGCAAAAATGGATGGGCTTTTTCCTATCTGAACATGCATCAGCACTCTCTGATGATACAAACAAAGTAACGTACATGTCTGACTTATCACTAGAGAAGAAATTATTACTCCTCAGTCAAGTATACGCCGGGCAGCTACGCACACGCATTCAAGTGATTGAAAAAAACAAGCGTGTTTCCTACACTGGAACAATACCAAGTCTGACCAAAGATTTCATTTTGATAAAAACTACAACAGGTCACATCAATTTGAAATTAAAAGACATTATTAGTATTGAACTTGTCGAGGAGGTGCTCTATGAATCAGCTTGAGTTTCAGCGTAATCACCTACAAATGGACTATTATAGCGAGAGCTACCAAGATTTTGAACGTGACTTCTACCGCTACTCTAACATGAATATTCCATTGACCTTCCTAACTGATGATATCCTAAAAACAATGGCGACTTCACGTAAGAATTACTTTGTCCTCAATAAGGAAAAGTCCAGAGATAACCGCGATCACTTCTTCATATTTGAAGTAAGTACCGTAGATGAGAATCCGCTAATCTATCATTATACATATAAGAAAACTACAATATATTTAGCAGAAAAATAGGAGCAGTTCAATTGACTGTTCCTATTTTTAATATTCATAAAATCTAAAGTCTTTATACTCTTTAACAATGGAGTCGCCAACCAGAACAGACTATACTGACCAGCGACTACCTTAAATTTAATGTTTCAGATTTATTTTCTTATCTCTAATTTCATAAACTACATCTGCTACATTTTCGAGTAATCGTTTATCGTGGGTGATAAACACGATAGTTCCGGTGTACTCCTTCATTAGTATTTCCAAAGCCTCTAAACTTGGTATGTCAAGGAAGTTACTGGGTTCATCCATTATTAGGATGTTATATCTACCCATGAGCATTTTAGCAAGCAACAATTTTATAATTTCTCCACCGCTTAAAACAGATAAACTTTTTCCAATATCGTTCTGTTTGAACCCCATAGATGCTAGCACTGAACGAATTTCTGATATATTGTAGTCACAATCCTTCTGCATAAACTCCATAACATTCTGATTACTGTTGTACTTGTAACCATTCTGTGCAAAGTAACCTATTTTTGCCTTAGGCGAAATAGAAATTCCTTCTTCATGGTTTAAGATCATTTGGATTAAAGTTGTTTTTCCGATTCCATTACCACCAGTTAACGCCACTTTTGCTCCTAACGGAATTTGAAAAGATGCATTTTCAAACAGAGCCTTATCCCCAAATACTTTATTAATTTCTGCACCGACTATAGGGTATGGATTATGGAGCTCCAATGCTTTACTTTGCCTGAAACGAATTCTGCGAATGCCTTCCGGAGCTTCTACTTTTCCTAAGGCCGCAATCCTGTGCTCTAGGGTTTTAGCAGCATTATACATCTTTTTTTCCTTACTTCCTATTGATTTTTGATGAGCTAAACGCCCTCCGTCTTCAGTACTTTTTTTCTTTGAAGAACCTTTTGCCTTCTGTTCTATTTTACGAGCCTGTTTTCGCTTTTCCTCCGCAGCCCTTTCCAATCGGGCACGTTCCGCAATAAATTGTTCGTATTCTGCAGCTTGGCTCTTACGTTCTTCCTCTTTCTGACGAAGATAATCAGAATAGTTTCCCCAATACTCAGTGATTTTGCCATCTTTCAGTTCCCATATTTTATCTACTATTTCATCAAGAAAATAGCGGTCATGGCTAATAACTAACAGTGCACCTGTAAAATATTTTAGCTGTCCTATTAGAAAATCAATTCCTTCACGGTCTAAATGGCTCGTAGGTTCATCCGCTAAAATACCATGAACCTGTGCCGATAAGGCCTGTGCTATTTTAAGCCTTGTTTCTTCACCACCGCTCATAGTCTGTATATTTAATTGCTCAACACCTAGCTTGCCTACAAGTGCAAAATCTTTTTCCTCCTGCAGAGTTACTTCGTCCAACTGGGGAATATAGGCAAGTTCACCCAGACGATTCATTTTACATCCTGGGGGAGTTAATTCTCCTAAAAGTACCCTGAGTAAAGTGCTTTTTCCAGCACCATTTGCTCCTACTAAACCAATACGGTCATAATCATATACTTCTAATTCATTTATATCTAAAACATCGCGTCCTTTGAATTCCACACGAATGTCTTTTGCTTTTAATATTAATTCCATAACATTTCCTCCTGTCTATAATCGCATGCTTTCATTTGCTTGTATGCAGGGAAAACCCTGCGATTTTAGCAGGAAGAGTTACATGAAAATAAGATACATAAATATTCCTCCAATATTGTTTATTTTAAATCTAATTTTCTAACCTCAGTTATCATTTGGCAAACTATAGCAATGCCAATAATTAAAATACCTGATAGTAAAAACCAATGATTTACACCGATTTTATCAGCAAAGAATCCAGAAAGAATTAACCCAATTGGCATAGCAAGTGACATGATACTTCCGATCAAAGAAAATACACGTCCTAAATATTCAGGCTTAATTTTCTCCTGAAAAAGAGCTGTTTGCACACCGCTATAAAATGGCACCGAAAGCCCCATTATTGCACAGCAAACTACGAATATTACAAATCCATTTGGAGGAAGTATTCCCGAAACGGCTAAACTGGTCCCCATTATAAAAAATGAACTTGTTATTAGTAATACATGCTTTTCGAAGCCCCCTAATCTTCCTAATAATAAGCCTCCTGCTAGCATCCCAAATGCAAAGGAAATTTCCGTAATAGAAATATGCACAGGCGTTCCATTAAAGTGTTCCATGCTTATTAAAGGAAATAGTGCATTGATTGGCATATAAACAAAAGTATATAGTGTTCCTAAGAGTAATAAGGCAAACAATCCTTTGTTTTGTCTCAGAACCACAACTCCTTCTTTCATCTCCCTTATGAAATTTGGTTCTAAACTTTGCACTTGATTACCCAGCTTAGGTATACGTACAATTGCTACCGTAATAGATGCAATCACAGCACCCAATACGTCGATGGCAATAATAGCATTTAAATCCCAAACGGAGTATAAGAGTGCTGCAACTGCCGGACTAACAATATAGCTTATAGACTGCAAAGACTGACTATAGCCTGCGCATTTCGTTAGCTGTTCTTCTGGTACTAAAAGTGGTGTAACCGCATTGAGTGCTGGGGTATGAAAAGCTGTTCCAATGCTACGGATAAACAATACTATCATAATCATCCAGACAGGTAGCTCCATACAGAATGCAACAATAGCAAGCACTGCACCAGCTGCTGCGATAATTAAATCGGCACCAATCATTATCTTCTTCCTATCATGACGATCCACTAGCACACCAATGGCAGGTCCCAAAATCGCATAGGGTAAAAAACCTACTAATGAAGCCATAGACAAGACCATCGCAGATCCTGTTTTTTCTGTAAGGTAAAAAATAATCGCCATTTGCAGGATGGCACTAGTGATTAATGATACTGCTTGCCCTGCCCATATTGCATAAAATTTTCGTTTCCAATTGTTGTATTTTTCCATTTATATTATCTCCTGCATATTATTTTGCTTGAATTTCTATTTTGAATAGCATTCTAGGCAATAAAAAATGCAGGCCAAACCCCACAATGTGGCTTTTGGTCTGCATACATACAATTTGGAAACATTCATATTAAAGACATAGTTAAATAAAGGTATAGTTAAATAACCAATATCCTCACCGTAACTAATGAATGCTCAATATCGTATAAATAAGCACAACAAAAAAGCCTATCATCGGGTATAGATTCTGCTTTTTTTATTGCCAGCTTATCTTAAACGCATTGAGGCTGTCATAGTTTCGGTTCCTCCTACATCTTTGTTTATATCAATTTATAGTATAACACAACAAGATGATATGTTCAATATAAAAGTTATGGAATGAGACTCATACTTCCAATTCGATGCCAGATTTAAAGGATATGACGAAGTTTTCTTCATAGACTGTAACGCTCTGGATTATCTTCCTTAGTAGCAAGCGATTAGCTTTCACAAAATCTTCTGTTTGTAGTTTTAAAAATTCATCAGGATTTTCTAACTCAACCTCAAAATATTTCATTTTACATTCCCTCATTTCATTTATTGATAAATTGAGTTTGCAAAAAAGAGTGGACAATTTTTGTCTACTCTTAACCTTTAAAATAGTTTTTTTTAATCGATTTGAAGTTGCCTAAATTATTACTTATTCGGTAAAATGAAGTATTGCTTTCAACAGATTTCCTTCAACTACACTTCACTTGATTCAAACAAGGTGGGTACATTTCTATTCCCACAAACTCCTTGTCAATGGAAACAAACACGTACCCACAGGGTAAATGGAAATAGAAACTGATAATTTCTAGCTATCACTTCTACTCATTCCAAAAATTTTCTCACTCTGATACTTACCCACCATAAAGCAAAAAGCCTTGCAATCAAGGCTTTCATTATCCCTTTCGTTCAAAGGTTTCTAAGCTTTTACGAGCAGAGCGACACACTCAGCGGTTCGCTATCTCCGTTCTGTCTGCGTGCTAGCACTTGTCAATCACGGACAGCTATCGCATGGGCGGAAGTAAATGCTAATCTTCGTCGTTTTACTCCTTGACTAGCAAACTTACCGCCTCAACATGTGGAGTTAGTCAACATCTATATTATATAACGAAAGTGATAGAGTTGTTGTTTAAAATTAAACTTTAGAATGAAAATATTTAAAAAAAGTAGATCACTTTTAGAAGTGTCCTACTTGTATTATTTTTATTTAAAAAGGGATAAATCCTTAACAAAAGGGGTGTACTCCCGCGCCTTCGGGAAGGAAAAAAAGAAATGGCGCAAAATCAAGGTTTTATTTTTGAAATTTACCAGAAAATACCCTTAATGAAAGTAACGTAGTTCTTGTTGATGGTCATAGTGTGTTCTATTGATGCACGTTCAACGGTTACTAGATTTAGGTTAAAATCGTTAAAGCCCATATCATAGTTTAAAAAAGCGATTATACAAAAACTTGTATATCGCTCTGTTTGTTCACTTACTTTGACAAAGTGGAGGTATCTATCCTCAAGGTCCTCAATGCATTCCATACTGCCAGTAGCGTTACACCAACATCTGCAAAGATTGCCTCCCACATATTAGAAATTCCCAATCCACTTAGAACCAAGAAAATTAGTTTAACTACAATAGCCAAGGTCATGTTTTGCCGAGCTATTCTGACTGTCTTTTTAGCCAGTCGAATGACTTGAGGAAGTTTTCCAAGGTCATCATCCATCAGTACAACATCTGCTGATTCAATGGCTGCGTCCGAACCTAGCCCTCCCATAGCAATACCAACATCTGCCCTAGCAAGAACCGGTGCATCATTCACTCCATCTCCAACAAAGGCAACAGCCTGCTGAGACTGAGTCAGAATTTCCTCAAATGTACTCACCTTATCCTGAGGCAAGCAATCTCCAAATGCATCATTGAAGGCAAATTGCTGTGCAAATTCATCAACCACTGCCTGACGATCACCTGAAAGGAGAACCGTTTTTTTAATTCCGACCGCCTGTAAATCCTTCAAGGCCTCGATGCTCGTCTCCTTCACTTGGTCTGTGATAAGGAAATAGCCTAAAAAGTGACTGTCCTCTGCCAAATAGAGAACTGTTCCTGTGCTGTCAATAGCTGGATAAGCAATCCCTTGAACTTCCATTAATCTAGCATTCCCAAGATAGAGCTGTCTGCCATCTATCCTACCGGACATGCCCTGCCCTGGTAGCTCGGTAATCTGACTCACCCTATTCTCGTCCACTTCCTGTCCATAGGCTGTTCGAATCGAGTTTGCGATTGGATGATTGGAATAGCTTTCCAAATGGGCAGCGAGGTACAGAATATTATCCTCGATACCTTCTGCGTTGACAACGGTATCTACCGCAAAGATACCTTTTGTAATTGTCCCCGTCTTATCAAATACGACCGTATCCAACTTGGCAAGAGCCTCTAAATAATTCCCACCTTTCACTAAGACACCTAATTTAGATGCTCCCCCTAGCCCGCCAAAGAAACTCATTGGTACCGAAACCGCAAGAGCACAAGGGCAAGAAATGACTAAAAAGGTAAGTGCCCGATAAAGCCAAATCGACCACTCCCCTAAACCAAGCAAGGGAGGCAGGCTTGCAAGTAGAAAAGCGATTCCGACAACCACTGGTGTATACACACGCGAAAAACGTGTGATCATCCGTTCCGTCTCCGCTTTTTTATTGCTTGCATTTTCAACTAATTCCAAAATTTTGTTGACCGTTGATTGCGAAAAAGTCTTACTCACTTCAATTACCAATGGACTAGTCAAATTGATCACACCACTTGTAATGTCCTCACCAACGCCAATTTCCCTAGGCAGTGATTCTCCTGTCAAGGCTGACGTATCCAGAATAGAACGACCTTCTCTGACCAGACCATCTAGGGGCACCTTCTCCCCAGGCTTAACTAAAATATGGTCCGCAACCCTTACTGTTTCAGGGTCTACTTGAACGGTTTCTCCCCCCTCTAGTCTCCAAGCCTTATCCGACCGAATATCCATCAATCGTGCAATGGACTGACGAGATTGAGAGGTGGCCTTATCTTGGAAATACTCCCCAATCTGATAAAAAAGCATGACGGCTACTGCCTCTGGAAATTCTCCCAAGAGAAAGGCTCCTAAGGTCGCGATACTCATCAAAAAGTTTTCATCAAAAAGATTACCACGTTGAATATTTTGAACCATCTTGATAAGAACCTTATGGCCGATAATGATATATAGGGTCAGATAATAGACCAGACGAATCCAGAAATACTCCTCTGGCAGGAAAAAGCCGAAGGCAAATAGAATCATAACAGCAAGTAGCAGCTCTTTCGCCCAATCTCGTTTTTCTGGAAGTGCCTCTTCCTTTTTCTCACTGATAACTTCGATTCCAGGTTCAATAGCATCCACCAAGTCAATAATTTCCTTATCTATCCCATCTTCGCTTTTTGTTTCCAAAATCAGCTTTTGAGCTATCAGATTGACAGTGGCAGATTCTACCTGCTCCAATTGATTGACAGCACGTTCAATCTTAGCAGCACAATTGCCACAGTCAATTCCTCGAAGTTCATACTCTTTCTTCATGTTTTTCCTCTTTCAAATGTTTCAGTGTCAAAGACAAGACTGCTGCGACATGATCGTCCGCAAGTTCATAATAGGTCATCCTTCCTTTTTTCTCCCCCTTGACCAATTGGCAGTCCCGCAGATAGCGTAGTTGGTGAGAAATAGCAGACTTGGTCATCTGTAACGCAATCGCTAAGTCTCCGACACAAATTGGATTTTGCCGTACTGCTTGTAAAATCAACAAACGAGTTGGGTCAGAAATCGCCTTAAAAAAATTGGACATATTTAGCAATGTAACGGTATCAAACTCCGTCTCATGGACCCCTTGAATTAAATCTGGATTACAAGCTGTTAAACACTGTGACATATTTTCTATTCCTCCTATACTAAAGTTGTATCAAGTAACATCATGATTAGAAATCCGGCCATAACCCCACTTGTCGCAATATCGGTATTCTTGTGCTCTTGAGCACCTGGCACAAGTTCTTCCACTGCAACATAAATCATGGCTCCCGCCGCAAATAAGAGAGCATAAGGTAGTAGCTGGGTCATAGACATAACAGCATAGGCCCCTAAAACAGCTGCAATCGACTCAACAATCGCTGACATGGCGCCATAGTAGAAAGCTGATTTCCTACTTCGCCCTTCTACCCGTAGTGGCAAGGACAAGGCAGAGCCTTCTCGAATATTTTGGATGCCAATTCCCAAGGCCAATCCAAGGGCACTCATTCACGTAAAGGAAAGTCTAGTTGCGAGATTTGCCACACTAGCAAATGCCACACCAACTGCTAAGCCCTCTGGTATATTATGAAACACTACCGCCAGATAAAGCAGCATGGTCTTTGATAAGGGTCTTTTGGGATTCAAAATCCCTTCCTTATCACTCATCTGATGATTCAAATGTAGGTCGGGAACCAAATAATTAATAAAGCGGATAAATAAGCCCCCGACAATAGAACCAACAGCCGTCGTCAACCAGTAAAATCTGTTCGTAGCTATTGACTGGCTATAGTCCAAAGAAGGGACAAGCAAAGGCCAGACTGCCGCTGCCGTCATAATGCCCGCTGCCAAGCCCATCATCATATCCATGAATTTTTGATGAATGGTTTTGACAAAAAAGACCAAACTAGCACCGATAAGGGTACAAAACCAGTTGAATAAGCCAGCTAATAAAGCTTGCATTACTGGTGATAGAGAAGAAAAATTACATCTCATACCTCAATAATCGATGATTCAGTTGAACAACCACTCAACTATTATCATTATAGTTGAACACTCGCTCAATTGTCAAGGAAGAAAGTAAAAAAGCTATGAGAAATCCCCATAACTTTGTAAATTATTGAAGCAATCTCGTGTTCTTAGAGAATATCACAATGCCATAAAAAGCCCAAAGGACTATTTGGAATTATCATATCATATAACGCTTCGACACAATTTAACGATTACTATATTGAGAAACAAACTTTACTCCTCAAGAAAGTTAGATGTTCCCAATGCTATCCGTAAGAGTACTTAAAACCTTGAAACATACTGATTTCAAGGTTTTTATAACGTGTTATTGTATCACCTAATTTCTACTGATTTCCATAGATCAAACCTTTCGTGATTTTTTCATATAGGTGGGTACGTTTCTATTCCCTCAAACTCCTTGTCAATGGAAATAAAAACGTACCCACAGTGTAAATGGAAATAGAATTTGAGAATTCCTAACTATCACTTCCACTCACTCCAAAAATTACTTACTCTAATACTTCCCCACCATAAAGCAAAAAGCCTTGCAATCAAGGCTTTTCATTATCCCTTTCGTTCAAAGGTTCTAGGCTTTTACGAGCAAAGCTACACACTCCACGTGTATTGCTAGCAAACAACTTTATTTTAGAACGAAAGTGATAGAGTGTTTTCTAAAATTATACTATAAAACGAAAGAGAATTATACACTCAACTCAAACAACTTATAAAACTCACCTCTTCTATACATCAAGTCACTAAAAGAACCATCTTCAACAATGACGCCTGCTTTCATAAAGAGAATTCTATCGTATCTTTTCAAAATGTTCTCATTCAACTTGTGGGTTACTACAAGTGCAGTTAAATCTTGAATATCCAAGATTGAATTTTCAATTTCAGTAGTTACTCGATTATCCAAAGATGAGGTAGCCTCATCCAATAATAAGATTGGTGTTTTTCGAATCAAGGCACGCGCAATACTAAGTCTCTGTCTTTCTCCACCAGATAGATTTGATCCATTCTCGCCACATAAAGTTTGTAAGCCAGATTCATTTTCTAAAACATAACTTTCTAAACCTGACTGCTGTACAGCTTGCTTTATTTCCTCATCAGTGAAGGATTGATTAAGAGTAATATTCGCTCTTAAAGTATCATCAAAAATATAAACTTCTTGCTGAACAATCGTCATTAAGTTATAAAGACTATCTGCTGAAATAGCTTGTATATCTTGATTATCAATTGAAATATGTCCACTTGTTACATCGTAAAAACGCAGTAATAGATTGAGCAAAGTTGATTTCCCACTCCCTGACATTCCTACAATTGCAATTTTTTCTCCTTTTTTAATCTTCAAAGATAAATGATTAAAAATTTTTTCTTCAGTATTAGGGTAAGAAAAGTCTATATTTGAAAAAGAAATAACATCATCGAAATATTCTTTCGTTTCACCGGTCTGAAGTCCAGTTACATCTTTTACCTCAAATGCATTAAGTGTTGCTTGCCCTTCACGGAATTTACTCATTCCCATACCAATTTCATTTAGTGGCATTACTACAAAATTGACTAGTTGAACAATAGCTGTTACACTTCCAATTGTGGTATAGCCATTAAATACGAGATACATTCCTCCACCAAAGGCTACCAAAAAAACAATCATCCCTGAAAGCTGCGAAATAACATAAGCTAAAACATCAAATTTCCCTTTTATAAAATTTATTTCATCAAATTTTTCACTTTCATGACTATAATCCTCACAGATAGCATCTTTCACATTAAAACTTTTAATAACCAGAAATCCTGCTAAAATATCTTTAACCTTAGCTAAATACTTCTGATCTGCAATCATAGCACTATTTTGTAGAGAGGCTGATTTTTGTCCAATAAATCCTGAAACCATCATTGGAATAATGCTAGCAATGATTACTAATAAGGTCAAAAACCAATTACCTATAAACATAGCTAGGAGTGAAAAAATCATTAAGGAAAGGTTTTTTGAAATATTAAAATACTGGTGTAGATAATCTTGCTCGATTTTCTTCATATTTTCGGTTAATACAGAAATAAACTTTCCTGATTTTTCTATAGAAAAGTCTCTATAATCCCTATCTAAAATAGATTGGAACACCTTGTTTTTGTATCTTGACATTATTTGCCTAACAAGTTTATTTTTCAATCGAAGAGATATAAAGTTGAGTCCTGCATAGATGAAAATAACAGTAGCCCCTATTAGTACCGCTTGAGTTAAGGCTTCTTCATTTTGGGACATGCCACTATCAATAATACCTTTAATAGAATAAGCAAAAGCAACGTTAGTTAAAGGGACCAGTATATTAAATATCATGAAAGCATAAAAAGCCTTCTGATGGTTCTTTATCAATTGTTTCATCCTTAATCTACCTCATAATTCTTAATTTCATTTAGAAAATGTGACATAAAATATTCTTCTAAGTCAATATTCTCTCTCCTAATCTCTTTCATAGAAACCTGTTCTACCATTTCTCCATTTTTGATAAAACCAATTTTATCTGCTATCTGTGAAATTTCCGATAATATATGACTCGATATTAGAATAGTAATTCCATGCTCCTTAGAAAGCGACAACAAAAGATTTCGAATTTCTTGAATTCCTATTGGATCTAAACCATTGATTGGCTCATCTAAAATTAACAATTTAGGTTTTGTTAGAAAGGCACGAGCTAAACCAAGCCTTTGCCTCATTCCTAACGAAAAATCTTTTACTTTTTTAGTCGTATTTTTTAATCCGACCATTCTTAAGGCTCTTATTATATCTGATTCAATAATATTTTTCCCCATATACTGAGCGTGAATTTCCAAAATTTCTTTTGCAGTGCAATTATCATAAAAAATTGGTGATTCAATAATACTTCCAATCTGACTTAGGATTTCTTCTCTGTGTTCTTGTAGATTTTTCCCAAAAATTTCAATACTACCTGATGTAATTGTTGATAAGGATAACATACATTTCATTAACGTTGTTTTTCCAGCTCCATTCGGTCCTAAAAGACCATAGATTTCTCCTTCAGCAATTTGAAGGTTGATACCACTTAAAATTTCTTCTTTATCAATTGTTTTAAAAACTTCTTTTATTTCAACAATATTTCTCATTTCTATCTCTCTTTCTATATCTGGCTTTAAATACAAGAATTTTTCTCCCGGAGAATAAATACTAATTTATACAGTCTCTTTTTTTATAGAAATCATTAAGGAATTATCACTTTCCTTCAATTAAACTCGGGTATGCTACTTGATACTAATATCTTGTCTTGAAATATCAAAAATTGAAAATGAAGTAATCATTAAACTTATGAAACTTGCAAATATCAAAAAGAATAGGTTATCAGCAATATTATTAGATAAACTTCCTGGACTGGCATTCGAAAGTAATGCTGCTAAACCAAGTCCAGTAAGCATTGTTATAGCTGTCGAATGCTTAATCATACCTAAAACAAATGGTAGTAACCCTATTAGTACTGTTGCAAACGTTATTCCAGCTAAGTTAATCAATTGATTAGCTACTGGAATATAATTTGATTCAGTTAAAATTGCTACTAATTTAATTAATAATTGAATAACTAAATGTGCAGAAAAATTGGCAATAAATGATATTAGAATGACTGTAAGAATTTTTCCCCATAGTAACTTTATTTTAGAAATAGGGTAAGAAAACAACTGAAAAATTGTTCTTCGTTTAAATTCATCAATAATAATCGTAGATAATAAATAAGATTCGAAAATCAAAAATGCTGATTTTGTAAATAAAGATGAAAACAATGATGCTACAATTGCCCAACCTTCCCATTTATCAGTAACTCTAATAAGATTAGAATCCTGTCCAGTGAATTCTCCTAGTTTATTGTCAGTACCTAACCCCATAATGATTATTACTGTAATACCTAACACTATAAATATAGTACACAACCAGGCTAAAAATAATTTAGATTTAGAAATTTTATTTAATTCAATTTTAATAAGCGACAACATAGATTCTTTCCTCCAAAGTGTAAATAAAGAATAAACTATTCAAACTAATCTCAACAAATATTTAAAAATAAGCTTATTTTACAGACAATGGCAACATACATACTGTCGGTATGTATATACTAAAAAACAAACATACCTACGGTATGTAAAATAGGATTTTAATAACACACATAAAGTATGTTATTTTTTAAGTATCAAAATGTAAAATAGATCGTTCAATTGATAATACATAGATAGAAATTAGTATTAACAAGCATGTCATGCAACTACTTATTTCCTATTTTTTTAAGTGATCAAATAACTTGAAAATCACGTCCATCATTTCATCAGAAATTAATTGTACCCCCAGACCTTCAAAAGTAAGTTTAATGAAATTCATTTTACGCTTTAATTCCACTAATGAAAAAACGGAAATTTGAAAACCAATCCAAATATTTAGAGTTAAAACAATTAAATCTGCTAGCTCTTCTGGATATTCTGTTTTAATAGACCCATCTTCAACACCTTCGTAAACTTTTTCTCTAATTTCCGGTAAAAAATCAGAAAATAAACCTAGATACTGCTCTCCCAATAAGCGTGGACTTCTTAGCATAATTGAAGCAGAGTAGACGAGCCTTTGGTGTTCAAAGTTAGAGAAAGAATCCATCAAAGAATTTTGTATTTTTTCTAATCCAGTATTTCCTCTCCAATTATAATTAAAAATTTCTTGATTATTTTCGCTAATGATCGTTTGCAAAATATCATATTTAGACTCAAAATGATGATAAATAACACCTTTCGTTAATCCACCTAAACCATCTATGATATCTTGTATTGACGTATTATCAAATCCTTTTTCTAAAAATAAATCTTTAGAGACCTCTAGTATTTTTTTTCTAGTTTCATGTGAGTTTCTATTTCTTGCCATTCCAGTCCCTTTCTATCATACCATCGGTATGTAACTTCTATTGTAGTGGACGAAACTAATTATGTCAAGTTCTTTATTGGAATATAACAAAAAGCCTTAATTCAAGGCTTTTCATGATCCCTTTCATTACAAGGGTTTTATGCTTTTACTTACCGTTTCGTCATACACTCCTTACTCTGACAAACTGGGATTTACTTAAATGAAATCCACTCTTCTTTTGATAGACAGCTTATGTGTTCTGTGCGAAGAACTCCTTCCAATGCACATGGCACCTTCTCTTTTGTATGATGATAACGGAACCCACATTTTTCCTGAACTCTCTGCGACTTTGTATTGCCATCAAAATAACCGCACCACATTTTCTCCAGATTCAAGTCATCAAATCCATATCTCATTATCTCTTGAACTGCTTCTGGTATAAGTACCTGACCCCAATACGGAACTCCTATCCAGTAACCAATCTCCGCCTCAGTATCAGGAATACCTATATTACTTGCAGAGCCAATCATCAATCCTATGCTACCCACTGGCTGCATCGTTTCTTTTAAAACGATAGCGTATGTATCAGGTGAGGAAAAAACACTTTTTATAATCTCTCTACTGTTTTCAACACTAGTATGTACAGGCCAACCTGCATTCGGACCAACCTCTGGAGCACTGGCATATTGAAATAAATCATTAGCATCACTTTCTTCCCATGGGCGAAGAATCAATCTTTCCGTTTCTAAAATCATTATTTCTCCTCAAATTCCAATTTAATTATTTCTTTTTCTTTGGTTTGGGTGCAGGTAATTCATCATACATTGAATTGAATAAGCCAGTTAAAAAATCTTTGTTGTCAACATCATCTACCAACAGCATTTCCTTTGCTCCATCATATGGTAACTCATACTTCGCATTTGGCATATATGCTATTGCAGATTTAACAGGCTTCACTAAAAATCTATCATCATAAATTCCACCCACAATTTTTCCGCGATAATAAACAATATATTCGCCCATCATTGATCTATATGTTATTTCTTCCAAATCGGATAGTTGTTCTAAGATGAAATTTAAATATTCTTTACTTGAAGCCATTTTTTTCTATCTCCCTTAATTACTATAATTCAATAGTCCATTTTCATCAAACTTAAAAATTTGGCTCCCATCCAGTTCGTCTACATTTTAGTATCCTAGATCCAGAATTACATAATGAAAATTAGTCAATTTTCTCAATAATGTTTCCAAGTTTATCTAATACAAGACAGGAATGATCATTTAGTGGAATTATGGGAACATTAACGAGTTCTTCAGCTCTATCCTTATTAGCTTTATCATTCCAGGAATCATAATGGACACTAATTAAAAACTGACTAAAGAGTCCTAATCCATTTTTTATCTTTATCTGATGATTTGAATTATCATTAGGTGAGACATAGACTTTTTCTCCTAATAATAGGGCTCCTGCAGAAAACCCTATAACTTTTGCCCCTTTATTCAGCATATGATCGATATAATTTTTGAACTCCTGATTGACATAAGTAGCTAGATACTTTTCCGTATTTCCACCACCGATGATAATGACATCAGCATCTAGATAGCTATCAAAATCAATCTGCTCAGTGTCCAAGAGTAAGTAATCAGTGTTTAGATTAGAAAAATGGCTTTGGAAAACTTCCGTGTACTTTTTCATATAGGGTTGCCAATTTTCTCGATAAACTGTAAAAATGACAATTCTTTCGATCTTTCTTGATGACACAATTTTATTAACAACCGTAGGATTCTTTATCGGCGGATTTCCACCCATCAAAAAAATTTGTTCGTCCAATCTTTCACACTTTCTAAAGATACATAAAGTTTAAACAAGTTTATTCTCGTTTCGAAATTATAATTTTTTCTTAAAATGAATAATTCTATTTGCCTCCTGGAATCCAATATTGAGATGAAATCTTATAGAGTCCGTATTCGTTAAAGTACAGTCACTTGCAAATTCCTTACATCCTTTATTTTTCGCCCATTCCTCACATTTTGTACAGAGATTTTTAGCTATATCCTTTAAACGATATTCCTCGTCGACAATAATCCCTTCTAAGAATCCAACAGGACTATATTTACAACCTTCAACATAATCGAATCTGAGTGAACATAGTGCTAAACCTACAATTGTGTCACCTTCAACTTCAGTAAAGATTGCAGTATTTTTGCCATTCGTATATCTTTTTACTTCATCAATAGCTTCTTTATCGGTCAATTGGGGCCATAATTGTTTCATTAGTTTAGCCGTTTTTATAGAATCTTTTGTTATTCCATCCATATTGATGTTCCTCCGCAAATTACAAGCAAATGTTTCGAATCATGCTGTTACTTTGTTACTCATTGATTGATACCAATACCATCCCCTTCTACTTTTCGACTGTCTCAGATCGGAAGAGCAGATCCACGCACTCAGCAGTTCGGACTTATCGTATCATTTCGTCAGTTTCCCTCCTCATTCTACGAGTCCTATACCCCAGGGCACCTTCTCGACCTTCGGTCTCACCTTGTCGCATGGGCAGATCATCTACTTCTACTTCGCTGATGCCTCGGCTCGTACAAGCAGTGATACTGCCTCAACGTGATGCGTTTGTGGGACTCAAAAGGTTCAGTGAACCTTCTGAGGATTAACTGCGTTTCACTAACAAGCTCACACACTCGACATGGTGCGTCTGTGGGACTCAAAAGGTTCAGTAAACCTTTGAGGATTAACTGCGTTTTACCAACAAGCTTACACATTCGACATGGTGCGTTTGAGGAAACAGATCCACCGGCTGGACTTTCTTCAGTTCATAGCCCAACTCTTGATAGAGTTTGATATCACGCGCCATGGTGGCGACGTTACAGGAGATATAGGCGATGCGGTCAGCGCCTGTTTGGGCACTTGCTTTGATAAAGCTTTCGGTCAAGCCCTTGCGTGGTGGGTCGACTAGGATAGCAGTTGGTTGGATGCCTTTCTTGAGCCAATTCTTCATAGCATTTTCTGCTGTATCGCAGACATAGTGGGCATTGGTGATGCCATTTAAACTAGCATTCTTCTGGCTATTCTCCACTGCTTCTGGGATGACCTCTACCCCATAGACTTCCTTGACATGCTTGGCAACTGACAAGCCAATGGTCCCAATTCCTGAGTAGGCATCAATCACGATATCCTCTGCTCTCAAGTCCGCAAAGTCAATTGCTGTCTGATAGAGCTTTTCTGCCATTTCGGTATTGACCTGGTAAAAGGCTGGTCCTGAGATTTGGAAGCTATTGCCCAACATTTGGTCCGTAATGTAATCCTGACCATAAAGAGTGCGCCATTCTTTTCCAAAAATCGCATTGGTATTCTGGTCATTGATATTTTGCATAACGGATTTGATGGCTGGGAATTGCTTGATCAACTGCTCGATCAACTGGTCCACACGGAACACCTTGGGACGAGTGGTGACCAAAATGACCATGATTTCTCCTGAATGGTGACCTCGGCGGACCACAAGATTGCGAATCAAGCCAGATCTTTCTTTTTCATCATAAGGCTTAAGGTCAAACCGACGAATCAAATCTCGAAGAGCCAAGACTACTTGGTCAATGACTGGATCTTGGATATAGAAGTCTTCAATCGGCATCAAATCATGAGAGTTCTTGCGAAAGAAGCCTGTCTCTACCTGACCATTGACACGACGGACAGGGACCTGGGCCTTGTTGCGGTATTGGACAGGATGGTCCATCCCCAAGGTCAGGGGCACTTCGATATTGGAGATTCCTGCCATCTTGTAGAGACTATCCTTGACCTGCTTGGCCTTGAATTTCAGCTGCTCTGGATAAGCCAGGTGGCCCAAGTCGGCAATACCGCTTCGCAAGTAAGCCAGGTCTAACTCTTCATTGCGGTGAGGAGATTTTTCCAAGTACTCCTCTACTTTTCCGTAGCCGATCTTCTTATTGACCTTGAGCACGCGCATGCGAATGACTTCTCCTGGCAGGGCATTCTCCACAAAAAAGACCAGGCCATCGACCTTAGCCACTCCTGCTCCTTCGTGTGTCAAATCGACAATCTCAACCGTTACAATTTCATTTTTCTTTAACATCGTTTTCTATCTTTCTACAAATTAAAAGGGGTGGAGTCCAAAACTCCTATCCCCTTATTATATCATCTCAGTCCCATTTGGTACAATTTCTTTTTATAAGCATCGAAATCGACCAGCAAGCCTTGACCACCATACATATCGTAAGCATCGACCCAATCCCCATTTTCTGGGATGGTCACTCGTTCAATTCCTTTTCCAGCACTTCCGACTAGTCCAAGTCCATTGGTCAATAGGAAGGAGAAAGGAACATTGGTAGACGTCATGGCAAAGACTTTCCCAAGGGCTTCAGATCCCGTAAAGAGTTTGGTTGGATCCTTGATCTGATGCATGATAGCGGACATGACCTCTTGTTGGCGACGGGTCCGACCAAAGTCTCCTTCATCATCCTTACGGAAACGCGAGTAATTGAGAAGGGTCCGGCCATCCATCCGTTGTTTTCCAACCTTGATGGTTTGCTGCGGAACGACGCCGTCTTTCATATTCAAATCGTCTGGCACTTCCACTTCACTGACCTTTTCGCCATCAACCGTTGAAAACTGCGCATTCATCTCGACCCCATTTGGGAAGAGGGTATCGATCGCTGTCGCAAAGGTCTTGAAATCGACCATGGCGTAATATTGGATGTCAATATCAAAGTTATCTTTGAGCATCTGACGCACCAATTCAGCCCCTTGGTTGTTATTTTGCTCCCCAATGGTAAAGGCAGTATTGAGCTTCTGGTCATAGTAGCCATCATATTCAGGAATATTTTGCTGGCTCACTCCATCGATATGGACCAGTGTATCCCGCATGAAGCTGACCATCTTGATCTTGCCTTCTTTGTTATTGACGTTGACCACCATGATGGAGTCTGTCCGAGTCTCATCTGATTTCTCACCGATCCGACCATCTGTCCCCAAGATCAGGATATTGACCCCATCTCGCGACTTCTTGCCGTTAAATTTCTCGACGACAGCAGGCTTGGCATCTTTCCCAGCTGGTTTACTGTTGAGGCCTTTCACAAACATAAAGACCATGCCACCGATAATGAGCAAGAAAAAGAGAGCTATCCACTTGAGGATCCGCTTGACGCGGATCTTTTTCCGTGGTTTCTTAGGTAGATCGCTCGTCGCAGCGACTGCTTTTTTCTTTGTTTTTCTGCTACGTGATTGGTAAACAGGAAGGTCACCAATCGGTTCAGCAATCTCTCCTTGCACTTCTTCAGTAGCAGCTACTTCAGGCTGTTGAAGGGGTTCTATTTCCTCATAAACTCCTTGGCTTTTTTTGAGCAAATAATTGTATTCTAGTTGTTCTCGTTCATTCAAATAATGAAAATTTGAGTATAAGTACTCTAATCGCTTTCGCTCATGGTGAGATAGAAAGTTGGATTCGTTACTCATCTTTTCTCCATTCCGTTATCTTTTATAGTATAGACCTGATACTGACCCAAGACTTTTGTCTGAATGCCCAGACTGTCTAATTCTTGATAGGCAAAGTGCACAAGATCAGGCGCTTCATTTAGGAGATCAATAATGAAAAAGTATTCTCCTAAAGCTGTTTTTAGGGGGCGACTTTCAATCTTGGTTAAATTGATTCCCCGCCAAGCAAAGGTGGACAAACCCTTATAGAGGGCTCCTGCCAGATTACTTGGCAAAGTTAAAGCCAAGCTAACTTTTTGAAGGGCCGGTCTTAAAGTTTCTGAAATTGCGGGCTCTTTGGTCCCTAAAATCCAAAAACGTGTGTAGTTGTCCTCGATTTCTTGGATGTCTTTGGCCTGGACTTCCAAGCCGTACTCACTGGCCGCTGCCAGAGGGGCAATCGCTGCAATTTCCATGTCTGGATGCTCTGCTACATAGCGGGCTGCCTAGGCTGTTGAAGCCGTCATTTCCATGGCCACATCCGGATAATGGGCTCTTAGAAAAGCCTTCCCTTGGGCCAAGGCCTGTGGATGCGAATAGACCGTTCGAATAGGCCGATCTTTTTTAACTACCAAGAGCTGTTGTTTAATGGGATAGACCACTTCTGCAACGGCCTGGATGGTCCCTTGGTGAAAGAGGTAATCAAGGGTCTCATGAACACTGCCTTCAATCGAGTTTTCAACTGGGACGACTGCAAAATCGATCTCTTGATTCTCATAAGCCTTGATGACATCTGTGATCGTCCGATAGGCGATTCGTTCAGAAGTTGGAAAGCTATGAGTAACCACATCATGGGTAAAAGATCCCTTGGGACCAAGATAGCCTACAAGCATCGAATGATCTCCGCAATTTCTTCAGGTGTTTTGTCCTCTACATCCACAATATGGGTAGCAATATCCTCATACAAAGGCAAACGTCCATCAAAAATCTTCTTAAATTCTTCTTTGGTGTTGTTTAAAAAGAGGGGACGTTGCATGGCTTTGTCATTTTGAATCCGGCTGTACAAGGTTTCAAAATCTACCCGCAGATAAATGTTGTGAGGATTTTTTTCCAAGAGTGCACGGTTATGAGGATTGACCACAATCCCGCCTCCAGGAGAAATAATAGCCGCTTCATTTTCCAATAAACGCTCCAGCATTTCAGCCTCGCGACGACGAAAGGCTGCTTCTCCTTCCACTGCGAAATAGTCATTGATCGACATACCGATCTCTTCAACAATTAATTCATCCATATCATGGAACTTTGGATCAAGAATGCGACCAACGGTCGTTTTACCTGTTCCCATAAAACCAAGTAAAATTTTAGCCATGCAGTAAGGTCTCCAAATCTTCAAAAAAACTAGGGTAACTGGTGTTAATGGCCTCTGCCCGATCCAGCATCACATTTCCTTCACTCACTAATAAGGCAGCAATGGCAGCCATCATCCCAATCCGGTGATCTCCAAAGGTCTCTATGTCTGCTCCATGTAGGGGAGTCGGTCCAGTGATGATCATGCCGTCTTCCGTCGGCACGACAGTGGCTCCCATAGCATTGAGGCTATCTGCCACGACCTGGATGCGGTCCGTTTCTTTCACACGAAGCTCCTCAGCATCCGCAATCACGGTCTGACCATTTGCTTGTGTCGCTAGTAAAGCAATAATCGGCAATTCATCAATCAAGCGTGGAATCAACTCCCCATCAATCCGAATCCCTTTTAAGGACGAAGTCTTGACAGTGAGACTCGCAGAGATCGCTTTTTCATCACGATCCTCAATGGTGAGATCTCCCCCCATTTCCTGGATCACATCGAGAATCCCTGTCCGCGTTTGGTTGATGCCAACATTTTCAATCTTAATCACACTATCTGGAAGGATGAGTCCAGCCACTAACCAAAAGGCCGCACTGGAAATATCTCCAGGAACAATGACTGTTTGACCTTTGAACTCTTGTCCACCCTGGATGTGGATGGTTTTTCCATCCACTTGGATCTCTCCACCAAATTGGCGAATCATATCCTCCGTATGGTCACGCGTCTTTTCCTTCTCGATAATCGTCGATTCACCTTCAGCTTGTAGAGCGGCAAAAATGAGAGCAGACTTGACTTGAGCCGATGCCACTGGCAAACGGTAATGAATCGGTTGGAGCTGACGGGTCCCTTTTTCATGTAAAGGTGGGCAATCGCGATCTCCCTGACCAGCAATCTCTACCCCCATCTGACGCAGTGGGATCGCGACACGATCCATGGGCCGTTTGGAAAGGCTGTCGTCTCCGACCATGGTCACTGCAAAATCCTGACCTGCTAAAACACCGGAGATCAAACGAATAGACGTTCCTGAATTGCCCATATCAAGGGGAGCCGTCGGAGCTTGAAGACCTTGAAAGCCTACTCCTTGAATCCGAATCACATCCCCATCATCTTGGATAGAAACTCCCAAATCTCGAAACACCTGGATGGTAGAGAGCACATCTTCGCCTCGCAAGATATCATAGACCTTGGTTTCGCCCTTTGCAAGACTTCCAAAAATAATGGATCGGTGACTGATGGATTTGTCACCAGGGACACGAATGGTTCCCTTTAGACCCTTGCTATTGGTTCTTAATTTCATTGCCATCTCCAGAGTGCTTTTCCACATATTCTATCATAAATAGGACATGAATTCAATTTTTGATCAAAAATTTGGAACAAAAAACGAATGTTTCCAAGCTTTTTTTGAGCTTCTTTTGATCTAGTGGCGAACGAAAATACCAGAGTCGAAATGACAACTCTGGTAGAAATTTCTACTTGTATAAATCTTGAATCGGCTCAAAGATGATCTTTTCAAGATCTGCAAGATAAATAGACAATTGCTGTTGTTTGGTGAAAAATTCATTCACAATCGGACTTGCTTGGATTTTTTCCATATAGTCCTTCATTTCTTGTTGCACAGCTTCTGTTGGAAGTTGACCGGATTGCATCAAGCCTTGCAATTGATTTTGGAAAGCGACGTATTCGTCAAACAGTGTTTTCGCTTCTGGATTTGCTTCGATCGCCTGCTTGCTCTCTACGACAGCCTTGTATTCAGGAAGGTCTCGCAGGGTCCGAGAGAGTTCGTTTGCTACATCATAAATATTTGCCATTTTCTAGGCTCCTTTACTGATAAGATACCTCTATTATACTTCTTTTCCCTTAATATTCCTAAAATGAAGCAGGCCTTTTGATGCAAATCCTTCTGTAGACCTAGCGAGCAAGAACGGTATAAGACGTCGCCTGGCTGATCAATTTTTGAGCCCGCTCCTGATCCTCTGCATTTTTAAAGGTCAGCTGCAAAATCCCGTGGATATCTTCCCGATTCTCTTCATTGATGTGAATATTAACCAAGGAAATCCCTTGTAGGAGTTGTAAGATTTCGAGGATCACACCTTCCTGATCGGGGACATCGATAAAGAGATCATAGGCACTATCGCGTCCAGCACGCTGATGGATTTGCATTTCTTTTCGGTGCTTGCGCCCTTCTTGGAAAAAGGACCAAATGGCCTCTTCGTTATCTGCTTGAATGGTCTCGGCCACCTGATCCAAACGTTCTTTGAAATCTTCAATCCGCTCTATTATCGCTTGAGGATTGGACAAGAGAATAGAGGTCCACATGCCTGGCTCACTTTCTGCAATCCGTGTCATATCGCGAAAGCCACCAGCCGCAAAACGTCGGGTCATTTCATGCTCTTCTCCATAAGCTGCGGCCTGCTCGACCAAGGTCGATGCTAAAACATGAGGAAAATGGCTGATCTGGGAGGTTACCCGATCGTGTTCCTCGGCATCGATTTCAATAAAGCGGGATCCCAATCCACTCAAAAGCTCTTTCAACTCTTCCATGGTACTTCCTGTGGTCAAGCTGGAAGGGGTAAAAATGTAATAAGCGTTCTCAAATAAGGTCGCATCCGCTGCTGCAGCACCTGTCTTATGACTACCAGCCATGGGATGCCCTCCCACAAAATGCACAGCCTTGTCTTTAAACACCTTTTCAGCTTGTGCCACAATTGCTGCCTTGGTAGAGCCTGCATCTGTCACTAGTACCTGGTCCTTCAAATTCAGGACGGCTAAGGTTTCTAAGTAAGACTTAGTTTGCTTAATCGGAAGCGCCAAAATAATGATATCTGCTAAAGGGGCAAAGGCTGCGAAATCATCCGTCACCTGATCCACCATTCCTCTTTCAAGGGCGATGGTTCGAGAGGATTCACTACGATTGTAACCAAGAATGGTCACGTTTGGGTGAGCTCTCTTAATCCCTAGCGCGAGGGAAGCACCAATCAAGCCCAGCCCTGCAATATAAACAACTTTCTTCTCCAAAGAAAAACTCTTTCTCTTAAAAATTCTTAGTAAAGTCCCGGTGCTTAGCAACGGCCTCTTTCAATTCTTCCAAGTTATCGGATGAGAATTTTTCAAGCACTTCTGTAGCAAGGACCGTTGCGACCACTGCTTCCATCACGACACCTGCAGCCGGTAGAGCCGTTGGATCACTACGCTCAACTGTTGCCTTATAAGGCTCATGGGTTTCGATATCCACACTCATCAAGGGTTTGTAAAGCGTTGGAATAGGCTTCATGACGCCACGAACCAGAATCGGCTCACCGTTGGTTATGCCCCCTTCAAAACCACCAAGATTATTAGTACGACGGGTATAGCCAGCTTCTTCAGACCAGATGATTTCATCCATGACTTGACTACCTTTTAGGCGACCTGCTTCAAAACCAAGACCGAACTCCACTCCCTTAAAGGCATTGATAGAGATCACTCCTTGAGCGATTTTGGCATCCAATTTCTTGTCCCATTGCACGTAGGATCCTAGTCCAACAGGCACACCGCCAACCAAGGTCTCCACAATTCCCCCGATGGTATCACCATCTTTTTTCACCTGGTCAATGTAAGCCTTAACGGCTTCTTCTTGTTCTGGGACAACAATCGAAACTTCCGACTTAGTTGCCTTTTCCTTGATTTCTGAAACGGTTAGATTCTCGGGAATTGCAATCTCGATTCCCCCAAAATTGACAATGTGGCTGGCCACTTCCACGCCAATCTCTTCTAAAATCCGTTTAGCAACTGCACCAACAGCTACACGCATGGTCGTCTCACGGGCAGAAGAACGTTCGAGCGAATTACGGAGATCGTCAAAACGGTATTTGATTCCTCCAACTAGGTCAGCATGGCCAGGACGTGGCTTGGTGATCTTGCGCAGATCTTTCTTTTTCTCTTCGACCGGTGCTACATTCATGATCTCCAGCCATTTTTGGTGATCCAGATTGGTCACGTTCAGAGTAATCGGACCTCCCATGGTCAAGCCATGACGGACCCCTGATGTGATCTCAACACGGTCACTCTCGATTTTCATCCGAGCCCCACGACCATATCCACCTTGTCGACGTTTGAGCTCTTTATTAATATCCTCTTCAGATAAAGGAAGTCCTGCCGGGACCCCCTCGATGATGGCTGTTAATCGAGGACCATGGGACTCTCCTGCTGTTAAATATCTCATACGACCTTATTCCTTTCTTTCTAAAAAGTCCTTCATTTCTTGAAGAGGGATTTGATGAATCGCAGCTTGCCCCAACTCTGGAACAATCACTAATTTCAAGCTAGTCCCACGCGCTTTTTTGTCATGGGTCAAGGCTTGATAAAGGGCTTCTTTATCCCAGTTCTCATAGGCCACCGGAAGTCCAAATTTCCGACACATTTCTTCGATTTGTTGGCTGACTCCCTTTGGCATCAAGCCCTTTTCTTCTGCAACTCGTGACAGCTGCACCATGCCCATACTAACGGCTTCCCCATGCATGACCTGTCCATAACCCGCTGTCGCTTCAATGGCATGACCAATGGTATGCCCAAAATTGAGATACAGTCGAATACCATTGTCCAGCTCATCAGCCACCACATGGTTTCGCTTCACCAGACAAGAATGAGAAATAATGCTCTCTGCATGCTCTAAAATACTTTGGACAGAGCCATCCATAGCTTCCAATTCTTGCCAAAGTTCCGTATCTTGGATGAGGCCGTACTTGATGACTTCCCCCATTCCTTCGATTAATTCACGGTGTCCCAAAGTACTCAACACTTCAGGATCAATGAACACACCGTCCGGTTGGGCAAAGGTGCCCACCATGTTTTTGGCAAACGCTGTGTTGACTCCAGTCTTTCCACCGATAGAAGAGTCCACCTGGGCGGTCAAGCTAGTCGGAATCTGAACAAAGGAAATTCCCCGCATATAAGTCGAGGCCGCAAAGCCAGCCAAATCACCGACTACGCCACCCCCAAGAGCAACGATCCCATCACTACGTGTCATGCCCTGGGTAGCCAAAAATTCGTAGACTTTCGAAACAGTCGTAAGATTCTTACTGGCTTCTCCTTGAAGAAACTCAAAGCGCACCACTTGAAAACCTGCTTTCTCAAGGCTCTTCTCTACCATAGCTGCATATAGCTTAGCCACGCGGTTATCTGAAATGATCGCGACTTTTTTATCGCCCCAAAGTGTGCGCAACCAGTCTCCAACCTGATTGAGACCACCTCTTTCAATTACAATCTCATAGGAATGTCCTGGAATAGGTACCGATACGTTCATAGGAATCTCCTTCGTGTTATTCTTTCATTCTATCTTATCATGAAATAGGGCACATGTCTCAAACAAAATGAAAAAGAGACTAGAGCAAGACTGTTTTTTAAAAATCAGTTCTTTTTCTAATCTCATAAGGCTTATTCAATCGTGATAAGATAACAAACTCTCTTAATCACATACAAATTGTTGATATTCTGTTGTCAATGCTTCCCATACAGACTCTGTAGGAAATACTTTCCCAGTCATCAATTCAAAGGCTGCCTCAGCTTGATAAAAGAGCATTCCTAGCCCATTTACCCTCTGGTTTCCTTGATTCACTGCTAATTGCAGAAAGGGGGTCACTGCTGGATAGTAGGCCATCTCTACGATTAAGGCATGTGGGGGAAAGGTCAAGTGACTCGCTATCGGAAGGGACTCACTATCCATGCCTACACCAGTCGCATTTAAGATGAGATCGGCTTGATGAAAGGAGCTTTGAACGTCTTCATTTTTCTCAATCGCATACAATTCTATCAAAAAATCAAAGCCATCTTCAATCAACTGAACGATTGAACGATAATGAACCAATCTCTCCTCTCTCACAAAGACAAGGATACGTTTCACACCTAGATGAATCGCCTGTGCAATAATCGCTAAAGCTGCACCACCTGCACCTAAGAGAACCATTGTTTTTCCCTTAATAGAGAAAGCAGGAGGTAAACTACGAAAGAAACCTATCCCATCTGTATTATAGCCTTTAAGCTTACCATCGCGGTGAACGATAGTATTGACAGAACCGATCTTTCGGGCCATCTCATCCACTTCATCTAAGTAAGGAAAGACCTTCTGCTTGTAGGGCATGGAGATATTGGCCCCAATCATATCCAACTTACGAATTTGGCTGATGGTGCTTTCTAAGTCTTCTTCAGCAATATCCCAAGCTAGATAAGCAGCATTGGTCGCTGTTAGTTCATAAGCAAGATTATGGATAAAGGGGGAGATACTATGGCGGATAGGATGGGCAATGACTGCTGCCATCCGAGTGTAGCCATCAATCTTCATTTAATAATTCCCGAATTCTTCGCATATTTTCAAGAGGGATTTGACCAGGCGCACTTCCTTCTCCGACTCTAGCATAAGACCAGGAAGAGCCTGTCAAATCAGCTGTCAAGCGTGAAATCTTCCCGACCTTACCCATAGAAATCGTTACATATTCTTGCTCAGGATTGAGTGTCTTAAAACCACGCGTATAATTCATCAAATCAAGGACATCTTGTTCATTGTGGGCCATGACAGATACTTTGACTAATTTTGGAGAAAAGCTGGTCAATTCCGATAAGATCTCCATCATATTTTCCGGAGTTTCTTGGAAGTTATGGTAGCTGAGAACAAGATTTGAAAATTCCAACATATCTTCAAAGACTTCACGGTGACTATAATACTCGAAATCGATATAATCCGGATGATAGATGGATTGAATATCTTTCAGGATCCCAACATATTCTTCATTAGTCAGCTCCATCTCTCCACCTTCAGCTCGAGTCCGCAAGGTGAATAAAATCTCGCGTCCAGCAAATTTCTCAAAAACTGCAGGAGCGACGGTTAAGATCTCGCTTTTTTCTAAAAAGTCCGCACGCCACTCAATAACATCTGCATCCTCGTAACGCGAACTATCTAGTTGTTGCGCCTCTTCTAAGGAGCGAGGCATAATCGAAACAACTAATTTCATACATCCACCCTAATCGTAAATACTTTTAAGTAATTACTACTTTCTTCTTTCTTGTTCCATCGAAAATCTCCCGGAAGTCCGTATTCCGCTAGATAGCGATGCTTACGGCCTTGAAATCCCTTTTCGATTTGTTTTTTAAATTTTTCTTTGGTCACATTTGCCGCATTGGTACTGAGAATCAAGATCCCACCTGGATTTAAAATCTCGAGGGCCTCGCTGACCAATCGATGGTAATCTTTAGCGACTGAAAAGGTCCGTTTTTTATTCCGCGCAAAGCTAGGCGGATCGAGTACGATCACATCATAGCTTAGCTCATGGCGTTTGGCATATTTGTAATAATCAAAGACATCCATCACGACAAAACGATGAGCATCTAGCGCCAAGCCATTTGCCACAAAATGCGCTTCTGATAATTCTCTACTTCTCTTAGCCAGATCGACCGAAGTCGTCTCTACTGCTCCGCCCATGGCAGCTGCAACAGAAAAAGCAGCTGTATAAGAGAACATATTGAGCAAGGACTTACCAGCAGCGAGCCCCTCCACTAAACTTCCTCGGACTTCATGCTGGTCCAAAAAGATCCCCGTCATCAAGCCATCATTGAGAAAGACTTGGTAAGAGACCCCATTTTCAAGAATCAAAAATTCTTGCGGAGCTTCTTCTCCATAGACATGAGCCGATTCATAGTCCAAGCCTTTAAAGCGAATCTTTTCATAGCCACCTCGGACTTCTGAAAAAGCTTCTTGAAAGGCTGCTAGAATGGTTTCCTTAATCTGAAATACGAAGGGATTGTACCAAGAAAAAACAACAAACTCACCATATAAGTCAACCGTAAAGCCACCAAAACCATCTCCATCTTGGTTAAAGAGACGAAAGGCCGTCGTCGTTTCATCCGCATAATAAGAACGACGGTATTGCTTGGCTTTGATGAAAAGCTTTTTAAAAAAGTCTTGATCAAAAGCGACCAACTCTTGTGAAACAAACCATCCAATCCCTTTATTTTGTTCAGATAAGTATCCGACTCCTAGGGATTTTCCATCTCCTGAAAGCAATTGAACCTCTTGATTCAAAGCAGGAAGTGACTCAAAATCTTGCTTTTCAAGAAGGGATTGTCCTTGTTTGATTTTTGTTGCGACTTGGCGACTGACTGTGAGTTTTTTCATATCCTCTATTATAGCAAAAGTCTGCAGTTTTCACAAAGAGAGGCTTTATTTACTGGAACTTTTTTTACCGTTTTATCCTAGCTTTCATCATTTAGCTTCAAATGATATAAAATGCCGGATCTTTCCTATTTCTTTCCTCTCCTTTACAGTCATTTTTTTCTTTCTCCATAAAATTGTGGTATACTTGTATATGAAAATTTTTAGGAAATAAGACAAGGAAGTAACATTTTGTGAAAAAAATTACGAATTCGATACTCAATTTCATGAGTACCAGACTAGGATTTGTCTTGACCCTTCTGTTGCTCTACTGGTTCAAAACCATGTGGGCCTATTCAGTTGATTTTAATTTAGACATTCAGGGACCGTATCAGATTTTTCTAGCAGTGATCAACCCATTGCCGATCAGTCTGCTCTTCATTGGTCTTGCACTTTATATCAAACGAACCAAGCTCTTTTATAGTTTGGCCTTTGGGATCTACCTTCTCTTATTTATTTGGTTGATTTCCAACTCCATCTATTATCGAGAGTTTACAGACTTCGTAACGGTCAATACCATGTTGGCTTCCAGCAAGGTTTCTGCCGGTCTCGGAGCTGCTGCTTTAGAATTGTTCCGACCTTGGGATGTGATCTACATTCTAGATTTCCCTATTCTAGCTTTCTTCTTCTTTAAGAAATGGATTCGAATGGACAATCGTCCCTTCAATAAACGAGCTAGTTTTGCGGTTACCTCTTTATCGGCTATGCTCTTTTCGGCCAACCTTTTCCTTGCAGAAATTGACCGACCTGAGCTCTTGACTCGTGGGTTCTCAAACTACTATGTCGTTCGTGCCCTAGGCTTACCAGCCTTTCTGGGGTATAGCGCTAATCAGACCTATGCTGCCAACAAAGAACGTTCCAAAGCCTCCGAAGCAGATTTAAAACCGGTGGAAGAATATATCCAACAGCATTATGCCAAGCCTAATCCTGAGTACTTTGGAATGGCCAAAGGCCGTAACGTCATCTACATTCACTTGGAAAGTTTCCAACAATTCTTGATCGATTACAAGTTGAAAGTAGACGATAAAGAATATGAAGTGACACCTTTCTTAAACTCACTTTACCACTCGAAGGAAACCTTTGCCTTTTCAAACGTCTTTAACCAAGTCAAGGCAGGGAAAACGTCCGATGCTGAGACCATGATTGAAACAGGCCTCTTCGGACTCAACCAAGGTTCCTTTATGGTGAACTATGGTGGAACCAATACCCAACAGGCTGCACCATTTATTCTTTCAAAAAATGGTTACAACTCGAGCGCTGTTTTCCACGGGAATGCTGGAAGTTTCTGGAACCGAAATACCGCCTATAAACAATGGGGCTACAATTACTTCTTTGATGCCAGCTACTTCACCAAACAAAACAGCAGCAATTCCTTCCAGTATGGTCTTAATGACAAATACATGCTCAAGGATTCCATCAAATACCTAGAAAGATTGCAACAGCCTTTCTATACTAAGTTCATTACGGTTTCCAACCACTATCCTTATACGACCAGCTTGTCGGGAGATGATCTTGGATTCCCACTAGCTAAAACACAGGACGAAACCATCAATGGCTACTTTGCGACCGCTAACTACCTAGATTCTTCGATCAAGGCCTTCTTTGATTACCTGAAAGAATCTGGTCTTTACAAAAATTCCATCATCGTTCTCTATGGGGACCACTACGGAATTTCAAACTCCCGCAACCCAGCTCTTGCTCCTCTACTTGGTAAGAACTCTGAAACGTGGTCAAGCTATGATAATGCCATGTTGCAACGCGTACCTTATATGGTAGTCATTCCAGGTATGGATAAGGGTGGCATCATTGATACCTATGGTGGCGAAATTGATATGCTCCCAACCTTGGAACATTTGTTAGGTATTGAATCCAACAAATTCCTCCAAGTTGGTCAAGATATGCTCTCACCAGAACATGATCAAATCGTCGCCTTCCGCTCCGCTAACTACTTTGTTACTCCAGAGTATACGAGCTATAGTGGCCGGACCTATTACACCAAAACAGGTGAGGAAATCACGAACCCAGACGAAAAAACCAAGGAAGAACTGGACAAGATCAGGGAAGCTGCTAACCTGCAATTGAAGATTAGCGATAGCATCCAGACCGGTGATCTCCTTCGCTTCTTCAAGGGCAATGATCTTGGAAAAGTCGATCCAGAAGATTATTCCTACACCAATTCCTTCAAAGCATTGAAGAAGATTGAAAAGGAAAAAGGTGACAAATCAACCAGCCTTTATAACCAACGTGGCAACCAGTCCACCGTTGATCTCTTCAAGGCACCAACTTATAAAGAATTGCACCCAGAAGACGATAGTTCTTCCTCAACAGAGACCAGTAGCAGTTCTTCTAAATAAAGAGAATCCCTGAGTTTTCAAACTCAGGGATTTTGTGATTTCTTTAAAAAGAACTTAGTCTAGGACTTCAAAAACAGAAGCTGTTAAATTCTCCACGTAGAATGGTCGTTTATGACGACTATTCCCAACCATCAATGTCAATTTATTTGAATTTTGGAGGTAATATGGAAGCCCGCTGACGTTGAAGATGACCAAGTACTTCTTGTCTCCTGTTAGTTCATAGATGACAAGACCGCTGGTATCAGTTGCAGATTGGATAAAGACTTGTTGATAGATTTTATCATAGCTTTCAAGCTCTAAGACAGGAAGACTTGTCTTCAAATTGATCAAGCTTCGGATATAGGCAATTGATTCCTTGTTTTGACTGACCAGATCCCAATTGACCTGATTCACAAAATCTGGAGCATTGTAGGAATTCATGGCCCGTTCACGATCCAAAGGGGTGATCTCACCATCAGGACCTGTCGCTACCAATTTAGTCCTCATGAACTCTTGACCCAATTGCATAAAGGTCATGCCCTGGAAGAGCAGATTCATGGCTGTAGCAAACTCTGAGCGCTTGACCAAGCCTGCTACTTCTTCATTCGGATGAAGGGTCTGAAGCAAGTCATAAAGATTATAATTATCGTGAGCTTCCACATAATTCAAGACCTGATTGGGACTTAAATAATTGCCAAGCTCCGCACTACCTAAAGCAGCACGTGCAACGATATTCTCCGTCGATTTTCGACTGACGAAGCCACGTTTGATGGAACCATAAACCTCAGCCCCTTTAATGGCATCGCGCTCCGTATCATTAAAGAAACCAATTCGAGGCAATTGCGCTGCATTGTCTTTCTTAGCCTTGTCTTCTGGTGCGAGACCTGTCCCCATGTCCCAGCCTTCTCCGTAAAGAAGAATGCGAGGATCTAGAGCATCCATAGCCTCCCGAATAGCATTCATCGTCCTTACATCATGAATGCCCATCAAATCAAAGCGGAAGCCATCGATCTGGTACTCCTTGACCCAGTGTGTGAGGGAATCAATCATGTACTTGCGGTACATTTCATGCTCACTAGCTGTTTCATTACCGACACCTGTCCCATTTTGGAAGCGACCATCTGGCTCCATCCGGTAATAATAATCGGGTACTGTATTTTGGAAAGGACCATGCTCGGTCGAGTAGATATGATTGTAGACCACATCCATGACCACAGAAATTCCTGCCTCATGATAAGCCCGGATCATGGTTTTGAGCTCTTTCATGGTTTGTTTGGGATTGGATGGATCCGTTGAAAAACTGGTTTCTGGTGCAGAATGATTCTGAACGTCGTAACCCCAATTGTAGGTCACACGGCCTTCTTCGTCGTACTGTTTAAAGCGATCAGAAATGGGCTGCAGTTGCACGACATTGACTCCTAACTGACGGATATAATCAAAGGCAGTTGCATCACCATGGCTATTGACGGTTCCTTCTTGGCAAGCGCCCAGATAGGTTCCACGCAAAGACTCGTCCACACCTGAAGTCGGTGATTTGGTCAAATCTCGAAGGTGCATCTCATAAATCACTGCTTGACAAGGATTGTCCAAGCGCCAAGGAGTCGCATCGGCTCCTTTTTTAGGACCCCAATCAAACTGACGATCTGCTCTTGAAAGAATGGCAGTGCGCATCCCGTCCGCTGTCGTTGCAATGCTATAAGGATCGCTCGTCACTTGAGTATGGTGTTCAAAATTCACACGATATTGATAAGCCATGCCACTTAAATTTCCTAGAAAATCTAAAATCCAAACACCTTGGGTGTTTTCTGGGTGGTAGCTAGACTCTTGTTTGCCACGCGTCATCGGCATGCTCTTCCAGATAGGCGCATCCAGCTCGGTTGATTGATAGAGCAACAATTCAACTTTCTTGGCAGTAGGTGCCCATAGTTTAAAGCAATGCTCCCCTTCTTCCTCCCGATGACCGAGCCATCCTTGATACGCCCATTTAGCATCAAACTCTCTAGGGTGCATCGCCATATCGTAGGCATGAGGCTGACGATGGCTGTATGCATGACTCGTCAAAGCAGCTTGCAAAGAATAATAGACTGTATCGTCTCCATCAAGAATCCACACTTCTCGAACATGCCCTTCTGGTAAGAGTTCGATTTCAAAATCACGGGTTTTGGTGAGCCAATCTCCTTCTTTAACCAAGACATGACCCCGGCTCAAGGCATCCTCACTCTCGTATACCAGATTTCCCTCTACTCCAAAATAATCCAACTTGGAGAAAGAGACTGATTTTCCTTCTACTTGATCCTGCCATTGCCACATATCATAGGCAAAATAATTTCCTTTTTGCTTATGAAAATGAAGCTTTACATGGTATTGTCGCATAACATTTTCCTATTTCCAATTTGATACCGAAGGAACCATTCGCTCGTGAAACACGTATATGGTTCCAACTATTTGTTTTTATTCTTCAGATGTATGAACCAATGCATCGTTGTTGATTTCATCAATATTCGCAAAGAATTCCAAGTGATTATGAAAGACTTCCAATTCAACTGGAGTATCTCCCCCATATTCGCCATCTAGATTGATGCGGAATGGTTGAGCATTTTTCCCTAACATTTCGATCGACAACTTCTTGGTCTTGAGATATTCTACATTTTCATCGTGCACATGCTTGCCTCCATTAATGGCCTGAATCATCAAGGACAACATGTTAAAGAGCTTAGCAGTTTTTACGATAATCAAGGTGAAGTTTCCATCATCGAGCTTAGCATCTGGTGCGACACTTTCAAAACCAGCAATGGAGTTGGTCAAGGCCACGAAAATCATAGACGCTGGCCCTTCAAAGACATCATTGTCATGCTCAATCCGCACCTTACGAGCCTTGTTTCGCGGCAACATTTTAGCAGCTTCTGCCACATAGGCAAAGTAACCCAAGCGAGATTTAACACTACTTGGAACACTGAAGGTCAATTCTGTCATGGTTCCTGCTGCAGCAATGTTGATGAAATACTTGCTGCCATAGGCACGACCAATATCCATCTGAATGGTTTGGTTTTTTTCTATAATGCGGGCAGCTGCCACAGGATCTCCCATCGGGATCTTCAAGGCACGCGCATAGTCATTGGTGGTACCGGTCGGGATAAAGGCCATCTGCGGACGATTTTCCAGACCTGCAACCCCATTGACCACTTCGTTAATCGTACCATCTCCACCAGCAGCAATGATTAAATCAAAGCCTGCTTTTGCGGCTCTTTCTGCTTCATTTTGGGCAGAAAATGGTTCTGGAGTCGTTTGATAAGCGCTGGTTTCATAGCCCACGTCTTCGAGTACGTCCAAGACTTCCGCAATATTTTTCTTGATAATTTCTTGCCCAGAGGTCGGATTATAAATTAAACGGGCTTTTTTGATTCGTTCTACCATAAAGATCCTCTATAAACTTTCAAGCCAGGCCTCATCTTCTACCTGGATTCCTAATTCTTGTGCTTTGGTTAACTTGCTACCAGCGTCACTACCAGCAACGACCAAATCTGTTTTTTTGGAAACCGATCCAGTCACCTTAGCGCCCAGACTTTCTAATTTTGCCTTGGCTTCTGAACGCGTGAGTCGCTCTAGCTTCCCAGTCAAAACGACTGTCATTCCTGATAGGGCCGCATCAGCAGCGACTTTCTCACCAAGATAGTCCATATTGACGCCAGCTTCTTTAAGCTCTTGCAATAGGCGCTTGGATCCTTCTTGTGCGAAATAACGCTTGAGGCTTTCAGCCACGACCATACCGAGACTGTCAATGCTGGCAATTCGTTCTGGATCAGCTGTAGCCAATTGATCGAGGTCATGGAATTCTTGGAGCAAGATTTGACTAACCTTGCTACCGACATGGCGGATCCCCAAACCAAAGAGTAATTTCTCAGCTGAATTCTCTTTTGAAGCTTGAATGGCTTCATAGAGTTTTTCAGCAGATTTTTCTTTAAAGCCTTCTAAGGTCAATAGATCCTCGACTGTCAGACGATAGATCCCAGCTACATCCTCTACCAACTGAGCGGCGAAGAGTTTCTCTACAACAGCTGGACCCAAGCCTGTGATATTCATAGCATCCCGACTGGCAAAGTGGCTCAATCCTTCCTTAATCTGTGCTGGACAGAGCGGATTGATACAGCGAAGGGCTACCTCATCCTCGAAATGAAGCAACTCACTCTGGCAGCTTGGACAATGAGTTGGAATGGCTAATGCTTGATCAGAGACTCGCTTATCTTTAACAACACGCAAGACCGCAGGAATGATATCACCCGCCTTGTAGACGATGACGGTATCATCCTGATGAATATCCTTTTCAGCAATATAGTCCACATTGTGCAAGGTTGCCCGACTAACGGTAGTTCCTGCTAGCTGGACTGGAGTTAAATTGGCAGTTGGCGTCACAACACCGGTCCGTCCAACCGTCCAATCCACCGATAAGATTTTCGCTTCTTTTTCTTCAGCTGGAAACTTATAGGCGACAGCCCATTTAGGAGCTTTTACGGTAAAGCCTAGTTCTTCTTGAACAGCTAGATCATTGACCTTGATGACAATCCCATCGATATCGTAGGGAAGATCCTCCCGAAGCTGAGCTACTTTTTGGATAAAGTCCCAAATTTGCTCCATATCTTCAGCCAGCACTCGCTCTTGGTTCACAACAAACCCTAAGCGGGCTAATTTCTCAAGCACGCCTTCCTGACTACTTTGATCGGTCGGACTCACTTCTTGATACAAGAAGGTGGCGAGATTTCGCTTGGCCACGATTTTCGTATCCAATTGGCGAAGCGTTCCTGCAGCAGCATTCCGCGGATTAGCAAACTCCGGCTCACCGTTTTCTTGACGGATCTGATTGACCCGATCAAAGGAAGCCCGTGGCATGTAGCACTCGCCTCGAACCGTGATGTTCACTGGCTCTGGTAACACCAACGGAATGTCCTTGACCCGTTTGAGGTTCTCTGTAATATCCTCACCGACTGAACCATCTCCACGTGTTGCCCCCGTTACGAGGACTCCATTTTCATAGGTGAGGGAAATGGACAAGCCATCGATCTTCAGCTCACATACATAGCTGATGGAAGGAAATTCCTTACGGACACGCTGATCAAAGGCTTCTAATTCTTCACGCGAAAAAGCATCCTGCAAACTATAAAGGGGATACTGATGCTGGTATTTGGTAAAGCCTTTTAAAACCACCCCACCTACACGGTGAGTTGGACTCTCTGGTAAGATCTCATCAGGATGAGCGGTTTCTAGTTCCACCAACTCCCGATATAATTGATCATATTCACTATCTGAAACAGATGGAGCGTCTTTTGTGTAATACTCGTAAGCATATCGATTGAGTAATTCCACTAATTCTTTCATTCTGGTTTTCATGTTCTTATTTTATCATAAAATCTTAATTTAGCCTTGAATTTACTGCATTCTTAGCATTAAAAAAAGGGGCTGGGACAAAAGTCCTAGCCTCTCAATTATTTTTGGATTGTCGAGCAAGACGCAGCGGTTGAGTGGGCTCTACTACGCTGATTTCATCAGCTTTTACAGCCCTACTCAACTGTGCGGAGGTGGGACGACGAAATCGAATTCTAACGAATTACCGATTTCTGTCCCACTCTCTTCTTATTTTGTAAAATCGATCCGTTTAGAAAGTTGATTGATCACAATCGCTCCAAAAATCAAGGATGCGAATTCACCCAATCCCATAGTAAACCAGTTATAGAAGAATGGTTGGCCTTGAAGGTAGTATAGTTCCAAGGCAATCGTAAACATGGAGATGGAAAAGAAAATCGCAAACAAGAAATGGTCCAAGCGAATAAGACCGTCAAACAAGAACTTGTTTTTGAATCGACCAAATAGAATGAGTCCAAGTCCTAAGAAGACAAAGGTTGAACCTCCACCGACAAAGACATCGATCCATCCAAAACTAAATAAGTTTGCAATCATACAACCAAGCGTCACCGCAATCAAGTACTTCTTATTGTAAAAAGCTAAGAAATTCATCATTTCCGAAACACGGAATTGATAGCCATAGTAGGCCATAGCGTTGAGAGGTGGGGTAATGGTCAATACGATATAAATCGCAGCAACAATGGCAATTTGTGCCATATCACGAGCAGTTAACTGTTTCATCTATTCTCCTTTAGCGGTTTTCCCGCGTGTAATATGCTTGGCGAAAGGATCTTAAGCACCAAGGGTTGAAGGTTTGATTTCTTCAACCTTTCAAGTATAGCATATTTTGAGGTTTTATGGTAGACTGAATTTATGAAAACACTAATTAAAAAATTTTTTGATAATGAGATTTTATCCTATCTCTTTTTTGGAGTTGCCACAACCATTGTTTCCGTCGGAACCCGCCTCTTCATCTATCATGTGTCTCGTGACGAACGATTAGCGACCGCAATTGGAAACATTGCCGGGATCCTCTTTGCCTTTGCAACCAACGATACCATTGTCTTTAAACAAGAAAGAAAGGGCTGGTTTCAGCGCTTGATCCGATTTGCAATTGCGCGCTCTGGGACCTTTATTCTAGATATGGCCTTGACTGAGATTTTTGTCAAGCAGTTCCCAGGAATTATCGGGCAATTTGTCCACAATAACAAGAGCCAGATCAATCTGATTGAAACCCTCTTTGCACAAGTGGCCATTGTGGTCCTCAATTACGTCTTTAGTAAACTCTTTGTCTTTAAAAATAAAAACAAGGCTTGAAACGATTGTTTCAAGCCTTATTCTTTTAAACTTCTATACTTGCTTGCTCTGCACTTAATTGATAGATGGTGCCTTCAACCCCAAAATAATCCTTAGCTAGATCTTTCAATTCCTGCATGGCTGTTTGTGCCCGTTTGGCCTGCTCCTCGTTGATGGCTTCAATGACCAAAATAGCGTCCTTGGTATCTTCAGTTAGCATGGTTCTTTGAGCCTCACGCCAATTCAAACAACGACAAACGGCGCCTTCTTGGTCGTAGTAGATGATCTCCCCTTCCAAAGCTGGAGCATCTTCTTCAGCACCTAATGGAAAGAAAGGTTCGCCTCCTTTCGCTTGACCTAGAGAGAGTCCACCCACCAATTTATCCATATCTTCTCCCCCACAAGGAAGGGCATAAGCCATCGACACGCTATTGTAAAGATCCACCAAAGGATTAATCGGATAGAATTCACGTCCCTGGTGAACCCGTTTTAAGAGTGCTTCGATTGAAGATCGGGCTCCTTTTTTTGTTTTAAACTTGCTAAAAGCTTGGCGCCACTCTTGAACGAACTCACTCTGGGTATAGTTTTCTTCATCGATAAACTCCCATGCTCGCTTGGCATCCTTGTCCAACAATTCTTTGAAATAAGGATCCTTGGCTTCATCTACTGTATTATCAATACCATACAAGGACATCACTGTAATTCTAGCTGTTGGAAATAAATCCCAAAATGCTTGATCGACTGTCACTTTCATTGCTTTACCTCACTATAATTTCTTTTTTGACCTTTTTTGACTAGCTCCCAATCCAAGGTGATATTCTCACGAACTCGGATCAGATACTCCTCTAGCTGTGCGACTTCTTCTTTGGAAAATCCTTTTAAGGCAGTTTTTTCAGAGTAAAGATGCTCCCCTAAAATGAAGGGGTAAATCTGCTTACCTTTTTCAGTTAATTCCCATTCCTTGATTTTAAGATTTTCACCCCTTGGACGCTGTTGAATCAAGCCTCGTTCTTCTAGTTTTTTTACAGACCTTGCAACGGTGGATCGATCTACTTTCAAGACTTCAGAGAGTTCTTCCTGAATCATTCCAGGTTGCTCGGCAATTCGAACCAAGTAGAGGTATTGACCACGCGCCAGATCCAAATCTCGGAATTCAATATTTGCTATAGAATCCAGTGCTCTCGCAATGATGCCAATCTCACGCAAAATACTCATCTTACTCCTCCTTTCCTATTGACAATAGCATAACACATTTTTATTGCAAATGCAATAAAAATAGATAAGAAAAAAAGAGGCTGGGACAAAAGTCCTAGCCTCTCAATTATTTTTGAATTGTCGAGCAAGACGCAGTGGTTGAGTGGGCTCTACTACGCTGATTTCATCAGCTTTTACAGCCCTACTCAACTGTGCGGAGGTGGGACGACGAAATCGAATTCTAACGAATTACCGATTTCTGTCCCACTCTCCCTTATTCCTTTTTTTCTTTTTTTATCAAGCGTAACCGAAGCTTTAATTTTTGTGAAACTTCTCTATGCCGAAAGTCCACTTCTTCTGATTTTAACTTAGAGACAATTTCTCCACTGCGCGTTTGGAACTTTGCTTCTCTAGCAAATTGGATACTGGCGTTTAAAATACAACCAATAATCATGATTTTTGCCACCAAGATAAACCAGAACATGATGACCGCTAGGACGACCGAACCGAAGAAACGAGCATCTAAGAAATGACTCACATAACGATCCACATATTTCCAAAAGATATTCAAGATCGCATACAGGACAGCAACAACAAAGGTCGCCCCTGGCAATACATATCTAAATTTCGGAATTTTGACATTTGGAAGGGTGTAATAGAGCAAGACCAGACTAACAAAAAGCAAGAGATAGATGGTCGGCTCTGTCAAATTCAGTAAGCGCACATAAATCGTCCGATCAAATGAAAAGGTCCGATAGAGATAGCGAACGATCATTTTCCCAAACATGGAAAGGATCAGCGAGAGTCCAAACAAGCCCTGCAAGGCAAAACTGATCAGGAAGCTAAAGAGTCGCCCCCAGATAATACCACGCTCTTTTTCCACCCCATAACTCTTGTTATAGGCTTTTTGGAGGTAGGCAATGCTCTGAGAGAAGATCCACAAAGCAGAAATAATCGAGAAACTCAGTAAGCCTGTCGAAGGTTTGGTCAAGACACTCGAAATCATCTGTGCCACTATTCGATATAAGGAGGCTGGCAAAACTTTCTGTAAGCTTAAAAGAATCTGAGTGGGACGAATATGAAAGTAGGGTAAAATATTGGCTGCAATCAGCATCAAAGGGAAAATGGAGATCAGCAAATAATAGGCAACTGCAATACTGGTGATATCAGACTCTGCACTCTGATAAAACCGCACGAAGCCCTTTATAAATGGCTGAGCCAGTACTTTTTGTAGGACCTTTTTCATTCGTCACCTCCCCATTTTTACTAAAAAAGAGCAAAGAGCGAAACCAGACACGTGCCTTCAGCTCCATTCTTTCCTCTCAATCTTTTAGTAAGTTCCTTCTTCACCTTGACTAGTTAGGATCACTGGACCATCTTTTGTAATCACAAATTGATGCTCGTATTGACAAGAAAGGCCACCGTCGAGGGTCTTGTGGGCCCAACCAGTTTCCATATCAGTATCAATCTCCCAAGTACCGGTATTGATCATTGGCTCAATCGTCAAGACCATCCCTTCACGCAAACGAAGACCGCGTCCAGCACGACCGTAATGCGGTACCATTGGTTCTTCATGCATGGTAGGGCCGACACCGTGGCCGACCAAGTCACGCACCACGCCATAGCCTTTGCTTTCTGCATACTCTTGAATCGCTGCGCCAATATCTCCCAAGCGATTGCCTACGACTGCTTTCTCAATTCCTTTGTAAAGACATTCTTTAGTCACGTCCATCAAATCTTTGACTTCTTGCGAAACATTTCCAACCGCATAAGCCCAGCAAGAGTCCGCCAAGCCACCAGTATAGGACTCCGTGTATTTCTTCACTTGGGCTACATTATCAAAATCTAATTTTGAAACATCCAGAACAGACTTGTCGAGTGGCTCAGATAAGACCATATCTACCTTGAGGAGATCACCATCTTTCAGGATAACATGACGGGGAAAGGCATGGGCAACTTCATCATTTAAACCGCAACAAGTCGCGTAAGGATAGTCCATGAGACTACCTTCTACACCGATCTGAAGCGGCAAGACATTGGCTTCTTTACAGCGACGACGGACATATTCTTCTACTTCCCATAGGTCAAGCCCTGGCTTGATCAAGTCACGTAATCCAATATGAATGCTGGCAAGGAAATCTCCTGCACGATCCATGGCTTCAATTTCACGTTGTGATTTTAATGTAATCATTGTCTCCTCATTTCTTTTTGTTTAATTAATCTTAATCGTAATGGTTGCTTTCGCGACTAGCTGCAGATCTAAATACAAGCTAAAATCAACCAAGGCCGAACGTCTAGTTCGCCGAACAAGTTGGGGTTCAATGCGGATCACATCATCCACCTGCACAGCCTGTAAAAAATTGATGATCAACTGTTCGACAATCAAGCTACGCCCACTGTGTTGCATCATCTTGCGAATAACCTTCATCAGCACTTCGATCATGACACCATTGGCCAAAACACCGCTTTTCTCCAGCATACTTGGCTCCACTGTGAATTGGTAATGGTCGTTCTCTGTTTGAATCTTTTGACCAATTTGCTCACTAAAGGTTGGTAGGCTCGAAAACTGCACCTTGCTAATCCGATCCATGACATCCCGACGCGTAATAACCCCCAGCAAGGTCTGGTTATTACGAACAACAGGAATCATTTCATAATCTTCAGCGATCATCCGTTGGCTAATCGTCGCAATGCTGGTGGACAAATTAGTGGTAAAAATGGTCCGTGACATCACCTTATCAAGGGTCGTCTGAGGTGCCTTATCTCCAGCATCTCTCATGGTCACGACCCCCACCACCATCTGGTGCTGATTGACAACCGGAAAACGACTAAAGCGATTCTTTCGAACCAAATCTAAATAATCCCGGACCGTATCCGTCTCAGAAAGATAGCCGTACTCATGGAAGGGCCGATAGACCTGCTCGACTGTCAAGATATCCGTCTTGATCTGCATGTTAGACAAGGCCTTATTGATCATGGTCGCGACGGTATAGGTATCGTGTGAAGTTCGGATGACTGGGATTTGTACCTGATTGGCCAAATCAATCACATCCTCACTGACCTCAAAGCCACCTGTCACTAAGACCGCATTGTCATGCTTAAGAGCCAATCGTTGGATGCTAGTGCGGTCTCCCACGATCAAAAGCCCCCCTTCAGACACATAGTCTAGGACGTGCTTTTCCGTCATGGCACCGATGTAAAATTTATTAAATTCTTTTTCGAGACCTTCCTCACCTGCTAATATTTCAGAACCGGTGATTTCTAAAATTTCCCGATAGGTCAAGTGCTCTAGTACAGCTTTTTTCGATTTGACACGGATAGTCCCGCTTCTAGGACGCGTTTCTACAATTCCTTGATTTTCAGCTTCTTTAATGGCACGATAAGCCGTCCCATCACTGACATTCAAAAAATTGGAAATACTCCGAACACTGACTCGTTTTCCAATCGGTAATTTTTCGAGATAGTCTAAAATCTCTTGGTGTTTACTCATAGAAGTCCCCTCTACCTAGGCGGAAATCATAATAATCGCGCATTTTACGCGTATAACGGTCACTCCCTTTAAATTGTCGAAAGAGACGAAAGCCAGCCTTTAAAGCGACCTTTTGACTCCCTGCATTTTCAACATGGGTGACAATCTTAAGCTCCCTCAGTTGAAATTTCTCAAATGAGAGATAAACCAACTCTTTGACCGCTTCAGTCATGAAGCCCTTTCCCCAAAAATCTTTGCGTAAAAAGTAGCCTAACTCAGCCTCACCCTTGATTTCATCCAACTTTTCAAATTTGATGGAGCCGATCATCTGATTAGTTTCCTTATCACAGATTGCCCAAACCCCCAAAGGATTTTTCATGAAATAATTGGCTAGTACATACTGGGTTTCGGCAAGATCGGCTTGTGCAGGAAAGATAAATTGTAAATTTTCAGGATTAGAAGCAATTTTATAAAAATCTTCCGCATCCTCAAAGAGAAAAGATCGTAAATACAACCTTTGTGTCTCAATTAGTGAATAGGCAGCTAAGTGCGTCCAAATATTCATTTCAAACTCCATTGTTCGTGTATCCAGCCGCCACTATCAGATCCCTAGTTCTGTCACTATTCCTCTACCAACTGGATGTCTGCTCCAAGTTGGGTCAATTTATGAATAATATCTGAATACCCGCGAAGGATGTATTCCACATTTGTAATTTCTGTTGTTCCAGAAGCCATGAGACCGGCGATCACTAAAGCCGCACCAGCTCGAAGATCCGTCGCTTTCACACTGGATCCTGTCAATTGATTTGGCCCTTCATAGATAATGTGGTCGTTTAAGGTCGAAATGGTGGCTCCCATTTTAGCCAATTCTGGCACATGGTTGACCCGTTTTTCATAAATCGTATCAACAATGCGCCCACGTCCTGCAGCCGTTAAGAGCAAAGGTGTGATCGGTTGTTGCAAATCAGTCGCAAAACCAGGATAAGGAGACGTTTTGATCTGGATGGCCTTCAAGCCCGTCTGCTTTTCTACAAAGATGCTATCTTCAGAAATGGTCATGCGCACACCCATTTCCTCTAACTTGGCAATATAGCTCTCCAAATGCTCATACAGGACATTATTGATCTGGATACCTTCTCCAATAGCAGCTGCAAGGGCAATATAGGTTCCAGCTTCGATGCGATCTGGAATCACCTGATGTCTCGTTCCATGCAATTGTGGAACACCATCAATGATAATAATATCTGTTCCTGCTCCCCGAATATGGGCTCCCATGTTGTTGAGCAAGGTTACCACATCGATAATCTCAGGTTCCCGCGCAGCATTTTCGATCACTGTCCGACCTTCAGCCTTGACCGCTGCCAAAATCGTATTGATCGTTGCACCGACACTAACAGTATCCATGTAGATGTTTGCTCCTTGAAGAGGCTTGCCATCAGTCGCAAGTTTCATACTAGAGCCATCCATGGTCATAGCGGCTCCCATTGCTTCAAAGGCCTTCAAATGCAAATCGATCGGACGTGGTCCAAGGTCACACCCTCCAGGTAGTCCAACAGTTGCTTGACCATAACGTCCTAACAAGCTACCATAGAAATAATAGGAAGCTCGCAAGCTATTGATCTTTCCAAATGGCATGGGCATATTCTTCACCCCACGTGGATCAATGACCAAACTGTCTTCTTTGCGCTCGATCTTAGCCCCCATGATGGTCATGATTTCAATCAGACTCGCCACGTCGGAGATATCCGGTACCCCATCAAGGGTCACGATATCATCCGCCAGAATGGTCGCCGGAATCAGGGCTACTACACTATTTTTTGCACCACTAATGGTCACCTCTCCTTTTAGAGGGCGACCACCATTTATTACAATTTTTTTCATCTTAATAATTTATTAGCTCTTTCAAGTCTTTTTCCTTTTACTATCGTTTTTTGTAACGGAAATAAAAGGGACAACGTATTCAAAATACTGCATCTATTATACCACAGATCGACCTATTTTTCCATCTGTAGGAATTTTCAAAACGAAAAAAAGCTAGGATCAACTTGACCCTAACTTTTCCATTTCAACTAATTATTTTACAGCTTCTTTCAAGGCTTCTACCTTGTCCAAACGTTCCCATGGAAGGTCAATATCTGTCCGTCCCATATGGCCATAAGCCGCTGTTTGACGATAGATTGGACGTTTCAAATCCAGCATTTGAATAATCCCTGCAGGACGAAGATCAAAGAGCTCACGTGCTGCTTTTTCAAGCTTACTTTCAGCGACTGTTCCAGTACCAAAGGTATCGATCCGAACAGAGACAGGTTGAGCTACCCCAATGGCATAAGCCAATTGCACTTCTGCTTTCTTAGCAAGACCTGCTGCTACGATATTTTTGGCAATGTAACGAGCTGCATAAGAAGCCGAACGGTCTACCTTAGTGGCATCCTTACCAGAGAAGGCACCACCACCGTGACGTGAATAACCACCATAAGTATCCACGATGATCTTACGACCTGTCAAACCGGAATCCCCTTGAGGTCCACCGATAACAAAGCGACCCGTTGGGTTGATGAAGAATTTGGTCTCAGCATCTAGATAAGAAGCTGGAATCACCTCTTTGATGACCTTGTTAATTACATCTTCATGGATTTGTTCATTGCTGACATCTGGATCGTGTTGAGTTGAAATAACCACCGTATCCACGCGCACTGGCTGGTCATTTTCATCGTACTCGACAGTGACCTGTGATTTGGCATCTGGACGAAGATAGCTGATTTCCCCAGACTTACGAAGTTCAGCCAAACGACGAACCAACTTGTGGCTGAGTGAAATCGGTAATGGCATGAGTTCTTCTGTTTCATCCACTGCAAAACCAAACATGAGACCTTGGTCTCCTGCTCCGATCAAATCAAGTGGATCTTGATCTGCGTTTCCACGAACTTCCAAGGCTTCATTAACCCCTTGGGCAATATCAGGAGATTGTTCCACCAAAGATGGGTGTACTCCTACAGTTTCAGCTGAGAATCCATATTCCGTATTAGTATAACCAATCTCTGCAATGGTATCACGAACCACACGGTTAATATCCACATAAGCAGTCGTTGAAATCTCACCAAAGACATGCACGGAACCAGTATAAACAGCTGTTTCGGCAGCTACGTGAGCTTCTGGATCTTGCTCTAAAATAGCATCTAAAATAGCATCTGAAATTTGGTCTGCAATCTTATCTGGATGCCCCTCAGATACTGATTCAGACGTGAAAAGTTTACGTTCTGACATAAAAATGTCCCCCCTTAAAAAATATTGTTATAGAGTTACAAAGTACTGATAGAAGATTTCTACCACCTTATCGGGACCATATAACACTTCATTATAACACATTACATATGATATGGAAAATGATTTTTCAAAAAGCCCATTAAATCAGCTTTTTCGGTCTATGCACTACCTAGTTAAACTGACTTAAACAGTCCTCAAAGTTCCTAAAAAATTCACAAAAAATACCCCGTAGGGTATCTATCAATTGACGAGTTCAGCAGGCAAGATCTAGCACCCTCACACGGTGCTTTTTTTATCTTCAAAAATGATAGGCGTCCGCGTACCAATGGGTACTCGAAAACCTACCACCTACTTAAATGATAACAGTTCTTTAAAAATTTTCAACCCTATCTACTTTAATCAGTCTCCATTTTTAAATAATATACCTCCAATAAATACCAGGACTCCTAAAACCAAGGATAAAATATTTGGACCTGTCCAATAAGGATCTAGCGTACCTATGATGGAAACAATAAATAAGACGGCTGATGTATTTAAGAGACCCACATTTCCATTCCTCATACCTATGAAAAGTAATATAGTCGCAATCATAAAACAAATATAATGGAGGGCACCAATATATAAGATCAGTAGATACATGGGGTTTCCTAAAAATAAAGGAAAAATCATAATACCAAGGTGGCAGACTGCTATTATAAGGGCGCTCCATAACCAAGACGAATGAAGAATGATCCTCTTTGGCGAATTTTCTTTATCATTGTTTGATTGTATATCAGCATTCAACTGATCGTTTACATCTATGTCTCCTTCTACTTGAGAGTCCGCCATCTCTGGTTTAGTGTCAATAGATGATAGATCTTGTACTTTCACCTTGGACTCCCAGCTAACTGCAACTTTCTCAAGTAAACTAAAAACACGACAAGCAATATAAATCGATAAGAGAAGATAAAAGAGACCGTAAAAGCTTATACGAGAGATGAAAGAGTATACTATACCTATCTCAACAAGGGAAGATAAAATGAGCAAAATAGAAAAGACTTTCTGAAGTTTATCACTTGTACTTGTGATCATAACATTAATCTGAAGTAAAAACATTAACTCCATTACACTGTATCGAAGTGTAAAAGCGTAAATGTCACTCGTTCTATCCATACCAATCAATATAAATAGTGGAGAAATATTTGTAGAGGAAACAAATAGTACTAAATAAGCTATCGATGATTTCCAACCATCTTTACTTTTCCAATTGTTTAAAAGCTCCCTCATTTCTACATTCTTTATAAGCAAGCAAATCCATATTAAACAAATGATATTTAGCAAAAAGGAAATGTTCATCAAATTTGTTGGAGAAAAAGGGGGTAAAACAAACATCAGTAGTTGGGTAATTGAGAGGAGAAGAGCAGCTATCAATCCTTCAACATTTAAACGTTGCTTCATAATTCTCCAAATTACCCAGCAAATAATCATTCCATTCCATATAGAAAAAATACTAGAGGTAGTGATCAGTGGTGTATTTCCATTTAAATTTTGGACATTATAGCTCTCTACTAGACTACTACCATAAGAAACAAGATAAAGAATTGCTTCAAGAATTAGCAGAATACCATACCATTTTTTTCTAGACATAGATAATCCTCCGCTTTCTAAGAAAAGTATTTAACGATTCATTTATTTAAATTATAACACAATTTGTAACCGTTTCCTTAGTACGTTATCAGTACTAAATAAATAAAAAAGATAGGATGATTGAACACCCTACCCCCTATCATCACTCTTCATTTTTTAACAATACAGTTCCAATCAATACCAGCATTCCTACCACAAGCGGTGGTATATGATTAATCACCCAATCCGGATCACCCGCAGCAATAAATGAAAAAACATAAATAGCTACTGCTATAAAAAGAGTTGCTTTATTGCCATTCACTATTCCATTCCAAAGCAGGATGGTTGCAATCACAAAGCTAATCATATGGATACCCAAAAAGTACAAAAAGCCACCAGCCCACGCTCCCATTGAAAAGAGACCTAATAAAAGTAAAACTATATAAACAATGGCCAAGAACAAAGCAATAGAAAGGATTACAGAATTTCCAATTCTCTTCTCTGGCTTCATTTCATTGTTCGGAAAAAGACTTTCATCTGAAGCATATGACTCATTTTCTTTATCTACTTCAGGATTCTTTTGTTGATCTGTCATAACTTTCTTCTAACATTTTTTGTTATTCTTTCAAATAATAGCGCTTAAAAATAGAGCGGATGAACTGATTTAACTATCTCTTTGATCGACCCGAATACTTTTTATTGAGTAGAGTTGACTATACCCATTTTTAATTAATAGCTTTTTTCTTCTTCAACTAAGAGTGTTCCAATCAAAACCAGAATACCTAGCAGTAACGGAGCGATTCGAAAAATTTCCCAATCTAGATCATAACCCAAGATGATAGACAGCAGATAAAGTCCGAAACTCGCATAGAGAAGGCTTTTATTCCTCTTCTTCATCCCTAGTCTAAGTAAAATGGTCCCAATAGCAACACCTAAGAAGTTTGGTGTTAGAAAAATCAACAACACGAAAAATCCCAAAATATTAAAGGAAAAGGCAAACAATACAAGATAGATAATGGATAAGTAAAAGGTAACTGAAAGAAGAATAGAATGTAAGCTATTTTCTTTTGGAGGATTCTGAACAAATATAGAATTGGGATGATCTTCACTGATCTTACGATGCTCTTTATTTTCCTCAAAATGTTTCTCTTGGTTTGTCATCACTTTCTCCTTCCTTTCTTATATTTTTATGTTTTTCCTTTAACACCATTATTCTTGATTCCATCATTCTTTTCATGATAGCCATCTATTCAATGCTATCTCTTAAACATTAATTTGGACAGGTTTCCAATTAGATTGCTAACATATCATGAAATAGGCTGGAAATCTTCCCTAAATAAAATCAGCCTCAGCAATAGCTCTTTTCACTTCTTCAATTGGTAAATTGACCAGTTCTACTTCTTTTTCACGGTAAAGATACTCGGCATATTCATCGATGCGGTATTGATGGATATAAACGACCCGCTTGCAACCAACTTGAAGCAACTGCTTGGTGCAATTGAGGCAAGGAAAATGCGTCACATAAGCTGTAAAGCCTTTTGGAATTCCACGTTCAGCTCCTTGCAAAATAGCATTGACTTCCGCATGAATCGTCCGGACACAATGTCCCTCGACCATGAGGCAGCCATCCTCTAGACAATGATCTGTCCCAGAAACGGATCCATTATACCCTGTTGCAATGACCTTATTATCCTTAACCAGAACAGCGCCTACTTTCGCTCGATTACATGTCGCTCGATTCGAAATCAGTAAGGCCTGTGCTGCAAAATATTCGTCCCATGCTAGTCGATTGTGTATCACCTTTATATCCTCCATCTCTCCTCATATCGGTTACGATTATTTTCATTATAGCATGAAATCAACAAGAAAAAAAGGGAGTGGGAAAGAACTCTGACTAGTAAAAAAGAGTTCGTTTTCCCACCCCCGCACAGTTGATTAGGTCATCTTTAGAGCTTAAAAAGCGAATAAAGATACCAATCAACCACTGCGTCATACAGTTATTTCTATCATACATCAAAGGCTGGACAACTTTTGCCCAGCCTATTATAAACATTATTTACCAAGTTTTGCTTTAGCTGCATCTGCAAGAGCTGTGAAAGCTGCTGCATCGTTAACAGCTAAGTCAGCAAGCATTTTACGGTTCACTTCGATCTCAGCCAATTTCAAACCATGCATCAATTGTGAGTATGAAAGTCCGTTCAAACGAGCTGCCGCATTGATACGTGTGATCCACAATTTACGGAAGTCACGTTTCTTTTGACGACGGTCACGGTATGCATAGTAGTAAGAGTTCATTACTTGTTCTTTTGCAGTACGGAACAAGATATGTTTAGCTCCATAGTAACCTTTAGCTAATTTAAGAATACGTTTACGACGTTTGCGTGATACAACGCCACCTTTAACACGTGCCATTTATATTTCCTCCAATATTTCCTAGAATTCTTTACTTACGAATACGCAATTATTTCAAGCGAGTAAGCATTGCTTTGATACGTTTGAAATCTCCTGAATGCACCATAGATGCTTTACGAAGATGACGACGTTGTTTCTTAGTTTTTCCGTGGAAACGGTGAGAAGTGTAAGCACGGAAACGTTTAAGTCCACCAGAACCTGTACGTTTGAAACGTTTAGCTGATGCGCGGTGTGTTTTTTGTTTTGGCATGATATTTTCTCCTTTTTTTAACTTTCTGACAGATTATTTCTTGTCAGTTGCTGGCGCCAATTGCATGAACATTTGACGTCCATCCATCTTAGCACGTTGTTCGATGATCGCCACATCTTGTGTCGCTTCAGCGAAGTCGGCTAAAACTTTAGCACCAATCTCTTTGTGGGTAATCATACGACCCTTAAAGCGAATGGATACCTTCACTTTATTTCCTTTTTCAAGGAATTTGCGAGCATTGCGAAGTTTTGTATCGAAATCACCCTTGTCAATCACTGGGCTCAATCGAACTTCTTTCACGGTCACAACGCTTTGTTTTTTGCGTTGTTCTTTTTGCTTCTTCTGGTACTCAAATTTGAACTTACCGTAGTCCATAATTTTCGCAACAGGAGGTTTAGCTTGAGGTTGAATGAGAACCAAGTCAACATTAGCGTCGTCTGCAAGTGCTTGCGCTTCGCTAAGTGGTTTGATACCCAATTGCTCACCTTCAAGACCGATTAAGCGAACTTCACGTACACGAATTTCATCATTGATGAATAAGTCTTGCTTTGCTATGGTTTTCACCTCTTTTTTATTATTCGAGAAAAACAAAGAACGGACCTGCAATACAGGCCCGAACTACATGATGTATTTCATTACTGAAACTTGATCCGTAGGGGCCAGGCAACTTGCGTCACAAGGCGAGAAGTTCTCACTTCTGCTTTTCTCAACTTTTATATGATATCAAGTTTTTTATTCTTTGTCAAGAAGTTTTTTTGCTTTTTCTTCAATAAAGGCAACAACATCTGCAATTCCAACACCCGTTGTGTCAAAATGAATGGCATCAGCTGCAGGTTTCAAAGGAGAAACGGCACGGTGGCTGTCCTTATAGTCCCGCTCAGCGATCTCTTTTTTTAACAATTCAAGATCCGCTGTGATGCCCTTTTCAACATTTTCCTTGTAGCGACGTTCTGCCCGCTCCTCAACAGAAGCGACCAAAAAAATCTTCAGCTCTGCATGTGGTAAGACAACTGTCCCAATATCGCGTCCATCCATAACGATGCCCCCCTCTGCTGCAATTTCTTGCTGTAGAGAGACAAGTTTTTCACGGACTGGCGCAAGCGCTGCAACCCATGAAACATTGTTGGTCACTTGGTTATCGCGAATTGGGTGGGTAATATCCACGTCTGCTACAAAGACAAGCTGCTCTCCTTCTTCTGAACGACCGAAACTAATTGGATACTGATCTAAAAGGGCTAAGAGGTCATCAACCTGTTCAGCTGTCAGATTATTTTGCAAAGCTAGATAAGTCGCCGCACGGTACATAGCTCCTGTGTCTAGATACGTATAGTCTAGATCCTTGGCAATGATCTTTGCAACCGTGGATTTTCCACTGGAAGCCGGTCCATCAATGGCAATTTGAATTTGTTTCATGCTGTCCTCAACTCCTACTGAATCTTAACGACATCACCAGGATTGGCATACCAAGATCCTGTAGACATATGAGAAGGATTTAACTGTTCCAATTGAGCAATGGAAATACCAGCACGCGCAGCGATCGCTGCTTCCCCTTCACCTGCTTGAACAGTGATCGTGCCTTCTTCAGAGTTCTCATCTTTTGAACTATCGTCTTTAGCCGCTTGGTCAGTTTGTGCTGCAGGGGCTGATGATTTCTGTTCAACCTTAGTCTCTCCATTGTAGAAACCAGACATTTGTTTTGATTTGTTGCTGCCACCTGTTGAAAGGAAAATCAACAAGCAGACCATCGCCACTACTACTACAAAGAAAATAATGGCTAAAATCGTCAATAGACGATCTGCCTTGATTCCGTTTAACTTACTCGTTCTTTTCAATGTTTCTTCTCCATCATCGTAAATATCTTCTTCCCATGGTTCTTTTGCCATGACTTCCTCCTTGTTTTTTCTCGTAAAAATCATTACAATAGAAGTATGAAAGTTACGTTAATTCCAGATCGTTGCATCGCTTGCGGTCTCTGTCAGACCTATTCTGAATTATTTGATTACCATGACAATGGCATCGTTAAATTTGCTGCTGAAGAGGACGACCTCCTTGAAAAGGAGGTTCCTGTCACAAACGATGTTCTCGAGGCTATTAAAGAATGCCCCACTCGTGCTCTCTTAAAAGATTAAGAGGGCTTTTTATTTGTTTGCATAATACATCTCGTAGTAATCCACATGAATGAAATTGTCCGTCAAGATTACTTCTCCCTTAAAATAAGGATTTAAGGCAAGCGCATTGATAAAGTATTTTTTCGGCCATTTACGCATACAGAATGTCCGACTGCGCGAACCATCATTAAAAATGAGCTTGATCGATTTCTTATTTACTTCGACCTTTTCAATCGAGTCAATCTTCACCTTGATTGGAGTAAAAGGATTAGCTGTAATAATCCGCAAGATCCCATCCTCATAGATCGTGAAATAACGATGGACCCCAATCGCGAGCAAGACCATAAATAAAAAGAACGAAAACAAAACTAGCGTTGGCACACTAGAGCTCTCATACATCAAGGCCAGTCCTATAAAGACCGGAATCACTGCAATGGACCAATAAGTCACAAGAATAGATAAGTCCGGTTGCCAATGATAATGGACCTTTCCAAATATCTTAATCATGAGCGTACCCCCATCTAATAGTTTAGCATAAAAAACAAAAAAAAGGGAGCCAGACAGCCAAAATCACAAAGATTTTTACCTGCTAGCGCTCCTTTTAATTGGATTTATTAGTTGGAACTTTAAAGAAGTCTTTAGAAAGGTAACCTTTCCCACTAATCAAGTCGTATTCAACCATTTTCAAATCCTCTGCAATTTCTTGCGCTTCTCCTTCTAGGGCCTTTTTATCGACACTTGCTTTTTTCAGCACTTCCGTCAACAAAGCATAGTAAGGCGAAACTTTTGAATTGGTCTGTTCAAAGACCATAGCAGAGAAATCACTTGAATTGACCAAAGGATAATTCAATTTCGGTGCATCAAAATTACTCCAAATGAAGTAGTCTGTCTGATACTGACTCTCCGGATTATTCTTAAAGGCGGACTCAGGATAAAGTCCTGGCAAATGATCCCCATAAAATACCACTGTAATCTTCTTATCGATTTTAGAAAGACTTTCCAGGAAGGATTGGGTGGCGGTGTCAGTTTGTGAAAGTAAACGACTGTAGAAAGTCAGTTTTGAATTTTCTTCATCACTAAAACCTTTACCTTTGGCATCCAAGGTTTCTGGATTTGCTTCTAACCATGGAGTATGATTTTGCATGGTCATCACAGAAAAGAATTGTCCTGTTTTGTCGTTTAAATTATCCAAAACAATATTATAGGTGGATTCATCACTCGGACTAATTCCTTCATTTCTATATTTGATCCCTTTTGTATTGGTCGTAATAAAATCTTTGAAATCCAATCTCGAATACACAATATCCCGAGAATAATTTGATTTACCTGCCAAGTGAACAGCAATCTTATTCTGTTTTGAGTATGCATTACTGATAGACGGCACATCATGGATCTTAGGAAGAACTTCCGTATACAAGACAGATACAGTTTGTGATAAATTATAGAATGGTAAACCTGTCAGAGTCTGAAACTCCATATTTGCAGTTCCGCCACCATATCCATCCGATTGCATTTGCCCACTCGTGTGGGTCTTCATGATGTTCTCAATATTTGGAATCGGATTTTGCGTAAGCTCAACCCCCTCGACTTTTCTAGGATCGGAAAAACTCTCACTCAGAATATAAATGACCGTTTGATCGTTTAAGTAGTTACTTCTCTCCTCATTGATCTCATTCGACAAGTTGGTATATTTTTGAGCTATTTTCTCAAGACGTTCTTTGGAATAACCATCCGGTTTTGGAACAACCTCCGTCGTCAATTGATTCATCCAAACATAAGACAATCCTTTATAACGAGCATTGGTCGTATTCCCTAGCCAATTAATATCCTGGTAATTGTTCAGGGTACTTATAATTGGTACATTAGCCTTGATCTTCCCGTTTTCTTTATCACTGAATATCCCATTGACACTCTTAAAACATAAGAGCATCACTGCAATAGCTCCGATTTGTATTTTCCATGAAGAAATAATTCTTCCTTTAAAGAGGTACTTTTTCCCGACAATCAGTAGACAAACCAGGAAAGCCATCAATAAAAATATGTAAAACATTTGCGCTTTGTCCACAAAGCTCAAAAGCGTCATTGGTTTGGTCAACCAAGTTAAATCACTTGGTAAAACCGGCTCATTCCTCATGCCAAACTTGATGGAATTTGCAACTACAAAAGCAATGGAAACAATGGAAATGAGACAGGTAGCAATCCAATATTGATTGATACAAATGTAAACAAAGATAAGGATCGCTGTCAGAATGAGAATTTGAAATAAGATGGCATCTGGAATCGTGTAATGAACGCCTAAGAAGGGTTCTGTTCGACCTAAACTGAATTGGATAAAATAATTCAATACAATTGCAATAGTGGTACTAGAGAAGAACACTAAAGAGAAACTCGGTTTGTTCTTGACGAAATCTCGCTGCCCTTTTGTATACAAGAATCCAAGTAAGGAAATCAATGGAAAGAGAATGTATAAGAATTCATTTGTTAACCAAAATTGCTGAGCTGAGTATTTGCCAATTTCAAAGGCCTTATACAAAAAATTATCTGTCCTGTAAATCAGGGTCGAAAAATTTTTGTCTGTTACGATAAAGGTGATCAAGAGTTGCGACAAGACCAGATACTGATAGTTCTCGCCAATCTCTTCTCCTCCTTTTTTCCGACTTGGTAGCTTATCATAATGCTGTCGCAATAGAACCAAACCACCTGTAGAAGCAAACAGAAGGAAAATGACAAGGAAGGAATCCGTTCTAAAGAATGGATTCTGATCAAAATTCCAAACCTTGTATTTTGGATTATTCAAATAAATCGTGATTTCTGTCAAATAAGAAAGGGTATTGTAGACCAAATAACTGACAATCAGCTTTAAAGGAAACCATTTTTTAAAGTTGAACTGGGATAATATTGGAATTAATAGCAAGAAACTAATTCCAAATAGAATTCCTAAAAAATTGACATATTGTAGGACAGTCCCCGTTGCTTTATTATGTACTGCAAGATTATTCTGAGCTAGGTAAAAATTAAAAAAAGAAAATAGAACGAAAGTAACCCCATAATACCACTGAGTTCTTGAGACTTTCGATAATGCTGAGAGGATAAATTCTTTAACATTAAACTCTTTTTTCCGTTTCATTATTTCACTTTCTTTATCATTCTTTTTAGTATATATTTCACAGCTCTTGCTGGTCCAATCACAATATACTTCAAGGCCCCTTTAATCCCTCCTATTTGATTAAAGTCCACAAAGGTATGCGGTTGGAGATCCTCACGATTGTTCAATTGCTTATTATCGATAAACGGTGTCAGAACATGTGGGTTTTGAGAGATCCTAAAGTCATATTTTTGATCCCAAGCAATATAGATCAACAAGCGTTCAATCGCATGAAGGATTGAATTCTGTGGTAAAGGTTCAGCTGGAACATCTGCTGCTGTCAAATTCAAATCAAAGAGTGGTTTCAAAGCATCATATTTAAACCAAACAAAGGTTCCATAACTCATGACAAAGGTATTGAGATTCTTGAAATCAATCGACTTGGTCGCTCCCATCCGTTCCCATAGCTTGTTCATCTCTGGCGAAATGAGGGCTTCATTCCAGGCAACCACTATTCGATTGTAACGGAAGAAAGTTGGAATATCTGCGATGGTGATTCCGACTTTTGGATTGGCCTCCATGTTGGCAAGGATTTGATCCGCTGGCTTGACCAGCATCTCAATCAATTCTTTCCGCCAAGATTCACCTGCCCAAAAATCTGCTTCTTTTGATTTCTTGGTATGGAAATGACCGACATAATCATAGTGGGAGAGTTGCTCTTTTAAGAGTAGCATTGGCAACACATCCCGACCAATGTTTCCAGTCATCACAACCGTGGCATCTTGTGCTCGATGAGAAAGAATTTTCTCAACAGCCTGCTTCTTCTCTTCTGCATCTGTCGTGATCCATAAGTCATAAGCGAAATGAAAGGCTTGAAAAGCATCTAGAAATTCTTCCAAGAGGTCCACATAAAAGACATGAAGATGAACCCCAACTTTTTTACCAAACTCTCCAGCTAATTCCTGATTTTTCAAGTACTTACGAGACAAGAGATAAGGAAAGTCCGGACGATCAATCATAGACATGTGGTTAAGAATCAAATCCAATGGATAGTCCGATACACGCTCCAATTCATCAAAAATATAAGGCATGATTCCTTCATTGTTTGCAATGGTTTTGACTTTGATGAAAGGAACCTTATGATTGAGAATCGCTGTAGGGTTGTAGTATGAAAAGTCCGGATAGAGCATCCCTGTTGTGTCTTCATGGATGGTATCAAAAACAGTTTTATAGCGAAAACCAGCATCCAAAAAGTTCGTTGTGACCTTGGTCTCGTAGTTATCAATCACATCTTGAACATCTGTGAAGTCCTGAACACCCTGCCAAAATTCATGAAAGGCGCTCGATGTTAGCACCTTTTTTTTAAAGCTAAGATAATAACTTTGAATATGCTCGTTAAAATCCTTGTCTTTCCGGTAATTGGTCATTCCCCAGAAATCCACTTCATCATCATTTTCAAACTGCTGGTAGATTGGTTTTAGATCCCAAAGAGGTCCAAAGCAGGTATCATTCATGAGGGTAACAGAATCAAAGTGAGCCAGTTGATCAAAGCCGACTGTCTTCATTCCATCCCGCCAAGCCGCAAAGTCAAAACCACTATTTTGACGTTCGAGAATATCGTCCACCAACTGTTGCGAAGACAAATGGGCCTTCACATCTTCTGGTAGCTGACTATTGGAGATAAAGACCACCCGTGAATACAAGGGACGAATTTTTTCTAATTGGTAAAGTACATGTCCACTGATAAAGTTAAATTTATTAAAGTGGACATATAAAAGTAAACGTTGCATATTATTTCCTTATTCTTAAGAATTTCAAGATCTTTGTTGGAATGGTCCAACGGCGAGAATGGATGACGGAATTGTATTCATGAGATAATTTTTCATTTTTTTGAATCAATTCTTGTACGTTTTGAGATAATTCATCCAGTTTATTTATTGAAATTTCTAAATCTTTTTGAAGATGATTGATTAAGTTTCCCATTTCAAAAATCCGCCATTCTTGCTTTGCATCATGTTCGGCTTGTATTTTTGCAATGTCTAAAATATCCTGTTCAGGGTACTTATTTAGATACTCTAATTGTGTTTTTAATAAACCATCAATCCTATATTTCATTTTGACAGGATCTACTGGTCTTGAATCTGAATTACTTGACATTCTATACGCAACAGTTGCATCTTCAATAAATGTAAGTTCTGTCAGATGAAAGAATTCCAACTGCATTGGGAAACCATCATCTACAGAATCCGGTGCTATCATGTGATTTACTTTTTGCATTAATTCAGTTTCAATCATCCACGACGAAGGTAATGTCATACCTTTCGTGGCTAACATTTTACTATATGTATTTGCATATGCAATAGGACCATTTTTAAAAACATTTTCGTGGATAATCTTATTGTCTTCATCCACAATATTAAATTCTGTATTACACCACTTAGAGTTTTCATTTGATTCTAATAAATCAAATTGTTTTTGTAATTTTTTTGAATCAATCCAAAAATCGTCTGCGTCACATCTTGCAATATACTTCGCTGTTACCTGATCACAAATATCAATCCAAGTTCTAGTTAATCCTTTGTTCCGATCATTAAATACAAGAGAAATTTTATCTGGGTATCGATCCCTATAATCTAATAATATCTCTCTTGAATTATCTGTTGAGCAATCATCAACAACTAGAATATCATATGGAAAATCTGTTTCTTGGCACAAAAAACTATCTAGAGCCATTGAAATATATTGACTATAATTGTAACTCGTACAAACTATTGTTACCACTGAATCCTTCATAATAATCACCTATTCGATAATATCCCACTTCCCATTTCTCTGAATTAACCCAGAAGAAGAGTCCATAGCTGAAAAATCATCATTTGCTATATCCGTTCGATTCATTACAATTAGAGGTGCGTTAGCTTCTGTTGCAAAAGCTAACATTTCACGTGATTCTCCCAAAATAGTGACCTGTAATTTTAATTTTAAATTATTGATTGCATTTAAACTACATTTATATCGAAAAATCTTGTGTCCCTTTGATGTTGTTGGAAAATCATAAGTGTTGTCATTATAAATCCAAATATTTCTATCAATATCTGTCATAGAGAAAACTAAGTAAGTAACTATATCTTCTTCTAAATCATAAGAAACTTCAAATTCTACCATATCGTTCTGATGGATAACTTGATCCGAAATCATTTTGACTTTTAGATTTTTTACTACACTAATATGATTCTTACGATCGTCAGTTTTCTCAGGATGTTTACTTGTAGTCGCATTATCAACACTATACTGATTTGCTACATCTTCTGGGGCTCCCAATGCCTTCACCAAACCATTTTCAATCAAAACAGCCTTGTTACAATATTTCTTAACGGCTCCCATATCATGGGTAACTAGGATAGTGGTTTTCCCTGATTTCTTGCGTTCTTGGAAGTAATCGTTACACTTGCGCTGGAAGGCCTCATCTCCTACTGCTAGGACCTCGTCCAAAATCAAGATATCGCCTTGGGCCTTAATCGCAACCGAAAAGGCTAGACGAACCTGCATCCCCGATGAGTAGTTCTTGAGCTTTTGGTTCATGAATTCATGCAACTCGGCAAAGTCTACGATGTCATCATACATGGCATCAATTTCAGCTGTTGAGAAGCCCAGCATGGCCCCGTTCATGTAGACATTTTCACGACCTGTCAGTTCTGGGTTAAAGCCCACTCCAAGCTCAATAAAGGACACCAGTTTCCCATCAATAGTGACGGTACCTTTTTCCGGCACATAGATTTCAGAAATAATTTTTAAAAGGGTCGATTTCCCAGAACCATTTCTTCCGAGGATCCCGAAAAAGTCTCCTTTTTCTACTTCAAAAGAAATATCCTTTAGGACGTGTTGTTCTTTATAGCCTTTAATGCCTTTAAAGCGATTGACCAGGGCAGTTCGAAGACTATTGGTTGCTTCTGTTGGCAACTTAAAGTACTTGCTGACATGATCTACTTTTACTGCAATTTGTTTATCTGTCATTAGAGAATCTCCGCAAATTTCTTAGCATGTTTGTTAAAGTAAGCAAAGCCAGCGACAAAAATAAGAATTGGCAAGACATAAGGAATCAGAACCAAGAACTTATTTTCCACCAAAAGCCAGACAGGGGTATTGGCCTTATCGATCAAGAAGTAACGCATGTCTTGAATCATTTGAGCCAAAGGATTCATCATGACCAACTTAGCAGCCCATGGATTGCGGTCTGCGATAAAGGTAATCGGATAGATAATTGGCGTCGCATACAAGCCTGCTTGCAAGAGTACTTCCCAGACTTGTCCAAGATCGCGGAAACGAACAAAAAATGTCGCTAAGATCAATGCGCATCCTGTCGCCATCAAGAACAACTCAAAGAACAACGGAATCACCATCAAAGCTGTCCAAGAAAATGTCACTCCATTAAAGAATGAAAAAATCAAGACCACTACAAGGTTAATAACAAAATTGATGGCTGCTCCTGAAATCGCAGACAAAACAATGATATGTTTGGAGAAGTTCAACTTCCGCAACAGGTCGCCTCGACTAACGATCGACACCATCCCCATAGATGTGGCTTCTGAAAAGAAGCCCCAGATTACATTGGCCAACAAGAGGGCAACTGGGAAATGGGGAACATCTCCACCCAAACGTAAAAATCGGATGAAGACAATATACATGATCGTAAAGGTCATCAGGGGCTTTAAAATGGACCAAAGATAACCGATCGCTGATCCTTGGTAGCGTAATTTAAAGTCTGTTTTGATTAATTCTCGTAATAAAATTCGATTTTTCTGACTAAAAACGTCAAACATTATTTTTTACCTCGATATGCAAACTTTGTCAGAATCAAGCTGGTAAACACAACCGTATGAAAAGCTCGGTTCTTCCGGTAACCATACTGACGAATCCGTCTCAAACGTTCTTTTAGTGGAACATCCATAATGGTGACAAAGTTTTCAATGATTTCTTTAGTTTGGGAACTGACAGGCAGATCCAATAGATTTTTTGCTTGTTCTTGACTGGACTCAATGAGATTCCAATATTTAGCAAAAAGAATATGAGGGCGAACCCAATTTTTAACCCGTTTTCTAAGGGTACGAGCCCCCAGAACATTGCTACTGTGCTGACGGTACAATTCTGTTGGCCGATCGATATAGATGAGCTTCCCAAATGCAGTTGCCAACAAGGCCAAATACCAATCATGCATAAGAAGTGCATGTTTTTCTTGACCCGTCCATAAGTCAGCCAGCGCGTGGTTAATCATGGCTACCCCACCAGTTACCGTATTTTCCGTCAACTCTTGAATCAATTCTGTATTGGCATGATCAGACTGGGTGCGAATCATACTCTCATGCTGCACATTCAAATTTTCATCGACCACTTTTAAATCTGTGTAGATCAGCAAAGGCACTTCTTGAGGATGCTTCTCTGCTTCTGCTACTTGAAGGGCAATCTTTTCAGGAAGCCAGACATCATCTTGGTCACTGAAGCAATAAAGATCAGCTTTTTCATATTTCAGAAGGGCATGGAAGCTCTTGATAACACCAAGATTTTCGATAGCTCCTTGGTTGATAAAGCGAATGCGCTCATCCTGAGCTACTAGCTCTTGAATAATCTCTACCGTACCATCTCTTGACCCATCATCCCGAATCAAGAGTTGCCAGTCCTGATAGGTCTGGTCTTGGATACTTTTGACCTGCTCTTTTAGATACTGCTCACCATTGTAGGTGGACAACAAGATATTTACTTTCATGATAAGAATAATTCCTCGTACTCACCTACAATTTTTTCCCAGGTAAAGTTTTGTTTCATGTTGGCTTTGGCTAATTGACCCCATTCAGTTACATCTTTTAAAGAATCAACCTGGTTGATCAAATGCGCCAAATTCCCAGTTTCTTTAGTCCAATATTGGGCTGTGTCTTTTGCGACCGTTTGGTTAAAGGAAACGCCTAAAACCAAATTCAGATCCGTCTGAGCGAGAGCCTCTAGGAGACCTGGATTTGTTCCTCCCACTTCATGACCATGGATATAGGCAAAGGCTTCTTTACGGATATATTTCAAGAGGTCTTGATCATAGACCGTTCCTACAAACTTGAAGCGTGGATCCTGATCAAATCCAGTTCGAACTCGGAGCTCCTCAAAATAAGGATTGCCTTCATGATTACAAATGATCACCAAATCCCGCTTGGAGGAAGAGGCCATAAATTCACGAATGGCAGTCTCGTAATTATTTTCTGGAACAAAGCGACCCAAAATCAAGTAATAGTTTTTCTCCTGTGTCTGCCACTTCTGATAGAGTTCTCTGACCTTCCTGTCCTGATTGGTCAGACTGGTCGGAGATAAGTCCGTCCCATAGGCAATATAGGTCGTTTTAGACCACGGGTAGGCTTCCTTGATATAGGACTCGATACCAGGGTTGTCAGAAATCACCAAATCTGCGTGGCGCGTCATGATCTTTTCAGAATACTTGAGATAGGCTTGGATCGGCTTGGCCCACTTGGCCCGCTTCCACTCCAGTCCATCTGGGTTGATATAAAATCGTCCGCCTATCTTATGGATCTTGCGCGCAAAGGGCGCCACAAAGGCTCCGATTGTATTGCCCAATACGTAAAAAATCGACTGTTCAATTCCTTGTTTCTTAATAAGCTTCAAGGCGTAGTTGATGGCCATCATATCATAGGCGATGACACGCGCAGGCCCAAGCTTAGGGGCTTTAATGGTAAAACAATCCACACCCTTGTAGTCAAAATGTTGATAAGCTTGATCATTAGAAAGGCAGGCAACATGGTACTGGATATCTGGAGACACTTGATGCGAAACCAATTGGTCCACAAAAGTCTCAAAACCGCCATATTGAGCCGGAAGCCCACGACTTCCGATAATAAAAACATGTTGCATAGAGTTCCCTTTCAAATCATTCACAGTCTATTCAATTATACCATTTTCTAGGTTTTTTGCCTAATGCAAACAGAAAAGCGACCCTTGAGGGCCGCTTCTATTTGTTCTTATTTCACTTCTTGTTTGTAAAATTCTTTCAAAGCATCTTTCCAAGTTGGAATAACGAATCCTGTAGCCTTAGCCTTAGCCAAACTCATTGTTGAGTTAAGCGGGCGTTTCGCTTTAGCTGGGAATTGGCTGGAATCCACTGGCTTCACTTCAACATCCGTATCTTTGAGGATTTCAACTGCAAAGTCATACCAAGTTGTATCTTCTGCTGCATCATTTGACAAGTGGTAATAACCATACTCCTTACGGTTTTCAGCCAAATAAGTCATAAACTCTGCAAGAGTACGGGTCCAGGTTGGACGACCATGTTGGTCGTTGACGACTGTAAGTGTTTTGTGAGTCTTCGCAAGATTTTGCATGGTGAAGACAAAGTTCTTACCGTAGTTTCCAAAGACCCAAGCTGTACGGATAATATAGAAGTTAGACACATGCTTCTCAACCAATTCTTCCCCCATACGTTTGGTACGACCGTACTCTGTTTGAGGATCTGGTTGATCGTCTACTTCCCATTCTTGTCCCACTGGTTTTTTCCCATCAAAAACGTAGTCCGTTGAGATATAGACTAGGGTTGCGCCGTGCTTTTCAGACGCTTTTGCTACATTTTCCGTACCAGTCACGTTGATGGCATAGTCCAACTCTTTTCCTTCATCTTCTGCCGCATCCACAGCTGTGTAAGCAGCACAGTGATATACCAAGGTTGGTTTTACTTCCTCAAATACCTCGTCTACTTTCTCTGCATTTGTGATGTCCATTTCAGCTACATCAACAGCTACATATTCTTCATTTCGTTCATCTAACAAATGGCGAAGCTCCGTTCCAAGCTGCCCATTTGCTCCTGTAATTAAAATCATGTTACGTTCCTTTCGAATGCTTTTTCCTTATCATTATAGCAAAAAAAGCAGAAGTTTTCTGCTTTTAAACAACACACCTTTTCCTAGTTAACAGTGGTATGATATCACTTAACAAATTGCAAGAAATAATAAAAAGACTTATCATTACAGGAAGATGTGTCCTTGCTCCTGAAGCATAGATCGTTGGAGAAAATGAAACTAACATTCTTCCAACCATTCCAATAGTTAATAAATAAACATACCATATCCTCTTTTCTTTATCTACAACAAAATATAACGAAAGAAGAATAAAAATAAATATTAGTAAGTAGATAAATACTGCACTATAATTCTCAATATTATTAACAAACACCCCTGTCTTATTTGCATTCTTACTAATCAAAAATATTTTATAAAGGGATAAATTAAATTTTAACTTACTTGCAATCAAAAGTAAAATAACAAATATGCTCAATATAAACGATAATACTCTTTTAGTTAATAATGAAATAATCAAAATTAAGACTAAGAAAAATAAAATAAATAAATATGGTTTTGATATTGTTAATAAATTCTCGCCTGTTTCTAGAATACCCAATGAAATTTTTTGAATTATATTTAAATTTTTAAAATTTGGAAACCAATTTTGAGTCTCTTGCATTATTCGAATAGAATTGCCAGGGCTTAATTTAACAGATAAAATAGCCAAAATGCTAAAACTTAAATAAACTATATCAAACTTTTTTAAAGATTTATTTTTTAAATCTCTGACACATTCGAATAAAAGCCACAAAAAAGAATAAACAGCTAATTGCTCTTGCATAATTGAAAAGACAAAAAATATCATACTCTAAACTTTGACCAAAATGTATTTTGAGGTTCTATAATATAAAGAAAAAATTAGCAGAGAAGCCGGAAAAATATAATTCGTATAGGTAGGAATAGCACCTGCGCTAACAAATAGTGTCCTAGGAAAAAACAAAAATAGCAACACACCTGGTAACAAAGGAAAGTTAGGACAAAGTTTTCGACTACATATCAATAAAAAAAGTGTTGCCAAAAATGCTGAAAATATAAATATTAATTCATGTAAAGAAAAATACATGGTAGCAGATTCAATTAGCAATCTACTACTCCAAGTCATATATCGAAAGATTGCGAAATATAGATAATTAAAATTTATTTGTTGAGCATGAACGATAAACCCCGTCTGATCTCCAACAGGATACACACTATTTGCCTGGTAGAATCTATAAGCAAATAGAGCTGAAACAAAAACCAAAAATAAACCAAAATATACTTTTTTAATCTTTAATAGTCTTTTCATCACTTTTCTCTTTTATCAAATAAACTGGACGCTTCTTGGTTTCCATGAAAATTTTGCCAATATATTTACCCAAAATCCCAATAGTTAGCAATTGGAAGCCCCCAAGGAAAAGAATCACTGTCATAAGAGATGGCCAACCAGAAGTCGGATCTCCAAAGACTAGTGTACGGATCACAATTAGAACCACCATGATAAAGGCCAAGATCCAAGATAGAAGACCACCAATAAAGGCAATATTTAGTGGGGCATCTGAGAAGTTAACGATCCCTTCAATCGAGTATTTGAAGAGAGACCAAAAATTCCAAGACGTCTCTCCTGCCACGCGCTCTACATTTTTATATTCGAGGTATTCTGTCTCAAATCCTACCCAAGCAAAAATCCCTTTTGAAAAACGATTGTACTCGGATAACTCCATAATGGCATCGACCATTGGGCGACGCATCAAACGGAAATCACGCGCTCCATCGACCATTTCCACTTGGCTAATATGATTGATCAATTTATAAAACATCCGTGCAAAGAAAGAGCGAATCGGTGGTTCCCCATCACGGGTTACGCGTCTCGTTCCGACACAGTCTAAATCCGGATCTTCCTCCAACTTCTGCTTCATTTCAATCAATAACTCTGGCGGATCTTGTAGGTCTACATCCATAACAGTCACATAATCTCCCTTGGCACGCTCAAGTCCTGCATACAAAGCCGCCTCTTTCCCAAAATTACGAGAAAAAGAAAGATAATGCACATTTGAATCTACAACATGCAATTTTCGAAGAACAGATAGTGTTCGATCTAACGAACCGTCGTTTATAAAAATATATTCAAACTTTTCTTCCATCTCCATCCGAACACGCTCCATCTCCCTGTAAAAAAATGGTATTGATTCTTCTTCATTAAAACATGGGACTACAACTGATATGGTCATAACTTACTCCTTAACTTATTCACTCTCTATTGTAACAAAAAACTAGGGTTTCCCCTAGTATATCACTTAATTCCATGGTAAAACAACAATTTAATAGTATTGACTAATGGTTGTAATAATTGAGACAAGAATAAACAAAGAAGCAATGTAGGTATAGTTAAATTCTACTTTATTCTTATCATATTCAATAGGTTCTGTTCTATTCTGATTCCAAAACAGTCTTCTTGAAAAATCCGTTATACAACCAATGAGAACAAAAATCCCTGAAAAATATCTACCCTGAATCCCTTTAATGGAAATATCAGCAACCTCACCCCACATTAGATAAGCTGTCATTAGGATTCCGAAAATAATTCCCATCGAAACAAGTATTACTCCAAACTTTGTAAATGGTTTTATTGGTTTCCCATTTGGAAGCACAAATAGGGCAACAGATAAGAAAATCAAATAGAACCACATAAAAGCTTTCGTATCATAGGTCAACCAACCAAAAGTAAACAAGGATTGCAGTTTAAATGGAATAAAATTTACAACTTCTTTAATCATCATTCTAATAAAATCTGAGAAATGATGCATTGTAAAAAAAATCTTTTTCATTGGATTAATAGCTGGATTCGGATGAACAACCGTTGCATTTATCCCACTTGTCACTTTCAACCAAATCACACTGGTTAAAGCGACAATAAAAATAGAACCAACAATCAAAAGATACTGTTTTTTGTTTAGTTTCTCTTTGGGCAAAAATGCTAATAAACAAACTAGTAACACATAAGGCAATTTTGAAAAAGCAATTAAAATACATAAGAAAGTATAGATTAATAAATCTCTATTACTCACTCTCTCTTTTTCAAAATAGGACAGGAATAATCCAACAACTAAAAAGATAAGACCATTGGCAAAAGCGTCTTGATTAAATGATGCAGCAATATAAATATTGATAGGAATAATAGTTAATAGAGAAAAAATTAATTGCTTATCACCAGATTTTTTTATAGCAAATCTAACAAGTAAGGCAAAAACTAGTAAATTGAAAAATCTACCTAGAAAAATTGAACCGAATACACTTAAATGGAAGAGACGCGCGATAAGAATTCCCAATGTTTGGGGCAAATAACTTACAAATGAATAGCCATTGGTATTACCTAAATTAGAATATACTACCTGTTTGTCAGATAATTGTTTCTCTTCCAAATCAGTTTGTAATAAAGGCTTCTTAAATTCTTCTTCAACTTCAGATATATCCGATGACACTTTCATCTCTTCTACTGATGAAGGCAAATATAAATGTCCATCACTAATATAAAGAGCTCTAGAATAATGAAAATTTTCATCTGGTGTATCCATATTCGGGGTATAGACACAAAAAATTAGTCCAGTAAATAAAACTACTGAAAAAATTTTATTGTATAACTTAATATCTATTAGTGATAGAAGGGTGAAAATTCCTCCAACAATAACAAATGTTTTAATTGGCGCATTATTAAATGGACCATCGAAATAAAAATACGTTCCAAATATCAGAAACCAGATAAGCAAAATATAAAATTTCTTTTGCCAAATATTGTGAAAGAAATCAGAACGATTTTTTAAAAGTAGATTTGTCATGTAACACCTTTCTTTTCTTCTAACTGCTGAAACAGATCATACCACTTTTGAATGATAATATCCTCTGCATAAGTCCCTATGACATATTCACGTCCTCTTCTTCCAATGTCCTCTAGAAAAGCAGGATTGGTTAGAAAATACCGCATTTTAGTTGCTAACTCCTCAATACTTGGATCAAAGAGCATCTCAGGCGTATCAGTTTGAAGTTCAGCAACTCCTTGTGAACAATTATAAGTTAATACTGGAGTACCTAAAACCATTGACTCAACAACTGACATACCAAAAGCTTCAGATTTAGAAGTTAATAAGGTAAACAATGACTCCTGATAAACTTCTTTAACCTGGGTTGTTTTCCCTTTTAAGATAATACGTTTTGTCATTCCTAATTTATCTATGAGTGACTGGAGACTTTCCTTCAAATTACCAGATCCGTATATATTAAAAACAACATCAGGAAATTCATCTGCCACTTGTGCAAAGGCCTGAATTTGATGATCAATTTGCTTGACCGGATCTAGCCGACCTACAAAAGAAATCACTTTTGACTTCTCTTGATAATCATTTTCTGATTCTCCTATATATCTTGGTAGTGGATTTGTAATCGCAACAAATTTTTCCAATGGAATATTGTAATGATTGCTAATCACTTCCGAATAAGAATCCGATAAGAACATTATACAATCCAATTTCGGATATTTATTTTTAATAATATATGGATAAACTTTATAAATTCCCTTACATTCCAATACAAAATCAGCAGAAGAATGCATTTGTCCAATGAAGAAAGCACAATTAGAAAATTTCTTCAAACTTTTTTCCATCAAAAGATAAACAATTGGGTTTGCTAAAATGACCATTGGATTCTTTGATTGTGACAAAAGTACAGTTAATTCTTTTTCTAATTTTTTTGAGTAATACTTTTCTTTTAAGAATAACCACGGCTTTTCAAAGAAAATATCCTCCTGATATAGAAGAATTTCATGATAATTCTTTTGTACCTTCTCATACTTTTCTTGTGATTGAACAGCACAGCCGACAACCGTCACTTTGTTTCCATCTTCAGCAAAACGTGTAGCGAGCTGATCAACTACACGCTGAACACCACCGATTCCACCTAAATGGTGAGTGACAAAAATAATATCTCTTGTCATTTTCCTATTTCTTTCTTGATTTTATAATACTAAAGATTGTAAAACTTCCCATTACATAAACTAACATAGCAATGCAAAAACTAATTGAGGCTCCCATAATCTGATACTTATTAACCAGCTCATTTGTTATCAGTTTAGTAACTATAAACATTAGGGTATACACGGATAATAAATAATAGTGTTTTCTCATGATAATTAAGATATTTTCGAGTATAATCGAAAATGAATACAAGACACCTGAAAAAACGAGAATAGTCAGTTCTATCTTATATTTTAATAGATCTATTCCAAATATTAAACTTAGAACATTGACACCTATTAAATAAGCAAAAAAAGTAATAACTATCCCTATTAAGAGAGTAAAATTCACTATTTTGAAGAACATTTTGTAAAATATCTGAAACTGTTTCTTCTGCCACAGTTCAGCCATTTGAGTAATGAGAGGTCTTACTACCAAAATGCAAAGACTCATAAAAAACACTGGCATAAACAGGATATTGTAATCCCTTTGAGCACCAGTCTCGACTATACCTTTAGCATAAGCACCAGAAATTGATAACTTCGCCTCATTAAAAACAAGTGTCAATAAAAACCCATAAATAAATAATGAGAAACAAATTTTAATAATTTTTAAGGATTCATCAAAAATATCCCTTGAAAAAATATGAATAAAACTCACCCTGTCAAACAATTTGAAATGTGCATAATCATAAACAAATACAAAAAACAGATTGATGAAAGCTAGGACTATCAGAGTCAAAACCATAGAATGAGACAACAAGAGTCCGAATAAAAGAACGAGTACACTTAAAGTATATCGATAAACCATGGCCTTCCCTGCAATATCTAAACGACCATGTTGCTGAAAATAACCTTGGAATAGGTCCGAAAAAGCATCTGCTACACGATACACAATAATCCAAGTAATAATCATCACAGAGCTATTAGTAAAATCATAGTTTATTATCCTCAAGTAAGGAAATAAAGTAATCAACATCAGGACAACAGTCAGCAATCTTGTAAAAAAGTAAGCTGAAAAAGGATGACTTGAGTTGACATCAGTGGCTTGATAGTTTCGAACTTGAAATTGTCCGATAATAATCCATAAATTACCAATTGAGGTAGCTAGACTAAATTGGTCTGCCACCTCACTGGTTTGCATTCTAGATACAATTAACAAATATAATACCGAGACTGCTGCTGCCGCAAAATTTCCTAGCAGGTTCCATATGTAAATACTTTTTTGAGAAGGAGTATTATTCATCTTTCTCCTCATTTTTGTTTAAAGCGATAACTTGGACAAGATTTTTAAACTTGGTATCTAACTTTGACAACCGTACAGTTAATTGGAACTGATTCATTAATAACAAGAAAATAATAAAAAGAAAAATAAAATTAACAGCAGATGCAATTCCTAAGGATGCTGCGATAAACTCTGCTAACTTTGGAAAAATACTAAAAACTAATAAAATTAATGAAAAGAAGATCCAAAACAAGGCATCATTAATCTGTACACGAGATTTTCTGATGTTCTGGAGAATAAACCCACATGTTCCCAATGAAACAACAACTAATACAACTTGAAACCAGATTGACATTCTATTTTCCTCTCTCTCTAAAATTCTGAATGAATAGAATAGATACGAACATATGAATCATGTACTTAATAGAGCGTGAAAAAGTTAAATAACTTTCTCCCGCTTGTCTCTCTTCCATTCGAACTTGAACTTCTGAAATTGGAACACCATTTCTTAATAGATAAGAAACAGTATCTGGTTCAGGACCATAGTTGATATTTTTTGCAAAAACTTGTATTAAATCTTTTGAAAACATTCTCATTCCAGATGTCGGATCATTAATCGTTTTTCCAGTGGTCAATTTAATAGCAAAACTTATAAGGGTATTCCCTAACATACGAAACGAATTTGGTCTTTTCTCTGTTACAAAGCGAGAACCTATGACCATTTTATTTCCTTTATCAATTCCATCTTCTAAAGCAGCAATATACTCTGGAAGATGCTGACCATCTGCATCAAATTGCACCGCTTTTTCATAACCGTATTGGTAAGCATACAATAATCCAGTTTGAAATGCTCCAGCTAGTCCAAGATTGACTGGTAAATCAATAATATTATAGCCATTGTTATGACAAATTTCTGAGGTTTGATCTCTTGAACCGTCATTGATAATTACATAATCATACTGGGAATAATTTTGAATAATATTATTTACAACTGACTGAATCGAACCTTCCTCATTATATGCAGGTATAATAATTAATAAATCTGAGGATTTCAATATCCTTCTTCCTCCATTAAAATTCTTTTTTATCCATTATACAATAACCAAAATATTTTATCCACTAATCTCAGAACTTTATACCAACAATAACAATTGTTGTAAGCATAAAAAAGCTCGATATTAGTTATAAATATCAAGCAATTCTTTAAACTTAGTTATTATTCAAATCCATTTGGATGTTTGCTTTGCCATCTCCAGGCATCTTGGCACATGCGATGAATATCATATTGAGCTTTCCAACCTAACTCCTCACTTGCTTTCGATGGATCTGCATAACAGGTTGCAATATCTCCAGCACGTCTCTCAATAATTTTATAAGGAATTGTTTTTCCTACCACATCTTCCATATTTTGAATGATTTCAAGAACAGAGTATCCTCTACCAGTACCCAAGTTATAAATATTTAACCCTGAATCTTTTTCAAGTTTCCTTAATGCCGCCACATGTCCTTTTGCTAAATCAACCACATGGATATAATCGCGGACACCAGTTCCATCTGGAGTTGGATAATCATTACCAAACACATTAACATATTCTAGCTTTCCAACTGCTACCTGTGTTACATATGGTAAAAGATTATTTGGGATTCCATTTGGATTTTCACCAATATTCCCACTTTCATGAGCACCAATTGGGTTGAAATAGCGTAACAGCACGATATTCCAGGAAGAATCTGACTTGTATATATCTTGAAGCATCTCTTCAATCATCAACTTTGTTCTTCCATATGGATTGGTTACTGATAGCGGAAAATCCTCTAAGATAGGGACAGTATGTGGATCACCGTAAACAGTCGCTGACGAGCTAAAAATAATGTTTTTACACTGGACTTCTTCCATAACTCGAAGCAAGGTCAATGTTCCGGTTATATTGTTTTCATAATATGTGAGAGGGATTTGAACCGATTCTCCAACGGCTTTCAATGCAGCAAAGTGAATCACCCCTGTAGGTTGTTCTTTTACAAATACTTCCAATAACTTCTCTTTGTCTCGAACATCTATATCGTATAATGTAATAGATTTACCAATAATCTTTTCAACTTCTTGGATACTTTTTTTACTACTATTCACAAAGTTATCTACCACCACTACTTCATGACCTGCTTTGGTCAATTCGATAATAGTATGGGAACCAATAAAGCCAGCGCCACCCGTTACTAAAATCTTTTGTTTCATTATTTTTTCCTCATTCAATAAAATTAATACAATTATCCCATATTTTATGAATAATTTCAAAAGTTGTCCTATATTTTTCACCCCGCCCCTCCCCCTTTTCATGGTATAATAGAGTGAATCGATTACGGAAGGACACCTTATGTTAAAGCTGGGAATTATTGGTACGAGTTGGATTTCACATGAATTTATTACAGCTGCTCATCAGACAGGCCACTATCACTTGCATGCTGTGTATTCGAGAAAGATGAAGACAGCTCAAGAGTTTTGTGAGCCTTATGGGGCGGTCTCTTGCTACACGGATTTCATCGACTTCTTAGACAGTGAGCTGGATGTGATTTACATTGCTAGCCCCAATTCTCTTCATTTCGCTCAGGCCAAGCTTGCTATTCTGGCCAAGAAGCATGTCATCATTGAAAAACCGGCTGTGACCAAGCCTTCTGAATGGAAGGAGCTGGTCAAGCTCGCTAAGGAGCACCAGGTCTATCTCTTTGAAGCTGCCAGAAATTACCAAGAAGCAGCCTTTCAAGTAGTTAAAGACTTCCTCTCTAATCAGGAAATACTGGGCGCCAACTTCACCTTTGCCAAATATTCTTCCAAATTGCCAGCCCTTCTTGCAGGTGAGATGCCCAATATTTTCTCAGATGTCTATGCAGGTGGAGCTTTGATGGATCTGGGTGTCTACTGCCTCTACTTGGCGATTGGCTTCTTTGGAGAACCGATCTCCAGTCACTACACCGCTCAGCAATTACCCAATTCGGTTGATCTCTATGGTCAAGGTGTCTTGATTTATCCAGAGTTTCAGGTTGCCATTCAGGCAGGGAAAAATATCACCAGCCATCTACCTGCTGAAATCTACACCAAGACTGGAACGCTGACTCTCAATGCTGTAGCAGCCATCAACCAGGCTCGCTTCGTCAGCCATTCTGGGGAAGTTATCGACCTTCCGATCCAGCCCTGCCCGCACCAAATGCAAGAAGAGGCGGAAGCCTTTGCCCTTGCCATCGCTCATCAAAAGCCAGCTGCTTATCTTGAATGGTTACAAACAGCTGAGCAGGTCCATGAAACCCTCTACCATATGCGTCAAAGCGCTGGAATACAATTTAAGGATGAAAAAGAATGAAAGAACAATTTCCACAAACCTGGAAAGACCAGTTAGAAACACTCGGATTTGATGCATTCACTGAAATTCAGGAACAGATCTTCTCCCCTATCTATGAAGGAGAAAATGTCCTCGGGATCAGTCCTACCGGTACTGGTAAGACACTTGCCTACCTCTTTCCGAGCTTGCTCAAACTCAAACCGAAGAAGGCCCAACAACTCTTGATTTTGGCTCCTAACACAGAGTTAGCAGGACAAATTTTTGATGTCACCAAACAATGGGCAGATCCTCTCGGTCTCCAGACACAACTCTTCCTTTCAGGATCTAGTCAAAAACGGCAAATCGAACGCCTCAAAAAAGGACCCGAAATCCTGGTTGGGACGCCTGGTCGGATCTTTGAACTGATCAAGCTGAAAAAGATCAAAATGATGAATGTGGAAACCATCATTTTAGATGAATTCGACCAATTACTGAGCGATTCTCAGTACCACTTCGTCGACAAGATCAGCCACTATGCTCCCCGCGACCACCAATATATCTATATGAGTGCCACAGCCAAGGTCGATCCAGACCAGCTAGAAGAAAATACCCTTCGCATTACGGTTGATGGAGTTTCTTTGGAAAATATCCAACATTTTTATATGCAAGTGGATAAGCGGGACAAGGTCGAATTGCTCCGCAAACTCGCCTACATCGAAGATTTTCGTGGTCTGGCTTTTTTCAATAGCCTGTCTGATCTGGGTAGTGCTGAAGAAAAACTACAATACCGTGGTGTTGAGGCCGTATCGCTCGCAAGCGATGTCAATGTAAAATACCGCAAGGTCATTCTGGAACGCTTCAAAGACCATCAGCTGACCCTCTTACTTGCCACCGATTTAGTCGCTCGTGGCATCGATATTGAACATCTTGAGTGTGTGATTAACTACGATATTCCTCGTGATGTAGAGACCTATACCCACCGTGCCGGTCGTACAGGACGAATGGGGCATGATGGCTATGTGATTACCTTTATCACCCACCCAGAAGAACTCAAATCCTTAAAAAAATACGCTTCTGTCCGTGAACTGGTTTTAAAAAATTCAGAACTCTTTTTAAATGAATAAGAAAATCCTCTGCTAGTAAATTTACTGCAGAGGATTTTTTAGTTAATTTCCATTGTAATAAATGCGATGACTTTCAAGTTGATAATCCAACAATTCATCTACCGTTACAAAGGTATAACCTTGTGATTTAAGGTAGTCAAGGACGGTCGGAAGAGCATCAATCGTGGTTTGATGGATATCATGCATGAGGATAATCGAACCCGGTTTGACTTCTTTTTTCACTTCATTGAGAATAGCCGTCGTATTATGAGTTTTCCAATCCAGGCTATCCACATCCCACATGATGAAGGACTGGTCTACACTGTATTGGATGGCGTTATTGATGGCTCCATACGGAGGACGCGTGATCTTAGTTTGAACGCCTGTCGCTTTTTGAATAGCTTCTTGGGTATCCAAGATCTCTTTTTTGGCATTATCCAAGCTCAATTTTGGCAATTGAGGGTGATCCCAGGTATGGTTCCCGATTTGATGACCTTCTTTGCGGACTTGCTTAGCAATATCAGGATTCGCACTGACATTTTTTCCGACCATAAAGAAGGTAGCTTTTGCATTGTATTTCTTCAAGATAGCCAGTGCCTGAGGAGTCGTCGTTGGATCCGGTCCATCATCAAAGGTCAAGGCAATCATCTTACGGTGGCGTTCTTCTATATAGGATTGGTAAGAAGCTAGATCATCAGGAAGCAAGCGCTCTGAATCGATCACGTCATAGAATTTAGACAAGGGAACAGTGAAGGTATCATCTCCCTTAACCTTGGTTGGAAATGGAATGGTGAAATTTCCTTTTTCATATTGGAATTCCCATTGGCTCAAATCCAACTCTGAGAAGTGGGCAACCATTTGATCAATGCTTTCCTCGTCCAGCTGACGAAAGGCTAGATTTCCCCGTAATTCCTCCAAAAAGATCTGCTTGGCTCCATCTGGATCCGCAAAAACTTGGCTCAGGGTCAGAGGATTGTTCTCATCATCCAAGTAAAAGAGGGGCAACTTCACCGTCTCATCTTTGATGAATTTCCCTTTTTTGTACTGGTATTCAGCCCGTTTGATTTGGATCGGGTGATAACCAACAAAAGGCGCTTCTGCTTCTTCACTATGGTAGAAGGTCAAATGCTTTGGTTCTTTGGTTTTTTCATCGGATCCTAGACGCTGAAGGTCTTCTTGGATCTTCTCTTTCACAATCTCAACAGGCTGTCCATCCTTAGTAGGATAATAAGCCGTCACATAAGAAGTTCCTAAAATCCCTTCCTGAACTTGAACATCTTTCCCTTTTTCAGAGCTTTTCTCAAGTTGGGTAACCTTAGCAAACTGATCCTGATAGGCTTTTTGTTCACGAACCCTTTGAATCTTTTGATAGCCGATATACAAAAGACTCAGAAAAAGGAGATTTGTAATGATTAATAAAATAGTTTTCGTGTGTTTGAATCTCATAACTTTATTATAGCAAATTTCTCTCGAAAAAACATTCCTTTTTTGTAAATGATTTCATAAAAAAGAGGGCGACTGTCGTAGCCGACAGCGGCCCTTATTGTTAATCCCTCTTATTTTTCGCGAATGACTTCTACTTTATACCCATCCGGATCTACAACGAAATAATAATTCGGTTGTGTTCCTGGAAGACCTTTTGGTTCCGTCACTTCATAGCCTTTAGCCTTGTGTTCCGCATTCAAACCTTCTAGATCAGGAGTACTCAAGGCGACGTGAGCATAGCCATCTCCGATCACATATGGACCATGATCATAATTGTAAGTCAATTCCAACTCATAGTCATCTCCAGGCAAGGCCAAATAAACAATCGTAAACTTATAGTCTGGGAAATCTTTCCGACGTTTTTCTTCAAAACCAAAAGCATCTTGGTAAAAAGCGATTGATTTTTCTATGTTTTCCACACGAAGGCAAGTGTGCAACATTTTTGAACTCATAGGTTTTCCTCTTTTCTATTTTTAAAAGATTATGAACGATTTTTTTTACGACTTTCCGTCTTAATGGATAATTTCACTTCAAAGATGGTCCCTTTTGGTTTATTATCTTTGACTTGAATGGTCCCTTTGAAGGCTTCTACGATCTGCTTAGCGAGGGATAACCCCAAGCCAAATCCACCTTTTTGACGGGTTCTGGCCTTGTCGACCCGGTAAAAACGATCAAAGATCCGTTTCTTATCCTCATCTCGAATCCCTGGACCATTATCCAGCACTCTCAAAAGAAGATTTTTATCCTTCAATTGAACTTCAAACTGGATCTCACCATCTTCATCGGTATACTTCAAGGCATTGTCATAGAGAATGGTCATCAATTGCTTGAGGAGCGTTCTATCAGAACAAATGACTTTGTCCACCTGATTGTCTCCTCGAAAGATTTTGCCATTTTCTTCTGCAATGATCTCAAAATTCGAGAAGGTCTGATCGAAAAAGCTTGGTTCGATATCTTCCATCTCTGGCTTCAAGCCGTCATCCCTTCGGGCGATATTGAGAAGGTTGGTAGTCAAAAGCTTCATATTTCGAACTTCATCCAAGCTGGATGCAATATTCTCACTCGATTCCATAATGGTCGCTTCAGGCTTTCTAAAAAGCGTTTCGAGGCGATTTTGCAGAACTGCTAAAGGCGTCCGCAACTCATGGGAAGCATTTTCCACGAAAGCCTTTTGCTTTTGCATACTCTCAAGCAGCGGCTTAACGCTAAGACGGGCAAGGAAGAGACTCGCAAACAAGGAGATTCCCCAGAAGCAAATCATGACGAGGGCGATCTGGCTTTCGTGCTCCTCACTGGTCTGCTCTAGCTGACTGATATTGGTCATGACAACCGCATACTTGATATCACTATCACTTTCATCATCAGATAAACTCAACTCTGCCATATAGGCCCGGTAACTTTCTTTTTTCCCATAGCTATTTGTAATTTGAAGCTGGGAAACCTTGTTGAGGAGCTTTCGACCAAACGTCACCGTTTTGAAGTTTAAAAACCCATTACCGGTTGTCAAGTTTTCATATTTTTTATTGAGCAAAACAACAGTGGTATTGGATGTGACATCCCCTTTAGGTTCTGATTTATCATGATCTGGGATCATCATCTCATGATCATTATCATCTCTTTTGGTATTTGACTGTCGCTGGTCTCGATAAGCAATCGCTACAAGCGAGTAGGGATCCTGGCTGAGAGTCTTGAGATTCTCATCGACCGTTGTATAGAGACTCGAGCGCATGACCTGGATGATTATCAGGGTCATGGCTGAGAATATCAAAGTAAAGAGCCCAAAATATCGGATGAAGTAGGAAAAATCATCTTCCCCGACGGTTTTCTTAATTCTGGTTAGCATCTTTTAAGATATACCCCACACTGCGCAATGTTTGCAAGTTCTCAACGAAATCAGTACCTTTTAATTTCTTACGGATTTTTGAAACATAGACTTCAACCACTGAGATGGTTGTGTCACTATCAAAGCCCCAGAGACGATCGAAGATCTGGGTCTTTGGAAGGATGACATTTTGGTTTTGAAGGAAATAGACCAAAAGATCAAATTCCTTCCCAAGAAGTTCCACTTCTTTCCCATCCACATAAGTCGAATTGGTAGATAAATTGACCTTCAAATTGCCATAATTAAGGGTGTTTTCATTGACCTTTCCTGAGCGCTTCAAGAGAGCTTGAATCCGCATCTTAAGCTCTTCTAGGTAGAAAGGCTTGGTGAGGTAATCGTCTGCCCCTAGCTCAAAGCCGTGCCCTTTGTCATCCAGACTTTCTTTAGCTGTCATGATCAAAACAGGGGTTGTCACGCCTTTTTCACGCAATTCTTTCAAGACATGGAAACCGTCTTTTTCAGGAAGCATCAGGTCCAGCAAAATCAAATCATAGATTCCGCTTTCTGCTTCGTAAAGACCTTCTTCTCCGTCAAAGACCTGCATGACATCCGCAAAATCATCTAAAAAATCAAATACTGAATTTGATAAACCAAGGTCATCTTCGACCATTAGAATTTTAATCATCGTCGTATCCTCTTCTCTTTCGTGAGTGAGTCTTTCTAATCTATTCTTAACCATTATAACACGACTTGCCTTCATTTCCTATAGTTTAGAACCTGGTTTTATGATCAAATTCAGCCTGCCTGAGGAAGGCTAATTCTATGAGTTTGTCGTGTTTTCTTTGTTACTTTGACTGTCACTCGTCTTGTTTTTATTTTTTGAATTCTTCTTATTGGACTTTTTAGAGGACCCCTGGTTCCCTTCTTGTCCGCCAGATTGGTTCATGCCGTTATCTGGACCATTCCCTTGTGGGCCACCATTACCTTCCTGTGGCATCTGACCCGGACCGCCACCTTGCGGGCCGCCTTGTCCTTGGCCACCACCTTGTCCTTGGCCACCACCTTGTGGACCACCGCCTTGAGGACCGCCATCCTGTGGGCCACCATCCTGTGGGCCACCATTTTGCTGGTTTCCTTGTGAAGCATGGCCATTTTGACTATTTTGTTGCTGATTGGATCCTTGGTTCTGAGCCGTTTGGACCGGTTGAGAAAATTGTTGGTTATTGGAGGATTGAGAGGCGATGACACCGACACCAAAGCCACTTCCAGCACCGACCAACAATCCACCAACTGCTGCCATGCCAATCCACCACTTAGGACTTCGTTTGAGGACAACCATTTTTTCTTTGGACTCTTGCGTTTCGACTACTTGTTTTGTTTCTTTTTGATTCATCTTTTTACCTTTTATCTTTTTGTACAAGTACTTGCCTTTTAAAATTTAAAGGGAGCTCGATCCTTTAGTAAGGCGATTATACTTTAGGAGTCTTAAGCTTGCCTAAATTTTTACTTAAAAAATTCTAAAACAAGTGTGGGCTATTGACAGGTTGAGCCCCTTATTGTAGAATAGTTACCATAAAACAAACAAGAGGTTAACTGTTATGAAAAAAATCTTTCCCTTAGTTCTCATCTCCATTGGAGTGGCCATGATCTCCGTCCTATCTCAATTCACCATTCCATTTGGTCCAATTCCTTTAACCCTGCAAACGCTCATGATCGGGATTATCGGGACCATCTATAAACCCAGTCATGCTTTTGTCACAGTCTGCCTCTACCTACTTCTTGGTTTCTTAGGTTTCCCAGTATTGGCAGGTGGTGCTAGTGGCGCTTCGCATTTCCTTGGCCCTACTGCTGGTTTCCTCCTCTTCTTCCCATTCCGAGCATGGATCACGTCTCTATTTACCAATGCTAAATCCAGCGTGCTGACCATTTTCCTTGCTAATTTGTTCAGTAGTATTCTTCTCTTTGTAGCTGGAGCTATCGGCTTTATGTTGGTCACGCATACCGATATCCAAAAAGCATTTGCTTTGGTCGTTGCTCCCTTTATCCTTGCCGACCTCATCAAACTGATCATCATCACGATCACCAGCAAGGCAATTTTTGCCAGCCTCAAACACCACTGGTATTTCAAATAAGATACAAAGGGTACAAACATACTAAAATAAGCAACATCTGAACACAGTTGTTGCTTTTTGTTGTAGGAATATCTCTTCAATTGAACTACTTTTAAATGGGTTACTGTTTCGAAGAAGAACCTTCTATCTACCCTCCTTCCTTTATTTTTCCTTATAAAGAACTCTCAAGATCAGTAACTGTGTTAGCAAAATCCAAATAATCAGAATAGTGAAGTCAAACAATGAGATGCGGTCATGGCCATAGACACAAGCTCGTAAGAGGTTGACAGAAGGGACAAATGGAAGAACATGGTAGAGATGGTTTATCCAATCTGGAAGACGACTTGCAGGGTACATGATTGGTGAAAACATCAAACCAATCATAAGAATCAACTGAGACATCAGCGTGACAATATTGGGAGAAAAAGTATACGCAATGGCAAATCCAAGACTGATCATTGTAAGACAGATAAGAAATAGGATGAAAACAGCCAGAATAGATACATTTAAGCGGACAGAAAAACGAAAATAGCCCAGTATAACAGAAATGAATACTCCAGGTAAAATAGCAATCATCCACATCCATAGATCTGCTAAGGAAATAAGAATTCGAGGTATTGGAAGGGCTCGTACATAGTCTACATGTCCTTCTGACTTCGCATTTGCTATAACAGGTGATGAGATAGTACATCCAATAGAAATAATTCCTATCAGAACTGAACCAGAAGAGAGATAGTAGGCAGCAGTCGTATCAATCTCACCTATCACTAGTGGATAACCAAAAAGAAGTGAAATGGATAACAGAACTTGAGCTAGCGTAAAGAGTAAAAATAAATCTTTTTGACGAAGATAGTTCCAACGAAGTAAGTAAAAAAATTGAGTCATATCAGTTTGTCAACTCCTCTCTATAAAGATCTGAAATGGATATGTTTTTCTGAGTAAGTGACAGATTTAAAATATTCTTTCTATCCAATTCCTGCGTGATTTTTGGTAGCAGTCTCGTTAACTCCTTCTCTTCTATTTCAATACGACAAATTGAACCGTTGATAATGGTGTAATCTTGAAATAGAGCTAAGCTATCTTTATTCCTAAACTCAAAAGATATTTGATACTGTTTTTGATAGGTTATTTGCTGAACTGGTCCTGATTTGATTAACTTCCCATGGTTAAATAAGGCATAGTTGTCAGCATATTTTTCAACTTCTAAGAGATTATGCGTCACAATAATAATGGTATGACCTTTATGCGCTAGCTTCTGTAATAATTGCCATTGTTTTTCACGACGTATTGGATCAACATCGTTCGTCGGCTCATCAAGAAGAATGATGGTCGGAGATCCGATTAAAGCCATTGCAAAAGAGGTCAGACGCTTTAAACCACCTGAAAGGTCCTTTCCTTGTTTTGCCCGGTACTCCTTAATTTCCAACTCGGTTAAGAGCTGATCCATTTCTTTTTGCAAATCCAAGGTGTTTAACCCTCTCATTCTTCCAAGAATTTCTAAGTTTTGTTCCACCGTCAATTTCTCAAGTGGGGCATACTGTTGAGACATATAGCTCATCATTGAGCGAGCTTGTTTACGATTTTGAACAAAAGAAATATCTCCATAGCAAACGTCTCCTTGATCAGGTTTGGTAAAACCAATCATTTGATTTAAGAGGGTGGACTTACCAGCGCCATTGTGTCCTAAAAAAGCTGTAATTTTAGCAGCTTCTATTTCTAAAGAAATATGATTATTAGCAAAATGTTGCTTATCGAATGATTTTGTCAAATCTCTAATAGTCAGTGTCGCAAATGTCTTCATCTCATCACTCAAGACTGAGAAGATTTTCCCAGCTTCCTTCATTTTTGATAAGATTATTGTATAATAAACATATGACTTTCCAAGGTTTACGTCATGATTTACCATTTTAGTGTCATAATTAGCCAACTCAATTTGATAAGGGGGACTTATGTTAAACGTCGTTATTTGTGATGACTCAACTAGAGATGCTAGTCAGTTAGAACAGTATTTACTTTCTTACGACAAGGTTCCTGTAGAAACAAAACTATATACCAATCCTCAAAAGATGTTAGAGCAGTTAACAAAGGATACTCATTGTGTCTTTTTGGATATTGATATGCCACAAATTACTGGAATTGACCTTGCTCGTGAAATTCGGCAGTTCAATCCTTTTATCCCTATTATTTTTGTGACTAGCTATCGTGATTATATGGAACAAGTTTTTGAAGTACAGACTTTTGATTACTTAGTAAAACCAATTGAACCTCAAAGGCTAAATAAGGTAGTAGATAGAATTTTACGTTATTTAGATTTAGGACAAACCATCTTTAACTTCTCATTTGGAAAACAAAGTTACTCTATTCCTTTAAGTGACATTACCTATTTTGAGAAAGATAAGCGTTCCGTTTTTATTTACACACTAGCAGATACCTATAAGTCCTTACTGAAAACCCAAGACATTCTAGATAAACTACCTGATTATTTTATTCAAATACATGCTTCTTATATTGTAAATCCTAAATATATCAAAGATTTTGATACGAAAACAGTGACTATTTTGCTAAATGGAACCGAGGAGCATTCACTTCCAATTAGTCGTAAGTTCCAGTCTTCTTTTAAAGAAAAATACTATAACTACCTAAGTGAAAGGAATTTCTAATGCTAATAGGATTGCGGATCATTAGTATCTTGTTCGACTTATTTCTGGCAAGTGTTTTATTTTTTAGGCCAATATCCAAAAGTAAACAATCAAAAGAGACACTTTTAGTCCTTTGTTGTTGCTTTCTTTTTCATGTGGCTCTTGTGTTTATTTTTTTAGAAAGTCGCGTTTTTTTAGTGAGCAATCTCCTCCTTAGTATTGTTGAATCCTCTCTTGTAGGACTCTATTTTGGCTACTCCTTTCGTGATTCTTCCTTTTGGATATTCATACAGACAAGCCTGACATTATTAGCAGGAGCTGTCCTCAATCAAACTATCCAACTTTTTCTTCCACTGTCAAAAGTATCGAAAAATTTAGGACTGATTAGTGGTTACCTTGCCATTAGTTTTCTTTTTTCAACCGTCTTAACACTTGTTCTTCGACAGTTATTTCGAACACATCAAAAGTTAGGCATGGCAACATCTAAAAGAAATTGGCTGTATCTATTTATCGTGCCGATTTTATCGATTATTTTTGCCTTTACTGTATCAGCTATTCAAGGGCAAGTATTTGGACCAGATTATCTTTCTGTCATTTCACTCTTGTCTCTTATTGTATTGTCGTTTTCCTCGCTGTATTTTACCCTACATCTTTCTCAACAACAGCACGCTTATTATCAAAATAAATTAGATAAAGAACAGCTTCAATTCCAATTAAGAGAAACACAACAGTCTCAAGAGGAATACCAACGATTGCAAAGTCTTCGGCATGACTTAAAAAATAAACATTTAACTCTATTGGCACTTCTAGAAGAAAATCCAGATGAGGCTAGAGAGTATCTTCACTCGTTAACCGATAGTATTTCAGGAAAACAAACCTTTTACTCCAAAAATCCAACAATTAATTTTTTACTGAATCAAAAACTGCACGATGTGGAAGATGAAATTGAACTGGAAATTGACTGCTTTGTCCCTCAAGAATTATCTATTCAGCCTGATATTCTAGCTGTTATTTTAGGAAATTGTTTAGATAATAGTATTTCAGCCTGTCTTCGATTAACTGATAAATCGGAGAGAACATTGGCTCTAAATATACGTTATTTTCAACAAAACCTATTTATTTCGATCAACAATACCTTTAATGAACAAGAACAAGAGACTCGTAAAACACGTCAAAGAGATGGTTGGGGCTTACGAAACGTTGATGCTCTAGTACAAGAATACCAAGGAACTATCAAGCGATTCAAAGAAAATGGCCACTATCGAACGGAGATTCTCTTACCAAGTCCAATAAACTAATGATCCTTCTCCTTCGATATCCAATACAAATGATTCATTGAAAAACAAAAGATGCTACAGAATGAATTCTGTAGCATCTTTTATAAATTTATTTCATTTATTTCGTAGCAAGGATAGCAGCTTCTACTAATGCTTTTTCCCGTTGGATCAAATCCACACGCGCTGCAATTTCCTTGATACCCATGCTGATGTTTCGGCTGATCGCCATATCATCCAATTGAGGCTCAAAGAAGGCCTTGTATTCATTCAAGCGTTCACGGGTCTTAAAACAGTTAGCTGGGTAGATGACAAACTTATCAAAGCTCATATCACCACCAAGGGCTTTCTTGATCCAATCCCAGTTTTCACGCGCCCAAGTCCAAGTTCTTCCTTGGGTAAAGTCATCGTGTAAGAAGTTGTAGTACCAACTCATAGCCAAGTCCTGAGGTTTCACCACATCCTTGTTCTTCCACTCCTTCAATAGAGCTTCCAAAGTTTCCTCATCCTTGGTATAAGAAAGTGCAGCCGCCAACTGGCGTTTAAAGTTTCCATCTACCGTCTTAACATAAGTATCCAGGTATTGTTGACTAAGTTCCTTGGTTTCCTGGTGCTTGATTTGGTTGACCAAGATTTGCAGGCGGATGGCAGCTGGAAGTTTTTCCAAATCATCTGCATGTGCTTCAAAGATAGCGCTCGCTTGAGCTTTTGCAGCTTCATCATTGGCCTTGATCATATTAGCAATCATTAGCTGACGAACTTTTTCGTCTTCTTCTGTTTCACCAGGCTTAGCTTCTAGACCCAAGCGTTCAAAGTTGTAACGGTTCAAGCGTTTCAACAACTCATGGAAGGCAGCTTCTGTTTCAGTTCCTTCATCCACAAAGAGACTGATTCCAGCTAAGACGCTCGAAACAGCTGAAACAACCAAGTAGGAACTTTCTTCTGTCAAGTGTTCAATCACTGGCAAGAGGCTTGCATAAGAAATTTGACCACTTTCAGCTAAAAGACGACGTTCTTGAACCACTTGTAATTTTGAAGTGCTATCCAAGCTAGCAAGGTCAGCAAGGATGTCTTCCAACAATTCCCCACGGTAGTCACTGATATAGTGAGCTGTATTTTCTGTATTGAAGCGAAGAGCTCCGCTGTTAGCTGCTTTCAAGGCACTGTAGTTTGGAATTTCTAAAACTTCTGTTTCCAAGGTATCTGGAATACCCGTCCAGTTGCTATTTAACGGAACAACCCACTTGCGTCCTTTTTCTTCTCTTTCTCCGATGAAGAACTGCTCTTGACGGATGATCAAGGTATCGTTTTCCACAGAAGCTGAAACAACAGGGTATCCTGGTTGCTCCAACCAAGAATCCATAAAGGCTGCGACATCACGACCTGAAGCTTGCCCAAGAGCATCCCAAAGGTCACGACCGATAGTATTGCCGTATTGGTGTTTTTCAAAGTAGATCTTCAACCCTTTACGGAAGGCGTTATCGCCTAACCAGCGGCGAAGCATGTGCATGAGACGGCTACCCTTGGCGTAAACGATTGCTGGGTCAAAGAGGGTGTTGATCTCATCAGGGTGTTTGACTTCCACATGGACGGATTGAACGCCATCTGTAGCATCGCGTTTCAAGGCAGCAGGCACTCCAGTTGTTTGGAAGTCTTCAAAGATATTCCAGCTTGGTTCAATGGTATCCAAGCTGACATATTCCATCATATTGGCAAAGCTTTCATTCAACCAGAGATCATCCCACCATTTCATGGTCACGAGGTTTCCGAACCATTGGTGAGCCAATTCGTGAGCCACCACCAAGGCTACTGTTTGACGGCTTTGGGCCGTAGAGTTTTCATCTACTAGAAGGTAGACTTCACGGTAGGTTACCAAGCCCCAGTTTTCCATCGCTCCTGAAGAGAAGTCTGGAAGGGCGATATGAAGGGATTGAGGGATTGGATACCTCACGCCATAGTAGTCTTCATAAAATTCAATAGCACGAACGGCAATATCCAATGAGAAGTCCAAGTTTTCTAATGGGTGAGCTTTTGTTGAGTAGACTCCGACAAGGGTTCCATTCTTAGTCTTAGCTGTCACTCCTTGGAGGTCTCCAGCCGCAAAGGCCAAGAGGTAAGAAGACATGCGAGGAGTTGTGTCAAACTTCCAAATACCTGTTTCTTTGCGGTTTTCCACATCGATTTCAGGCATGTTAGAAAGAACGATTTCTCCTTCTTCTTGGTCAAACTTCACAGAAAGATCGAAAGTTGCTTTGGCTTCAGGCTCGTCCACACTTGGAAAAGCTTCACGCGCAAAATGGCTCTCAAACTGGGTAGAGAGGACTTCCTTCTTCACGCCATCAATGCTGTAGTAAGATGGGTAAATCCCTGTCATATTGTCTGTGATCTTACCAGAATAGGTCAGAGTAACTGTCACTTGACCTGTTCCTTCCAATTCAACATAGACTGCTTCATTGTCATTATCAACCGTAAATGGACGGGCTTGACCTGCTACTTCTACTGTTTCGATGATCAAATCCTTTTGGTGAAGCGAGATCTTGTCCGCCTTGGCTTGACCTGTGATCACCACACGACCGCTAAAGGTCTTGGTTTTACGACTTAAATCCAAAAACACTTCGTAATGTTCTGGAACGAATGTTTCTACAAAATGTGCAACTGCTTGCATAATTTCCTCCTTTAAATGTTTCATGCTTTCCAATGAAAAGCCCTCATAAAACTATTTTATCACAAAGTCAAGATAAAAGAAAAGACAAGCATTAGAATGCCTGTCTGATATCGAAAAGACTTTATGATCTTACATTTCGATAATTTTACCTGTTTCGAAGTAAACCACCCACTCACAGATGTTTTTTGCATAATCTCCGATACGTTCCAAGAAGTTGATCACTTGGAAATAATCCCGTCCAGTCACGATGGACTCTGGATTTTTCCGAATTTCTTCTGTTGCTAATTCTTGGATGCTATCGAAGTAATGGTTGATGACTTCGTCTCGTGTCGCAACTTCATAGGCCAAATCCACATCGCCTTTGAGGTAAACATCTAGTGTCGCTTCGACAAAATCTTTGACTTCACGGCCCATCTTGCTGATCTCTTCCTCAACAGATTGGATGCGGACTTCCCCTTTCATGCGAATGGTTGCCTTGGCAATTGATACTGCGTGGTCACCCATCCGCTCTAAGTCAGAGACCGCTTTTAAGACAGTCATCACGACACGAAGGTCTTGTGAAACGGGCTGTTGAAGGGCAATAATCTCAAAGGATTTGCGCTCTAACTTCACTTCGTAGTCGTTGATCTCCGCATCATCTTCGATAACTTGGCGGGCCAATTCACGGTCATGGGTCACGAAAGCGCGGACCGTACGGTTGATCTGACTCAACACTTCATTTCCCATTGCATAAAACTGGTTATGCAACTTCTCTAAATCTTCTTCAAATTGAACTCGTAACATTTTATTTTCTTCCTATCCAAATTTACCAGAGACATAGTCTTCTGTTTCTTTCTTAGCTGGGTTCAAGAACATTTCATTGGTGTCATTGTACTCAATCAAATCCCCATCCAAGAAAAAGGCTGTTTTATCGGAAATCCGACTTGCTTGTTGCATGGAGCGTGTCACCAAAAGCATGGTGTAGCGGTCTTTTAGTCCATACAAGGTTTCTTCAATCTTCCCAGCTGAAATCGGGTCTAGTGCAGAAGTTGGCTCATCCAAAAGGATAACCTTTGGACTGGTCGCAAGGACCCGCGCCACACAGACCCGTTGTTGCTGACCACCGGAAAGTCCGATCGCTGAATCATGCAGGCGATCCTTGACCTCATCCCAGATGGACGCGCGTTTCAAAGAGGTTTCAACTGCTTCATCCAAGACAGCCTTGTCCTTGACACCATTAATCATCAATCCATAGGTCACATTATCGTAAATGGACATTGGAAAAGGATTGGGCTGTTGGAAGACCATTCCGATTTCCTTACGCAATTCGACCGTATCGGTCCGTGGTCCATAGATATTATGTCCATTGTAGAGGATGGTTCCTGTGGTGGTGACCTCATGGTTGAGGTCACCCATGCGGTTAATGGCTTTTAAAAGGGTAGATTTCCCTGATCCTGAAGGACCAATCAAGGCTGTAATCTCTTTTGGAGCAAAGTCCAAGGAGACGCTATTTAGAGCCTTCTTTTTATTGTAATAAACCGACAAGTCCTTGACTTGTAAAATTGGTTCTGTCATTCTATTTTCCTTTTTGTTGTCATTTTACTTTATCCAAAGTGACCAGATACATAATCGTTGGTCGATTGCAATTTCGCATTTTGGAAAATATTCGAAGTCTTATCGTACTCAATGAGGTTTCCAAGGTAGAAGAAACCAGTATAATCACTAGCACGGGCTGCTTGTTGCATGCTGTGGGTCACGATGACAATGGTATAATCTTTCTTCAACTCGAGCATGGTTTCTTCTAATTGCGCTGTCGCGATCGGATCAAGCGCTGATGCTGGCTCATCCATGAGTAAGATATCTGGCTTCACAGAGATAGCCCGCGCGATACAAAGTCGTTGCTGTTGCCCACCTGAAAGTGTCAGGGCTGATTTATGAAGATCATCCTTAACCTGATCCCATAGAGCCGCCTGTTTCAAAGAAGTTTCGACCAATTCGTCCAAGATCTTCTTGTCTTTCACCCCAGCACGTTCATGCGGGAAGGTGATGTTTTTGTAAATCGATTTGGCAAAAGGATTGGGCCGTTGGAAAACCATCCCAATGTGCTTGCGCATTTCATAAACATTGATATCCGGACGATTGACATCGATTCCTTCATACCAAATTTCACCCGTAACACGCGCAATATCGATGGTATCATTCATCCGGTTCAAACTACGAAGGTAGGTTGATTTTCCAGATCCTGACGGACCGATCAAGGCTGTAATCTTATTCTTTTCAAACTGCATGTCGACGCCTTTAATGGACTCGTTCGTTCCATAATAGACATGTAAATCTTTGGTCGATAGGACTACCTTTTCTTCAGGAAAAGTAATGATGTGTCTCTCATCCCAATTGTATTTTGACATTTCTTCTCCTTTAAGCAGATGTTAGTTTTTTATGGAGGTAAGTTCCGAGTTTGCGCGCTCCAAAGTTAAAGATCAAGATAAAGATCAAAAGAACGGCGGCAGAACCGGCTGAGACTTCGATCGAATCTGGAATGGTTCCTTCACTGTTGACCTTCCAGATATGGACAGCCAAGGTTTCAGCCTGACGGAAGATCGAAATTGGACTGGTCACACTAAAGATATTCCAGTTTGACCAATCAAGGGCTGGAGCCGATTGACCTGCAGTATAGATCAAGGCAGCAGCTTCCCCAAAGATCCGTCCTGAGGCCAAGACAACCCCAGTGATAATACTTGGAAGAGCTTCTGGTACCACGACATGGATCACAGTTTCCCAGCGAGACAAGCCCAGTGCTAGACCTGCTTCGCGCTGCGTATGGTGGACATGCTGCAAGCTATCTTCGATATTGCGGGTCATCTGTGGCAGGTTAAAGACGGTCAAGGCCAAGGCCCCTGAAATGATCGAAAATCCATATTTGAACTGGACAACGAAGACCAGGTAACCAAAGAGACCTACAACAACAGATGGCAAAGAAGACAAGATCTCAATACAGGTACGAACCAAATTGGTCAAGCGACCTTTTTTAGCGTACTCAGAGAGGTAAATCCCAGCTCCAAGAGAAAGTGGGAAGGAAATCACCAAGGTAATGACTAAGAGAAAGAAGGAATTATACAATTGAATTCCGATCCCTCCTCCTGCTTGGTAAGAAGAAGATTTCCCAGTCAAGAAGTGCCAAGATACATGGGGCAAGCCACGGACCAAGATATAAAGGATCAATGAGGCAAGAATCGCAACGATGATCCCGGAAATAGCATACAGCACTCCTGTTGCAATTTTATCCATTCGTTTAGCGTGCATAGTTCTTCTTACCTCTTTCTTTCGTAATCAGTTTAATCACACTGTTAAAGGCAAGACTCATGAGGAGCAATACCAAGGCGAGTGACCAAAGAACATTGTTATTGACCGTACCCATGACGGTATTTCCGATTCCCATGGTCAAAATAGAGGTGAGGGTGGAAGCTGGTGTTGTGAGCGAGGTTGGTACCACTGCCGAGTTTCCGACCACCATCTGGATCGCCAAGGCTTCCCCGAAGGCACGCGCCATTCCAAAGACAACCGCTGTAAAGATTCCTGAGCGGGCTGCCTTGAGCGTGACATGCCAAATCGTTTGCCAGCGTGTCGCCCCCATGGCCATACTAGCTTCCCGGTAATGACGGGGCACAGCTCGGAGGCTATCGGTCGTCATAAAGGTGACAGTTGGCAGGATCATAACAAAGAGGACAAAGACCCCTGAGAGAATCCCAAAACCAGTCCCTCCAAAGAGACTACGCGTAAATGGGACGACCACTTGAAGGCCAATGAATCCATAAACAACTGAAGGAATCCCCACTAGGAGCTCAATGGCTGGTTGCAAGAAACGAGCTCCTTTAGGAGAGACTTCTGTCATGAAAACTGCTGCACCAATGGCAAACGGCGTTGCTAAAAGGGCAGAAAGCAAGGTTACAATAAAGGAACCTAGAATCATTGGTAGGGCTCCGAATTCCTTTGCAGCAGGATTCCAAGAGCTCCCAAATAGAAAACTAAAGATATTGACTTTATTGACAAAGAAAGTCGATAAACCTTTTTGGGCCACGAAAATCAAAATCATGGCAACGACCACGACAATCAAACTCATGCATAGAAAAGTAATGGTTCTGCCAAATTTTTCTAGGCGGGAGTTTTTTGATTTCGTCAGCATTTTTTTTGCTACTTCGTTCATTTTTTACCTAATTCTTTTATTTTTTTGTCACATTCCCTTTTAAATCACGGGTAACTTTCATGTCATTGATCGGGATATAACCCATCTTGCCAACAACTTTTTGCTGAACCTCATCGGTCATCATGTAGTCAATGAATTTTTTAGACAACTCATTAGGTTTTCCCTTAGTATACATGTGTTCGTAAGACCAGATTGGCCAGTTATTGTTGACGACATTGGCTTTAGTTGGTTGATAGCCATTAAGCTTCATGGTTTTAACACTGCTATCCAAGTAGGTAAAGGCTAGATAAGAGATGGCTCCTGGCGTCTGAGAAACGATGTTTTTCACCATTCCATTAGAGTCTTGCTCTTGAGCCTGCTTGGGTTGTTTGCCATCCATAATAATGGCATCAAAGACAGCACGGCTACCAGAACCAACCGCTCGGTTCACAATCGTGATTTCAAGATCTGGACCTCCCAATTGCTTCCAGTTGGTATATTCACCCGTAAAGATCTTTCGCAATTGCTCTGTTGTCAAATTATCTACTGAGATATTTTTATTGGCAATGATGGCTGTCCCTGCTACGGCTACCTGGTGATCGACCAGACTAGAAGCATCAATCCCAGATTTTTCCTCTGCAAAAAGGTCACTATTTCCGATATCAACAGCGCCTGATTGAACTTGTGAAAGTCCTGTACCAGAACCTCCTCCTTGTACATTCACAATCTTACCAGGATGTTCTTCAATGTAGCGATCTACTACTCCTTCAACCAAGGGTTGTAAGGCAGTCGATCCGACAGCAGTGATGGATTCTCCGCGATTGATCCAAGACGCACAAGCAGATAAACTTCCTGCTAATGCGATCGTCGCTAGTCCTAGGATCAGCTTTTTAGACTTTTTCAAATCATGTCTCCTTGATATTTCACTATTTCACTTATGATTTTGACAAGTTTTTTTCAAAAAAACCTGTACTTCCACTATATCATAGAACGGGTTCTTTGCCCAGCATTTTACCTAAAACGAAGCCCCTTTGGATAGAAATTTTTCAGGGTCTGTCCGGTCACTTTGGCAAAGCCCAAACCATTGCCTTCAACCAGGACCTGGTACCATCCATTTGGATGCGTTTCCTTTAATTGAACCGTCTCTCCCGCCACATAATGAACAAAGTCTTCAGGCGTGATCGAAACGGTCTCTTTGACCTCACTCGGTTTTAGAGCAAGGCCAAGGGCAAAACTAGGTTCAAATCGATTTTTCTTGAAGGTGCCTAGATGCAAGCCATTTCGGGCGATTTTTACTTTTCGCAAATCTGGTAAACCAAGTGGAACCAAGTAGAGTTCGTCCCCAAAGGTTTCGAGGACACCTTCTAGAGTGATCTTCAAGTGTTTCTTAGCAAACTCCTGCCACCATTTCTTTTGTTCTGCAGATAATTGGTCCTTTTTGGAAGGGATTTTGGCAGGTCGATTCTCTCCTAGATAACGGAACTTAGCAACAAATTGTCCCTCCCCTTTAAAGAGATGAGGATACATGCGCGCCGTTTCTGGATAGTCAATGCCTTCTGCCATACCATTGATCTTCTCGATCGTTTCCAGCTCCAGATTATAGTTTTCCACAAGCCAGGATACGATCTCTTCATTTTCCTCAGGAGCCCAGGTGCAGGTTGAATACACCAAGGAACCACCTGGAACCAACATCTTGAGGGCATCCTCTAGAATCTCTCTTTGAAGGAGACTGCACTCTCGAGGGTAATCGACAGACCAATAGTCCATGGCATCTGGTTGCTTGCGGAACATCCCCTCACCTGAACAAGGGGCGTCTAGTACAATCAGATCAAAAAAGCCTGAGAAAACCTTTGCTAGACGATCGGCAGACTCATTGGTTACTAGCACATTTCGCGCACCAAAGCGTTCGACATTCTCTACAAGAATTTTCGAGCGGCCCTTGTGGATCTCATTGGAGACCAAGAGTCCCTGATTGTCCAAATAAGACAAGAGTTGGGTGGTCTTTCCCCCAGGAGCTGCGGCCAAGTCTAAGACCTTCATTCCTGGCTTAGGCTGGGCGACTTGGGCCACTATCTGAGCTGCTGGCTCTTGCGAATAGACCAAGCCCGTTGCGTGCTCGATGGATTTTCCTGAGACCTTTCCATAATGTCCCCAAGGGGTATTGGGAATCGGATCATCAAATGCTTTTTGAGTTTCTTTCAAAGGATTAGTCCGAAAGGCCGATACTGCTTCTTGCTCAAAGGTCGCAAAAAAAGCAGCAGCATCCTCACCTAGAAGATGCTGGTATTTTTCTTTAAAACCATTGGGAAAATTCATTTAACTTCTCCCTTTCTTAAGATAGGTTTGAATTTCTGTTAACTTCACTTTTGGAACCATCATAATGGGTTCCACTGACTGGTAATTAGGTTTATCTCCATTTAGATTTAAAACGGTATAGCCCAACTGTTCCCCCATGATCGCAGCTGCGGCATAATCCCAAGGCCAGATATAGCTAAAATAAGCTAGAATCCCACCTGAGAGAATTTTTGAAAAACTAATACCGGCACTTCCGTAGACCCGAATGCCAAGAGAGTCCATACCAAGATCGGCCATGCCCCAGTCATTTTTCTCAAGCATGCCGACATTTGAAGCAATCAAAAGGTTTTCCAGAGGTTGGTCCACAAAGGGCGTCAGTTCAACCTCATTGCGATAAACAGGGAATTCTCCACCCCCGTAAAAAAGGTGATCCCGCATCACATCGTAGATCAGGCCAAACTGACCAATTCCGTCTTCAAAATAGGCCACCATCACCGCAAAATCTTCCTTTTGGGTCACAAAATTATTGGTCCCATCAATAGGATCAATCACCCAAACGGATCCTTCTGAAATCGGGGATCGAAGGCCATCTTCCTCCGCAAAAATCCGATCTTCTGGGTAGCGATTTGTAATTTTTTCAACCAAATCATTTTGAACCTGTTGGTCCATCTGGGTTACTAAATCTGTCGGCCCAGTCTTTTTTGAGATCATCAAGTCATCATGGAGATGAAGACGCAAGTAGTCTCCAGCCTCTAAAACGATTTGTTTAGCAAACTCTAATTTATTCTTCAAGAGAAAACCATCCTTCCTCTTTTTGCTTTGCAGCCTGGGTCGCGCGATAGAGAGAATAACCGCTCACTTCTTCAAACTCTCGTCCGAGACGCTTTTCTTCTCCGATACTAGGTACGACCTTCTTAAAAGCGCGGTAGGCTTCCATGTATTCTTTGGCCTCTACCTTACTTTCATAGGCTTCTTCAACTTTATTGAAAAAAGAAAGCACTGAAGCAAGCTCTTCAGTGCTCCACGATAAGTCCAGTGGGTAACTATAATTTTTTTGCATTCGACATACTTCTTAGTTTATTTCTGCTCTTAGAGTGGCAGAGCGTAACTCTTGTTTTCGATAACTCCGTGGCAAGAAGGCACGAATTTCGTCTTCGTTAAAGCCGATTTGCATGCGCTTGTTATCTAAAATAATCGGTCTCCGTAAGAGACTTGGATTTTCCTCAATCAGATGAATCAAGGCTGAGATCGATAAATCTTCAACATCAACATCTAATTTTTGAAAAATTTTTGAACGAGTTGAAATAATGTCGTCTGTTCCGTTTTCGGTCAAGGCCAATATACTTGTCAACTCCTGTTTGCTCAAAGGACTTGTCATAATATTGTGTTCTTTAAATGGAACATCGTGCTTTTTTAACCAAGCCCGAGCTTTTCGACATGATGTACAACTCGGTGATAAAAATAATGTAATCATGTGGTTCACTTCTTTTTTTATATATAACTATCTGACTCTATTATACAAAAAAAATAGGTGCTTGAAAAGCGCTTTTTTGATTTCTAGACGATTTTTCTGAATTTCAGTGGAAAAAAGAAATCCCTTTCATTTTTCCCAAGAAGAGGCCCGAAAAAAGAGAGTGGGACAGAAATCGGTCATTCGTTAGAATTCGATTTCGTCGTCCCACCTCCGCACAGTTGAGTAGGGCTGTGAAAGCTGATGAAATCAGCGTAGTAGAGCCTACTCAACCACTGCGTCTTGCTCGACAATCCAAAAACAATTGAGAGGCTAGGACTTTTGTCCCAGCCTCTTGGTCCAGTTTCGTGAAACTGCTTCATCTTCTTCTAGTTGAGCCACTAGTTGATCGATCCCATCGAATTTGACCATTTCTCGAATCTTATCCAACCAATGAATGGTCAGGGTATGACCGTAGATATCTCCTGTAAAATCAAAGAGATTGACTTCGAAACGAAGCTCTTTTCCATCAAAGGTGACATTTTTCCCGACAGAAGCCATCCCACGGTAGGTCTGCCCTTTAAAATCGACATCGACTACATAAACCCCATCTGATGGTAGATAGGTCCGATCAATCGGTGCTAGATTGGCAGTAGGATAGCCAATGGTGCGGCCACGCGCATCCCCGTGCACCACGATTCCCCGACTGGATAAAGGGTGACCAAGTAGACGGGCAGCTTCGTGGACGCGTCCTTCTAGGATAGCTTGACGAATGCGGGTCGAACTAATCTTTTCACCCTGATCCAATACAGGGGAAATGACTTCCACTTGACCATCAAAATAATCAGCTAAGTCAGAGGCCGTTTTCTTATCAGAGCCAAAACTATAATCAAATCCAGCAATTAAAACTCGGGCCCTCAAGGCTTTGACAAATTGATCAACAAATTCTTTGGCAGTTTTAGAAGCAAAATCGGTCGTAAAATCAATGAGGAAGAGCTCATCCACACCTAGTTCGTTTAATTTTTGGAACCGATCCTCAGGACTCTGCAAATGAAGCAGTAATTCTGGTTGGTAGCGAACAAAGGCTAACTTAGGAGATTCAGGGAAGGTTAACAAAGCGACCTTCAAGCCTTTTTCATCCGCTATCTGACGCGCCTTTTTAAAGAGTTCTTGATGCCCCAGATGCAGGCCATCAAAGTAGCCCAGAACCAAAACTGTCTCATTCTCCAAATGGATCTGGTTAGCAGTAGTAATCGTACGAATATTCATGAATTTATTGTAACACACTTTCTGTTAGAAAGACTTTTCGAGGTTTGTAAAGTTCTTCTCTTTTTTCTAAAATGGCTACCAATTTTCCTTGGTAAAAAGCAGCTAACTCTTTGGAGTCACTCTCAACTGGAATAAAGCGTCCCACTTGGACTTCGCCAACCTCTTCTACTGTCAGATCTACTTTTTCCAGATCCCCGGTGCCAATTTCAAGTGGATGAAGAAAGCTCAAATCTCCTTGGGCTACTTTTTCAGCCACTTCTTCCAAGGTCAGGGCATCTTCTAGTGACAAACCGGCAGCACTGGTTCGGGTCAGATGAGACATATGGGCTGCGTAGCCCAGTTTTTGACCAAGGTCCACAGACAAGGTCCGGATATAGGTGCCCTTACTGCATTTGACCCGGAAACGAAAACGGGCTAGTCCTTCTTCATAGCTAATCTCACTGGTGCGCGTGAATTCATAAATGGTTACCTGCCGGACAGGCCGTTCCACTTCTTCTCCTGCCCGTGCATACTCATAGAGTTTACGTCCATTGACCTTGACCGCTGAATACATGGGCGGTACCTGCTCAATCTCTCCCACCATCTGGGCAATCATACGATCGACCTCTCCTGCATCTAAAGGGGCTTCCACTGGGGTCCGCTCTACGACTTCCCCACTGGCATCCTCCGTCGTGGTAGAAAATCCCAGAGTGATTTCTCCCTCATAGACCTTGCCTTCATCTTGCATGAATTCGACCATCCGGGTCGCCTTTCCAACTGCAATCGGAAGTACTCCCACCACATCTGGATCCAGCGTTCCCCCATGGCCGATCTTCTTAGTTCCTAAGATTTTTCGCAGTTTAAAGACCACATCATGTGAGGTCATGCCTGCTTCTTTTTTTACATTGATAATTCCGTCCATCTGATTTGCTCTTTCTAACTGTTTGTGTGACCATCCGGGCTACCGACCCTTCATTATACCATGAAACAAAACTTTTTGTCCCTCTTTCCCCCTTCCCATGACCTCCTAAAAAATCCCGTAGCAGATTTCAGACTTTTTAAAACGGGTTTGATACAATAGAAATCGAAAGAAGGTGTAACATATGTTAATGTATGATGTTATTGTGATTGGATTTGGTAAAGCTGGTAAAACACTCGCAGCGAAATTATCAAGCCAAGGAAAAAAAGTTGCTCTGATTGAAAAGAGCAAGTCTATGTACGGTGGTACTTGTATCAATATCGCTTGTATTCCAACCAAGACCTTGATTGTTGCCGCAGAAAAAGGCTTGGATTTTGACCAAGCCATGAATGAGAAAAATGCGGTCACTACTCGTCTCAACGGCAAGAACTACGCAACCATTGCTGGAACCGGCGTAGACATTATCGATGCGACGGCTCGTTTCGTTTCTAACAAGGTCATCGAAATTCAAGCTGGAGATGAAAAGGAAGAATTGACAGCTGAAACCATTATTATTAATACTGGTGCTGTGCCAAATGTCCTTCCGATTCCAGGTTTGGCTGAAAGTAAATTTGCAGTGGATTCAACCGGTATTCAACGTTTGGAAAAACTACCTAAACGCCTGGGCGTCCTTGGTGGTGGACCAATCGGATTGGAATTTGCTCATCTCTATAATACCTTGGGCAGCCAAGTAACGGTGCTGGATGCTTCTGAAACATTTTTGCCACGGATCGAGCCAAGTATTGCAGCTCTTGCAAAAAGCTACCTTGAAGAAGACGGTATTCAATTCTTGCAAGGCGTTCATACCCAAGAAATCAAAGATGGCCAAAACAGCTTAACGGTTGTCACAGATAAGGGAGACTTCGAGTTTGATATCCTTCTCTACGCAACAGGTCGTAAGCCAAACACAGCTGGACTTGGTCTTGAAAACACAGACATCCAAGTCACTGATCGTGGAGCGATCCAAGTCAACCGTCATTTGGAAACCAGCGTCCCTGGTGTCTTTGCAGTTGGGGATGTCAATGGTGGTCCTCAGTTCACTTACATGTCACTCGATGACTTCCGCATTGTCTTCAACTACCTTACAGGCGATGGTAGCTACAATCTCGAAACTCGTAGAAATTATGCGACAACACTCTTTATTGCTCCTCCACTTGCCCAAGTCGGCTTGACCGAGCAAGAAGCACGTGACAAAGGACTTCCAGTTGCTGTTAAAGAATTGCCAGTTGCTGCTATGCCACGCGGTCACGTCAATGCAGACCTTCGAGGTGCCTTCAAAGCCGTTGTCAACTCAGAAACCAAAGAAATCCTTGGAGTGACGCTCTTTGGAGAAGCTGCAGGCGAAATCATCAACCTGATCACCATGGCCATGGACAACAAGATCCCTTATACTTACATCGCAAAACAAATCTTTACTCACCCAACCATGGCAGAAAACCTAAATGATCTCTTTGCGATTTAAATAGAATAAAAAAGCTGGAAAATATTCCAGCTTTTTTTAGTTTAAGAATTCACAGACAGCCTCTTGAAATACTTTATTTTCTTCATAAAGAGCATGCCCAGAATGCTTAAGAATGAGGAGTTGACAACCCGAAATCGCTTTTGCTAGTTCCTTGGATCCGTCCACACCAATCACATCATCTTCAAGCGCACCAAGGACCAAGGTTGGACACTGAATTTCTTTTAAGACCTCAAGGCTATTATGTTCCAGGCAAGACTGAGACTGAATGGCTATTCTATTTTCATCTTTGATTCGCCCCAAGCGACCCATAATATTATAAAGCAACCGCCACTTTTGATAACTCTTTTGCGTGTAAGAATGCTTTGCAATATCCAGCATGAGGTCTCTAAAAGTTCCAGATTGACTAAGCTTTTGCCAATGCTCAATTCGCTCTCTAGCAAGTTGACTAGGTTTTGCAGTAGTCACGGCTAAGATGAGCTTTTGAACCTTTTCAGGGAAATCTACCACCAACCATTGGGCAATCATTCCACCTTGTGAAATCCCCATGACATAGGCTGTATCTATGTTTAGTGTCTCCATTGCTTCTGCTACATCTGCTGCCATATCCCGCGTCGTATAGCCCTGTCTCAACTCATTGATTCGAGAAAAAACATAGATTTTATATCGCTTAGCAAGTAGACGATACGAGAGAGAAAAGAGCTGTGCCTTTCCTTTAACGGTCTGCAATCCATCCCCCAAGCCTGGTATAATTACTAGAGGGTCCTTTCCTTTTCCAAATGTCACATAGTCCATGGTTTTCCCATTCATGGACAAGGTAGCGTTCTTAGCTGAATACAAAGATTATTCTCCTTTCAGAGCATCAAATTTAGCCTTCATGGTTGGATTCTTCCGAGTCAATTTTTTAACGGAAACATCATCCAACTTGTTGTTAGCGAGACGAAGTTGATTTTCTGATGTGGTCAGGAATTTCTTGACTTCTTCCATTCGCTTGATGGCCTTGTCGATTTCATCGATGGCCTTGCCAAAGTTGACTGAAGCTGAGTTGTAGTTCTTAGCAAAGGCAACTTTGAAAGCATCCAGGTCTTCTTCAAAGTGGGTGATGTCGATATTTTGTTCACGAACAAGCGCCAGTTCCTGCTTGTATTTAAGGGAATTGAGGGCCGCATTGCGCAAGAGCCCAATGATCTGGATAAAGAACTGAGGACGGACCACATACATCTTCTCATACTCGTGGCTAACATCGACAATCCCTGTGTTGAAGTAGTCATTATCTGCTTCAAGCATGGTCACTAAAACCGCATATTCACAGTTTTTTTCTCGACGGTCCTTGTCCAACTCTTTGTAGAAATCCGCATTTTTGTGTTTCTTTTCGGTCCCGTCGGCTTCATTCTTCATCTCAAACATAATGGAGATAATCTCCACTCCATTTTCATCACACTCGCGGAAGATAAAGTCGCCTTTAGACCCACGCGCAGAGACCTTGTTGTCCTTTTCAAAATAGGCATTTGGGAAGGCAAAACTGCGAACCTTGTTGAATTCACTTTCCGCATACTGCTCCAGACTTTCACCGATAGCTTTTGTAGATTGTTGGGCCTTGAAATTCTTGTAGAACTCGACCTGTTCATTGGCCGCCTTTAGCTGGGCTTCATAATTTTGTTTAACAGAAGCTAGGGACAGTTCATTTTCCTTCTCTTGAAGGAGCAATTGGTTTTGTACCTGATCACGCTCCTTCTCCAAATTAGAAAGCGTCTTTTGCAGTTGGTTCTCATGCTCCAAGCGCAAGGTGGCCAATTGATTTTCCAGCGCTTGCACTTCTTTTTCTTTCTCTAGCAAGCTTTGGCTAGCGGTTTGCTCCACCTCTTTTTTAGCCAATTCTTTTTCAGTATCAAACTGTTGAATCTGGTTTTGTAACTGGGCAATTTCTTGATCCTTCTTGGCTAACTTCTCTTGTTGCTCATTAAGGGCCTTTTGCTCAGCCAAAGCCAACTCTTGCCGAATTCGCTCATGAATTTCCTTGTCAAACTCTGCTGTCCGTACCTGTGACAAGAGTTCGCTGTATTGACTTTCATTGACTGTAAAGACTTCCCCACAGTTGGGGCACTTGATTTCGTTCATAGCATGCCTCTTTCTCTATTCTTAGTATATTATATCATGCCACCAGTAAAATCAAAACCAGCAAACGAGGCTTGCTCCTACTATTTCCCTAGTTTATGACAGTGAATAGAGTAAATGAGAGAATTTGAGAAAGAAGAACAATGACCATTAAAACTTCCCGCCGTGAGAAAAGCAGGAGAAACAGATTTGTTTCTCCTGCTCGGTAGATTTGAGACGGAAGGCTCAAATCTAAGGTATGGAATCCCAAAGGGAGTCGCTACCGTCCGTCCTCACCTAAGGGAAGTTGATAAAAGGACAAAACCAGCAAGCTAAGCTTACTGGTTTCAGTTTATTTCTTCTCAATTGGCGCGACACTGGCTAAGAGTTTCTTTAGCCCCACTTCTGGGAAGTTGATCTTGAGTTCTTGGGTACTACCACTACCAGAGACTTCTAGGACAGTTCCTTCGCCCCACTTCTTGTGAATGGCAATGTCGCCAATGGCCCATGCGACGCTTTCTTTGGCGCTAGAACGGTTGCTATTGCCAAAGGGGAGACTTGATGATGTGAGAGTACTTGGAGCTGCTTGTCTCTTGCGCTCTTGAAGGGCTTGTGACAGGCTCATGCCTTTTCCAAAGGTCGTTCCGCCTCCATTGCTATACGAAGCCTTAAAGCTAGTGTTGACTGGACGGGCTAATCCTTGGTAGGTCAATAAATCCGAGCTAATTTCATTGATGAAACGCGTTGGCCGGTTGTAGCTGGTCCGTCCAAAGAGCAAACGTGAGTTGGCATTGGTCAAGAAGAGAACCTTCTCTGCCCGCGTGATCCCTACATAAGCCAAGCGCCGTTCTTCCTCCAACTCATCTGGATCCTCTGCCGCACGACTAAGAGGAAAGACATTTTCTTCCATCCCAATCAAGAAGACGACTGGGAACTCCAATCCCTTGGCTGCATGAAGAGTCATCAAGGTCACTTCTGAAGTTTCTTGGGCCCCATCATCTGTATCGGCAATCAAAGCCAAATCGTTCAAGAAACGACTCAAGGTCTCCACACCTGATTCGTCGTCGACGGTCTCTCCATTTTCATCAAAATTCTTGGTAACAGACAGGAACTCTTGGATATTCTCGATGCGGGCCTGACTTTCCAAATTTCCCTGATTGGTTAGGGCTGTCATATAACCTGTCTTGTCAAGGACTTCTTCGACCAACTCTGTAATGGTCAGCTGGTCCAATCTTTCTCTCAAATCAAGAATGAGATTGGCAAAGTCCCAGATGGCTTGGGCTGCCTTTCCTTTGATGCCAGAGAGCATGATATTGGCTGAAGCATCCAGGAGTGAGGACTCTTGCATTTGGGCAAAGTCGCGAATCTTATCCACTGTACCTGGCCCGATTCCCCGCTTGGGTTCATTGATAATGCGCTCAAAACTGATATTGTCACTGAGGTTGGCAATCAAGTTCAGATAAGCAATGACATCCCGAATTTCCTTCCGGCTGTAGAACTTGGTGCCCCCTACCATGGTGTAGGGAATGTTAGACTTGAGTAGCGCTTCTTCAATGGTCCGTGACTGAGCATTGGTCCGGTAGAGAACGGCAAAATCACGGTGTTTGTAGCCAGCTTCGCGACTAAGCTCTTCAATGGTTTTAGCAACAAAGACTGCTTCATCCTGCTCGTCATTAGCCCGATAATAGACAATCTCTTCCCCATCTTCATTTTGTGTCCATAGATTCTTCGGACGGCGGTGGCGATTGTTTTTAATGACATCATTGGCAGCTTGCAGAATGGTTTTAGTGGAACGATAATTTTCCTCCAACAAAACGACCTTGGCTTCAGGATAATCCTTCTCAAAGTCCAGGATATTCTGCATATCTGCTCCACGCCAGCCATAAATAGACTGGTCCGCATCCCCAACGACACAGATATTTTTAAAACGTGAAGCCAAGAGTTTGACCAATTGGTATTGGGCATGGTTGGTATCTTGGTACTCATCCACGTGGATATATTGGAACTTCTGCTGGTAATAGGTCAGCACATCTGGATGCTGGTCAAAAAGACGCAAGGTTAGCATGATCAAATCATCAAAGTCTACCGCTTCTGACTGACGCAGTTCCTTTTGGTAAGCCTCATAACACTTGGCGACGATCTGGGTATACATATCTCCAGCCTGGGCAGCATAGGCCACTTCATCGATCAAGTCATTCTTGGCATTGGAAATGGTCCCCAAAATGGTCCGTTCATTCCATTTCTTAGGATCCAAATTCAAGGACTTCAAAATCCGCTTCATCAAGGTCCGTTGCTCACCTGGATCGACAATGGTAAAATTCCGATTGTAGCCAATGTGATCCGCATCTCGACGGAGGATACGCACACACATGGAGTGGAAGGTGGCAATTAAGCAATCTTGAGTGGCTGAATTCAATTGATAAGCCCGCTCCTTCATCTCCCGAGCGGCTTTATTGGTAAAGGTAATGGCCAAAATATTCCAAGGATTGACCATTTTTTCATCGATCAAGTAAGCGATGCGGTGGGTCAGGACACGTGTCTTACCAGAACCAGCTCCCGCCATGATCAAAAGGGGACCTTCTGTCGTTTGGACCGCCTCTGCCTGGCGATCATTCATACCATTCAATAAAGGATTCATCTCATACTCCTCATTCATTCAATCGTTCTATTATACCACAAAAACCTGCCTAGCTTCTTTTAAAAAAGGACTCATTTGAATTTCCCTTCCAAAAACGATATAATAGTAGCTTAAAGAAAACAGGTTCATATCCGAGGTTGTAGGAGGAAATTTTGGAAAAACCATACAGTAACTTAAAACTGGCCGAACGTGGTGCCGTCATCAGTATTTTAGCCTATTTACTACTTTCTTCAGCAAAATTAGCTACTGGTCATCTGCTTCACTCCTCTAGTTTGGTAGCCGATGGATTTAACAACTTATCAGATATTATCAGCAATGCTGCCCTGCTCATCGGGATTCGTCTCGCTCGCCAACCAGCTGACCGTGATCACAAGTTTGGTCACTGGAAAATTGAGGATCTAGCTAGTCTAGTCACCTCCATCATTATGTTTTATGTCGGTTTTGATGTCTTACGCGATACCCTCCAAAAGATCTTCAGCAATGAAACAGTTAGCATTGATCCACTTGGCGCTGGTGTCGGAGTGGTTTCAGCCCTTGTTATGCTAGGCGTTTATTTCTACAATCTTCGCTTAGCCAAACGAGCCAAATCTAAAGCCTTAAAAGCAGCCGCAAAAGACAATCTTTCAGACGTCGTCACATCTCTTGGAACGTCGATCGCGATCGCTGCTAGTGCTTTTAACTATCCAATTGTCGATAAAATCGTAGCCATCATCATCACCTTCTTTATCCTCAAAACAGCCTACGATATCTTTATGGAATCTTCCTTTAGTCTTTCAGATGGCTTTGACGATAGTCTCCTCGAAGATTACGAAAAAGCTATTTTAAAACTCCCTAAGATTGCGCGTGTGAAATACCAACGCGGACGGACCTACGGAAGCAATATCTATCTGGACGTTGTCTTGGAGATGAATCCCGATCTTTCCGTCTATGAAAGCCATGCGATCACAGAAGAAGTCGAGGATCTCCTGAAAGAAGAATTTGGAGTCTTTGACATTGATGTCCATGTAGAACCTAGCTCAATTCCTGAGGATGAGTTGATCGAAAACGTTGAAAAGAAACTCTTAACCTACGAAAAACGCCTCTATGCTAAGCAAGAGTTTGATACATTGCTAGCGGACAATTATACCTTGATTGACGATACCGGTCACGAACACAACAAGGCAGAATTAATAGAGGCTCTCGCAAGCGACCAAGTTCAATTCCAAAACTTTGAACTGGAGTCCATCAGTCAAAAAACCAAACTCATACGCTATGAACTAGACGGTCAAATCCATACCAGTCTCTGGCGTCGCCACGAAACTTGGCAAAAGATTTTCCATCAAATTACTAATAAAACAGACTAAAAGAGGCTGGGACAAAAGTCCTAGCCTCTCAATTATTTTTGGATTGTCGAGCAAGACGCAGTGGTTGAGTGGGCT
>NZ_JACLQU010000005.1:0-115500 GCF_016648855.1 Streptococcus parasanguinis
ACCTCTTCTAAAATAGGATATATTTTACAATCGTTAAAGGATTTCAAAATGAAACAGATTGATTTATTTTGCTTTTTATAGGTTTTAAATTCACAATAGGTGCTAGTACTATTTATCATACCACTTGACACCGCTTTCAAACGGGAGTACAATAATATTGAGGAAAAGATGGCTTATCTCTTTTATTTAGGAGGTGGCAGATATGCAAATCTATTTTATTTATTCTATTTTCTTTCTATTATCACTTGTAGTTCTAGCTTATCTTATTAAGTTACTCATTGCTCATTTAAAAAGAAACTAAGTAACATTTTGCCCAAATAGTAGTTATTTGGGCTTTTTACTATACTTTAGCCTAGTGGATTAAATCTATAAAAGTAGTGTTTAGCATCTTCTTTGAGAGTGATTTTATTTAATGAAGGTTGTTTATAGTTGAAGGGGGAAATAGATGGTCTCTGAAATTGATACAGCTTGGAACTTTTTTCTGGAAGGAAAAATATCAGAAGCAAAAAAATTGGTTGAACAAGATTTTTCTATTGATGCCTGTACAGATTTTAGCCTTTTAAATCTGATGGGGTATTTATTATTGGCAGAAAAAGACTATGCCTCGTGTACCCGTATCTTTGAGAAATACATTTTATTAGCTCAACAAAATGAAGACAAAGAACATGAACACATTGGATTACATCAATTAGCTATGATCTACAGAGATCAGGGTGATTTTCATAAGGCTTTAAAGCTCATTGAAGATGAAGAGAAGATAATTGAAGAGCATTTTCCCAATGATAATCTAAAGAAAGCTGTGAATAACTACGAACAAGGCTATTTGAGATTGAAATTAAACAATCTTGATGAAGCTCTTACATTCATGAATCTGTCACTGGAACAATCTTTAGAGACTGATGATGTGATTTCTCAGGCTTGTAGCTATAGAGGGTTAGGGGAAATTTATTTAGCCTTGGAAGATAAAGGATTAGCCAACACACATTTCAAACGAGCTATAGAACTTTTCGAAAGTGTTGGAGAGTTTGAAGGGGTAAAGGAAATTGAGGAATTGATTAATCGATGATTTTGTCATTAGTTTGCTTAAATAAAGTACATAATTGACAATGATTAGCTCAAAAAATTTTTTTGTTACTAAAGTAATCGCTTCACTTATCTTAAAATAGTTTTTCTCCATTCAAACTAATGCAAAATAATATTCGTTTTTCAATTTCTCTAAGTGTAATCGCTTGCATTTTTACTTAAAAGGACTACAATTAAAGTGAAAAAACAAATCCTTTAAAGTATGCGAGGTGCTGTATGATGATAAGCAAGTATATCAAGTATCTTCCTTGGATGATCCTAGGAACCCTCTCCTCCTATCTATTAGCAACTAACTATGCACGCAATTCATTTGACTTGTTCTTTCTGACCTTGAACTTTCTGATTGTGTACATCGCTATACTCGTCTTCTACGAAAAAGTTCTAAGAGATAAATGCAAAGAACTCTTCATACGAATCATGAGCAACCCTAAGAAGGATAAGCAAGCATAAGAGTTGAAAAGTCATCTGAGGATGGCTTTTTCTGATAGATTCTTTATTTTTTCTTTGAAACATTGCAAAATCGGTCCCGAGAATGATTTCCTTGCTGATCTAGTTTTTTCAAGGGAGTTTTACCCTTAAATATGGTAAAATAGTAACGAAATATACTAGTAGATATCAAATAAAAAAGAGGTTAAGAATGACAATTGGGATTGATAAGATTGGTTTTGCGACGAGCCCTTATGTCTTGCGTTTAGAAGATTTGGCTGCTGCTCGTGATACTGATCCCGAAAAACTGAGCAAGGGTCTTCTCTTAAAAGAACAAAGTGTTGCACCGATCACAGAAGACATCGTCACACTGGCTGCAACTGCGGCAAACGATATTTTAACAGATGAAGACAAACAAGCGATCGATATGGTGATTCTTGCGACGGAATCTGGGATTGACCAAAGTAAGGCCGCTGCTGTTTTTGTCCATGGTTTACTAGATATCCAGCCTTTTGCCCGCTCTTTTGAGATGAAAGAAGCTTGCTATGCTGCAACTGCTGCTTTGGATTATGCTAAACTCCATGTTGAAAAATTCCCGCAGAGTAAGGTCTTGGTCATTGCCAGTGACATTGCTAAATATGGAATCGGAACTCCTGGTGAACCGACACAAGGGGCTGGAGCGGTTGCCATGCTAGTCAGCCAAAATCCCCGTGTTCTATCTTTTAACGATGATAACGTCGCCCAAACACGTGATGTGATGGATTTTTGGCGTCCTAATTATGCGACAACTCCCTTCGTGAATGGGATTTATTCAACGCAGCAATATCTAGATTCTCTTAAAACAACTTGGGCGGAATACCAGAAACGGACTGGCCTTGCCTTGACAGACTTTGCAGCCGTCTGCTTCCACTTGCCTTATCCAAAATTAGCTCTCAAGGGCTTGAAAAAAATCTTGGATAAGTCATTAGCAGAAGAGAAAAAAGATCAATTACAATACAACTTTGATCAATCAATTCTATACAGCCAACGAGTGGGAAATATCTACACTGGATCTCTTTTCCTAGGCTTGCTGTCACTACTGGAAAATGACCCCCAACTCAAAACTGGGGACCGAATCGCCCTCTTTAGCTATGGAAGTGGAGCGGTTTCTGAGATCTTTAGTGCTAACCTTGTTCCTGGTTTTGAGCAACTCTTAGATCACAAACGCATGGAAAAACTGGACCAACGTACGGTTCTTAGTGTTTCTGACTACGAACGACTCTTTTATGAGGAAGTAGATCAAGATCCTAGTGGCAATCAAGTGTTTGAGCCTGCTACGCATCAAACTTTTGCGTTGACAGAGATCAAGGAACACCAACGCACTTACCAGAAAGTAGAAAAATAATGGCACGATTACCAGGTTTTGCAAAACTTTCTCCCACAGAACGCATAGAGGCCTTACTGAAGGAAGGCCTCTTAACTTGGGATGAAGCACAGATCTTAAAAGAACAAAAGGGACTTCCCCTTTCTATTGCAGATCAATTGACGGAAAATGTCTTGTCGACTTTTGACTTGCCTTTTAGTCTCGCTCCTTATTTTCTGATCAATGGTCGTGACTATGTCCTTCCTATGGTCACAGAAGAGCCTTCCGTGGTTGCAGCTGCCAGCTTTGCGGCCAAGCTCATCCAACGTTCGGGCGGTTTCACCACCCAAGTGCACCAACGCCAAATGATCGGTGAGATTGCTCTGACAGATGTTAAGGATGTGGAAATGGCTAGCAAGCGCATCCTAGAAGACAAGGAAACTCTTCTTCAGCTGGCTAATGAAGCCTATCCTTCTATCGTCAAGCGTGGAGGCGGAGCGAGGGATCTTTGGGTCGAAAACAAGGGGAACTTTCTCATTGTCTACTTGGCTGTCGATCCTAAAGAAGCCATGGGAGCCAATATGCTCAACACGATGCTGGAAGCTCTGACTGATCGTATCCAGGAACTCTCTGGTGGTCAGGCCTTGATGGCAATTTTATCCAACTTGGCCACTCGCTCTTTGGTGAGTGCACGGTGTGCCATCGATTTTAAAGCACTGAGTCGAAATCCTGAGGAAGCCATTGAGATTGCCCACCGGATGGAGCTAGCTAGCCAACTGGCTCAAGTGGATCCTTACCGTGCAGCCACTCATAACAAGGGGATTTTTAACGGGATTGATGCCCTGGTCCTTGCGACAGGTAATGACTGGCGGGCCATCGAAGCAGGAGCCCATGCCTATGCCGCACAAAGTGGCCCATACAAAGGCTTGAGTAGCTGGACAAGTCAGCCAGAAGAGAAAAAACTCTATGGAGAGATCACCCTACCAATGCCAGTTGCAACAAAAGGAGGCTCCATTGGCCTCAACCCTACAGTTCAAGTCAGCCACCGTTTACTAGGAGAACCTTCTGCTATCGAATTAGCAGGTGTCATCGCGTCGCTCGGTTTAGCGCAGAATTTCGCGGCCCTCAAAGCCCTTGTCACCACAGGAATTCAAGCAGGACATATGAAACTCCAAGCACGCTCCCTAGCCCTTCTAGCAGGAGCTAAAGAAGAGGAAGTTCCCCGATTGGTCAGCCAACTCCTTGAAAACAAACCCTTTAATTTAGAAAAGGCACAAACACTCTTACAAGAATTGAGAAAATAAAAGAACTAAGACAAACTAATTCTTTAGTAAATTAAGTCAAGTGATCCTACAAAGAAATAAAAATGAGTTCTAATTTTTTAAATGAATCGAGAATATAATGAAACTTTCCGCCGTGAAAAAAGTGCTAGAAACACTTTTGTTTCTAGCACTCGGAATTATTGAGACCTTAGGCTCAATAATTAGTCATGGAACTTCTTCGAAGTTCGCTGACGTCCGTCTTCACCTAAGGAAAGTTTCTAAGATGATTTTATCTTCACTTTGAGAACTAAGACCCACGTCTTAGTTCTTTTGTGTTTGAAAAATTTTTCTTATTGTTTTAAAAATGGCAGATCGGGCTTTTTCTTGGTATAGAGCACCACTTCGATAAAGGTCCCTACTTGGACGGCAAAGAGCAGTCCGACGAGAAGATTGATCCGATGGTCTGTTTCATAAAACGGAGAATTCCATAAAAAGTGATTGGCTACTGTCGAGACAACACACCAGAGTCCAAAGAGTTTTTCCTTTTTCTTGGTCACTTGAGACAACAAGAGGAAGACACCAACGGATACAACTGCTGTATAGAGAGCGTGTGAAGCTAACCCACCAGAAATACGATTAATGGCCTCAGTAACGGCGGCTAATTGGCTAGTTTTTGTTTGGCGGGCAACGTACCCTAAATCCTCAATGATTTGAAAACCAAAGCCAGAGCCCAAGCCGGCAATTAGAATCGCTTTTAGATCTTTCTTGCCAACCATTAAGACAACCCAAAAGGCAACTAGAGCCTTAAAGAATTCCTCTGAGAATGGGGCTGTCAAGGCATCGGTCCACTTGTTAAAGACAGTGGCATCCTTGATCACATGGCTATTCATAATATCAATCAAGCTATTACCTGAAAAACTCAACCAGCCTGCTACGAAGGCACCCCCAAACATAGCAATCCATAGGAGATAGGTTGGGACAGACAACTGCTTGGCCAATCGTTTTGAAAAGAGACAGAGTGGGATAATAATAGCAGCTAAAACAGACAAGTTCAAGACCAAGTCTCTGCCTGCAGACTGGCTAAATTCTTCTTGAGAAAGATGACCGAGTTCAAACTCCAAGCCAATTCCTGCAAATAGTAGAAAGAGATAGATAGAGGCTCTTTGAATTTTAGTCATCTTGTTTTCCTCCTTTTTGTTTCTTTGAGCGAATTAGGTAGATCATAATCGCTAGAAGGGTTGCTCCGAACAAGCCTGCTGCTAAAATGTAATCATAGTCAAAATCAACGAGATCAATTTTCTCTTCATAAGCAGCATCTTCTTCGTCATTTAGATCTTGCAGGGCACTTTTTCCGTGTTCATCTGCTACCTTTTGTTCTGCTTCTTTTCTAATTTCTTGCAAGCGTTCAAAGGTTTTCTCAGCTCTCGCTATTCCTTCCTCTGTTGCCTTCTTACTCGCTTCTTCAGGCTGAGAAGCAAGGGCAATTTGTTCCTGATCACTCAGATCTTGTTCAACCATCCACTGAGATTCCAATCGTTCCATTTCAGTACGAATCGCCCCATCTTCGAATAAATCAGGATACTTGGCTACAAGGTCATTGATTCTTGAAATGGTCCAATACCAGGAGCGGTCATTGTAATGATCGCCTAATTCTTGGTAGGCTTGATAGGTGTTGAGAATATTGCCATAATACGGTAGGTATGGAGCATTTCGTGGACTACCCATCGACAGCCACATGGTGCCTCCACCTGCACTCGCTGGGACCTCGTCTTTCAGTTGGAAAATATGGGCCTCCATGACATTTGGATTGGAAATGGGGTATTTATAAACCGCATCAAACTCTCCTTTTTTCGGGATGCCTTTTCCATCCAGCTCCATTTGATCCTGTGGTTTGTATTTGGTTCCTTCCAAACGATTGCGTTGGAGATTCATGGCATCGCGGAGGGTTAATTTTCGATCGGTTGTATGAAGCAGGTCAAAGGACGCATCGTCATATTTAACAGGAGAGCTTGGGTCTAGCGATTTGATTCCCGACCAAACCCGAGAGCGATCTGCTTCTTGCAAAGGCGGATTATAGGATTGAGAAACGTGGAATTTTCCGTCCACTTCCTTATAGCTATTGGCTTCTTTGGCTACTTTTTCAAGATCTTTTGAGGCGATCGTGCGTTCGGTATCCGATAGATCGACATGCCCTAAGAAGAAGGTATTTGGAAAGACCGCAAACCGATCCTCTGGGAAGAGAATCGCCGCATATTGATGGCCAGATAGGATTTCCATATACCAGACGCCTTCTTTATCGGCAATGGTCACGATATTTCCTTCTGCAGCGCCTTTTTCTTCGACGATTTTAGCAATGAGTTCAACCCCTTCTCTTGCGGTTTTCACACTAGGGAGAACAATACTGGTCAAGCCCGATTCTGCGAGGCCATCCTTGACATAGGGATCCACTTTTTGGATCTTGTCATTTGCTGAAGCAGATACAGTGGCAGAAATGGAAACCCCATATTCGTTGAATCCTGCTTCGTCAAAAATTCCCTGATCAGGGGTGACATCTGGAACCGCTGTATACTTATAGCTAATCTCTGGCAAGGGATATTGAAAACCATTGGCAGCATCCTCAAAGATGGCTCCTTTTTTATTGTAGACACGCTCTCTGACCACAAAATTTTTATTATGGTTGGGCTCTAAATCTTCTGTACGCCCTACCAAGGTCGAGCCGTCGGCCGTCAGTTTCTTCCCGATGATGAACCCTGTACAAGCCTCAACAGGTTGAGCAATTAACAAAAGCGGAAGCAAGGCTGCTACAGCTGATCGAAAATAGTGCTTCTTCATCCTAAACTCCTTTTTAAAAATGTTTTTCCTTATTTAGTATACTCTTTTACAAGCCTATATTGCAAGCGATTCCAGCAACCGTAAACGATTCGTAAACTATCAGAATTTTTGAGGGAAATACTTTTTCAAAAAAAGAAGAGGCTGGGACAAAAGTCCTAGCCTCTCAATTATTTTTGGATTGTCGAGTAAGACGCAGTGGTTGAGTGGGCTCTACTACGCTGATTTCATCAGCTTTTACAGCCCTACTCAACTGTGCGGAGGTGGGACGACGAAATCGAATTCTAACGAATGACCGATTTCTGTCCCACTCTCTTTCATTTTCTCTGTTGCTGAGCTTGCCACAATTTTCCATAGAGGAAATAGTCGACTTCACGGAGCTCTTTCAGGTTCTGACAACCGAGCGCACAAAGGAGTAATTTAAGATCTTCTTTCCATCCTTGGACAATAGCAATCACTTCTTCGATGCTCTTGCTCTCTACCATCTCAAGAAAAACGCGGGAAAGTCCTACGCCACGCGCTCCAAGGACCAAGGCCTTGACCATATCAAGAGGATGACGAATACCCCCACTTGCGAGGATCTCAACCTGATCTATCTGATCTTGTAACTGTAAGAGACACTGCGCAGTTGATTGTCCCCAATCATCCAGATAAGCGCGATTGCCACCACGACGATTCTCAATATAGGCAAAACTAGTACCACCACGACCAGAAATATCGACGGTTTTGATCCCAGCATCTAGCGCTGCCTGAACTGTTTTGGGATCCATACCAAAGCCAACTTCCTTCAGGACTACCGGCACAGGAAAGCCCTGCCCATAACTCTTGAGATGGTCTTTCCAAGTGTGGAAAATCCGCTCCCCTTCAGGCATGAGCAACTCTTGCATCAGATTCACATGGACTTGAAGAAAGAGGGGTTGTAGCTCTTCCACTGTTCGCAAGCCCAAATCTGGCTCTTTATCGATGCCAATGTTGGTCGCTAAAAGAAGATGAGGATGGTCTTTTTTGACCGCATACGATTGATCGTTCGGATCCTTCAGTGCTGCACTGTAAGAACCAGTCACAAAGAGAATTCCACAGGCTTCGGCTACTGCTGCCAACTTTTGATTGATCTCTTTGGCCCGTTTACTCCCACCTGTCATGGCATTGATATAAAAAGGGACCTCCCAATCACGCCCTGCGAAATGGGTTGTTAGATCAATCTCCGCTAGATCCACAAGTGGGAGGGATCGGTGAATCAGCTCTATCTCATCAAAGCTATTATAGGAGGAGCTTTGCTCCAAGGCATAGCGAATATGCTGGTCTTTTCGATTTTCGCTCACGAATCTCCCATCCTTTCTTGGTAAATGACCTCAATATCCTTTTCCTTCCAGCGATCTATCAAGGTCTGAGTCTCAACTGGGTCAAAACTAAGGGCAATCCCACAGTCGCCTCCTCCAGCACCACTGGATTTGGCACAGGCAAAAAGGCCCTCTGTCGATTCTTGTAGCTCTTTTAGAGCTGGGGTATAGATCAAAGGGTTCAAAGACTTTAGGTTCTTATCGGCTCGTTTGATACTGGTCTCAATGTCCTTTTGGTTCCCTTCACGGAGGCCTTTTTCAAGATTCTTCACTGCGCTCTGGCTTTCCTTGCGAAAGTCTTCCTTGATCGCTCCCTTGACCTGACGGATCAAATCACTTGAAATCGCTGGTTCCTTGGTCCAACCAACCAGAAAATCATAAGAGATGGCTGGCTGGATCGAGCAGATCTGGTAGTCCCAATCCAGGTCTAAAACTTGTGAAAGAGGCTGAGAAGTTAAGACTTCATGCAACCAAGTCCGATCAAAGGATTGGTAATAAATCAAGTCCTCGTAGGCAATACAAGCCAAATCGCCCATGGAACCATTGTCCCCTCTTTGCACTAAGACCACTGCTGCTAGTCGAAAGAGCAGGTCCGGATTTAGATCTAGTTCATACAGAGCAGCCATGGCCTTGATCACGAGCAAGACCACACTTCCGCTGGAACCAATCCCATACTTTTTCCCCTCTTCGCCCAATGTTCCCCTAAGGTGAAGATCAAAAGGTTTAGGGGCTATTCCCTGATCTTTCAGCCACTCTTCCATGAGCTGAATGGTCTCTTGAATCAAGGCGTAGTCCTTATTTGGGGTCAAATCCACCTGGTAACCAAAGAGATCTGAGGCTAGCTGATAGCTTCTAGATTCTTGGATGGTAGCTGACAGATAAATAGGGATAAACTGAATCACAGCTCCATAACCAGGCGTTAGCACCGCGTATTCTCCAGCTAAATAGAGCTTGCCTCCAGTCTGTACCTGATACTTAGTCTTCATCTTGAGGGTCCTTTGTCTTAGATACGATGGTCCGATAGCGGGCGTCAAATAAAGGCACCAGCTGATCCAAGTCTTCTTCTAAACAGAGAACCTTAACGTTTGGCCCTGCATCCATGGTGAAGTAACAGGCATGGCCTGCTGCGCGAAGCTCACGGACAAAGTCCATAGCTTTGTGGCTTTCTTCTGTCAAGTAGCTAAAGGCTGGAGTGGCTGTTCTGGTCGTCGCATGCATAGCAAGGGCATTGCGCTCTGTTAACTGACCAACCTGTTCAAAATCATTGCCAGCTAGATAGCCCAGCATGTCCTTGTAATCTTGTCGAGACTCTTCGATCCATTCTTTGAAATTAGTCGAAGTCTCCATGCAGCGTTTCATCCCTTCGCGGCTGGAAACGGGCTTTTGCTTGTCATTGAGGACCAGCATGATCATGGCTAATTTCAGGTCTGTTTTAACCTTGTATATATCGCCACTTTCTTTGTCCCAGGCTGCTAAGGGACCAAAGAAAGACCGCGAAGAAGAGCCCGAAGCAAACTTGGCTTTTTGAGCTAATTCCTCCTGACTCAAGCCCAAATCATAATACTGATTGCAAGCCTTGACGAGAGCAGAGAGGCCGCTCGAGCTAGAGGACAAGCCTGCTGCGGTTGGCATGTTGTTGCTGGTATCCACCCGAACAAATCCTGCTTCATCTGCTGGCTTCAAGCCATCAATCACAGCTCCAATTTTAGCTTGCTCAGCTGGATTTTGGAATTCCCCATCGATGTAAAACTCATGCGCAGTCGCATCTGCTGGCAAGGGTGATAGCCTTGTCTCTGTATACATATTCTCTAAGGTTAACGAAATCGAACTGGTCGAAGGGACCATCTGTTTGGCATCTTCTTTTCCCCAGTATTTGATAATCGCGATATTGGCATAGGACTTAGCCTTTACAGGTTTTCGATCCATGTATGGTGCGCTCCTTCTTTTTCTAATGCATGGGCAATGGTTGCTGCCTCACGAGAATCCTTGACGAGGGCAATCACACAGCCACCAAGACCGCCTCCGCTCATTTTAGCGCCTAAGGCCCCATTCTCAAGGGCAACGGCAACCAGGTGGTCTGCTTCAACACAGCTGACACCGACGGCTCTCAAGTGCTCATGGCAAGTAGTCAGAGCCTGTCCTAGGTTCGTTAGATCATTCATTTTCAGAGCCTCTTCCACCTGCTGGGTCAACTGACCAATCTCATGGAAATGGGACAAAACTTCCTGCCCTTTGGCTTCAACCTTTTGGATCGCCTCACGGGTATTGCCGTGAATCCCCGTATCCGCAATCACCAAGCTCGCTTTTATACCCAGCTCTAGCGGGTAAAAGCCGACATTCCGGATGAATTTAATGGCTTGATCGCTCAAACAAGTCTTGGCATCGAGCCCACTTGGATTCATATGGGCAATGGTTTCTGCTCGATTGACCAGGATTTCTAAGGTCTCATCATCCAGCTCTTTCTGATAATAGTCAAAAACGGCACGAATAGCTGCGATACTCACCGCCGCAGATGATCCCATCCCCCGTTTTTCCGGCACCATGGACTGAATGCGACAGCGAATCCGGGCCTCTTTAATCCCGAGGTGCTCAAGAGACGCAAAAACTGCCATGGACAAAGTGTCATCTTCAAACAAAATCCATGGACCATCTGACGGAATGATCTGGCAGGTCACTTCGATATGATGGAGAGGCAAAGCAATAGCCGGATAACCATAAACTACCGCATGCTCTCCAATTAAGATAATTTTACTATGCGCCCTTCCGACGCCTATCTCTTTGTTCATATTCATCTCGCTCTATTAAGGTCATTACTATTTTAATATAAATCAGCCAAAAAAGCGATGCTTTTGAAGGAAATCCAACCTAAGACGGAGTTGAGTTCTATCTGACAGATAGCAAAAGGCCAGGATCCATCATCCTAGCCTTCCATTTCTATTTTTCAAATTCTTGTTTGATTAGGTCCATCAAAGAGTTGCGGTCCAGGATCCATTGGGCCCGTTCGTCCTTCTCATAGGTCCGATTGGACAAAAAGATCACAGCCTCCTGGCTCTTGCGATTGTACATGATGAAGGTTCCAGTATAGCCCGTATGATCCAACCAGTCCCCCTCTAGATTCCATCCGAGAGCGCGGGTCTTGCCCTCTTCACGCGCAAAATTCTGAGACAAATCACGCGCAAAATCCTCCTTCAGATAATGCTCTAAGAAGCGCTCTAGATCAGCAACAGTTGAAAAAAGTCCAGCACTTCCCGCATGACAGCCCAATACTCTCGCTTTGGGATCATGAACACTTCCAGAAGCAACCCCACGGACCGTTGGTACCGCCTTTTTGACCGGTCCGAACCGCGTCTCCGTCATCTTCCAGGGTGCAAAAATCAACTCGTCAAATAAACGATCCAAGGGCTGGTGAAACCTGTCTTCTAACCAAAAGCCCAGCAAAAGAAAATTGACGTCGGTGTAATGAAAACTCTTGTCTTCTTTTAACTGCAAATTTTCAAGGGCTGTTTTCAACTGTCTCGCATCCAATTGATCCCGGTTGGGGATAAAAGGATCAAGTCCTGACGTATGGGTCAAGAGTTCCCGGATGGTTGTCTTCTCATGAGCAAAACGCGGGTAAAGCTCTTTAAAGGGGCGATCAAGCTCAAGCTCCCCTTTCGCATACAGAAAGGCACAGATGGTAGCGACTCCGACGACCTTACTGACACTGGCCAAATCATAGACCAGGTCAGCCACTACTGGCTCTTCTTTTTCAGGATCCGCAAGTCCCAAATAGTGCTCACTCCACTGACCATTGCGGTAAAGCGCAAGAGAGGCACCTGGATAGATGCCTTCTTGGATTTGTTCGGTAATTTTTTCGATGATTGCGTTCACGCTCATCACTCCATTCTTATTCTTCATAAGAAATATGGACCTGATCTTGATTGGCTTCAAACCAGAGTTCGATCTGGCTTGGATCCTTGGCAATCAAGAAAGTTCCCTTACGGTGCACAAAATCGACAGCTTCTCCCAAGCGTTCTTTCAAGTCTTCCACATCAAAAGGTGCCAATTCGACCTTGATCATGCTCAAATCCCAGGTCACCTTGTTCTCCACTTGGAGATCTTCTCCTTGGGCTTCCTGCAAATGGATAAAGCGGGCAAGATCTGGTAAGCTGCTATAGAACTTCTCAGCCTCAGCAAAATCGGCCACATTAACCTCAAGAAAGTCCACATCAAAGCTCGTCAAACCTTTGAAATCTTCTGGCACGTCAACAAGAGGCGCTTTCTCCAACGGTTCTAGGCTTTCAAGATTTTCTTCAGCATGCACGAAAATGGTATCTCCTTGAGGAGACACAACTTCAAAGGCGCGACCATTAGCTCCTTGGTAAAGGGCGCTTGTTTCTGGCTGGCGGGCCAACAAATAATCAATTTCTTGAGCTTGTGCCACTTTCACCACGATGCGACCCAATTTCTTTGGACCTTCGACCTTACGCGAACGCATACTCGGTGACTCTTCTAAGACAATTTTCTCTACTTTTGAGGCATCTCCTAAAGATAGGAGAGCTCCTTCTTCCACTAATACTTTCATTCCCAATGTCTCTTCATAAAAGCGTTGATTGACATTTCGGTTATTCACTTTCAAGACTGGGATCACTCTTACGATCTGATTTGCTGTCATACTTTCCTCCAAGCACTTTTTATTGTAAAAGATTTTCTGGCTTTTTACAAGAAATCTTGTGCAAAAAAGACAGATTTTTCAAAAATAAAAATCTGTCTTTCTTTTTTTAGTATACTGTTCGTGTATGGACCCGCCCGTTTGGAGCTTCAAATTCGTATTCTAAGTAATCCTGATAGGTCCCTGGTGCAATCACTCCACGCACATCTAATACAGCCGTTCCTGCCTGTCCCACAATGGAATCTGCTAACAGGCAGCAATTAGTAGACAGAACAAAGTAAGATTTAAAACGCGAAGAAGTAAATTTATATAGCTCAGCCCCTAAATCATATTTCAATTTGTAAGCGTAGGTCGGCTGACCGTCTTCCAGTAACCTCCTAGGTGGATCCCAAGGTTCTAACAACTGATCAATTTCAGCTAGACGCTTCTCTACTGCCTGATTCTCTTCTTCGGTAAGGGATAGGCTGTAGCCAAACAGCGTCTTTTGACTCTCTTTTTTACATAGTTCGATGTATGGTTCCTTATCCACTTTAAACAGTACGCCATCCCCAATCGTCCCAAATAGACGCTCTGAAAAGGGATCGTAACTTCCGTAAGAAATGACCTTCCCCTGATAACAAATATCTACATGCCCAATCGCTCCAAATAAGTTGCTGTCAGAAGTATGAACCAAAATTTCTAATTCCCTTGCCTCTTCTTCTTTTTTCACCAATCGATAAGGGCCTGTGTGTCCCGCCGAGCTCCCTTTTTGAAGAAACTGGTTAAACCGTTTTAACTCCTTAGCAGGGATAAAGGCTGCAAAGATAACCGGTAGGCTAATACGAAAGCGACGTTTTAACTCTTGGCCTTGTTGGTCTTTGTCAAATAAAATACCATCTCGAATATTAGAAATCCCCAACAAGACCAGATAAGCCCCCAAGAGGATAAATTGGAAGTGCCCATCTGAACCAGGTTCCAAGACAGTTGCTAGACCAAGCCCACCGTTTAAAAGCGCATCCCATAAATAGAGCCAGCCTCCTTTTACCCGATTGGCCTTATAAAGCCAAAATGTGATCCCATAGACAATGGCACTCCCCAACTGATATGCCCCTAAACAAATCACAACTAAGTTTACGGGCAGACTACTCAGTCGATTCAACCAGATCAACGCAAGTGAAAGAAAAATAAACCAAATAGAGTGGCTATAGGAAATAGACTTGCTACGTAACAAAAAGCGAAGAAGAAAGCTTCCTAGTCCATCAACTAAAAAGTAAATGGCTAATAGATCCAAGGAAAATTTGGTGAAACCAACGCCGTTTCGAAAAATGAGAATCCCAAAAATGACGGCAAGAACCCCAAACAATAAGGTCCGTCTTCTTGCAACTTGTTCAAAAGATATTTTTTTCAATATTCCTTCTCCTTATAGACGAAAGGTCTTTAGACAAATACTATTTTATCAAGTATAATATAAGAAGTAAAGAAAAAAGAAACTGATAAAAGGAGCAGTCTATGAAATACAATCAATATAGCTATCTATCTGTTGACCAAAAAGACATTCTTAAGGAACTAAAAGAAATTGGGTTTGACCTTCCCACCCACCTCCCAGAAAAAGAACTGTTTGAATGGTTTGTCCGCAAGGTTTACTTCACCTATAAAGATACAGATTATCCCCTCTCTAACCTAGTGGTGGATTCTAAAACAGACTTTTTAACGTATATCCAATCTGACTGCGAATGGTCTCCGAACATTTTTTACACAGTAGCCCTCCAATTACTCGGTTTCCGCTATTTTATTGATTTTGAAGATACGGATAGCTTCTTGAAAGAAGTCCAATTTCCGATTGAGTATGGAAACTTGGTAGAAAACCTCTATCACCTTCTCAATACTCGAACAGTAAAAGGAAATTTACTCATCGATCAGTTGGTCAGCGATGGCTTGATTCCTGAAGATAACCAGTATCACTATTTTAACGGCAAGAGCCTCGCAACCTTTACGAGCCATGATGCCATCCGCGAGGTCGTCTATGTGGAAAGTCGGGTCGATACCGACAAAGATGGTCTGCCAGACTTGGTCAAGGTCAGCATCATCCGTCCTCGCTATGAAGGCAAGATTCCAGCTGTTATGACCGCAAGTCCTTATCACCAAGGGACCAACGATAAGGCCAGCGACAAGGCCCTCTACAATATGAATGTCGACCTCGAGGTCAAAGAACCTCATACCATTCAAGTAGAAGTACCTCAATTAGAATTGGTGGATCCTGTCGGTTCAGCTGAGCTAGTCGATGAAGCTGAAGAAACTCTCACCCATATCAATTCCAGCTATACCCTCAACGACTACCTCCTTCCACGCGGCTACGCTAATCTCTACGTATCTGGAGTGGGGACAAAAGATTCGCAAGGCTTGATGACCAATGGAAATTACCAACAAATCGAAGCCTACAAGAACGTTATCGACTGGCTCAATGGCCGTTGCCGGGCCTTTACAGATCACACACGCAAACGCCAAGTCAAAGCTGATTGGTCTAATGGAAAGGTCGCAACCACCGGGATCTCTTACCTTGGAACCATGTCTAACGGCCTTGCGACCACAGGTGTGGACGGTCTTGAAGTCATCATTGCAGAGGCTGGGATCTCTTCTTGGTACAACTACTACCGCGAAAACGGCCTCGTGACAAGTCCTGGTGGCTATCCAGGTGAAGATTTCGATTCCCTTGCCGAATTGACCTACTCGCGCAACCTTCTAGGTGGAGACTATTTGCACCATAATGCAGCCCACCAAGCCGATCTAGACATCGTGAAAAAAGAGCTGGACCGCGCTTCTGGAGACTACAATCAATTCTGGCACGACCGCAATTATCTCTTACATGCTGATCAGGTGAAGGCTGAGGTGGTCTTCACTCATGGTTCGCAAGACTGGAACGTGAAACCTCTTCACGTCTTTAATATGTTCCAGGCTCTTCCAACAAGCATCAAGAAACACCTCTTCTATCACAATGGTGCCCATGTCTATCTCAACAACTGGCAATCCATTGACTTCCGCGAAAGCATGAACGCCCTCCTCTCTAAAAAATTGCTGGGCTACGATTCAAGCTATGAATTGCCTACTGTCATCTGGCAGGACAATACAGGAGAACAAAGTTGGACTTCCTTGGATGATTTTGGCAACCAAACAAATCAGCGGACCTTCTCCCTGGGAGACGACGAAAAAGTCATCCAAAACCGCTACGAGACAAAAGATTACGAGCGCTATGGCAAGGCTTATCCGACCTTCTTAACGGACCTCTACCAGGATAAGGCGCAACAGGTGACCATTGATCTTCCAATCGAAGAAGACCTACACCTCAATGGGAAAGCTCGCCTTCACCTGCGACTTTACTCCAGCACCAATAAAGGCCTGCTTTCAGCCCAACTCTTAGAGCTTGGAAGCAAGAAATACCTCCAACCCTATCCTGCTGTCTTGTCGGTCCGTACGCTGGATAACGGTCGCTACCATATGCTAGACAATTTGACTGAGTTGCCTTTCAAAGAAGCTGGCCAACGAGTCATTTCTAAAGGTTATCTCAACCTCCAAAATCGTCATGACCTCTTAGAGGTTGAGGCTGTGACGCCAGGCGAGTGGATGGAATTTGACTTTGATCTTCAACCAACCATCTACAAGCTCGAAAAAGGAGCGACCCTTCGCCTGGTCCTTTACACAACGGACTTTGAAATCACTGTGCGCGATCAAACCGATTACCAACTGACCATTGATTTAGCACAATCCAGCCTCCATCTTCCTGAAATGACAGAGACCCGCTAATCGTGGTCTCAAGGCTTGCCCTTACTCGGCTTCATTTGACAGCTTAGCCTACTTATGTTACTATCTAATAGAGTATTTCATAGAAAAAGATATTAGAGGAAGTTATGGCGATTGAAAAAACTGTCAGCGAAATTGCTGAAATTTTAGGAGTCAGCCGCCAAGCGGTCAATAACCGTGTCAAGGCGCTGGCTCCAGAAGATACCCAAAAAAACGAAAAAGGGGTTACCGTTGTAACCCGTAGTGGCTTGATCAAGCTCGAAGAAATCTACAAAAAAACTATTTTTGAAGATGAGCCAGTCAGCGATGATGTGAAGCAACGCGAATTGATGGAAATTTTGGTGGATGAAAAAAATGCTGAAATTGTCCGTCTCTACGAGCAACTCAAGGCCAAAGACGAGCAACTCGCTAAGAAAGATGAACAGTTGCGCGTGAAAGACGTTCAAATTGCTGAAAAAGATAAGCAATTGGACCAACAGCAACAATTGACCTTACAAGCAATGAACGACCGCGATACCTTGAAACTTGAACTCGAACAAGCTAATGAAAAAGTTCAAGAACAAGAAAGCAAAGGTTTCTGGGCACGCGTTTTCCGTCGATAATCCGGGGCTGGATCCTACCAGTCCCTTTTCTTTTCTACCACAGGAGATTTCCCATGAAAGCATTAGAAGATTATATCGCCTTTGATCTTGAATTTAACCAATACGAGGGGGCCTATCAGATCATCCAAGTCTCTGCCGTGCGCTTTACAAATGGTGAAGAAGTCGACCACTACGACTCCTACGTCTACACCGATAAACCTTTAAAAAGCTTTATTAACGGCCTGACCGGCATCACCCAGGACAAGATTCAAAATGCCCCACAACTAGAGCAGGTCCTCAGCGAATTCAAGGCCTTCGTTGGAGATCGGCCCTTGATCGGATACAATGCCCAGAAGAGCGATCTTCCCATCCTGCTTGAAAACGGCTTGGATTTAGGAGACCAGTACGCCGTCGATGTCTTTGACCAAGCTTTCGAACGTCGTCCATCTGACCTCCATGGCATTAAAAATCTCCAACTCCATACCGTTGCGGAATTTCTAGGAGTCGCAGGAAAATCACATGATAGCTTAGAAGATGCCCGCATGACAGCCCTGGTCTATCAACAATTCCTCGAATTTGATCAAGGCCGCACCCTCCTTGAAGAGCAAAAGAATTTATCCAACAACCCCTTCGGAGGATTGGATTTATCCGGATTATTTGATGTATAAAAAGAGAGAGTGGGACAGAAATCGGTCATTCGTTAGAATTCGATTTCGTCGTCCCACCTCCGCACAGCTGAGTAGGGCTGTAAAAGCTGATGAAATCAGCATAGTAGAGCCCACTCAACCACTGCGTCTTGCTCGACAATCTAAAAACAAGAAGAGGCTAGGACTTTTGTCCCAGCCTCTTTTTAGTTGATGAAAACTTACTTTACTTAAAATGGCAATTTCCCTGCGAACGCACCGAGTTTTTTCTTAGTCGCCGCATCAATTTCTTCAATGGCAGCATTGATGGCTTGGACCGTCATATCCGAAAGCGTTTCTGTATCTTCAGGATCGACCACTGCCGCATTGAAATCAATTGAAACGACCTTTTTATCACCTGTAAGGGTCGCGACAACCAAATCTTGAGCAGATTTTCCGACAAATTGAGTTGCAGCTAGCTCCGCTTGGCTTTGCTCCATTTGCTTTTGCAATTTTTGAGCTTGCTTCATCATATTTTGCATATTCATCATAATGTTTTCTAGATTCCTTTCGTATCAAGGGTTTAGACCCTATTGCTTAATTTTCACTGCCCACTTCTGCCCATTTTTCTAAAAATCGTCAAATGCGTTAGCGACCTCTTTTTGTTGTGATGGGAACAAATGTGAGTAGATATTTATTGTTGTATTGATAGAACTATGTCCTAGTCGTTTCATCAGTGTGAAAAAGATATAATCCTTTCCTTCTCCTCTCCTCAATCCCTGATTTATCAAAAAGGCTACATGCGAATGCCTAAAATCATGGTTTCGGATCAATTTGAAATCTTCTGGCAATCTTTTCTTGAATGACGCTCTAAAGTTAGAGACATTTGGAGCAGTCATAGGTTCCCCTGAAAATTGGAAAATCTGCAAATCATCTGTTGAATCAGTGAGCTTAGACAGCCTCTGACTTTGTACTGACTTCCAGGTTTTCAACTCATCCACAAAAGCTTTATGAATGTAGATTTCTCTATTTGATTGAGTTGTCTTTACAGATCCAATATGTGTTTTTCCATTGCGATAATAGGCTGACTTACGGATCTTAATATATCCCTCATCAAGAAAAATATCTCTCCAAGTTAAGGCAAGTGCCTCCCCCATACGAATTCCCGTAAACATGAGTACACGATATAAAAGTTTAAAAGGATATTCACTTTCTTCGAAATAGGACTCAAACTCCTTGAATTGTTCAGGAGTATAGTAGGACATTTCTTTATGCTTTTCTGGAAGTTTCCGAATAGCATCACATGGATTATCCTGTCTGAATCCTTTCGAAATAGCAATATCAAACAACTTATGAACAAAAATCATTTGTTGGTTAATATGCGTTGGTGTAAGCGTCCCACCTTTTACACTAGGCTGTTCAATTAACCAATCTCGATATTTTTTTACATCTTGAATGGTAACTGAAGACATATCAGCATTTTCAAAGAATCGCGATACATATTGGGTATAGTATGAGTTCTGAGTATCTATTGTACCTCTTTTATTTCCACGAAGCTCATCTTCTTCTTTTAACATTACATAAAGAGAGGAAATGGTGAGTTTTTTTGTATTCTGTATCTGATTTAACTTATGGATACGGTAATAAGCCTCATATTCCTCTGCTTCTTTTTTCGTTAAAAAATTAGATTTGCGGTGTCGTATACGTTTGCCAGTTAAGGAACTTTTACCATCACTAATATCAACTAGCCACAGTCCATCGTCCTGTTTTATTACCGCCATGCTATTTTTCTCCTTCAGTCATGACAGCGCTTTGAAGGTTCCCCTCAATTATATCATTTTTTAATTGTATTTGAAAACCAAGAATGGATTCAACTGTAATAATCGGTACACGTCCAATACGTTTATTCTTATACCATTCAAATCCTTCTTGTACAAGCTGGCTTTTAGCCTTTCGTATTAATTTACTAGCTTGTGTTTCAGAATATCCAATCAATTCCATTAAATCATTTTTATCTACAACTTGAATCATCTATATCTATTCCTTTCTAATGTCCTATTACATAGGTAAATTGTTTGGCAGTTTCTGCGTCAAAAGTACGGTAACTAATAATCCCTAGCCCTTTTACATTACATTCTGAGACAAGAATTGAGCCGTCAGATTTAACCTGTTCCACAAATGAAATGTGTCCGTATATTGGATCAGCTCCAGCTTGTCCAGGACTAAATGATAGAGCAGAGTGTTCTGTTGGTGTATGGGTTGTTGTGAAACCTGGCTTATTCATCCATTGACCACCATTTCCCATAAATGGATCAAAGTTGACTCCGACTTGTTTCCCACGGTTGAAGACATACCAGGTACATTGTCCCCAAGGATAGGTACTAGTGATATATCCTGTGGTATCAATAGCTGTTGTCAAACTATAACCTACAGGTATATCATTTGAAGTGACTCCTCCACCATCTCTAGTTTTTCCTGTAGTTTGTTCAGGAGCTTTTGGAGTTCCTCCATGCTCATCAATGAAGGCATCCAGTTTTTGCATGGTTTCTGCACGTCTTTTTCCTGATCCTGTGGTATCTGTGAAATAGACTCCACCATCAGTAGAAGGATTTAGAGTACCATTCGCAAATTTCTTAGCCTTGTCATCTTGGATTTTAAAGGTTTGGTTTTTATTCCCAATAATAGTTTGTTGGGTTAGTCCTACAACAGCGACTTCATCGTTGAAATGATTTGCGTATTCTGGATTGGAGTCGTAAGCACCAAAACCAAACATATTAGCTCCAGGGTTGGTTGCAACTCCAGCAGTTCCAAGAGAGCTTTCATTTAGTGCGATCGCAACAATTCCACGGACATCAAGATTAGATTTGGCTTCCCATTCTAGGAGCTTTTTCCCATTAATTCGGGTCTTATCATAGGAGATTCCTAACGTATCTAAAAAGCCGTCTAATTGCTCTGCTGTGATACCGAAGCGATGAACAAGTAAGTTGTGAGTATAGGGATCTCCATCTGACCAGTGATCCGCATATGTCACTCCATTTTGGGATTGAGGTGAGCCATTTGTTCCGCCACCTCCGACAGCTCCCATAAGGATAATGATAATGAGGACCGGTAGAAAGAGAGGAATGAGACTAGCTAATAGAAACCATTTTAGTTTTTTCATCGAATCTCCTTTCTAGTTAATGTCTTATATAAGCAGTGAACAAAACCGTCCCAAACCGCCATTTAGCATCTAAAACGACTGAATAGGACTTAACCTGTAGGATGATTTGGTCTCGCTCTTGTTCTGTGACTGGAAATAAAAGAAGGAAATCGACTGAGCGTTTTCCTTCTTGGTAGGCCTGATAAAGAGTTTCTTCAAGAACTCTTGGAAAAGAAGTTCTTGAGCGTATTTTGGTATTCATTTCATTCTCCTCTGAGTTGTTTTAAGCGTTCTGTTAATCGATCTCTTCGTTCAATATTGGCTCTTAATTTATCATCTCGTGTCATGGTTTTCCTATAAGCACGAGTGAAGGCATTGGATCCTTGGGCTTTGTACATGGCTTGAGGATCTTTATATTCCTCTAATTTGCGCTCAATACTATTAATGCGGAGTTGTTTAAATGGAGAAATCCATTCTTCTTTAAGAGTTTGGAATTCCTCGCTTGAACTTGATGTTGACTCCGCTGTGATTGGGGATTCCATTGAAGGAGTTGGTCTTTTTTCTTCAACTGGTTTAACCTTCTCAGGAATTGCCTTTGTTTTCGGAATGTTTGGTTCAGGAGTATCTGGATTTGTTGGAGTCTCAAGTGTTTCTGCCGGGAGCACTTCATCAGGTTGGTGCTCTGATTCCTTATTGGTAAAGAAAGAACCAACATTTTGGAAGTGACTCTTGGCATTCATCATCATCCCAGCTCCAAAACCAGCACCTGCTAAGGCAAAGTTTCCAAGGTGTTGAGCAGATGAAAGGCTTCTAGATGGTACTTGTGAAGCCACCTCTCTAGTCTTTGTGACCCCTTTTTCAACTTTATTTCCAATATCACTCGCAACCATACGTGCTTTAGATCCAAGAATGAATTGGATCAGCTCAGCTTTGTATTTCCATAGAAGGAAATATACGAGTCCTTTTGAGACAACTGAGATGAGTAGTTTAAATACAAGGCCGAAGATGATCAAGGATGGAAGAGTTTTAAGGATACCATCAAAGCCAGTAATGACGATATTTTCTATCATTTTTTCAATGTAGAAGACTAATAGAGTCAATAGACTCGTGATAGCTGGGAAAAGCAACCCACCAAACATGACTTTCAAGACTCCAAAAATCAGATCCTGCATTCTTGGTACAAAAGACATCAATAGCACAATCGGAAAGAGCAGGATCATCATCAAGACGAGTGTTTGAGCGATGACGTTTAACATCTGAATCAAGATAACGGGTATCGCTAATACAAAGGCTTCACAAATTTTGAAGATGACATAAAACATACGAGTGAAAATGAAATCAGGCATAGCTGAAACCCAACGGTTCTTTTCACCATCATCATTGGCTCCATTTCCTAGTTCATCCAGATATTTATTACGATCTTTCGATTTGACTGCTTTAAAGTTTCCATTCTTATCGCCTGTTCCTAATACCTTACTATCATCAAAAGTCTCTTGTTTCCCATCTTGGCTATTCTTATATTTCCCATTTTCTTGTCCAGTATTGACAAAGACATAGGCTTTATAAGATGTTTCTGCTATATAGCTATCTGCCATGGAATCGCCAATTTTAATGGATTTATTATTGCCATACTCCACCTTGATATTCGTGATATTTTTGGTGACATCTTGAGAGACATGGTTGATAGTATCGAGTAGATACAGACCACCTGATGTTCCAGCGATTGTTCCAAAGTAACCAAATCCAAGGATGAGAACTAGAAAGACATGAAGGAGAGTTCTTGAAAAAGCTCCTTTCGAAAAGAAAAACTGATAAAAGAGATAGAACGCTAGAATCAGAAGCAACATTGAAACGAGTGATTGTTTTGCGACTCCACCAGAGCTTGAACCGATGAATCCTTTCCAAATATTCATTGCTCCATTAAACACATAGTTCTTGTAGTTAGAGTAGAGATCAATCTTTTCGAGAATCCGAATTAGCAAAGAAAAGAAGCCCACCACTGCATTTAGAATGAAAAAGAAGAAGTTGACGAAAAGCTCATTAATCAGAACCCAAGCCCCGTTAAAGGAAGCGAACCCAGTAGGCTCCATGTAAGACTTGAGAGAGAAGATATCAACTCCCCTTAGTTTGTCAAAAGCTTCTTGCATGGATTCACCTCCTAACTAGCGTATTTATTTTCAAGGCTTGATGATACCGTAGCTTTCATTGGTTTTAGAAGCATATCAATATCTTCAAAGATGTTGTGTACGGAAATCATATTGAGATTGCCATACACGTCATAGTATAGGCATTGACCAGAGATCATATTGTCAATCCATTCGAGATTGCTTTCAGTGACTTCGAGATTGACATGTTTTAAGATATCTTCTCGTTCAGACTTTTCATAGAAAGCAAAGATAGTCCCAAATCCCGTTGTATCATCGTCATTTTCTGCATCATGTACAGATTGAGTAATCAGTGCCAAGGTATTGTTTTTGGAGCGTCCAATCCGACGCATATTTTTGATAACGGCTTTTCCTTCTGCGGACTTCATAAGAATCCATGCTTCATCAAAGAACTCAATAGTATCTTCATTTTCATTTCGTTCTCCAAAGTGAGTACAGAAGGCACCAAGCGCAAACATGAGGGCAATAGAATTGCGTTCATGATCTGAAATTTTTGTGGAATCGTCTTTTGGTAGTTTGAGGTTATTGACCTCTAAGATAGTCACCCGTGATTCATAGTTAAGTCCTTGAGTGGTTCCATCTGAAAAGGCTAGTTCCAAGATAGAGTTTGTGACAATTGAAGTCAGATAACGACCAACCGAAGCAATTTCAGAGGAAGTAGAGTCTCTCAGAACTTTTAGGACGTGTTTAAATCCGACCTTCTCACCAGCGACTCGTTTCTCCACAATCGCATTAATAGCTTCTGTGATAGCTGTTTTTTGATCCATCGTGACATCATCTACAGCTTGTAGTAGAAACTCAAGCATGTTTTTTGCGACCTCTACAGCTTGTTCTTTATCTAGAACGACAATAGGATCTAAAACTCCATGGTTTGATGGTAGTGAGCTATCCAGTGTCACAAAGTTAAAGTTCTCAATCTGTTTCTTGCGTTCAGGATAGAGACGTGCGAATTCAGGCGAGTTAATCACTTCTTGGTAGTGATTTCTAAGTTCACGTTTAGGGTCGATATAAAGGGTTTTAACATTTTGTAAAGCCACACTTAAAAAGATGATCTGGGCGAGAAAGGATTTTCCTTGTCCTGTTGCACCCGTAATGATGATATGCGGGTTCTTGGTAATCTTTCCAGCGATATCTTCCTTATTTCCCACTGTCGCATTGTAGAGTACAATATTCTTTGAGGAATCAATAGCTTTCTCAATATTGTCCCAACGCCCTGTCCAGTTATCTACTCGGCCGATATACCAACCGATACGGTTTCCAGAAGAGGTATTGGTGAAGGGCATGAGCTCTGAAAATCCACGAGCTGTGACCATATGTGTCCAGGTGCGAGTTTTCTTTTGAAGATTTTCTCCATAGAGCAGGGCTTGAAAGAGATAAGGTCCGTCTTGAGAGGCCTCACTGATTTCAACGCCCATATCATCAAAGTAGTTCAAAACCACTTGCCGTCTTTGACGGAGTTGGTTCACACTAGAAGCAGAGACAATCAGATAGGCTCCATATTCGATGATATCTTCCTTGTTTCCGACTTTCTTCATTAAGTCCTTTAGGGAGATAGAGCCCATGATGATCTCGTCTTGTTGGACAGTATCAGTATTTTCTGCCTCTTCCATGATGTTTCTGTAACGTGTATTCGAGCGTCCCATTCGCCCCTTGATTTTACCAGTATCAATAAATTCTGCCTTGATTCGTAGCTCTACGGGAAAGTTCAAACGTTGGATAAATTCACCTAGGTGAAAGCCGTTGAATTGAACAGGAAATTTACCTACAGGAAGAATTGTCACAAAAGAAGATCCATAAGGGCTTTCTAGCTTGAGGAAGCCACCTTTTAAGACTTTGATCAAAGTGTCTGTGATATTGAATTGAGCACGATTGGCCAGGACCTCCTTCTTGTAGTGAGGGATATAGCGAAGGTACTGCATCCGCTGGTAATAAAAGAGTTCTTCATTGGATAACCGTTTTGCCCGAAGGACAGAGAAGGCTTGGAAAATAGTGAATTCATCACTTTTATAGTCTTCATACCAAGTGGGACTTAATTCATATTCATAGCCCAGACCCTTTGCGATTTTTTCTGTGAACTCATTAAAGTTCTCATAGGCCAAGTCTTTTACTGTAGCTCCATGATTTTGTTTGCGTAAGGTCACTCCCACGACCCAATCAAACTGATAAGGGATTTCCATTTCATCTGTTAGACGATCCACTGTGTAAAGAAGCAGTTCTTCTCCTAGTTCACGACTGTCATCTGCTAGAGCATCTGAGAAGTCCCGCATTTTCTCTTCTAAGAGATAGTCTTTAGGAATCAGAGATATTTCAAAGAACTTGTTTTTCTGGAGCTTCTTCATCATTTGAGCAACCGTAATTTTGTGTTTGCCCTTTTTTTCATCATCCGTAATTGTGATGGGAGTATTTGGAATACGATAATAAGCAACGACTGTTTGATCTTTTTTGAGAGCTAGATTTTCATGTGTTTCCCTAATAGGATAGGTTAAAGTAATACTCATAGGTCCTCCTTTTCTATAAATTTGTTTTTTCAAAGACAATTTCTTCTACAGGCTCTATTCGATCTTCATGGTAGATAGCTCTTTTATTGATCTTAAAGTCCCAAAAGTAAATCAGGTAATCTCCAATAAAGACGTGCATCTTCTTACCGTGAGGCTCATATTCCGTATAGAATTTAGCTAATTTATAAGGAAGATACCAATAGAGAAGTAATGAAATTGAATGAGTGATTTTTGCGAGTGGCACAAAGATAAATCCTCCAAAGAGTAACATGGCCACAAAGACGATGATAAAAACAATGAAAAAGGACAACTGCATAGGTGTCGCAAAGTACCATAGTCGAGTGCCCTTTTTTGTCTTAATTTCTTGGATCCAATAAGGAGCATTTAGGCCCTTACTGTAATCATAAAGTCTTTCTTCATTCATACTTAAAGTCCTGATTCAATACCGAAGAGTCGTAGGAACCAGCCGACTGCTTTTAGGATATCTTGTCCTTTCGCAATTGAAACAATAACGGCATAGAAACCAACGACAGAGAAGAGTTGAAGCCAAGAACTGTTCCGCCAAGCCTTTATAGCTAATGTTACAGCAATGGCTGTCAGGATCCAAATTCCATCGCCCTGGAGGAAGGTTCGTAGATTGTCTGTATTCATAGAGTTCTCCTATTCTTTATTATTTGCATAATTCAGTGGAATGGTGTGTTCTAGTTTTGAGACATAGTAGGTCTTTTCTTTTTCTGATAGAGTAAAGGTGAAGTTTTCCGAGTGAGTGGTACCTCCAACTTCAAAGGTGGCTTGGACATAAGCGATTAAATCATCACCGTCCTGTTTGAGATAAGTGTAGTCGATCGTTTTGAAAGTGCTATTTGCGATGATATCCACATCCTTAGCAATCAGATTGAGGTTGTCTTGGTTAGTAGTATAGTTGGTAAAGAAGACTTTGAGGAATTTTTCAACTTTTTTACGCTGACCATCTGAAAAGTGATCGTTAGCGGTTAATTGAAGCTGATCGTCTTCGCTAAAGTGTCCAGCTTGTGAGGATTCAATGACAGAGAACCAAGGAAGGCCAGAAATATAATATTTCCCATCTTTTTCATCAAATGGAATATTGAAACCTGTCACAATTTCTTTTTCTTCTGTGTTATTATCCCGACGGATCGTTTCCTTGTATTTGATCTTATAGGTCGCAACCTTCCCTTCTACAGTCACTAACTGAGAATAGAGGAGTTCACTAGGATTTCGAACTTGACCTTGAGCTTTCACATCAGGAATGAAGTTGTAAAAGCTATTTAAGTATTCCACTTGAGCTTGTTGTTTATCTCCTTCTTGCGGAAGGGTGAAATAAGCGTAGACATAGTCGTTCAAGTAGTACTGGAGTTTATAGTCGTATTTTCTACTCGACTCCATAGGCTGTGCCTTTTGTTTTTTAGTAGCCTCCACTTGAGCTTGTAGTGCTCCTACTTTATTTGATAGTGTGATAGCACGAATAGATCCCAAGAGACCAACAAAAAGGAGGAAAGAAATTCCTCCTATGACTGCGATATTGACGGTCTTTTTATTGGTGACTTTTAGTTTTGGTGGACCTTCTTTTTTCTCCACCTTTTTAAAGTGTGAGAGATATTCTTTTGCTTGAAGCAAGTAGCGTTTGGCTTTATCCATAGATCCTCCTTTTAGAGAGCAGCTAGTTCAATGAGCTTTGATCCTTTTGCATAGAGGCGCTTATTGGCTTTTTCGATCTCGCCATTAATGTAATAGTAGCCTCGTAGCTCAGTTTGGAGTTGTTCGATCAGGTCAGGTTTTAGATCCTTGGCTTCTTCTTTTTTTAGGAGACTATTTAATTCTCCAGCCTTGGTCCAAGCCTCTCTGTGATCTTTCTTTTTCAGTAATTCTCCCAGTTCATTCGTGACTTGAGAGACTTTCTTTTCAAAAATAGTTTTAGTGGCCATTTCAATTTCCTTTCTAAATTTTTCTTGATTGTCTTTGATGGTCTTTTGGATATAAGTAATGAGTGAGGGGCGCATTTTCTTATTTACGCTCAACACTTGACCATCTAGCGTGAAACAGGCATGTTCATAGTCATAGAAACCTTTCGCATCTGGTGCTTTTTCGGTAGATCTTCCAGCACATTCATAGTAGAAGTCCTTTCCTTTTCGTAAGAGAACGTACATATGCCAGAATTCTTGTTCTGGAAGAAGCAGAAAATCTGCTTGATAAATCTTCTTCAGCATCTCAAGAAGCCTCAAGCAGATCATCGTAGCCTAGAGCTTGGTAGATAAAATCTGAATCAAACCAGAGCCAGTCATTGATTTGTCCTTCTGTTGGCGTATCACCAGAGAAGATATCTTCACAAATGACGGTTAGGGTATCCACTCCACCACGTTCACGGACAGTGTTCAAGGTGGTTAGTCCACCAGACCAAGCTTTAAAGTTTTCTAGTGAATTGATTTGAACTTTGTATTCCATATAGTTTTTCCTTTCTAGTTTTCATAGTGTTTATTGGCTTTGAGAAGTCGTAACATGGCTTTTCCTCGATCAGTAATCTCTCCGCTGTTCTGAATCATCTTCATGTATTCTGTTTGGAGGATCTTGTCTGCTTCAGTGACTAGTGCAAGAGAGTTAGCAACTTGATAGGTCAGCCAGCGAATCGTTCGCTCAATACTGTATGGTTGTGGATTGGTTGAAAGTTTTAAGGGTTCAACACCTCCAAAGAGTTTTTGCCATTTTTCATCAGGTTTATAGGCTCCGAAGCGAGTGAGACCATCATAGACTTGGATTTCTTTATTGATGATGCCTCTAGCAATTTCTCCGAGATCTACACCATTGATGTATTCTTCCACAATGCCCTGAGCTTTCTGATCTGAAAAACGCAATTCATAGCGATTCCATATACCAAAAATCTCCAAGGATTCGTCCAAGGAGATGTTTTCCATTCGAGCAATTTCATAGCGCTTTTCATAAAAGTTGAAGTAGAGTTGACTTTGACGGCTTCCAAAGTAAATGGACAAGCCGTGATTCGCTTCCATATCTTCATTATCTGTGAAAGATCCACCACCCGTGATATTCCATTTCTTGATCGTGTCTAGGACAATCTCTTTGGAATAGAGTTTATCAATCAGTTTGGGGATTTGAATTTGTTCGTCCTCGTGACCGTACCCTTTATAGAGTTCATCTAGAGCGATATCGAGACGCTTCACCCGAACATCTTCATAGGAATAAAGAATGTTTTGAAGAAAGATCTGCCAAGTAATTCCCTTGTCTTCTAAAAGCAATTCCAGCTCACGGCATCCTTGACCGGATAGTTGAAGACAAGTTTGGTAGTCATTGGTTACAGACTTATCAAAGAAATCAAAAATCCAGATATTCCCTCGTTGCCATAAGTGGGTATAGTTCATGAGACGGGTTTCTTGATCTGTAAATTCGCTAAGGTGGCAGTGAAGGAAGTTTTCACAGAAAGCATCTAAATCCTTTAATCTAGGAAATGTCAATCGTAGATAGTCAATTTGAGCTCGAAGACTGTTTTTATCGCAATCTTGATAGTAACCAAGTTTTTCTTTAAGTTCTCTAAACTTATCAATCGTCAGTCCTCTTTCGCCTGTTTCATAAGAGCGGTAGGTTCTTGTAGGTAGATTAACAGCTTGTGCAAATGCTTTTTGACTAAGTCCTGTTTGTTTTCTGAAATTCTTAATATGAAAAGGACTAATTTTGTCCATTCATCGCAACACCTCTTTCTAACGAAGTGACACACTTTTTTGATGAAAATGACACACTTCATAAAATTTGAAAACCCAACTCCCATAAGGAATGAGGAGGGGTGGACTTGGCGTTTTTGCCAAATGTAACCCCCCTATTAGAAAACGGGGGTTGAAGTTTCATCATGGCCTAGAGACTTCGGGCTACGGTCTGCGCCTGACCTGCGGTCAGGCTTGCCCTTGCCCTTGTCCTAGCCCATGATGAACAATCGTCGCTTCAACTGCTTTTGGATAAGACCTGCGTCCTCCCTCTTCAAATTGAACGAGGATTTCAAGAAGAAGTTTTTCTTGAAAAGGATCCACTAGAATAGCGGATACAGTCCGTTCAAAGATGATCCCTTGTTCTGTTAAGAGATAGATAATCTTGCGTAGGGTTGGCATTTTAAGATTTTGTTCGTCCGCAAATTCCTTGAGTGGTCGTTTGTTTGGTTCGTTTTTTATAGTCTCCTCTTCCTCTATAGGATTAATTGTTTCAACCGGTGGTTTATATTCTTCAAATACTGAGAATACTTCTCCTTCAAACTCCATGATGGGAATTTTAGAGTAGGCATCATAGAAGGAAAAACCTTGATCAAGCGGTACATAGGGAGAGAAAAACTCACCAGCCAGTTCTCCGTTGTTTGCGATATAGCCCCGTCCTTTGACCTTGACTCCATTAATTTCATCCAGCTTTTTGAACTCTTTGGTTTTATTGGCATCTCCAAACATCATGTCATATCCTGTTGATTCTAAATGACCGACGGAGAGACGCTTCATAAAGTTATCCCGAAGAGCCGTTTTGATGAATTCCCCATCAGGCCGTTGCATAGCAAAGATGATAAAGACTCCAGCTTGACGACCTTCTAAAACTAACTGAGAGAGATATTCCATGAGTTCGGACTGTTGGCTATAGTCACGGTCAATCTTTGCCATAAGAGCTGCCCACTCGTCTACAAGAATGAATTTTGGTTTCATGTCATAGTGAGTAAAGTTCTTTCCAGCTTGGAATTTTGGCGAAGTGGACATCCTTTCATAGCGTTTTTCCATGAACTCTACATTCTCTTTAAAACAGTTGATGATATCTTCCTTACTAGTATAAACACGGCCATGAAAGACTGGAATTTTCTTTAATCCAGCAAGGTCCGAATTCTTTGGGTCACAGATATCGACAAAGCCAATTTTAGCTAATGCATAAATTATGGTCATGAGAACAACTGTTTTTCCTCCACCTGTTCCACCGCCGATGAGAAGATGAGGTTCTTCAATATAATCCCAAGATACATCTTTCATGAGCTGGAGTTTGGATCCCTTGACTGTTACTTCATTAATGGTGATCCTGCTATCAATTCGGTTAATAGCAATTTCATATTTGATAAAGCGATTATCAAAGGTTTTATTGCGAAAGTCCCCGTTAAACATGACTTCAAGCGTAGCTCCTAGATTTAAAAAGCGATCTTGGAACTTATTGCCTTCTAGAATGAAGCTCACTTCAATCTTGTAGCGAGACTGTTTGACATACACTTGAGGTAAGGTGATTTTTTCAATGATCTTGTTTTCACGTTTAACCTTTTTAACGAGATAGAGGTTATTTTCTAGCAAGAAACGAGATAGGATTCGAAGACTATTGAGCTTTTGAAAAAAAAGTACCTTCCTGTAGCAAACACGATTAATAAACCAAGATAAGATCAAAGAAAAGATAAATCCAGCTTCTAGAAAATATCCTTGAGGTAAGGGATGGACTTTTAATTCTTCTAAATGTAAGTAGCTGTAGAAACTAATAGCCAACAAAAAAGGAAACCACCAGATAAACCATGTGATTCCCTTTAGTTTACGATGAAAAACTCGAACTCTTTTTCCACGATAGGTAAAGAGTTTCATCCTGAATCACCTCCTAGTTCTCCTTCTTATTTTCTACTGGTTTGTTTTCTTTAGTTGGTGCACTTCCAGCTTTTTTCTTGATTTTAGAAGCAAAGAGCTTATAGATATCATTACGATTGACATGAGTATGCGTAATAACAATATCTTCCAGTTCAACTTCTTCTCGGTATTTAATGCCCAGGTCTTCAATTTCAGACTCAGACATATCTGCGATCGTGAAAAAGAGTGTTTCGTGCTGGACAGAAGAATGAATCCCTACAACAATTCCACGGATCTCACCTGTATTGACTTGTACAAACGATCCATCAGGATTCCGTTGTGAGCGATCCACTTCAAAGATGATATCAGGACCTTCAACACCTCGGAAAGTCAGTTTTCCAAGGACAGCTGGGACATCTAACCCGTCTGTAATAACACGATAAGTCTTGTCAGCAATTTGTAGTTTTTCTCCGTAGTTTAATCCAATTTTAGCCATGTAATTTTCTCCTTTTATTTCTTATTTTTTGATTACCAATTTTTCCGCAAAGACATTGAGATATGGTGCAACAGTATTGCCATTTAAAGCAGTGTCTGGGAAAAAGATTGGGTTGACTGTTTCTACTAGAGCATCTTCTGGAAAGACCGTTGTAGAGGCTGGTGTAATGACATGAAAGGCACCGTGCTCTGCGCTGTTTAGAATGTGACGTTGGTATTTGCCTTCTTTTCCAAAAATAAATTTAGGAGCATTTCCTAAACGTTCATAGTAAGCAGGGCCAATAAATTCTGGTTTCATTTTAAGTGTTTCTGAGATCATAAGATTTTCCTTTCTGAGTGTAAAATAAAAAGAGTTAAGCTAGTTGCTTTACTCTTGAGTAATAGTGGGTAAATAGTTTTCGTTTAAACATTCGACTATAGAATTGAATATCCCCATGAGCATAGCCATTTCTACGAGCATCATCTGCGAGATTGTCTAAATCAATTTGAGCTTGAGCATAGAGTTTAGCCTGTAGTTTATCAGATTCGCTAAACATGCCATAGGTAAATTCATAGTTATCATAGAGTCGTTTACATTGTAGTGCGAAAAAAGTTTGTCATAGAGTTCTCCTTTATTGTAATAAGTAAAAAAGCTACTAAGTGAAAAAAGGAAAGAACTTAGTAGCTTGAGAGTAGGTCTATCTTATTAGATAGACAGCAGTAAAGAAAAGTTATTTGGTTGAAGGATCCCTCCTTCACGGTGGCAACGTTTAGCAAGGTGCTTTGCGTCAATTACCATCGCTTTCCCAGCCAATCTCTTCAGGTAGTCCTCATCATACCCAAGGGATTCTCTTACGCCCTTTGGCGAAGCCAGTTCACTTTACTATTCGGAAAAGTGCGAAAGTCCGAAATGCGTGGAAGCCCACAAAAATGTTTTATATCTTCACTTCAACCATAAAACGGACTTGACTTTACCTATCAAATAGATTACAATAAAGGTACGAAGTTTAGTGTAGTTTGATAGTCAGTCCTCTGGTTGTCAGACGCACTTTTTATTTAATTGTCAATGATCATAATGCCGATAGTTAGGCGTTATTATTTTTAAAACCAATATAACTCTCGGCTATATTTTATATTATATAACCATTGGTTATATTTGTCAAGAGATTATTTGAAATTAATACAAAAAAATTTTAGAGGTTTAAAATGGAATTTTCGGAACGATTAAAAAACCTTAGAAAACAAGCACATCTTACACAAGTCGATGTAGCTGAAAAACTAGGAATTTCGCAACCAGCTTATGCTTCATGGGAACGTGGAGCTAAAAAACCAACACAAGATAATTTAGTCAAGATTGCACAAGTTTTAAATGTATCAATTGATTATTTAGTTGGTAATTCGGATGAACATCTAAAAGAAGACGAGTTAGATAATGTAGAACTTCTTTTCCGTATGAATTCAAATGGTCTAACCGAAGAAGAAAAGGCTATTTTCAAGAAAGAGTTGATCGAGTTTATGGAAAAGAGAAAAAAAGCATTTGAAAAAAATAAGTAAATAAAAAATTAGCCTTTTTTGTTCGATAACTTCATTGATTAAAAGGAGTGTTTTATAAATGGATGTAAAAAAAGAATTTTTGAAAATAATGTCAGAACAAAAAGAAATTGCCTTAGCGACATCTGTAAACAATATTCCAAATGTAAGAATAGTAAATTTTGTTTTTGATTCAACCAATAATACACTCTATTTCGCATCTTTCAAAGATAATGATAAGATTAAGGAAATGGAATCAAACTTTCATATTGCATTTACTACAATTCCACACTCTGGAAATGAACACGTAAAAGCTAAGGGCTTAGTTCAAAAAAGTACCAAAACTATTTTTGAAGTGGCGGACCAGTTTATTGCTAAAGTACCAGGTTACAAAAATACTATTGAATTAGCAGGGGAATCTTTAGTTTTATTTGAAATACGATTTGATACTGCGATCGTCACCAAAGATCTAGAAACAATACAAACTATAGAACTTTAAATTAAAGTTCCAAAAATGGGGATTAAAGTATGGAAAGTTTTGAAATTGAAATACCAAAAATGGAGCATTTTGAAGTTGATGTCAGAAAAAAGGAATTATACAACTATGATTTCCAATCATATTCATTAACTCCACTGCAAAAAGAAGCCTCTTTAGTAGTTGCTAATAAGATTAGAAATAATTTATTTGCTCATATTCCCGAAGCTAAATTATTAAAAAAGCTTGTTGAAAAGAATGATAATGACAATGTAGAATACGTTGCAAAATTATCCGAAGTTGCAAAAGAAAAGTTAAAATCGGGAGAATGGAGTTATGGTATACGAAAAAAGACAGGCGAGACCTATGCAGTATTAAAAGATACTGAATCTGGAAAAATTAAAAGTAGTGTAACCTTAGAGAAAAGGACTGTCAAAGAGTTAGGGAATCTACCTGAGCTTTCTGCAATACAAGGGCAACTAGCATCTATTTCAGAACAAATTGAAAGCTTAAATGAACTAGTTATCCGCGTGGAACAAGGGCAATACAATGATAGATTTTCAGGCTTTTTCAGTGCTCGCCAACTAATTGTAGAGGCCTTAGCAACCAGAAATGAGCAATTAAAAAAAGAATTACTACTTTCAGCGATTAAAGAAAATAATAATACTATTGCAAAACTAATGATGTCAATTTACACAGATGGTTTAGACTTTATCAACATTAAAACCAATTCAAAAGATGCAAAAAGAATAAATACTCTGCTTCAACAATCAATTAGTTACCTATCATCTGCAATGCAGTTAAATGTTGTTGCTTATACGGTATTAGAGGAACATGAGTCTGTTATAGCTGTATTAAGCAATTACAAAGCTTTTACTGAGCAAACTTTACTTGAGCCTAAATATGATGGAAAAAGTTTAGCTTGGAAAATTGATAATTTTACAAAAGGAAATAGCAGCTCTTTTATAAATTTGACACAGAGTATTTCAGAAAATATCAATGCATTGGTTAACCATTCAGAAACATTATTAGTAGAGGAAGATACGAATGAAAGAAGAGAAAGTTAAAACATGTAAATACTTTAGATGTAATAAAGAAGTATACTCTCCAAAAGCAAAATTCTGTGGAGAGCACGAAAGATTTTATAGAGAACACAGGAATAAAATTGGAGGGGCGTTGCTGACTTTTGGAGGAATAGCACTTTCAGCTTTGGTAAAAAAAAGAAATAATTAGACTATGTTTATATATTTAACGTAATATAAAAAAAGTGGACACACATCCACTTTTTTTATATAATAAACTCAACTAAATTGGTTTAGTTTTGTATTTTATACTTAAAGGAGGTATCATTCTTTGGATGAATTGTATACAAGAATAAGTAATTCTACAAAACATGTGTTATACCAGTATATGAAAGATCATGACATTTCATTACTAAATTATAATTTCAACTACTTCTTTCAACACTGTATTCAAGAATATCAGATTCAAGTGATTAGTCACCACTTCTCTAATCGTAAGATTGAAGGATTAACTGTTATCGATGAATTAGGAATTAGTTTTTCCTATGAAAAGGATAATCCAATTGTAAAGCAAAATTTTACTCTATGTCATGAACTGGGACATTTTATCCTAGAGCATGAAGGAAATTATTTTACTGAATCTATTGATAATCAGGAGAACCTACTAGAGCGAGAAGCGAATATTTTCTCTGCTGTAGTATTAATGCCTGACATTGTTTTGTTGTCAAAGATTTATTATAGTTGCGACACCTTTCAACACATTCAAAATAGCCTGGATGTTTCAAAACAGGCATTGTTTTATCGCCTTTTAGATCTTCTTAGAGAATATTATCCTGGAAAGGAAAGTACCATTAAGCAGGCTATCGATGCTTATATTGATGGACAAAATGCCACACTACTCCTTTTGTTTCACGGTGTCAAAGAACAGATTATAAAGGAATTCAACAACTATCAGACTTCTCTAATCAATAAGATTGAGCAATCAGTAATCAAAAAAGGCTTCGTGACTAGTCAAGAATATCCAGAACTTCTAGATCAAGAGAATTGGAAAACAATAAAGACTTACTGTAATAATTTAAGAGTATGGCTCATTTATGACAAAGGAAAATCTATAGCTTATGTTTGGGATAAAAATAAGCTAACGGACAAAGAGGCAAAACAAAAAGCTGAATTGAAATTACTATTAATGTGAGGGAAACGATGTACCAACCAGAAAAACTAAAGGCTCGCAGAAAAGAGCTAAAAATGACTCAAAAAGATATTGCAGATCAATTAGGTATTACCTACCAGGCCTATTCTGCATGGGAGCGTGGAATAAAACAACCATCTAGAGAAAAAGTGCAACAACTAGAGCAGATTCTAAATGTACCGAAAGATTTTTTTACAGAGATCGAAATCGTCCGAATATATAATACTTTATCGGATGAAGGTAAGAATAATGCACTTAGTTATGTCAGAAGCTTAGCTCAAAAAGAACAATGTAAGAATGTTGTTTCGATATCAGAAAAACTATACGAATACCATGTTTACGAAAAAATGTCTGCTGGTATTGGCTCATCGGTTTATAACGATCAGAACTATGATACTGTTTATTTTAATGAAGAACTAGCCCATGATTTCGCCTCATGGATTTCTGGTGACTCAATGGAGCCCAAATATCAAAATGGCTCTGTGGCTCTCATTCGTAAGACAGGATTTGATTATGATGGAGCAGTTTATGCCATAGTCTGTAATAGCCAGACCTACATTAAACGAGTTTATCGTGAAGAGCAAGGCTTACGGTTAGTTTCTATCAATCCAAACTATCAAGATATTTTTTTATCGTATGATGAAGATCCTAGAATTGTAGGAATTATTGTTGGGAACTTCGTACCTTACAAATAATACGTTTTAAACACTTCATACTACTATTTCAAACAAAAATTAAAATTAGATATCCACTTTATATCAGCATTTTATCCACTTCTTTATAGAAAAAAAGAGTTTTTTTCAACTCTCTTTCTTTACAATTACTTTCTTAATTCTTTCTATAATATATATGATGACTATCTACTTTATGATCCAATAGTTCATTAACCGTTACCAAATCATATCCTTGAGACTGTAAATACTCAATAACAGTCGGAAGGGCGTCAATGGAAGTTTGATGGATATCATGCATCAAAATGATGGAACCTGGACTAACCTCATTTTTAATTTCTTGTAGAATAGCATCTGTATTATGAGTCTTCCAATCCAAGGTATCTACATCCCACATTATAAAGGCCTGATCTACCGCATACTGGACAGCACTATTAATGGAACCATATGGTGGGCGAGTAATTTTCGTTTGAATACCTGTCACTTTTTGAATGATATCCTGTGTGTCCATTATTTCATGTTCAACATCGTCCAAAGGTAAGTTTGTTAAAATCGGGTGATCCCAGGTATGAATTCCAATTTCATGGCCTTCTTTATGTACTTTCTTTACTACCTCTGGATATGCAGCAACATTCTTCCCTAACATGAAGAACGTACCTTTAACACCATACCTCTTTAAAATTTCTAAAGCTTGAGGTGTTGTGCTCGGATCTGGACCATCATCAAAAGTTAAGGCAACCATTTTTTTATTCCGTTGTTCTTGATATGCTTCGTAGCCTTTTAAATCTTCAGGTTGAAGTCGATCTATATCGATAACGTCATAAAGTTTCGATAGTGGAACATCAAAAGTTCCCATTCCCTCTATTTCAACTGGTAAGTCAATGAGAAAAGTGCCTTTCTCATAAGTAAATCCCCAGCTGGCCATATCTGATTCTGAAACAACCTGCAAAACTTCTTCAATACGTTCCTCACTTAATTGAAGAAAAACAAGTTGTGATCGTAATTCAATCAGTAATATTTCCTTTACTGCATCACTATCAGCAAACAATTGAGTAAACTGAAAAGCATTTCCGCTATCATCCAAATAGAGTAAAGACAATTTTTCTGATTTTTCACTAATAAACTTATCATTCTTCCATTTATAACGGATACGGTTAATCTGATATGGATGAACACCTACAAAAGGCTCTGTTAAAAGTTCAGTATGATAAAAAAGTAATTTTTGGGGCTGTTTATTTTCTATCACTTCTTGAGGAAGTTCACCTACATCCGCAAGGATTCTATCCCTCACAAGACCAATAGGCTCTCCATCTATTTTAGGATAGTAGGCTTCTAAATAGTTTTCCCCAACCATACCTTTTTGAATGACAGTATTCTTCGCTTTTGCTCGTTCTTCTCTTGTAACTTTCGAGAATTCTTGAGTATAATTCTTAATCGCATTCTTCTCTTGAATTTTTTGATATGTAATAATACCAGCTCCAATTAAAAAAAAATTAACGAATAGCAATACAAGTATTTTAATGTATTTAATTTTCATATCCATTTTATGATCCCCCTTTTTTAACAAAAGGTTTTGAAAAATAAAATTTTCAACACACTATTAACTAGATTTAAAGAGAGTTTTTCAACTCTCTTATTTTCTTATCTCACATAAATATTTCACATGTCCAGGCTCATCAAATTCGTTTTTCTCAATCGCATATACTACATTTGTATCTTTATTGAGAAATAGAACCATGGAATATGGAGACATGAAACTTGCTTTTTCTTCTAAGAACCAGTTGTCAAAACATTGATTCCCTTCGTACAACACAATTCTTTCATAGTCATCTACATCTTCACTTCCTGAAAGGCGTGCTCTTACTTCAAAATTAGCGCTAGGCTCTTTTCTTAAAAGATCACCAATCCAATATGTAGCTTGTTGAAGTGAATAGAAATCAGCAATTCCCCAACGGAAATAATCTCCCATTTTTTCTTCTACAAATTCAAAATCTTCAGTGGTGTCCATATCTCTAAAACTTGTTATTCTCATCTAGTAATCTCACTTTCTATTTATACAACTTGTTCTATTTTATAAGTAACAGTAAGCAACAAGGCTAGCTTATTATTTAAAGGATATTTCTTAGTTGTAGTAATTTAATTCAACTCCTTATATAAATTTATTATAGCAAATTTATATAGTTTTGTCAAATTCGTAGGATTTGGTACACTAGGAAAACTGAGAATCAATTCATAACCAAGAAAGACTATAATATAAAAACGCTCAATCCCTTTGTATAGGATAAGCGTTAAATGACAAGAGCAAAAGAAAAGATTAATTATTGTGGTCAATTTTCATCTAAATCCTTCAGTGCCTTCTTATAAGCCTCACTATCTTTCTTATAATAATCACGCTCTACACCAGAGATATCTACAGTAAAGACACCATTTTCATATATATAACTTGTTGTACGGTTTAACATTTGCGAACCCATTAACTCAATTGTTTCATTCTTTCGATCAATTACAAAATTGTCAGCAACACTACTATCAAGTATCCCTTTATTTCCTGAGATAGTAAATGCTCGTTCATTTCTAGATTCACTAACCCAATAATATTCCCCATCCAAAGTCTGATTTCTTTGATTAGAGCATGAAATTAAAGGCATACTCAAAATCGTTAAAAATAGTAGAATCAATAGTTTATCCAATGTAATACCTCCTTAATTGTTTATGTTATAACAAAATACCATTACAGGAATACTACGAAAATATCTATGATAACAGCAATTTTTAAAAATGTCTGTTACAATAGCAAATTAATCTCACAAAATCAAAAACGCACTCTATTCTCCATAGTGGAGCTAATTAGAATGCGTCATTAGGGACTAAAAGATGACTATTAACAATTATTTATCGTCACCTTTAATCATATTTTTAACGCCTTCGATTGCTCCTTCAACAGCATCTTTTGCGTCTTCTGCGACTTCTTTAACTTTAGAAACTACTTTTTCAGCAGCCCCTTCTTTTTCTGTTTTCTTGTCGCCAGTCAATTTACCGAATCCTTCTTTGACTGTACCTTTTGCTTGATTGATTTTTTCTTCTGTAGACATACTATTACCTCCATCTGTAATATATTTTATTTTATATCAAAAGAAAACCGATTTTTCGCTTAAATCTTATGCTAAGTGTGCCATCATTCAGTTAAATTGAAATAGTGCTTTACTTAGGTTTATTTGATTATATCAGCTTATAGCCTATATAATCTTATTGTAAAAGTTAATATGAACAGAACTAAAAATTGTATAGAGTATGTTGATCTAACACGAAAAATCGATTATACTTATGACTTATTTGTCATCACCATTAAATAAATTCTTTATAACTTTGATTGCGCCTTAAACAGCATCTTTTACTTAGTTGCCTTTTTCTTCTGTAATTTTGAAATAACGAATCTTTTCAAAACTACAATCAAATCATAATCTTTTCCTGTTATAAAGATTATGATCTATTTTTGAAAAAAGAAATTTATTCCTTCTTCCCTAAGAAGAATGAAACGACACAAACAACAATGACAGCTCCCGCAATTGAAGGAAGCAATGCCATACCTGCCAAAGATGGTCCCCAAGTACCCAAAAGAGATTGTCCAACTGATGAACCAATTAAACCTGCTAAAACATTAGCAATGATACCCATCGAACCACCCTTTTTTGTGATTCCTCCTGCAATGAGACCAATAAGACCTCCTACAATAATAGACCAAAGCATAATAGGACTCCTTTCTATCTCAAAGAAACGCTATTTAAATCACATTCAATAAGCAAGTATGATGAATATAACATTTTTGTATTTTGATTTTTTAGTTAAAAGTCTCTCATTGAATAAAAATTAAAGCGCTTACTTTTCTAGAGATAATATAATTATAGCCTATTTTTTATATGGAGTCAACTAAAATACTTGACTTTTTTAAAATTGTTGAAATATATTAAATTATAAAACAAAATACCTAAATAGTATTATTGTTTGTGATAAACAAATAGAAAATATATGTTGAATCATTCTATTGTATATTGATTTATATATATTTTTCTGCTTTTAAATTATGTCTTATCTCACTTTATTTTTTATAGTTATTTACATTTGTTTAATGTATAAAATAAATACAAAGTGTGTGTTTCGTTAATTTTTAAAGCAAAGCAGAAATGTAGCTAATTGCTTATATCATTAAGAGATTTTTTTAGATTCTCAACATATCTGTATAGTAACAGCCTCTTAAAAATCTTGATCAAAAAGCACCCCATCTTCTATAGTAGATGTAAAAACTATAGAATTTAGGGTGCTTTTTTAGGATAGACTAGTTGTGATTGAATGATAACAAATAACTATTATTTGTCGTCACCTTTAATCATATTTTTAACGCCTTCGATTGCTCCTTCAACAGCATCCTTTGCGTCTTCGGCAACTTCTTTAACTTTAGAAATTACTTTTTCAGCAGTTCCTTCTTTTTCTGTTTTTTCATCGCCAGTTAGTTCACCAACTTTTTCTTTTACAGCACCTTTTGCTTGGTTTAATTTTTCTTCAGTTGACATAGTCTTGCCTCCGTTATAATTTATTTATTCTATGAATAATTTTTACTCGAATTAAATCTGATCGTCATTTAACCTATTAGTTGGCTTATGACCATTTACCATCTTTTATCTTGACAACTATTTGTCGTCACCTTTAATCATATTTTTAACGCCTTCGATTGCTCCTTCAACAGCATCTTTTGCGTCTTCTGCGACTTCTTTAACTTTAGAAACTACTTTTTCAGCAGCTCCTTCTTTTTCTGTTTTCTTGTCGCCAGTCAATTTACCGAATCCTTCTTTGACTGCTCCTTTTGCTTGGTTTACTTTTTCTTCTGTAGACATGGTCTTACCTCCGTTTGTATATGTTTTTATATATCCAAATTCAAATTAATGAACACGTGGTTTTTCATTTGATGAAGAGTCAGTTACAGCTTCTACGCCTTCACCAACTTTTTCTTTAACTGCTGAGAATCCATTTCCTAAACCTGTTTTAACATTTTCAAACTGTTCAGATGCGAATTCACCTGTTGATTCAACAACTCCAGTCACACGATCTTGCAAGCTTACTGAGTCAGCTTCATATTGTTCTTTTGTTTTAATATCAACAACATTCACATTCACTTCAACAACTTCCAAGTCAGTCATCTTAGAAACTTGTGATACAACTACATCTTTAATGTGTTTGTATATTTCAGGAACATTCTTTTGATATTCAACCACGACATTCAAGTCGACAGCAACTTGTTCTTTACCAACTTCAACGTTTACTCCGTTAGCAACATTGTCAGTGTTGATAATCTTATCAGTTAGATTAGAGAAAAATCCTCCGTCAACAGCCAACAAGCCATTTACTTTTTCTAGAGAAAGTCCGATAATTTTTTGAATGACTTTGTCTTCGTAAGTCAATTCACCCTTCACTTCTTCTGATTTTACATTAGTTTGTTTAACATCTTCTGCTTTCGCATTAGTTTCTTTGATATTTTTTTCGTTTGACATATGAAACTCCTTTTATTTAAATAAATTTTTCTGTTGTAAATAATATCCAACTCCAGCTCCTAAGACGGCGAAGATTAAAACAAATAATGTTTTAAAGAAACCATAGGAGAGGATGAAGCAAGCTAAAATAATACCTGCTAACCCAGACAGGAGTGGATACTGGTATTTTTTAAACCATTCCATTTTTTATTTCCTTACTTTACACGACTCACAGTTTTTTTAGTTGGTTTTTTAGGCTTATAATCCTTTACAGAAACATCAAGCTTAACACCATGATTTAATCCAAAAAACTGTGTTAATCCATTACCGATTTCATCTTTTATAGACTGAGTTCTTTTAATAATATTATCTGAAGGAAGAATTTCTCCTTCCACGTAAACTAAACATTTATTTTTCCGACTATTTACACGAACTTTAGGGTTCTTAATGAAGTTGTTTTCATTAACCACACTACGAACAAATCCTTCAATAGCAGAACTTTTTAGTTTTAGTTCACCACCAGCATTTTCTAACTCTATCTCTAAATGTTGTTTAGGATAAAAAATTATCACTATCATAGAGAATAAAATTAAAATTGAAAGAACTAAAGTACCCCAAAAAATGTATCTAGAAAGATAATATCCTAAAAAAGAAATCCTCTTCCAATTAATCAAATGGAGCTCTAAACCGCTAACTTTATGATAATCTAGCAAAATAGGAATCAAAATTGTCAAGATTAAAATACAAAATATAAGAGAAAGTATTTTCTTAGATTTTGACATATTGAATCCTTTCATGAATACAATCAAATCATAACCTTGCCCTGTCTTAAAGATTATGATTTATTCTTGAAAAAGAAAATTATTCTTTTTTTCCTAAGAAGAATGAAACTACACTAACAACAATGACAGCTCCCGCAATTGAAGGAAGCAATGCCATGCCTGCTAAAGATGGGCCCCAACTGCCCAAAAGGGATTGTCCAACTGATGAACCAATTAAACCTGCTAAAACATTAGCAATAATACCCATTGAACCACCTTTTTTAGTAATTCCTCCTGCAACGAGACCAATAAGGCCTCCTACAATAATAGACCATAGCATAATGGGCCACCTTTCTAAATCAAAGAATATTTATTTAAATATTATCTATCTCCATTGATTAATAATATTATCAATTTGAATTGATAAAATAAATAGTAGAATTTTAGCTAAAATCTTATTTTGGATATTTTTTTCCAAAATATTTTTCTATGATTGGTATAACTATAAACCTTTACCCAAACAAAGTCAACTAAAATGCTTGGGTATTTTTAAAAAGCATAAATATTCTTGTTCGACAACAAACCTTTATATAGTAAGATTGTTTGCGTTTTCACAACATTTTGATTTATGCTATTTTTTATACTCATTTGTTTATATACCTATAAAAGCGTGTTTAGTCTTGTTTGTTTTCTATATTATTTGTTCTATCTCGATCACTAATAAAATGAATAAAAAATTCACTTTATTGTATTTTATGTTTAATTTAGGATGATCTATCAGTCTCTATTCGATAGAAATTTGAGCTTTTTTAAAAAATTTTTTTAAAATACTATATTTTATAGAGAGTTTTTTATAAAATTTGACGTATACTTTTATAAAATGTATAATATTTATATGTAAGCCCTTCCAAGCTAATTTGACTTTTAGCTGCCATTCTAAGAGTGTCTATTCATGACACTCTAATATTTTATTTAGAGAAATTTGGAGATTATTATGGATTTTAGAGAAATATTGGTTCAACCAGAGCATTCAAAACTAAGCGGCTTCAATACTCAACTTGAAGGTTTTGAAAAACTTTTTAGAGATAAGGACTTGTTAGACATCCGAGAAGATTTAACCAAAATTAATAAAGATGAAGTCATCGCTCTTTGTTCAGAAATAAAAGGATATAAATCTGGCTTTCTGGATACATTATCTTTAATTGCTTCAGAGTCTAATATAGAGAATTATAGGGATGTCTTTGAAGAGTTATGGACTGAGTATGAATTTGATAATCGTATCGATGAATTACTTGATCGTTATCCGTATACAAACGTTGAAGAACGGATTGATTATAAATTGTTAGAAGAGTACGGAACAACCTCACGCGAAGAGGTAGCCAGAATGATTATCGAGGATTTAGATACTTCATCAGATGGAGAGGCTAAAAAACTATTCCTTCAAGAGTTTCTCTCTATGCAAAAGAGAGAAAATGATAACTGATATTCTTTAATATCTTCATTACCATTTTTTCAGTGTATTAAGAGGAAAAAGTTAATAACATGGCATTATTTTTGTGTTCAAATTTTTCAAAATCAGGTAAACTAATTAAGGAAAAGGTCGAAGGAAAAAATATACTCTTCTCTAATATTTTAATTAAATTATTCTGTAAGAAATATAAACTATTTGGTACAAATTGATAAGTCCAAAATAGATAAATCATCTAAAAAGCACTAAAATACACCTATTCGGTAAAATAGGTGTATTTTCTTATCTATAACCAAATTCTTTAAGAGCTTTCTTATATGCACTGCTACCTTTTAAGTAGTAGTCATGTTTCATTCCACTAATATCAACAGAAAAGACTCCATCGTTAAACGAATATTCTTCTGTCCTGTTTGCAATATCTTGTCCAGTTAACTCAATGGTTTTCTTCTGTTTATCAATACTAAAGTTATCGGCTTCTCCATGCTCAATAGAACCTTTGTTACCTTTTATAGTAAATGCTAATTCATTTCTTTCGTCCGATATCCAATAATATTCACCATCCAACGATTGTTGATTGCTTTTAGAACATGCAATTAATAGAACTGCCATTATTGACAGTAGCAAAACACTTATAATTTTTTTCATATCCTTCGCCTCCTTTTGTAATATTATTTTACCAAAATAATATTACAAAATTGTGTCAATGTCTGTTATAATAGAAATTTTAATAAATGTCTGATATAACGGACATTTTTTGTAAAATAAATTGTTAAAAATGATGCTGAGATAGCCATTCTGAGCTATTTTCAGATTAGAGGACGGACAAATCCCACCACTAAAATTCCCTACAACCCCAACAGTTGAGGCTTTTTTTGCTTATCATACAATAACACGACTCATGAATCATGACCGTGTTATGTTTTACTTAAACTAATTATCTAATCCTCTTAGTTATTTTAAATCAGGCTTTTACTATCTATATTGGATTTCCCACAAGATCTCCCTACAACTTTTAGCTTTCATAATTACTTTGTTTTTGTTAAGAATTAACGGATTAAGTTTCATGGGTATATTTATAACTTTTTGTCATTGGCAAATAAATTATATCAGGACCTTTTACTATGATATTGCCCACTTATACAATTACATACTATAACATTATAGTTTATTTTATTTGACTTTAATGCATAACAATGTTATAATGAAAGCGAATTCAATAAATAGATTATTTAGGTTAGAAGGGATGTGTCCATAGATGAACAAAAGAAGCTTCAAAAAAATGTTTCTAATATTTATTTTAGGTATCATTGTAGGTCTATTCTTAATCCCATTACTTAGACCACTTATAGTTAATTGTCTAAAAACTATATTTGGTTAATAGTAACGTTAACCTTTTTTAACAAAAAAGTTTTCCCTTTTATTTTTTAATAGCATGTTTTGACAAATTAACTTCCACGTTTATTATCGGTAGAAGTTGGTTTGAGAATTTAGCACTTTGATGACCTTAGATCATTATAATCCTACAAGTACAGGTATGACTTTTAGTTTTAGATATTCTCATTAGTTTAATTAAAGGAGGGACTGTGTTATGGTAACTAAGTATTACAAGTATATTCCTTGGTTGGTCTTAGGAGCTATTGGATCTTATGAGTCCGCAACTTATTTTGGACATAGTACATTTGATATGCTGTATTTATCTATTGTTTTTATGATTGTTTACGTAGCTTTGTTCATTCTACACGAAAAATATCTGAAATATAAATATAAAGAAATATTTACACATATCATGAGCAATCCTGAAAAAGATCATCATCCCTAGTAAGATATAGCATAATAAAGCCCTAGCAACCAGATTGTACTGGCCCCAAAAAAGTTAGGCAAATAGGCTATCCAAAAGATTTAGTTCTGTATTGCACAGGACTGAGTCCTTTTCTACTATTTGTATAGAAGTGTATACATTATTAATCTATAGTCGTAGAGATTCAGTAAAACTATAGCCAAATATAGATCTTTTTCTAAAATTTACTAATGTCTGTTATAATGGACATTATTTGAAATTTCCATTATAACAGACATTGATACAGTTTTGTAACTTTATTTTGGTATAGTAATATTATAAAAGGAGGAGAGCTATCAAATCCTGAATGAAAAACGTGGATAATAAAATAAATTAGATTGGTAGAATATCCGCAGAATAGAGGTATGACATGAAGAATCTTAAAGAATTTATTATTATTTTTTTAATATTTTGCTTATTTTCGGTAATCAATCATTATTCCCCAATGATTTATAATTCGATACAAACAACCATATTTATTCCCATATTAGTATTTATAGTTTACAAAATCATAATGTGGTTGATACGATATATCCGTATTAATATCAGCACCACAAAAAGATAAGTTAGGTTAGATGTAATCAGACAAAAAGATGATTATAATGTATTAGATTGAAGAAAAAGTCTATTTTAGATAATTTTCTTCAATCTTTTTTACTACTAGGAAAATTAAAAACTCTAAATCTATTGTTACATCATTATTCACATGAATTTTCACTATATGGTAAGTCACTTCTAAAAGAGCTTTTTTTGCTGACCATAATTTATAATAATGAAAGTAATTAACATAAAAGAGACCCTTAGGCCTCTTTTTCTCCTTCAAACACTCTGTCACTGTCCATTTACTGTCCAATATAATGTAATACATCTATAAATTGTTGATTTTATCGAATGCAAAATTGCTTAAAATCAATATTTTGACGGATAACAAGACTTTAAGAATCTTAAATTAAGTCTTGCATATTCATCATAGCAATAACATTCCTTCCAAATTGTGAAATTTACAGTTCATTATACCATTTTTTAGACGCTTGGAAAAGCCTAGGTGAGGGAACTCTGACATCATGCCTGCTGTTTCAGGCAATTTCATGAAGAGAGAAAAGAGTTTTGAAATCTGTGGGCCTCATCTTCCCTTAAAAGCCAGAATGTTCTTTCAAATACTCCTCTTCTTCCTTGGTCGAAGGCCGTCCTAAGATGGCATTCCGATGTGGATAACGCCCAAATTGTTGAAGAATGTCCATGTGCATCTTCTCATACTTCAAACGCTTTTCTAAGCCCGGTTGATCAAATAGGCGCAGAGCTTCTTCATGAATGGTTAAAGATTCCGAATGCATAAAGGGCATGTAGAAAAAGCCTCTTTGTACAACTGGTAATTCTTGAGCTTGTGTTAGGCCTTCTTGGGCCAAGACCAAGGCAAGCGAATCGGTCATAAAGGCTTGGGCCGTCCCTCGAAAAATATTCCGAGGAATTTGGTCCAAAAGCAAAATCTCTGCCAAGCGCCCTTGGGCGGAAGTGCGCCAGCTGAACAATTCTCCACGACTGGCCTTCCAGTAAAGTTCTTCAAAGCGCACGCGCATTTCTTGATCCAGTGCGTCTGATTTTTTGAACCAATCCTCTGGCTTCAACTCTTCAAACCAGAACCTTATCACTTCCTTCATTGCTTAACCTGCCATAATTTTTTCTTTTGTTTTTTCATCCAATGCATCATTCATCCGGCCGTACTTATATCCAGCCAAATCCAAGGCTACATAGGTAAATCCGATTTTTTTCATGTAGTCATTGATCTTGTCATGCAGTTGGATGGCTTTAAGCAGGTGGTCTTTTTCCACTTCGATGCGCGCCAAGTCTCCATGCACACGCACACGGGCTTGCTCAAAGCCAAGTCCTACAAGGAACTCTTCCCCTTCAAAAACCCGTTGTACATTTTCTGAAGTGATTTTCACTCCGTATGGGAAGCGTGAGGCAACGCTACAAGATGGCACCTTATTCCAATTGGAGACCCCTCTTTCCTTGGCCAATTGACGAATTTCTGTCTTATAGAGGCCGGCTTCTTGCAAGACACTGCGGACACCCGCTTCGTCCCGAGCCTTGATACCAGGGCGAAAATCGTCGATATCATCCATAATATTGCCGTCCACCAATTGCTTAAAGCCCAGTTCTGTAACTGAATCCTTAATAGTTTGGTACATCAATTGTTTGGTGTAATACCAAATATTGGGCGTATTGGCAGCAATCCGTGGATCACTCAATTCTCTCATTTCCAGACCAAGCACAGGTGCTCCTAGCTGATCAGCCAAGTCGAGCGCTAGATCGAACTCTTCATTTGAAAACATCTCAGAGTTCACGACGGCCGCAATAACATTGTCAGGTCCCAAGGTATCTAAGGCCACCTTCAAGAGATAAGAACTGTCAATCCCACCTGAATAGGTAACGGCTACCTTTCCGATTTTTCGTAAAATATCTTGTAATTTTTCTTCTTTTTCTTTTCTGATTTGTGCTTCTGTTGCCATGTTAGAATGTTTCCCTTCCAATAAATTCTTCAATTCGTTCGATGTCCAAAATAACGATCTTTTGCTGTCGAATGTCTAAAACACCTTCTCGTTTTAATTCATTGAGAATGCGATTGACACTGTTTCGCGTCGAAATCCCACAAAAACCGGCAATATCTTCATTGGTAATGTTGAAATCAATCAAGATACCATCGTCCTGCTCTACCCCAAATAAGCTGCATAGCTTTTGTAGGTGAAAACAAACTGCGCCTTTTTTCCCATTCATCATCATGTACTGCTGGGATTCCATACTCTCAGACAGTTTATTGCGATAATAATCCCGTACGTAATCTTGCAGTTCCTTTTTTTCTTTGACAAAGGTCCAGAACTTGACCCGAGGAATCCGGTAAAAACTAGCCTCAGCTGTCTCGACGCGCACGTTAAAAGGCGAGTCCGTATAATTGGATACCTCATCCCGTAACAAGGATACAATATCAGTCGCTTTTAAATAGGAAAAGTTAAATTCTCGACCATCACGCATGATGACACTGGTCTTGACAACCCCTTCTTTTAAAATATAGATATAGTCCTCTTTAATCCCGCGATAAGAGAGGTAGCTGTGGTATTTTTTCTTGATAATAGGCGTTCGCCTCTCTTCCAAGAATTTCACTAAAAATGCTGAATCCACGCGCGTTTTTCCTCCTGTTTTGGCTCTTCATAGAAGTCACACTAATGATACACCTGTTCTTAAACAATATAGTTAACATTTGTTGACATCAATTGGTGCACACCTCTTTTTAAAAAGAATTATACTATAAGTATCAGTATTAATAAAGGAGATCGCAAATAATGGTAGAAATTAAATTACCGTACGACAAAAAATCGATTGTTGCAAAGATTCCAGATGAAAACTTTGCAGGATTGTTAGAGTCTAAGGCGGAAAACTTCCATAACCCACTGTCTGAAGAAGAAACTGTTGAACGTTCAATGGACAACCCTATCGGCAGCCCAACTTTGGAAGAACTTGCTAAAGGCAAAAAAGACATCGTGTTGATCAGTTCTGACCACACTCGTCCCGTCCCTTCTCACATCATCACTCCAATCATTTTGCGTCGTATTCGCTCAGTTAACCCTGATGCACGCGTGCGTATCTTGGTTGCTACTGGTTTCCACCGTCCTTCAACTCGTGAAGAATTGATCAATAAATACGGCCAAGAAATCGTTGACAATGAAGAAATCGTTATGCACATTTCAACAAACGACGATGACATGGTGAAAATCGGTCAACTTCCTTCAGGTGGTGATTGTATCATCAACAAGATCGCTGCTGAAGCTGACTTGTTGCTAGCAGAAGGATTCATCGAATCTCACTTCTTTGCTGGATTCTCAGGTGGACGTAAATCAGTCCTTCCAGGTATCGCATCATACAAAACTATCATGGCGAACCACTCAGGTGACTTCATCAATTCTGATAAGGCACGTACTGGTAACCTTGACCACAACCCAATCCACGAAGATATGCTTTACGCTGCTCGTACTGCAAACTTGGCCTTCATCGTCAACGTTGTATTGGACGGCGAAAAACACATCATCGGATCTTTCGCTGGGGACATGGTTGAAGCCCACAAAGTTGGTTGTGAATTCGTTGCAGACTTGGCACATGTGTCTAAGATCGAAAGCGACATCACAATTTCAACAAACGGTGGTTTCCCACTTGACCAAAACATCTACCAAGCTGTTAAAGGGATGACTGCAGCCGAAGCTTCTAACAAAGAAGGCGGAACAATCATCATGGTGGCTGGATGTGCAGACGGTCACGGTGGAGAAGGTTTCTATCGCAACCTTGCTGACGTAGAAGATCCAAAAGAATTCTTGGAACAAGCCATCAATACACCTCGTTTAGAGACTGTCCCAGACCAATGGACTTCTCAAATCTTGGCACGTATTTTGGTACACCACCATGTTATCTTTGTATCTGACCTTGTAGATCCTGAATTGATCAAAGGTATGCATATGGAACTTGCAACTTCATTTGACGAAGCGCTTGAAAAAGCCTTGGCTCGTGAAGGAAAAGATGCTAAAGTAACAGTTATCCGCGACGGACTTTCTGTCGTTGTTGAATAGAATCAAACATGGATTTTCAACCCAATCTAGAACAGACACTCCGTTCTTTGCAAGCAGGTCATCTCTCAGTAGAGGATGCGCTTGAGCAAATCAACGGGGTTAAAGAACTAGGGTATGCAGCAATTGATACTGACCGGCAACGTCGCAACGGCTTCCCTGAAGTCGTATACGGCGAAGGAAAGACAGTTGAGCAAATTGAAGGAATCCTGCAATTTCTTTCACAAAAAGAATTGCCGATCCTCACAACAAGAGTCTCTCTCCAAAAGGGAGAGGCTCTTTCTCAGCGCTTTCCGACTGGCCACTATTATCCAGAAGCCCGCTGCTTCGTTCTCAACTCTAAAAAGGAAGAAGCCGATCCTGAACACTACATTGCGGTCGTCACAGCAGGGACAAGTGATGTTCCTGTTGCAGAAGAAGCTGCAGTCACTGCAGAAACCTTTGGCCATTCGGTTCGCCGAATCTATGATGTGGGAGTCGCCGGCATCCATCGCCTCTTCAATCGCTTAGAAGAGATCCAAAAAGCCAGTGTAATCATCGTGATTGCCGGTATGGAAGGAGCTCTTGTCAGTGTCGTAGGAGGCCTTGTGGATGTCCCCGTTATTGCCGTTCCGACCAGCATTGGATACGGAAGCAACCTTCAAGGACTAACAACCTTGATGAGTATGTTGACCTCTTGCGCTTCTGGCGTAACGGTCGTCAACATTGATAACGGATTTGGTGCAGCTTATTCAGCATGTATGATCAATCGACTCAACCACAATCGAAAGGAAAACTGATGACCAGTCTATTTTTAGAACCTTTTTCTGGAATAAGTGGCGATATGCTCAATGGTCTTCTTGTGGACCTTGGGGCAGATGTCGACCTTCTTCACACAGAACTCGAGAAACTGGGAGTGGATGGTTTCCACCTCCACGTTCATCGCGTCGCAAAAAGCGCAATTTGGGGAACTGATTTCGATGTTCACCTTCACCACGGGGAGAAAGATACGGGGATTGAAGGTGATTTTGATCACGATCATGAACATCATCACGATCATGAACATCATCACGATCATGAACATCATCACGATCATGAACATCATCACGATCATGAACATCATCATCACCATTCCCACGCGGATGCTCGCAGTTATGCGGATATCCACGATCTGATTGCCGCTTCACAGTTGAGTCCTTTTGTGAAACAAAAAAGTCTTGAAGTCTTTCTTGATATCGCAAAGGCCGAAGCAGCTGTGCATAACATGCCTGTCGAACAGATTCATTTCCATGAAATTGGTGCAATTGACTCCATCGTCGACATCGTTAGTTTTTTCATCCTAGTGGAATCGCTCGGTATCGATACAGTTTACTCTACTCCTCTCACTGAGGGAAGTGGGACCATTTCAGTTGCCCATGGAGAAATGCCTGTTCCGGTTCCCGCTGTGATGCAGTTGAGAAAAGGAACGACTATTCCGATTACTCAAGACTTCACAGTTAAAACGGAGTTGATTACTCCGACAGGGTTAGCCCTCCTTAAAGCATTGTCCCCAATCTTTGAACCAATCCCCTCTCACCTTTCCATCGAAAGTGTGGGCTATGGATTTGGTAAAAGAGAGACTGGAAAATTCAATGCTTTACGCGGTTCGCTATTGAAAGAAGACACCTCTCACAGCACCACTGTTGTTCATCGCACGGAAGATCAAATTATTGAGATCACCACTACGATCGATGATCAAACACCAGAGCAACTCGGTTATATTATCCACCGTTTCCTGGACGCTGGAGCTTTAGATGTCTACTATCGTAGCGTCGTTATGAAAAAGAATCGCCCTGGCTTTGAATTGATTCTCTTGATTCAGGGAAGTCAGTTGGAAGATTTTTCAGCCCTCTTGTTCAAAGAAACCAGTACCATTGGTTTTCGATACCAACAAGTCGACCGAAAGGTCATGCAACGTCGATTTGAACAAATCGATACGGAATTTGGACCCGTTACGGTAAAAATTAACCAGTACGGATCTACCACTAAAAAAACACTTGAATACGAAGACTGTCAGCGTATTGCTACGGAGATGCAGTTGCCAATTCAAGAAGTTTATCACCAATTACAAAAATACATTTATTAATTTAGGAGACATTAATTAACATGACACATCAATTACTTGCAGAAGTTATGAGTACAGCTTTGATGATTATCTTCGGGGTTGGCGTACACTGTGACGACGTTTTGAAGAAAACAAAATATGCTGGAACTGGACACTTATTCGCGATCACTACATGGGCATTCGGTATCACTGTCTGCTTGTTCGTCTTTGGCGGCGTTTCAATGAACCCTGCTATGGCTTTGTTGAAAGTCCTTCTTGGTAAATTGACAATCGCTCAATTCTTCCCAATTGCAATCGCTGAAATGATCGGTGCCTTCCTTGGTGCAGTCATTGCTTACTTTATGTACGCAGACCACTTCAAGATTTCTGAAGGTCAAATTGATGGTGTTGCTATCCGTAACATCTTCTCAACTAACCCTAACTGCCGTAACCTTCCACGTAACTACTTCGTCGAAGCGTTCGCAACATTTATCTTCTTGACATCTATCATGGCTGCTGAACACGCCAACGAAGCAATGCTTCCATTCACTGTTGGTTTGATCGTTTGGGCTATCGGTATGGGTCTTGGTGGTACTACAGGTTTCGCGATGAACCAAGCGCGTGACCTTGGACCTCGTTTCGCTTACCAAATCTTGCCAATCAAAGATAAAGTAAACAACGACTGGCAATATGGTCTTCTTGTACCAGGTACTGCTCCATTTGTTGGTGCTGTCCTTGCCTTCTTCTTCATCCGTTACTTCCTTGGAATCATGTAATGAGTTGATCGAAGAATCATTCGAAAGCAAGCATCGAAAGGTGCTTGTTTTTTGATTCCTTCATTTTCCGAAGCCGTCCATAAAATGATATAATGGACAAAGCAAATCATGAAAGAAACAAGAGAAGGAAGAACGACATGACTCATTTTCACACCATTGTCATCGGTGGTGGCCCAGCAGGTATGATGGCGACCATTGCCAGCGCCTCTTATGGCCAACCTACGCTACTGATCGAAAAAAATAAAAAGCTGGGTAAGAAACTTGCAGGTACCGGAGGGGGTCGCTGTAATGTCACAAACAACGGGACCTTAGACGATTTGATGGCCGGTATCCCTGGAAATGGCCGTTTCCTTTACAGTGTGTTTTCCCAATTTGATAATCATGATATCATCCAATTTTTCACCGATAATGGCGTCAAGCTGAAAGTCGAAGACCATGGTCGGGTCTTTCCTGTTAGTGATCAATCTCGTACTATTATTCAAGCCTTAGAAAATAAGATTCTTGAGCTTGGTGCTAGTATTGCCACCAACTGTGAAGTGGTCTCTGTCACCAAGCCAGAAGACGTCTTCATCGTCAAATCATCTGAAAACACTTGGACAGCTGATAAGCTGATCGTTACGACTGGAGGCAAATCCTACCCTTCTACCGGCTCTACTGGCTACGGACACGAAATTGCCCGCCACTTTAAACACACCATCACAGATCTCGAAGCGGCAGAAAGTCCTCTTTTGACAGATTTTCCACACAAGGCCCTCCAAGGGATCTCTCTGACAGATGTGACCCTCAGCTACGGCAAACACATCATCACACACGATCTGCTCTTTACCCATTTTGGACTTTCTGGCCCTGCAGCCCTTCGGATGTCCAGCTTTGTTAAAGGCGGTGAAATCTTATCTCTGGACCTCCTTCCGACAACCTCTTCTCAAGAGTTAAAAGACTTTCTAGAAGAGCATCGAGAAAAGGCCATTAAAAATAGCCTCAAAGCCCTGCTTCCTGAACGATTAGCTGATTTCTTGGCGCAAGGATTCCCTGAAAAAGCCAAGCAACTCACTCCTCTTCAAACAGAAGAGCTCATTCAAAAGATCAAAGAGCTACCTATCCCCGTCACTGGGAAGATGTCACTAGCTAAGTCCTTTGTGACCAAGGGTGGTGTCAGCCTTAAAGAAATCAATCCTAAAACCCTAGAAAGTAAGCTCGTTCCTGGGCTCCACTTTGCAGGAGAAGTCCTCGATATCAATGCCCATACAGGCGGTTTTAATATCACATCCGCCCTCTGCACCGGTTGGGTAGCAGGGAGCCCTCATTACTAAAAAACGAACTCGATTTTCCATCGAGTTCGTCTTTTTATTGTTCTTTGGTTAATGAAAAACGGAAATCATTGTATTTGGTGTAGTCAAATTCTGTATTGATAGGCGCTGTGAAAACAATCGGGGTATAATGTCCTTCTTCTAAGACAAAACCTGGCTCCAGTCGGAAGTTGGCTACACCTAGACCTGTGATCCCAGGAAGCAAGGCATCAGCTCCATCCAATCCTTCTGACTCCCAATAGTAGATATTTCCAGTTGCTTTGACAGCTCTAGCCGTATAGGTCGCTGTCCGAGTTGGTTCGCTATCATTTTTGAAGCTAACCACTGTTGTCACATCTCCATTGGCATCCACTGTCATTTTAATCGCATCCGCTTGTGGACTAGATCCTACCCAAGTTCCCACCAATTCTGCAGGGACAGGAGCTTGCGTCGTAGTAGACGCATTCTCAGTCTTAGCAGAGTCTTTTGAAGCTGTCGCGCTACTGGCTTGAGTCGAAGAGCTAGCTGTATCGTTTGCTTGAGAGGAAGATGCTGCACTCTTTTTGCTATTGCTCTTGGCTTTTTTCTCTACCTTACTGGTAGATGCTTTTGCGGATGAGGTAGCTGTCTTTTTATCCTTTGCACCACAACCACCGAGAGCTAGACCAAGTGAAGCAGCCACCAGAACAGCGGCACTCCAACGGAAGATTGATTTTTTCATAAGATCACCTCTTTATCTTTCTGACTCCCATTATACTCCAATTGTTACAAAAATCAAGTTTTTTTGTAACAATTGTAATTTTTTTGTAACATATTTTTACATTTAAAATACCAATCGTAATAGGGCGATCAAGACAATTCCAAACAAAACGGTTCCCATAAGGTTTTTGTAACGAAAGGCTACAAAGAGACTGGGAATGGTCACTACTAGGTCCAACCAGTGAAACTGCGGGAGGCTTCCAATTTTCCCATCTACTAAGCTTGATAAAACCAAGGCAAAGATAATGGAAATAGGCAGGTATTTGAGAAAGCGGATTACAGGAGCCGGCAGTCCCTTGTATTTGACTAATAGGAAGGGCAAGATCCGAGGAATCCAGGTAACGAGGGCTGAGGCCAGAATGGCCATGAAGATATAACTATTCACGCGCATCACAGACCACCCCCACAAAACAGCCGATCAAGGTCGCAGCTAGCACAGCTAGCGGTTGCGAAACAAAAAAGAGTAAGAGAAAGAAACTCACTGCTACTGCTAACAGCACCATGAGCATAGTCTTGGTCTTTTCTGTCAGTTGCATTCCTTGAAACTGGGCTGCAAAAATCCCAATAAACATAGCCACTAAAGCAAAATCAAGCCCAAAAGCCTTTGGATCAGGTAGGAGAGATCCTAGAGCTGTTCCGATAACCGTCGCACTGATCCAGGCCACATAGCCTACTAGATTGTTCCCATGCATCCAAGGAACTGTAATGGTATCCGTCTTTAACTTCTCACTCAAGTAGACCCCATAACTCTCATCAGTCAGGAGGCTTCCAATCCCGATGGTATGAGCGAGACTAGCATCCTTAAAGTCAGACGATGTATGCAGACTCATCAACATATTACGGAGATTGATCAAACACACCGTCAAGGCCATATTCAAGATCGAAGAATGAGCCGCAATCAGAGAGATCATCGCAAACTGGGCCGCCCCAGCATAGACTAATACACTCATCAAGGCCATCTCCAAAGGAGAAAGATAGAGAGATGCCACCACACCACAAGCCAGGCCAATACTGATATAGCCCAAAGCCGTCGGTAGCGCGTCCCTCACCCCCTGCCAAAAATCTTTTTCCACTCTCTCACTCCTTTCTAAATCATTGACCTCTATTATAACACAAGAAAAAAGGTTGAAAAAGGACAACTGAGAGAGAAAGCTTTATAATCCCAGCCCTCCTCAATCTTTTATTCCTTCTATCATACCGAATTTTCTTTCGACTCGCAAATCCGCTACTAGTTGGTGAGATCCCAGCAAAAAAGCCATTGGACCTTGCACATCCAATTGGCTCCTTTTTCTTATTCAATTCCTTCAAAAGCTAGGCTTGGTTTGGCATTGAGGTCCCAGCCTGCGAAGTTTTCTTTGTTCCACTCACTGACACTGGCATAGGCGATCATCCCTGCATTGTCCCCGCAGAGGCGCAGAGGCGGAATGATGACCTTGACATCGGTGATCTCAGAAGCCAAGCGTTCACGAAGACCTTGGTTAGCTGCGACCCCACCAGCGACGACTAAGGTTTTGACTGGGTATTTCTCCAAAGCCTTCTTGGTCTTGGCCATGAGAATGTCTAATACGGCTGCCTGAAAGCTTGCAGACAAGTCTTCATTGGAGAGGTTTTCTCCTTTTTGCTGCGCATTATGGTGCAGATTAATAAAGGCCGATTTGAGCCCTGAAAAAGAGAATTCCAGATTGTCTTCCTTGATCATGGCCCGAGGGAAATCGTAGATATCAGATCCTTGGTGGGCCAGCTGATCAATTTCACGTCCTGCTGGATAGGTCAAGCCCATGACGCGCCCGACCTTGTCATAAGCCTCTCCGACAGCATCATCACGGGTCTCTCCGACGATCTTATAATCACCCGATTCACTGACGTAGACTAGTTCTGTATGTCCTCCACTCACCAGCAAGGCCAAAAGTGGAAATTCTAAGGGCTCGACGCTTTGAGCGGCCATCAAGTGCCCCGCCATATGATTGACAGGAATCAAAGGAAGTCCATGCGCCCAGGCAAAGGCCTTGGCTGCAGCTAGGCCGACTAAAAGAGCTCCAACTAGGCCTGGACCGTAGGTGACAGCCACAGCTGTGACATCGGCTTCAGTGATGCCAGCTTCTTCCAGGGCTTCTTCAATACAAGCAGTGATGACTTCCACATGGTGACGAGAGGCTACCTCAGGCACCACCCCTCCAAAACGCTTGTGACTTTCGATTTGACTGGCAATGACATTGGACAAGAGTTGGTCGTCATTTTTCAAGACAGCCACACTGGTCTCATCGCAAGATGTCTCAAAAGCCAAAATATATCTATCTTTCATTTGGGTTCCTCTTCATGATCACAGCATCCTCTATGGGATCGTGATAGTAGTTTTTCCTCCGTGCAATTTCTTCAAAATACATTTTTTTGTATAGGCCTTGGGCCGGTTGATTGGACACGCGCACTTCTAAGAAAATTTCTTTTTGGCCCGGCAACTGCGCGAGTAACTGCTGAGCTAAGCCTTGGCCTTGAAAGGCGCGCTTGACCGCAATCTGTAGTACTTCTGCTTCATAGAGAGTTTCTTGAATGGCGACAAACCCAAGGACTTGTCCTTCATCCACAGCTAGGAAATAGAAGATCGATTCCTGCTCTAAATCAGCTTCAATCTGCTCCAACTTCCAGGGGCTAGCTTCATAGACATCTTCCAGCACAGCGAGAATAGCAGCCGCATCCTGGTTGCTCCCTTTCCTGATTGTTCCTTTCATCATAGGCGCTTGATGTAAGAGGTCGTTGTTTCTGTGTGGTCTTTCAGCCAATTTTCCTCTGCTTCGACCCGTTTGAGATAATGAGGGACAAAATCATGGAGGCTAACAGGCGCTTGTTTGAGACCGAGACGTCCGATTTTCACTGCATCTGGCAGCGTTTCATAGTAAGCAGCCCTTGGCAGGCTAGAGGCGATCTGCTCCTTAAAGGGTGTGATTTCTCCGACAAAGGTGACCTGCTCACTCGTTGCTGCACGCTCTAGGACTTCCTCAAATGGAAAATGCCCTTCTGGTGCGACCAGCTGATCATCTTGGTAAAAACCTGCATAAACGTTGTTTCGACGGGCATCCATGACAGGCACTACCAAACCTTCTAGATCATCTGGCACTAGAGCTAAGAGGCTCGAAACCCCGACCAATTCAATCCCTAAGGTATGAGCCAATGTCTTTGCGGTTGCGACCGCAATGCGCAGCCCAGTGTAGCTCCCAGGACCTTCTGCCACCACGATGCGGTCCAAGTCCTTGGGTGTCAAGTCGATTTGTTGCATCAAAAAATCGATGACCGGCATCAAGGTAATACTATGATTTTTTTTAATGGTTAATGTTGTTTCTGCAAGTAGAGTCTCATCTTCTAAAATCGCTACAGAAAGAGCCTTACTCGAGGTATCAAATGCTAATAATTTCATTTCCTACTCCTCTTGAACTGGATTATATTATACTACAAATTCCCTTTAAATCCCAGCGAAACTCTCCTCCAGAGCGCAGGATTTTCATATCCAAAACCGCTCAAAAGCTTCTCTATTATAGGTCTTTGCCTCTCTGACTTTTCCAGTCTATCTTTTACTTACAGGCAAATTTATGATATAATGATAAATAATTGTATCGAATCAGGTCCACTAGTTGCGAGTAGGAAACTCTAGTGATTGCACTCCTCCGCAGCTAACAAATAGACCGAAATAATGAAAGGAAAATTACTTCATGATTTACAAAGTTTTTTATCAGGAAACAAAAGACCGCAACCCTCGTCGTGAAACCACGCATGCACTTTATCTCGATATTGATGCACCGAATGAACGCGAAGGACGCATCCAAGCACGTCAATTGGTTGAAGCAAACACAGATTTCAACATTGAATTTATCACACCACTTTCTGAGCAACACCTTGCTTACGAGAAAGAGTCAGGTGCTTTTGAACTAACGGAGTACTAATCCATGGCTTATACCTTAAAACCTGAAGAAGTTGGTGTATTTGCCATTGGTGGACTTGGAGAAATCGGAAAAAATACCTACGGGATCGAATACCAAGATGAAATCATCATTGTCGATGCCGGGATCAAATTTCCAGAAGATGACCTCCTTGGGATCGACTATGTAATCCCAGATTACTCTTATATCGTTGACAATATCGATCGCGTCAAAGCGGTCCTCATTACCCACGGACACGAAGACCACATCGGTGGGATTCCTTTCCTTTTGAAGCAAGCCAATGTCCCTATCTACGCTGGACCTTTGGCGCTTGCCTTGATCCGTGGAAAATTAGAAGAGCACGGCCTTCTTCGTGATGCCAAACTCTACGAAATCAACCAAAACACTGAGCTTCAATTTAAAAATCTTAAAGCAACCTTCTTCCGTACGACTCACTCGATTCCAGAACCTTTAGGGATTGTGATTCACACCCCTCAAGGAAAGATTGTCTGTACCGGAGACTTCAAATTCGACTTCACACCTGTTGGGGAACCGGCTGACCTCCATCGGATGGCGGCCCTTGGGGAAGAAGGCGTTCTCTGCCTGCTCTCAGACTCAACCAACGCAGAAGTCCCAACCTTTACCAACTCTGAAAAAGTAGTTGGCCAATCCATCATGAAGATCATCGAAGGGATTCACGGGCGCATCATTTTTGCTTCCTTTGCTTCGAATATCTTCCGTCTCCAACAAGCAGCTGAGGCAGCTGTGAAAACTGGCCGCAAGATCGTCGTCTTTGGACGCTCGATGGAAAAAGCCATCGTCAACGGAATCGAGCTTGGCTATATCAAGGTCCCTGCTGGAACCATTATCGAGCCAAATGAGATCAAAGACTATGCGGCCAATGAAATCCTGATCATGTGTACAGGAAGCCAAGGAGAGCCAATGGCAGCCCTCTCTCGGATTGCCAACGGAACGCACCGCCAAGTGCAACTCCAACCAGGAGATACCGTGATCTTCTCTTCTAGTCCGATTCCTGGAAATACAACCAGTGTAAATAAATTGATCAATACGATTTCTGAAGCGGGTGTAGAGGTCATTCACGGGAAGATCAACAACATCCATACCTCTGGACACGGGGGGCAACAAGAACAAAAACTCATGCTCCGCTTGATCAAACCAAAATACTTCATGCCTGTTCATGGTGAATACCGGATGCAGAAGATCCACGCAGGACTTGCGCGTGATTGTGGAGTAGAAAAAGACAATATCTTCATCATGAGTAATGGTGATGTCCTTGCCCTTACAGCCAACTCTGCTCGGATCGCAGGAAGCTTCAACGCTCAAGACATCTATGTCGATGGAAATCGTATCGGTGAAATCGGGGCTGCTGTCCTTCGTGACCGGAGAGACCTTTCCGAAGATGGTGTCGTGCTTGCTGTTGCGACTGTTGACTTCAAATCGAAGATGATCCTGGCTGGACCAGACATCTTGAGCCGTGGTTTTATCTACATGCGTGAATCAGGGGATCTGATCCGTGAAAGCCAACGCATCCTCTTCAACGCTATTCGTATCGCCTTGAAGAACAAAGATGCCAATATCCAAACCGTCAATGGTGCGATTGTCAATGCCCTTCGCCCATTCTTATACGAGAGCACGGAACGTGAACCTATCATTATCCCAATGATTCTCACACCAGATGACGAAAATTAACAAAACAACCAGTTGAGACCACTGTTTCAACTGGTTTTATGGTGACTTTTTGGGGATCAAAAAGAGAGTGGGACAGAAATCGGTCATTCGTTAGAATTCGATTTCGTCGTCCCACCTCCGCACAGTTGAGTAGGGCTGTAAAAGCTGATGAAATCAGCGTAGTAGAGCCCACTCAACCACTGCGTCTTGCTCGACAATCCAAAAACAATTGAGAGGCTAGGACTTTTGTCCTAGCCTCTTTACTCTTGTTTCTTAATAAAGATCTAAATAGTTGTCTACTTCCCATTGAGATACGAAGGTCGCATAGCTTGCCCATTCGATTCGTTTGGCTTCAAGGAAGCTGGTGTAAATATGTTCACCCAAGGCAGCTTTCACCACTTCGTCTTCTGTCAAGGCTTTCAAAGCATTGTGAAGGGTAGAAGGTAGATCTGTGATTCCAGCTGCTCTACGTTCTTCCGGTGTCATCACATAGATATTTTCTTCGATCGGAGCAGGTGCTTCAATTTTATTTTCAATACCGTGAAGGCCGACTTCAAGCAAGACTGCCAAGGCTACATAAGGATTGGCCATTGGGTCTACAGAGCGCAATTCCAAACGAGTTCCCATACCACGTGATGCTGGCACACGTACCAATGGGGAACGGTTGCGACCTGCCCAAGCGATATAAACGGGTGCTTCATATCCTGGCACCAAACGCTTATAAGAGTTAACCGTTGGGTTTGTCACCGCTGTAAAGTTATATGCATGCTTGATCAAGCCACCCAAGAAGTGATAAGCTGTTTCTGACAATTGCATGCCCTTTGGATCTTCTGGATCAAAGAAGGCATTGTTGCCATCTTGGTCAAAGAGAGACATATTACAGTGCATACCTGATCCGGCAATTCCAAATTTTGGTTTGGCCATAAAGGTTGCATACAAGCCGTGTTTACGAGCGATGGTCTTCACAACGAGTTTAAAGATTTGGATCTTGTCACAAGCGCGGAGAACTTCGTCATACTTAAAGTCGATTTCATGCTGACCAACGGCTACTTCGTGGTGACTAGCTTCTACTTCAAAGCCCATCTTGGTCAAGACATTTACGATTTCACGACGAGTGTTATCTGCAAGGTCTGTTGGAGCCAAGTCAAAATAGCCACCTTTGTCGTTTACTTCAAGAGTTGGATCTCCATTTTCGTCCAACTTGAAGAGGAAGAATTCCGGTTCTGGACCAAGGTTAAAGGATTTGAATCCAAGTTCTTCCATATGACGAAGAGCACGTTTCAAGTTGCCACGTGGGTCTCCTGCGAATGGTTCTCCTTCTGTCGTATAGACATCACAGATCAAGCCAGCTACGCTACCATTTTCATCTCCCCAAGGGAAGACTGTCCATGTATCCAAATCTGGGTAAAGATACATATCTGATTCGTTGATACGGACAAATCCTTCGATAGAAGAACCATCAAACATGGCTTTGTTTGAAAGAACCTTGTCCAGTTGCTCATCGGTAGCTGGAATTTCGACGTTCTTCATGGTTCCCAAAATATCAGAGAACATCAAGCGAATAAAAGTAACATTTTTTTCTTTTACTTCACGGCGAATATCTGCAGCAGTAATTGACATTTTTGTCTCCTTAAAATAGATTACAAGCTTATGAAATGATCAACGAAATTGACCATATGGCGATGGGGAAGATGTGAAGCGACTTTGCTGAAGAATGTCGCGATGAAGAGCCTTACGAATGGCTTCTTGGCTGACCACCTTGGTTTGCTCTTGCTCTTTTTCCGCATATCTCTTCTTGATATCCGCAATATTGAAACCATCTGAAATATAATCTTTGATCTCAAGCAGGCGGTCCATATTGTCCAATGAATACATGCGACGATTGCCTTCTGTCCGATCAGGAGAAATCAACCCTTGATCTTCATAATAACGAATCTGACGAGCTGTCAAGTCGGTCAACTTCATAACACTTCCGATCGGGAAGACAGCCAGTGAGCGTCGTAATTCCTTTTCCTTCATACCATTCCTCTTTCTATTCTATTATATCGAAAAAAAAATCTATGTCAAGATTAAATGTTATATAATCTTACATAGGTTTTTTGTGTTTCTTGAGAAAATCTCGAATGCGATCGACATCCGAATTGACCAAAATCGCAACAAAAACGCCGATAAAGGTCTCAAATATTCGGGCAAAAACATACAAGAAGGTTTCTCCGTTAGGAATCGAGAGAGTAATGATCAGCATTGCCGAAACTCCTCCGATAATTCCTGCTTTATTATTCATAGCGACATTTGTCATAATGGTTAACATAGTCGCAATTGGGACAAAAATCAGAGTCACCCAATACGCCCCATGAAAGAGCGTTTTTAAAAGGAAGAACAAAACAGCATAAAAACCTCCGATACTGTTGCCCATGACACGCGAAGCCCCGAAATGGACACTCTTATCAAAGTCTTCCCTCAAACTAAAAACAGCTGTCAAAGTCCCGATCTGAAGGCCTCGCCAGCCAAATATTCCAAAAATAAGTAGTACAATAAAAACGGCAATCCCTGTTTTAAAGGTTCTCATCCCCAAACGGAATTTGGACCAATCAAATTTGTGTCGTTTAAAGTAATCCATGGTCACCTATCTTTCTATTTCTATTATTCTACCATATTTTCAGAAAGGAGAGAACAGATATAAATAGAAAGAAAAAAGAGAGCGGGACAGAAATCGGTAATTCGTTAGAATTCGATTTCGTCGTCCCACCTCCGTACAGTTGAGTAGGGCTATAAAAGCTGATGAAATCAGCCTAGTAGAGCCCACTCAACCACTGCGTCTTGCTCGACAATCCAAAAATAATTGAGAGGCTAGGACTTTTGTCCCAGCCTCTTTCATTCTATTTAGATTATTTGTCTGTAAGAGCAGCCAATCCTGGAAGTTCTTTACCTTCAAGGAGTTCCATAGAAGCACCACCACCAGTAGAGATCCATGAGAATTTGTCTGCACGGCCAAGGTTGATCGCAGCAGCAGCTGAGTCACCACCACCGATGATTGATTTAACGCCTGGTTGTTTCACGATAGCGTCCATCACACCGATTGTACCAGCTTGGAAGTCAGGGTTTTCAAATACACCCATAGGTCCGTTCCATACAACTGTTTTCGCACCAGTCAATTCTTGGTCGAATTTAGCGATTGATTTAGGACCGATATCAAGACCAAGGAATCCTGGATCTACTGCTTCACCTTCAGTGTCTTTCACTTCAGTGTAGTCAGCAAATGCGTTCGCTTCTTTTGAGTCAACTGGCAAGATCAATTTGCCGTTTGATTTTTCAAGAAGAGCTTTCGCCACATCCAATTTGTCTTCTTCTACAAGTGAGTTACCGATTTCGATACCTTGTGCTTTGTAGAATGTGTAAGTCATCCCACCACCGATAAGGACTTTATCAGCTTTTTCAAGCAAGTTTTCGATAACACCGATCTTGTCAGATACTTTAGATCCACCAAGGATAGCTACGAATGGACGTTCTGGAGCTTCAACTGCTTCTTTGATGTAAGCAATTTCGTTTTCAAGAAGGAATCCAGCAACAGCTTTATCAACGTTTGCAGAGATACCAACGTTAGATGCGTGTGCACGGTGAGCAGTACCAAATGCATCGTTTACGAAGATACCATCTCCAAGTGATGCCCAGTATTTTCCAAGTTCAGGATCGTTTTTAGATTCTTTCTTGCCATCAACATCTTCGAAACGAGTGTTTTCAACCAAGAGAACTTGTCCATCTTCAAGAGCGTTAACAGCAGCTTCCAATTCAGCACCACGTGTAACACCTGGGATAAATTTCACTTCTTGACCCAATTTAGCAGCCAAGTCAGCAGCTACAGGAGCAAGTGATTTACCTTCTTTATCTGCTTCTTCTTTTACACGTCCAAGGTGAGAGAAGAGGATTGCACGTCCACCTTGTTCAAGGATGTACTTGATAGTTGGAAGAGCTGCAGTGATACGGTTATCGTTAGTGATCACGCCATCTTTTACAGGAACGTTGAAGTCAACACGAACGAGAACTTTTTTCCCTTTCAAGTCAACGTCTTTAACAGTCAATTTTGCCATTAGATATGACTCCTTCTATTTTTAATACATGATAATTATATCACAAAAGCTGTAAAAGAGGTAGAAAAATCCAATGCTTTTCCCTTCTAATTCACAGGATCCGAACGACACTTCTAGATACAAGATCAAACCTCTCTGGTTTTCACCAGAGAGGTTTTTTGAGAGTGACTTTTTAAGTGAACGAAAGAATCCTGTAAAAGACTTACTCTTCTTTCTTCTTACCAGCCAAGAGGAAGCCGCCTAAGGCTGCTAGGAGAACAGCTTCAGCTGCAAAGGAAGCTTCTAGGCTTGCCGTATTTGGCAAGTGTTCCGATTGACTTTCTTTGCTGGCATCTTTTGTTTCTTGCTGAACTGTTGGCTGTGAGTTCGCTCCTTGGTGGGCACTTAACAACTGATGGATCTCTTGATCAACCATATCCTTGTGTTCTTCCTCTTGATGACCCGGTTGAGTAGAAGTCGTTGTGGCCAACTGATCCACTTGAGAAGACTCTGTAGGCTTCAATGGATTAGCTGGATCCGGAGTCACTGGGGCAGCTGGTTGGACTGGTTGATTTGGTTGAGCCGGTTGAACAGGCTGATCTGGTTTAGCCGGTTCTTCTGGTTGGATCGGTTGATCTGGTCCTTCCGTTTTTGCTGGCTTATAGACAATCGCATAGTGGGTAAAGTGAGGTGCTGTAAAGATGACTACATCTCCGACTCTCTCAAAGGCCAAGGATTGAGGAGCTTGACCTTCTGTGAAGAAGAGAACTTGCTCCACTTCTTTATCCTTATCCACAGGGATTTGCACAAGGGATGGATGGTGGGTATCGATATCTTGACCGCTTGCATCCACGCCTTCAATATCAAAGACGATTCCTTCTCGACCCTTCAGCTCTTCTTTTTCTGCCTGATTGGCTTCAACTTTTGCGACTTTCAGTCCTTTGACAACGGTTGGCTCTAAGTTGGAGAATTGAACTTCGACTCCAGTCGCAGGGTCTACAAAGACCGCTGGCTTATCTTCTTTCAGGAGCCCAATCAAGGTCTCTAGACCTGTCTTAGCTGTTTCAAGCGCTTCAGGAGTGAGCTCTGAAGAAGCTAGGAGCTCTTTATTTTTCTCAACCAGTGCCTGCAAAGCCTCACCAGAAGGGTGATTTGGCTTGCTTGCTAATAGAGCAGTCGCTTCTGTTGTTAGGGCAGAGAGAGCTTCATTTTCTTTGGTTAGATTAGCTTGACCATCCAAGGCTTTCAAGAGAGCGGTCAATTGGTTCAACTGCTCATTGACTTGATCTTGTGTGCTGGTATCATGCTCTTTCAAGACTTTTTCAGAAGCAGCCATTCCAGCTAGCAAGGCTTCTTTGACTTCTGGAGTGGCAAATGTAAAGTCTACTTTAGCTTTTGCAGCTTCAGCTTCAGCCAATTTTTGCTTGAGGTATTCATCGTTGAGAGCTGGTTTTGGATTGACGAGGACATCAAAGCTTGTGCTAGCTCCTTTGTAATGGACAGTGATGGTTTGGCGACCTTCCTTAGTCGTATCAAAGCCAGTCACTTCCACACCTTCATCTGTCAAGGCGTGCGTTTCGGTTGTTTCATCATCAAAGACAACTGTAAAGCGTCCGCCATCTTTCTCCAATGCTTCTCCGACAATATATTCCACTTTTGGTTTGTCGGTCAATTCTAGACCAGCAACTGCTTTTTCACCTGCTTCCTCTGCACTGACTACAAAAACAGTGAGAGTCTTATCCAATTTCTGACCAAGGTAAGAAACTTCTAGGTGTTGTTCTCCCAGCTTGCTACTATCAAATCCATGAATCTCTACACCTGAGTTGGTGAGGTTGACCAGTTGATCTGCTTGGCCATCTTTATAATGAACACGGAGTGTTGCTCCTTTCAAGGAAAGAGCATCCCCTTCCCGGTAGACCTTCTTGGTCAAACCATCTTCAAATTGAAGTCCCGCAATTTCTTTATCATTCTTTGGAACTTCGATCGCTAGAACATTACTGATATCTTTGCCAGGTTCTTGCGCACGGTAGTAGAGAAGAGATGGGGTTGATTCAAAAGCGAGCGGTTTAAAGATGAGATTTCCAGCTTGATCGGCTGTCATGGTCGCAATTGGACTGGTCGCTTCTTTATCAGCATAAAGAGTCAGTGTAGTATTGGCCGGAACATCTTTGAAGCCGACTTGGACAAAATGATTGCCTAAGCTTTGCGCTGCAGCATGTTTCATCGGGATGTTGACCGTTTCAGTATCCAGACTTTCATACATCTTCCAGTTGTAAATCCGGATGGCTTGCCATGGGGTTCCGTTATCTGCCGTAATGACATGGAGACGCCAGTCTTGAGCCTTGATTGGATGGTCGAGTGTAATGTCGGACACATGGGCTTTATTGCCACGAACTTCCTTAGCGAGCTTCCACTCACCCGCTTCATCCTTGTAGTAGAGATCAAAGTCACGGGTATTCATCTTGCCATCGTCGACAGATTCTCCACCCGCACCGGCATGGTCCATGACCCAACGAACAATGGTCCGTGGTTGTGTCAAGCGAATATCGACGGTTCCACTCAATTGAGCAGAAGACCATTTATCTGAAAGACTGGTAATGGTCCCATTTAACATACCTTCAATGCCTTCACTACCATCCGCATCTGGGAAGCTCGAACCGATCACTTTGGCTCCAATGACTACGTTTGGCGCTAAAGCTTTTGGTAGACTGGTATCTGACACGGTCATGCCCCAATCAAAGGCTACAGTTCCCGCATCCGAACGTTGACCATTCTTTCCAACTGCCACAACCTTGAGTTCCTGAGTGGTTCCTTCAGCACTTGCTGAACGGCTAACTTTTGGTAGATAGACGGTTGTCGCAGAAGACCCTGTTAAGAGACGCCAGTTATCGCCATCTTTTTCATAGACTTCATAATAATCCGCATCTGCTACCCCTTTAAAATTGAGGACTGCTTCTGCTTCTTGCGCATTTTGTAGGCGTTTTGCCCGAACGGATACTTCTGCTGGAGTCGCTGGTTTCTCTTGGTTCGACGTAATCGACAATTGGCCGAGATTAAATTTGTAGTCTTTAACATCCGTATCATGGTCAAAGAACATCTTCACAGCATAAATGGTCTTGCCAGCCAAACTTCCCAAATCAAAGGTTTGAGTAGACCAATCTGCACTCGGTGTCAATTCTTTCCATTCGTATTCAGAGTAGTCTTCTTTGGTGGCAACAGCTACCCAGGCAGCTGCTCCGATCCCACCTTTATGACTGACGCTCAATTTTGTCGTTTCTGTCACAGGAATCTTGGTCGAATAGAGCATGACATTTTGACTGCTATTGGCTTTTAAATCTCCTTCAAAGGCTAGAGAATTTCCTCCATTGTAGGCTTGATCAAAATCATAACGACCTTTCAATGGCACACTATCCTCACTATGCTCTACCCACCAACGCCATGTTGGAAGGTAGCCAGAAACAGAACGGTAGTTCCACTCCCCTTCTTTAGAAATCTTGCCATCCACAAACCAGTGTTTTCCGTGTCCAGTATTGAAGGAAGTATTGAAATTTTCACTTGTAATAGGAGTTTTGTCCACTACTAGATTGGACATACCGTACCAAGATTGGTCTGCTGGTTTTCCTTTAGTCGGATCTCCTTGGAAACCTGTCCAGAATAGATCTTCATGGGTATGGTAACCTTCTCCAGTCTTTCCTAGCCCTGTAATGGTATCAGGTGCATAAAGACCAAGAGATAGACGCAACTTGCCATGTTCATCTAAAATGGCATTCCAGTCTACATTAGTCTTATAAGAGCCTCCTTTTTGGAGCTCGAGTCCAGCTAGAACATCATAAGGATTCCGATGAATCCATTTAGCTGTACTGATGGAATAATCCACTTCTGATTTGCCCCAGTTAAAGTTAGCAAAGAAGGTATCAACTGGATTTTCCCCATTTTCTGGCTGCATGAAATTGTAGTTGTATTCTCCCAGCGCATTCTCATGGTAACGGCCATATTCATAGGTCATAGCATCATACCAGGAATACTTAATCGGATAGTTCAGACTTTTCGCATATTCCTTGGTATAAAGAAGAAAATCTCTCAATTTTGGACCCAATGGTTCTACAAGATTTCCGGTCGTTTCTTGGTTGATAAAGTAACCATCAAAGCCATAGTACTTGGCAAGTTCGACTAATTTACGGGCGATCGGGAAAGTTTTAGAGCCTTCACTATCTTCTTTCAAGGTTTCTGCAAAATGTTCTTGATCCTTGATGCTGCTAGACCAGTTATAAAAGAGTGTTCCATAAATAGGAACCCCATTTCGGTGGGCTGCATCGATCACATCTGCTGATGGAACCAGTCCTTCCCAAAAGACCATGGAATCCAAATATTGCCAGTAATCAAAAGCATAGGCCTTAAACTCTTCCCCGCCGACAGACGCATGATCCTTGGCTTTGGAGTTCATGTTTGACAGCGCTTGGATCTTCGCTTCAGGGTTGGCTTGTTCATTAATTTGTTTCCCTTGAAAGCGGCTCGCAAGTGGAACGCTTGCTCTGTTCATATCGTCATCCACTCGTTTTCCTGGTTCCCACTTCAAGAGATCGTCCCAGGTATCGAACTTAACTTCTTTGGGTCTTAATTGTTTTTCTTCATTGGTTGGTAAATCGGCCACTTTTTCTGCAGCAGCTTTCGGTTTTTCAGTCTCTGAAACAGCTGGAGTATCTGTAGTTGTCGAGCTAGCTTCTGTACTTGTAGGACTAGCCTCCGGAGCGACCGCTTCTGCGACTGGTTTTTCCGTTTCTGCAGCAGGCAAGGCCGCATCTGCAGTATAGACGCCAGCTTCTCTCACTAGATGATTGACATCTTCTGTCGCTACTGAAGATGTTTCTAAGGGTTGTTCACTAGTAGAAACTGTCTCATCTGCAGAGACAGCTCCTGTTCCTAAAAATGCTAACCCAATCAATGCGGAGCAAACTCCCACACTGAATTTTCGTATACTAAATCGTTCTTTCTTTTCAAATAGATGACCTTTCATCTTGACCTCCTTGTATGGTTTTTTTCTTTTTCTTGAGCGATTTCCATTGGCTCCTTTCTCTACGAACTGTAATCGCTTTCATTTTATTGTATTAGAAATCTCCAATCCAGAATAGGATACCCTAATCTATTTAGCACTGTCAATCTATTTTGCCAATTCCTATAATATGATGAGAAAGCCCTAAAAAAAGTACAAAAAAAGAGGAGGTTTCCCTCCTCTCATCATACGCATGAATTATTTAGCAATTTTTGCGAAGTATTCAAGAGTACGAACAAGTTGTGCAGTGTAAGACATTTCGTTGTCATACCATGAAACAACTTTAACCAATTGTTTACCGTCAACGTCAATAACTTTAGTTTGAGTTGCGTCAAACAATGATCCGTAAGACATACCTACAACGTCTGAAGAAACGATTGGATCTTCAGTGTAACCGTATGATTCGTTTGAAGCTGCTTTCATAGCTGCGTTCACTTCATCAACAGTAACGTTCTTGTCAAGAACAACTACCAATTCAGTAACTGATCCAGTTGGAACAGGAACACGTTGTGCAGCTCCGTCCAATTTACCGTTCAATTCAGGGATAACCAAACCGATTGCTTTAGCAGCACCAGTTGAGTTAGGAACGATGTTAGCAGCACCAGCGCGTGCACGACGAAGGTCACCTTTACGGTGTGGACCGTCAAGGATCATTTGGTCACCAGTGTAAGCGTGGATAGTAGTCATCAATCCTTCAACAACACCGAAGTTATCTTGAAGAGCTTTAGCCATTGGAGCCAAGCAGTTTGTAGTACATGAAGCACCTGAGATAACTGTTTCAGTACCATCAAGAATATCGTGGTTAGTGTTAAATACGACTGTTTTAACATCTGATCCACCAGGAGCAGTGATAACAACTTTCTTAGCACCACCAGCATGCAAGTGTTTTTCAGCAGCTGCTTTAGTAGCAAAGAAACCAGTTGCTTCAAGAACGATTTCTACACCGTCGTTAGCCCAGTCGATTTGTTCTGGATCGCGTTCAGCAGAAACTTTAACGAATTTACCGTTAACTTCGAATCCACCTTCTTTAACTTCCACAGTACCGTCGAAACGACCTTGAGTTGTATCGTATTTCAACAAGTGTGCAAGCATAACTGGATCTGTAAGGTCGTTGATGCGTGTAACTTCAACACCTTCTACGTTTTGGATACGACGGAAAGCAAGACGTCCGATACGACCGAAACCGTTAATACCAACTTTAACTACCATTCGTGATTTCCTCCTTATGAAAATCAAAAAAATTTTTTGTGAAAAGAGTAACTTGACACAGCGCCAAACATCTTTTAACAGTCTCTATTATATACTTTATTGCATTAAAAAGCAACTATTTCCCAACGAAAAGCAAGATTTATCATAGATCACCACCTCTTTTATTAAAGTTTTTCACAAAGTCTTGATCGATAGGAAAAGCGCTATTTTACTTGTACTCACTTTTGGAACAAAGAAAAACTCTTCCCAAAGTGGGAAGAGTTTTTAAGCTTTGGTAAATTAAGCTTCACCTTTAGCTTTTTTAATGATTTCTTCTTGTACTGATTTTGGTACATCTTCGTAGTGGTCAAATACCATCATGAAGGTACCACGTCCTTGAGTTGCAGAACGAAGGACAGTAGCGTAACCGAACATTTCAGCAAGTGGCACATAAGCACGAACGATTTGGCTTGCACCGTGTGCTTCCATACCATCTACACGTCCACGACGAGCAGTTACGTGACCCATAACATCCCCAAGGTTTTCTTCAGGAACTGTGATGGTTACAAGCATCATTGGTTCAAGGATAGCTGGTTGTGCAGTCTTAGCAGCTTCTTTAAGCGCAAGAGATGCAGCGATCTTGAAGGCAGTTTCAGATGAGTCGACATCGTGGTATGAACCATCGTAAAGCTTAGCTTTCACGTCAACCATTGGGTAACCAGCAAGAACACCGTTCGCCATAGATTCTTGAAGTCCTTTTTCTACTGCAGGGATGAATTCACGTGGAACCACACCACCGACGATCGCATTTTCGAACTCGAATCCTTTACCTTCTTCGTTTGGAGTAAATTCGATCCAAACATCACCAAACTGACCTTTACCACCAGATTGACGTTTGAAGAATCCACGTGCTTGTGTAGAAGCGCGGAATGTTTCACGGTAAGATACTTGAGGAGCACCAACGTTAGCTTCAACCTTGAATTCACGTTTCATACGGTCAACAAGGACATCCAAGTGCAACTCACCCATACCAGAGATAACTGTTTCACCAGTTTCAGGGTTTGTTTCAACGCGGAATGTTGGATCTTCTTCAGCCAATTTTTGAAGGGCGATACCCATCTTGTCTTGGTCAGCTTTAGATTTAGGCTCAACCATCAATTGGATAACTGGTTCTGGAACTTCGATTGATTCAAGGATGATTTTTGCTTTTTCATCTGTCAATGAGTCACCAGTTGTAGTATCTTTCAAACCAACGGCAGCAGCGATATCTCCAGAGTAAACTGTTTCGATTTCTTTACGAGTGTTGGCGTGCATTTGAAGGATACGTCCGATACGTTCACGTTTACCTTTAGAAGTGTTCAATACGTATGAACCTGAATTCAAGACACCTGAGTAAACACGGAAGAATGTCAAACGACCTACGAATGGGTCAGTCATGATCTTGAAAGCAAGAGCTGCAAATGGCTCTTCATCAGATGCTGGACGTTCTTCTTCTTCGTCTGTATCTGGGTTTACACCCTTGATTGCAGGGATATCAAGTGGGCTTGGAAGGTAGTCAAGGACTGCATCCAACATCAATTGAACCCCTTTGTTCTTGAAGGCAGAACCACAAAGTACTGGGTAGAACTCAACGTTGATTGTCGCTTTACGGATACCAGCTTTCAATTCTTCGTTAGTGATTTCTTCCCCTTCAAGGTATTTCATCATCAAGTCTTCATCAGTTTCAGCAACTGCTTCAACCAATTTTTCACGGTATTCTTGAGCTTGTTCAAGGTATTCAGCTGGAATATCTTCTTCAAGGATATCTGTACCAAGGTCGTTAGTATAGATTTCAGCTTTCATCTTGATCAAGTCAATGATTCCGCGGAAGTCATCTTCAGCACCGATTGGCAATTGAATTGGGTGAGCGTTTGCTTGAAGACGGTCATGAAGTGTGCTTACTGAGTAAAGGAAGTCAGCACCGATTTTATCCATCTTGTTAGCGAATACGATACGTGGAACTCCGTATTCAGTTGCTTGACGCCAAACTGTTTCAGTTTGAGGCTCAACACCTGATTGTGAGTCAAGAACGGTTACAGCACCGTCCAAAACGCGGAGTGAACGTTGAACTTCGATAGTGAAGTCCACGTGTCCTGGTGTGTCGATGATGTTTACACGAGTGTCTTTCCATTGAGCTGTTGTAGCGGCAGATGTGATAGTGATACCACGTTCTTGTTCTTGCTCCATCCAGTCCATTTGTGACGCACCTTCGTGAGTTTCACCGATTTTGTGAATCTTACCAGTGTAGTAAAGGATACGCTCAGTTGTAGTTGTTTTACCAGCATCGACGTGAGCCATGATACCGATATTACGAGTTTTTTCAAGTGAAAATTCGCGTGCCATGAGGTTTGTTTCTCCTATATTTTTTATTTCTATATTCTATTATAACATGATTTAATAAAAACGGATAGGCAGGACCTACCCGTTCTCAGTGTTTTCATGCTAAGTTTTGGTTCCAACTTGTAAGAAGAGTTGAATTGAACCCGGGCTAAAGTTAGTTAGCCGAGTTGAGCTCAATTGAACCCGGGCTAAAAGCTCAAGTTAACCGATCTGAGCCGGAACGGGATGCTGTGTGAAAAAGATAAACTTCCTTGTATTCATCGAATACTGCGTCAGTTTCCTATTTTCACTTTGCATCCTTGCCGTTCCTAGTATCTTAATCTTACCAGCGGAAGTGTGCGAATGCACGGTTAGCTTCAGCCATACGGTGAGTATCTTCACGTTTCTTAACAGCTGCACCAGTGTTGTTCGCTGCATCCAAGATTTCTTTTGCAAGACGATCAACCATTGTGTGTTCACCACGTTGACGAGCGATTGTTACCAACCAACGAAGTCCAAGTGTTGTACGACGTTCTGGACGAACTTCAACTGGGACTTGGTAGTTAGAACCACCGACACGGCGAGCACGTACTTCAAGTACAGGCATGATGTTTTCCATAGCTGTTTCGAATACTTCAAGAGCGTCGTTTCCAGTAGCTTCTTTAATTTGTTCGAAAGCTCCGTAAACGATTGAAGCAGCTGTACCACGTTTACCATCAAGCATAACGCGGTTGATAAGACGAGTAACTAATTGTGAATTGTAAAGCGGATCTGGCAATACATCGCGTTTAGGCGCACGGTTTTTACGACTCATTTTTCTTTATCCCCTTTCCTTATGCTTTTGGTTTTTTAGTACCGTATTTAGAACGGCCTTGTTTACGATCGTTTACACCTGCAGTATCAAGTGCTCCACGGACGATATGGTAACGTACCCCTGGAAGGTCTTTTACACGTCCACCACGAAGAAGAACCACGCTGTGTTCTTGCAAGTTGTGTCCGATACCTGGGATATAAGCAGTTACTTCGATCAAGTTGCTCAAACGTACACGAGCGAATTTACGAAGGGCTGAGTTAGGTTTTTTAGGTGTCATTGTTCCAACACGAGTTGCAACACCACGTTTTTGTGGTGAAGAAACGTTTGTTTGAACTTTTTTATGACTGTTGTAACCAACGTTCAAAGCTGGTGATTTAGATTTTTCTACTTTTGATTTACGCGGTTTGCGAACCAATTGGTTAATTGTAGGCATCTACATTCTCCTGTGAAATTTTTTATTTTTGGTGATGGTACACTTGGTGACAGCTACCATCTGTGTGTACTTTTGCAACATTTGTCAGCACGTCCCTGTACACTCTTGAGAGACCAAAAGTAAAAAGTACCGTCTATTATTATAACATGACGGCACTTTGATTGCAAGATGTTTTTTTATTTTTTAAAGAAGTCGAAAAAGTTCATTATTGACCAGCTTCAGCAGGTTCTTCTGCCCCTGTAGCTGCAGCCGGAGCATACTGTTGTTGCTGTTGTGGTTGAACTGTCGCATTGGCTCCAGCTACTCCAGCATTAGCATTAGCATTGGCATTAGTATTTGCGTTCGCGTTGGCATTAGCGTCTGTTTGAGTCTGCTGTGTTGCCGCTGTGTCGCTCTCATAGGTCAGTCCATAATAGTTAGCGATGTATTGGATACGCGCCTCAAGCGATTGCTTTTGAGTCGCATCTTTGACTTTCTTCACAGCAGCTTGGGCAGCGTTCACAGAATCTTGACTTGGCGTTGTTTCCATTTGAACGACTGCTTTTTCAGCAGCTTCTGTATTTTTCTTTTCTTCCTTCTTTTCTTTTTCTTCCTTTGTTTCCTTTTTCACTGGAAGGGAACCTGTTTTTTTAGCAGGTTGAATTTCTGTCGTTACCTGGGCAGCCGTATTCTTTTTAACGGTATACAAACCAGCTACCAAAATAAAGGATAGAGACAGAACTGTCACCAAGCGAATCCACAAAGGACTATTATCAAATCGATCTAAAATTCTTTTCACTTTTTGATCCTCCTTTGCTGCTCTTAATCAAAGATGTTTCCAACTTCGACGCTCAATTTATTTTCTTTTACATCGATGTTGGTCACGCGCAATAAGGATTTGTGTTCAAAGAATTCCCGGTCAGTTGCAGCATTATCCGCAAAGACAGCTACTCCTGCTAATTCAGAATCGAATTCAGCCAAGAGACTGACCATTCCATTAATCGTTCCGCCACCTTTAAGGAAGTCATCGACAATCAAGACCCGGCTTCCTGCTTTTAGGCTCCGTTTTGAAAGGAACATTTTCTCAATACGATCCCCACTTGAGCCTGAAACATAGTTGACACTAACGGTTGACCCTTCTGTGATTTTCAAATCACGACGGACAATAACAAAAGGAACATTCAAGACATTGGCTACTGCATTGGCTAGAGGAACTCCCTTGGTCGCTACGGTCATGACAGCATCAATCTTCTTATCTCGGAAGGCTTTGGCAATGATGCGGCCGATGCGATTCAAAATCTTTGGATTGCTCAACAGATCAGACAGGTAAATGTAGCCACCAGGAAGGATACGATCACTTTCAGACAGCTGCTTGCAAAGATCCTCGACGATTTCTTTGGATTCTTGATCTGAGATAGACGGTGTAAAGATAACACCTCCACCAGCTCCTGTAATGGTCTCAATATTTCCGATTTCCATCTCTTCAAACGCCCGCTTAATGATCACGATATCTTCTGAGATGGAAGACTTGGCAGACTCATACTTTTCCGCAAACGTATTGAGGCTAGTCAATTCATAGGGATGGTTGATCAAGTAATTAGAAATCACGACCATCCGTTCACTTCTTCTTAATTTCATTTTCTCACCATGTAGTTTTTTCTATCATTATACCATAAGAAGCGAAAAAAACGAACATTCTGATTTACAGAAGGCCGTTTTTTCCTGATTATTTTATTTTTGGCAGAATCATTCCCGTATTTATCTCTGTTTTTACTAGTCGAGATTCGGTTTATAGAAGGAACGATTTTCCATAGCAAAGATTTTATTGGTCATCTCGCCAGGACCAATTAAGCCAAGTGCTGTTGTCATCATCATCATTTCTGCATCCAAATTATCGATCATATGAATAATCTCTGCTTCCATGATCTTTGGACGAACAGGACTACCGTATTCGAGCAAACCATGGTGACTCAAGATCACATGGCGAAGGACGATGACTTCTTCTTTTTGATCATCAATCTTCAAGTCTTGCAAGACCTTGGTGATTTCTTCATCGATGAGTGCAATGTGGCCGATGAGGTTGCCCCGAACAGTGTATTCTGTATTTTCAGGTCCCGTCAACTCGATCACTTTGGCCAAATCGTGTAACATAATCCCTGCAAAAAGCAAGCTCTTATTCAACTGAGGATAGATATCGCCGATACTATCTGCCAAGCGGACCATGGTTGCCGTATGATAAGCAAGGCCTGCTTCAAAGGCATGGTGGTTGGTCTTAGCAGCTGGATAACTATAAAACTCTTTCTCATATTTCCCATAGAGGGCCCGGACAATCCGTTGCCAGACTGGATTTTCAATTTTGAAAATCATGTTTGACAAATATTCATGCAATTCCTTGGGATCTACTGGTGGTTTTTCCTTGAAGTCTGCTGGATTGTTGGGCTCACCTGCTTGAGGTAAACGCATGTTCAATTGGTTGACTTGCGGAGTATTATTGTAAACTTCTCGACGTCCAGACATATGGACCACGCGCCCAGCCATAAAACTCTCTACATTGTGAGGTTGGGCATCCCATAATTTGCCTTCGATCGTACCGGTCTCATCCTGGAAGACAAAGGCGAGGTAGTTTTTCCCGGCCCGCGTTTGACGCACTTCTGCTGACTTGATCAAATAGAATCCTTCGAACAATTCATCTTTTTTCATTTGGTTAATTTTGACCATCATCTTCTCCATCTTCTATATATACATCTAGTCCCAGCAGGTCCTCATCGCTTTCGATTTGGCGGAGTGTCCGCTCGATGGCACTGGTCCGTCTGGTTAGCAAATCATCAATATTATTGGAAGCATTCTTTAAATGGCGCTGAGTCTTGGCCAGAATCCCTCCAAACTTATGGAATTCTGATTTGACCGATCCCAACACCTTGCTAATGTCATCTGCACTCTTTTGGATGTTGAGCGTTTTAAAGCCAACAGACAAGGAGTTCAAGAGGGCTGATAGGGTGCTTGGACCAGCCACCAAAATTTGTTCGTCCCGACGCAAGCCATCGAAGAATTCTGGATTGCGAACCACTTCGGAATAGAGGCCTTCGGTTGGCAAAAAGAGAATTCCGAAATTCGTTGTCGCTGGTGGAAAGAGGTATTTTTGTTGGATATCCTTAGCAAAACGCTTGATACTAGCAAGAAGGGCCTTGCGGTAACGCTCGATCTCCTCTTTCTCTCCTGATTCATAAGCTTCTTCCAGACGATAGTAGTCTTCCAGTGGGAATTTAGAGTCAATTGGCAGATAGACTGGCTCCTCTCCTTGCCCTGGAAGCTTAATGGCATACTCCACGCGCTCACTGGATTGGGGAACGGTGACAAACTCCCGCTCATACTGGGCTGGGGTCAAGATATCTTCAATAATTTGGCCCAGTTGCAATTCGCCCATAATCCCACGCGTCTTGGTATTGGAGAGAACTTTATTAAGGGTTCCGACATCCCGCGCCACCGTCTGCATTTCTCCCAGCCCTTTGTTGACCGACTCCAATTGTTTTGAAACCGTCTCAAAGGAGGTCTGCAAGCGGTGCTGCAAGGTTTTTTCCAATTTTTCTTCTACCGTTTGGCGCATCTGTTCTAGCCGCACTTCATTGGACTCTTGGATCTGGCGCATGCGCTCATCTGTTTTGTCCCGATTTTTAGTAAAGTGCTCATTCATCTCAGCGCGCAGAGCCGTCGTCTGCTGGTGGATCTCCACTCGCATCTCGGTTAAGCGATCTGTCAGGGCGATCTCTAACTGCTGATTGGCAATCTGGCTTGCTTGTCTTTCTTTTTCAAAACGATAGTCCAACTGGTCTGTCAAATGATCCTCATGGTCTTCCAGCATCTCTCGTAAAGCCGGTCTTGTATCATCTGACCGTTGCAAGAAATAGATGAGGAGGCCCAGATTGAGCAGGCCAATCAGAAGCAGAATGATATTCATATTAACCTCTGTCTTTACTATAAACAATGACAAGATAGCCACGGTCAAGACTCACTTGAATCGGTTGATCCAAAAATTCATTGGAGCCATACATGGCCTTCAAAAAATAATTCTCCTGATGGAGCGGATACTTGGCCCCTGTGATCTCTAGATGACCTTGTCCGACAGGCATAAAACCAACATAGGACATGGCTGGATCTGGCTGAATCTCATGGCAACCAGCTGGTCTGTAGATCAAGCGATTTTGACCATCGACTAATTGGATCTGGTCCATGTAGGGAGCTAGGTCTGGATCGGTCGGCAAAAAGATATTGGACAAAAAGTGATCCAAGCGACCACCAAAAGCACCGTAAACAGTGACAGCAGCCTCTGGATAGGCCTCAAAGACCGCTTTCAAGGTCAATTCCAAATCCGTATCATTCTTTTCAGGAACGGACTGAACAACCTGCTTGGCTTGGGTACGGATCTTATTCAAATCGGTCTCAGAGACGGAATCGAAATCCCCCACAGCTATATCTAAAGGCAGACCTTTTTCCAGTAACTTCAAACAGCCACCATCAACGCCTACATAAACGTCATGATCTTTTGGCAAGAGCGTGCTGTCACCTCCTGCCAGTATTGCAATGTTATCCATTTACAGCATCTCGGAGCGTTTGAACGCGCTCATTAACATCTCCATTAAAGACATAAGAGCCTGCTACAAAGACATTGGCCCCGGCTTCTTTGGCTTGCGAAATACTTTGGTCATCAATTCCACCATCCACTTCGATATCAAAGTCTAAGCCTTTTTCTTCACGAAGAGCGGCTAATTCGCGCACCTTGTCCATTGTTTCAGGCAAGAAGGCTTGGCCACCGAATCCTGGATTAACGGTCATAACCAAGACTTGATCCACCAAGTTCAAGACATGTTTGATACTGTCTACAGGAGTCCCTGGGTTGATCACGACACTAGCCTTCACACCCGCTTGACGAATTTTTTGAAGAGCTCCGTGAATATGGGGAGTAGCTTCCACATGGATGCTGATGATATCAGCTCCTGCACGGGCAAATTCTTCGATATGGTGTTCAGGATTGGTGACCATCAAGTGGCAATCAAAAACTAACTTGCTATGTGGACGCATGCTCTCTACGACACCAGCTCCAAAGCTGATATTGGGCACAAAATGGCCATCCATGACATCGATATGGGCATAGTCAGCTCCTGCTGCTTCTAAGCGTTTCAATTCACTTTCAAAATTGGCATAATCTGCACTCAAAATTGAGGGTGCAATTTTCATTGTTTTCATCGTTGTAGTGTCTCCTATTTTGGCATTTTTTTCGAAACTTTTTTATAGGTTTCGCGACGGTTTTCAATCTCACTTAGAAATTGCAAGTAATTCTCATAACGGAAAGGTGCAATTTTCTCTCTTTCAACGGCTGGTTTCACCGCACAAGCTGGCTCATGCGTGTGGGTACAGGTACGAAATTTACAAGAGTGGCTCACATCGGCGATCTCCGGAAAAGCTTGATTTAAGTCTTCACTGGTTGTCACTTCATAATCGAGGGAGGAGAAGCCTGGCGTATCTGCGATCTTTCCTCCATTTAAATGGTAAAAGCTGACAGCTCGGGTCGTGTGTCGACCGCGCCCCAGACTATCTGAAATCTCACCCGTTTCAAGCTCCAGATCCGGAGCAATTTTATTGAGCAAGGTCGATTTTCCTACACCGGTCTGTCCCATAAAGACCGTGGTTTGATTGGTCAAAAGGGGCAAGAGTTCCTCAATCGACAAGACAAAATCATAGCCAATAGCCTGATAGATTCCTTGGTAGTAGTGGATGTCTTCCATATCTTCTAACAAGTCCAGTTTTGAAATATAGACAATGGGATGAATCCCCTTATGCTCCAAAAGAACCAGAAAACGGTCTAAAAGATTGGCGTTGAAATCCGGCTCCTTAGCTGACATGATGACTACTGCCTGATCAATATTGACAATAGGAGGGCGCACGAGGCTATTTTTTCGAGGAGCAATGCTCAAAATGTAGCCTTCTGAATTCTCTTCAGCAGAGAACTCCACCTGATCCCCCACATAAGGAGTCTGTCCTTTTTTTCTAAAATTTCCACGAGCCCGTGTCTGGTAAATGTGACCGTCTGACTCCACGTAGTAAAAGCCAGCCAAGGCCTTGACGATTGTTCCTTGCAAATCGCACTCCTTTGAGATTAATACTATCTATTATACCAAAAAATGAGAAATAAGGCTGGATTGCTCAATAAGAAAAATCTGGAACTAGTTTCAGTAAAATTTTTAGGGATAATAAAGATAGGGGCATTGTAACCGCTTCCTAATTTAGGTATAATAAATGTGAAAACATTCATAAATAAGTTGCTTGTGGGAAGCTCGAAACAAGAACGCAGAAAGGAAGTGACATCAAGAAGCGCCTTGTTTCAATGATTACTTGCTGTACAAAGAAAGCTGTTTCTTTGTTCTACGTTTTTAGATGGAGGTTCTTTATGAGTCTTTCTTTTCTTTCTAAAGAGAATCCCTTGATTGCCAATATCAAAAAGGGAAAATTTCTGACACCCTGGTTTTTGGCTCCGTTTATTCTGTATTACATCACAGAGTACATGTCCCCTGTTAGCACGGCATCGACTAGCTTTTTTCTCAATAAACAACACTGGATCCCAGACTGGTGGAACATCCTTGACCTCTGGTCCTTCCTCTATACCATCATCGCCTTCTTCCTTTGGGTTCGCTTGATTGAAAAGCGACCTATTCGAACCATGGGATTTTCCAAAGGAAATGGGCTTTCTGAATTCGCCAAAGGTTGCCTTGTGGGAGGCATCATGATCACAACAGTCTTGATCGTCTTTTTAGTCACAGGGAATGCCACATTCCATCGCATTCAATTTAGTATGCCATTTCTTGTGTCTTGGATTTTGGTCTTGATCGGCTATATTTTCCAAACTGCGGCAGAAGAAATTTATATCCGTGGTTGGTTGATTCCAACTATCTCCTACCATACCAATGCCCTTCTAGCTATCCTGATCTCAGCTACTATGTTCTCCTACTTCCATATGAATAACAACGGTGCTTCTTGGTTCTCTACTGTTCATCTCTTCTTCTTTGGAGTCTTTACAGCAGTCTATGCCCTGAAACGCGGGAATATTTGGGGACCTTGTGGCTTCCACTTTGCCTGGAATTTCCTGATGGGAAATGTCTATGGTTTTCATGTCAGCGGCTTTGACAGCGAATCATCCTTGATGTACTTCACAACTTCAAATCACACCTTAATCACTGGTGGTGAATTCGGTCCTGAAGGGGGCATCCCGGGATTAGTGGTCTGCATCTTAGCTCTTTTATGGGCCATCTTTATCCTCAAAGATACCTCCAAGGAGCAAGAGAGCCTATATCCTGCGGCATTGAAATGATCTATGGATAAAAGGAACAGGAGCCATCTGTAGGCTCCCTGTTCCTTTTTTTCCTTGGCATTTTCCCTAAAAAGTGTATAATAGAACTATGCGGAGGTGGTGGAACGGCAGACACGCATGCTTCAGGCGCATGTGCCCCTTCGGGCGTGAGGGTTCAAATCCCTTTCTCCGCATCTTGGAAAGGTGGCCCAGCTCGGTACGGCACCGGACTCGAAATCCGGCAAGTGGATTTTCTTCACGCGCGGGTTCAAATCCCGTCCTTTCCTTACGATGCAAATAAGCCATAGGTAATAACCTATGGCTTTTCTGTTATTTTATTCCTGCTTCTAGAAGGCCATCTGCTAAGCGGGCGAAGTCTTCTAAACTAAGAGCTTCTCCTCGCACAGATGGTTGCAGGCCTGCAGCTTCGATCCCTACTTCTAGTTTGGCTTTGATTTCTTCGGTCTTGCCAAAGCGACTGGTCAAGTTGTTCCAAAGCGTTTTGCGGCGGTGGACAAAGCTAGCCTTGCTGACAGAGAAGAAGAAATCTTCATCCTTGACGGCCACTGCCGGTTCTTCGCGACGCACCATCTTGAGGATGGCCGAGTCGACATTTGGCGCTGGCACAAAGACGGTGCGGGGCACGATAAAGGCCACCTTAGCCGTCATATAGTATTGGACTGCAATGGACAAAGACCCGTAAGCCTTGGTGTTGGGCTCAGCTGAGATGCGATCTGCTACCTCTTTTTGCATCATGACCACAAATTCTTGGAAAGGAATTTTAGACTCGATCAAGTGCATGAGGATGGGAGTCGTGATGTAGTAAGGAAGGTTGGCCACTACCTTGATCGGAAGCTCTGGATTTTTAAACTCTGCGATGTACTGGTTGAGGTCTACCTTGAGGATGTCTTGGTTGACAACCGTGACATTGTCAAAATCACGCAAGGTATCCGCTAAGATAGGAACCAAACGGTCATCAATCTCAAAGGCCATGACTTCTGCGGCATTTTCTGCCAAAAACTCAGTCAAAGCTCCAATTCCGGGACCGATTTCGATAACATTGACCTGCTTATCAATCTCAGCAGTGTCCACAATTTTTTGAAGGATATTGGTATCGGTCAAGAAGTTCTGTCCGAAAGATTTTTTAAAGGTAAAACCGTGACGCTCCAGCACTGCCTTGGTCACGCTATAATCTGCAATTCTCATGTTTTCTCTTTTCTATTTCATACACACTAGAGGTAGCTCCTCTAGCTAGTCCTTGGCATCTGAATAGCCTGCCATAGCATCCTCAACCTCAGCCAAGCTGATTCCAAACAACTCCAAGCGTTTGATCAGTTGTTTGCCATTGCAGTAACCAATGCGCAAGGCTTCTCCTAAGTATTCCCGTCGTTTGCGACTATCGCTTCCCATCAACAGCCCAAGACGCATCAAGTCTGACTTGGTAATATCAAAGAACGTCTCATCTTCATAGGAGCCCACGAGTCCAGCCAGGGCCTTTTCTAAGTCTTCAAAGCTAGCATGCTCCACTCCCAAGGAACGCCCCTTGGTCTTGGATTTGGGGACTGCTTCACCACGATTTAAAAAGGCATGTTTGGCCTGGGGCACCTCTTGCATGATGATTTTGCGAATCCGCTCGCCATTATAGTCTGGATCGGTTAAAACAATGACCCCACGCAATTCTTGCAAGGTAGCAATTCGTTCCAAGTCATCTTGGTCAATCGCAGACCCTCGTGTTTCATAGGTATCCACCTCATAAAAACGACGGAGATTGGCTGTGTCGTCCTTGCCCTCCACGACAATCACTTCTGGTATTTTTCTTTTCTCAGTCAAGGCCAAATACCTTTCTTGCATTGTCATAGGTTGCCTGAGCCACTTCTTCTGTTGTTAAGCCACGTAGTTCTGCAATGAAGTCTACTACATAACGAGTGTAGGCTGTTTTATTTTCCCGACCACGTTTGGGAACTGGCGCCAGATAGGGTGCATCTGTTTCAACCAAGATCTTATCGAGCGGCAGGCCAGCTGCTGCTTCTTGGACATCTGTGGCTTTCTTAAACGTCACCACTCCAGAAAAAGAGATCATCATTCCCAGATCCATAAAGCGTTTCGCTTCTTCTAAACTTCCTGAGAAAGAATGCATGATCCCACCGCGAGGCCCCACTCCTTCACTCTTGATAATGGCATAAGTGTCTTCGAGAGCATCACGCGTATGCACCACGAAAGGCAAGTCCAAGTCCTTAGACAATTGAATCTGACGACGAAAAACCTTTTCTTGGACATCTTTTGGTGACGTCATCCAGTGGTAATCCAGACCGATTTCTCCGAGTGCGACAACTTTAGGATGTTTTAGCTGTTCAAGTAAATAGGCCTCCACTTCAGGAGTATAATCTCCCGCCTCAGTGGGGTGCCAACCAAGCGTGAGATAGAGTTCTGGATGCTGGTCTGCCAACTCCATGGCACGCTCAATCGTCGGTTTGTCAAAACCAACGATATTGTGGGCTACAACACCCATTTCCTTGGCCAAGTCGAGCTCTTCTTGTTCTTTTCCTGCGAATTCTTCCACATTGAGATGGGTGTGGGTATCAAAAATCTGCATGATCTTCCTTTTCTTCCGAGTTTTTCTTCTTTCTATTATAGCAGAAAGCGCCTCTAAATTCACTTTCGGACAAAACAAAAACCAGTAGTCTCGAGTTTCTACTGGTTTTTAGGTTTTTATCTGAATTAGGCAGCCAAAACTTTGCGTCCTTTACGACGACGAGCTGCCAATACGCGACGACCATTTTTAGTTGCCATACGGTGACGGAAACCATGTTTGCGCGCACGACGAAGTTTACTTGGTTGATAAGTACGTTTCACGATGAATACCTCCTCATAGATTTTGTATTCGTTTAGCCGGCTAGTTGTGATCAGTTACTAAACATACTTTACTATTCTATCGGATTCGACTCTATTTGTCAATAGCTATGGCAAAATTGTTGCAAATACAGGTCGGAGAACACCTTTCTACACCTGACGGGTTGCCAAGTAATAGGGTTCCAGAGCCACCAGCGCCTTTTGCAACTGATCCAGGATATCCTCAAGAGAATCTTCCTCGACTAGAGAAACATCGTATTTGACGAGGACCTTACGAACCACCCCTTCTGCTACTGCTTGCAACAGATCATGGCGATTCTTTTCTGTTCCTTCTACCCTTTGACTCTCCCCATTTTTCTGGGCGAAATAATAAACTGGCTGAGAGATAGGAAGGGTGAGAACCTTGTGTTGCTTTTGAAGGCTCTCTTCATCTTTTTTTCGCTCGATAAAACTCACCTCTAAGGAAACACCAAAATCGGCTGCATCTCCATAAAGTCTCAAGGCAAACATGGGCTCTGCCATCGTCCCTTCTCCTTTTAGATAGGCCCAAAAATGAGGCCGCAAGACCTGGGCCTGGTTCATCCATTGGCTAGTCCGGTCCTGCTCCAAGTAAGGGTGACGCTGCTGAAAGGCCGAGACCAAATCGGTGAATTCCTTACGAGCCGCTTGAGCTAGGGCACGATACTGCTCCATCTCCGATGCTAGCACCCCAGCCTTTGCTGGGGCCTGGTAGTGAATTCCTTGAAGCTTTAAAAAATCTCGAATCGCTGCAAATGCCATCTGCTTCCTTTCTAAACCTAAAAAAGGAGAGATCGGCTCAATCCCGTCTCTCCCTTATGGAAAATAATAACTAGATTATCCTTCGATGTCTACCACCACGTAACGGTTTGGTTCTTCCCCTTCAGAGTAGCTAGTGACTCCTTCCATCTTAGAGACGATACGGTGAATGATTTTGCGTTCACTGTTTGACATCGGATCTGTCTGTTGGGCTTGCCCATCTTCGAGAGCACGCGTTGCCAACTTCTGAGCATAGATTTGAAGAACTTCTGCCCGGTGTTCTACATAGTCATTCACATTAATGGTAATGTAAAAATTCTTTGAGTAGCGGTTATAGAGGTAATTTTGCGCCAAAAGTTGAAGAGCCTTCAAGACTTTTCCGTGATAACCAATGACACGTCCTGGCTCATTGGTATCAATTTGCATATTGACCGTACGGCGGTTGTGACTGCTTGAGATGGTCGCATCCACATCCATTTCATCGACCACTGTTTGAACATAGGCTGTCACATCAGCTACGACTTCTTCGATGTTGTAGTTTTCCTCTACCTCGATACCTAGGTTTGAGAAATCAGACTCGCTTGATTCTTTTGCCGCTGGTTCTTTGACTTTTTCAAGGATATGTTCATGCCCTTTTTCTTCAAGAACGGTATCTGCTTCTTTGTCATGTTTCAGGATTTCGGTCTTGATTTCTTCAGAGACAACTTCTCCTTCTTCTTCGACCTTTTTGATCGCTGCAACGACGCGTCCGAGATCGACCGTTGCTTCGCTCACTGTCTTAACCGGTTCGTTTTGTGCATTGATCTCATCTGGGACACCTTTGACAGCTTTTTGATTGGCTTTCACAACAGTTGTTTCTGCAATGGGTTCAATCTCTACTTGGGCTGGTTTTTTCCCAAACAAGCCAAGAAAACCTTTCTTTTCACGCGCTACAACCGTAATATGTGCCTTCATACGAGGAATATCTAAATCGTTCAGACCTTTTTGAATCGCTTCTTCAACAGTTGCTCCAGTATATAGGACCATATGTCCACCTCTTTCTTATTTTTTCTTTTTCTGTGCTTTGTTTAGGGCACGGCGTTTTTGTTTTTCCATGTCGCGCGAAGCTTGTTCTTTTGCTTCACGCTCTGCAATAATCTTGAAGGGGTTGTTCAAGAGATAGGTTTGCCCGACTTGGTAAGCATTGGACGTCACCCAGTATAGTGCGACCCCGCTGGCTGAGAACAAGGCAAAGAAGAAGATCATCACAGGCATCACATACATCATGGTTGTCGCACTACCATTACGCTCTGGCATGGCTTTATTGGTCAACCAACTGCTGAAAAATGTGAAGAGTGCTGCAAGAACCGGCAAGATATAAGTCGGGTCAATCGCGCCAAGGTCCAACCAGAGGAAATGACCGACTTTAAGGAATTCGACACGGCTCAGCGCTTGGAACAAGGCCATCAAGACCGGCATCTGGATCAAGAGAGGAAGGAAGGCTGAAGATGTTTTGACGCCTTTTTCCTTGTAAAGGGCCCGCATCTCTTCGGAAAGCTTGGTCCGGCTATCAAGATCCTTCCCAGGATACTTAGCTTGCAATTCCTTGAGGAGGGGTTGAATTTCCTGCATTTTGCGGGTTGAATTCATTTGATATTGGAAGAGGGGCAAGAGGACCGTCCGTATGACAATGGTAAAGACGATAATCCCTACACCGATACTTCCGCCAAAGGACAAGAAGCGGATGGCTTCTGCAAAGAAGTAGACGAAGCGTTCCCAACCACCTGTCGACTGAGCTGTCACTTGAGAGGTTCCACAAGCTGTCAAGACCAATAAGGCCGCTCCTAATAATCCAGTTAACTTCAGTTTCTTTTTCACATTATTCCCTTTCTTGGTAGACATGCGCTAATTTTAAGACATGTACAAGATTTTTCTCTACTTGATGAAAGTCGAGCTCCTCCACTCCTTTACGAGCAATGACAACAAAATCATCGGTCGTAAGGAAGGCTTGGTGTTTGATCAAAACATGGCGAATCAAACGTTTGATGCGATTTCTGGTCACAGCATTTCCCAGTTTCTTACTAACAGACAGGCCGACTCGAAAATGCGGTTGGTCTTTGCGCAAGCGGTAAACAACGAATTTCCGATTGGCAACATTTTGACCACTTTTAAAAATAGCATTAAAATCTTTGTCACGTTTGACGCGGTAGCTTTTTTTCAAACCTCAACTCCCTCTTTTAAATTTATTCTATTATACCATATTTTCAAAAAAAACCAATCTCACTCAGGAAATCGGTTGCTACTTAAATACAGATAAAAGTAAAGGTAAGGTGTAGTAGAGATTGAGCAAGATATGAGCCAAAATAGGAGCAAGGAGCGTCTTACTCCGATAATACAGGATCCCAAAAATCACACTCGGCAGGAGATAGATGATAGAAGCTCCTAGCGAAAAGGGATTGTGGAGAAAATGCAAGCCACTGTAGATGAGGGCTGGAAGCCAAATCTCAGCATAGAGTTTCCAGCCTTTGAAGTAGGCATTCACCAAGGCTCCACGAAAGATCAGCTCTTCTGTCACTGGCCGGATGACGACCATTGCGATCACCAGTATAAGCACTCCTGTGGGGCTAATTTTCCGTGGAAAGAGACTCAAAACGGCTGCTCGTCCTTGGACAAAACCACTGATGAAGTAGTCCAACCAGTAAACCAAACAGGCTGCAAAAATGGCTTCCATCAGAGATTGAAGAGGGTTTTTCCCCAGCTTAAACTGCGCTTTTTTAGAAAAACGATAGACCAAAAATCCTGCAAAGGTTGCATAGAGCCCTTCTAGGCCAAATAAGGTCCAATAATAGCTATTTGCGCTTGCTAGACTAGTAGAGACATACTGGGCCAAGGGGCGAAACTGAGGCCGGATATAAAAATAAAACAAGAGCAGAAAGAGGGGATAAAGCAGTGAGAGCTTTCCTTTGATGAATTTCATAGAGACCTTTCTTATAGAGTATGACAAATCGTATAGTGCATCTTACCATAATCGTGACAAGGTTTCAATGAAAAAGGATGCCTTTCTACTCTTTAAGATAAGCTACATAACCTCCTAAGACAGCGACTAGAATCAAGAGACAAAGAAGAGTTTCCATCCATACAAGAACTGTCAAGAAGGGCAGTTGCAACAAGCCTTGGGCCATTTTTAAAGAGGTCGCTGTGATGACCGTTGGAAAGGTAAGAGCTGAAAAAGCGGGTTGAAAACCTTCTTTGATCATTTTTGGCAGGCGCGTCAAAACAAAGAAATAAAACCCTTGCGAGGCCATCACCATGATCAGTAAGAACCAGGTAGGAAGGCTTGCTCCACCCACACGAACCAGGGCTGCTAAAAGAAGGGAAAATGGAGCACAATAGATGCCTTCTTGCCCTAGCAGATGATTGGGTAAGGGCTGCTTTTTCCCATCAAAATAAATGACTGGGTAGAGAAGAAAGGTCAAACCAAAACCAATCACTAAAGCGAGATAAGCAATCTCTCTGATTCCTACAACAGGGTAGGTCAAGGCTGCTACTGCAATGCCCACATAGAGAACGGTCCAACTCGGAGTGGCATTGGCTCTTGGACGCACCATGACATGGGTCTTGGTAAAATAAAGAATCAAGCAAAGATCCAAGAGAAAGGCTGACCACCAAACCAACTGAGATAGACCTCCAAAGGCGGGAAAGAGGCGAAAAAGATAGGTGGATAGAATCATCCCTGCCATGGGAAAGGTCGCCATCCCAGATAACAGAGCTGGCTGTTGGAGTTCTATCTTGGTTTCTTGCCAGCGAATCGCATGATAGACTAAAAAGAAAAACCAGAAGAACAAACCTGTCAAACTAAAGGCATGGGCAAGAATGGGTAGAGAGTCTGCAAGAAGGTTTCCAGCGCCAACTAGTCCTAACAGACAGCCTGAAAATACTAAGGGGATCTTTTTCATCGGAAGCTCCAATTATTTTATCGCTTTCAGTATACCATAAAAGAGAAGGAAGCATGATAAAAAAAGAAGTTGGTATTCTCCAACTTCTTTCAAATTATAGATAGAGTCACCTTAGAAACTTTCCTTAGGTGAGTACGGACGTCAGCGAACTTCGAGGAAGTTCCATGACTTAGTTTTGGACCTAAGGTTCCAAAACTCCCGAGTGCTAGAAACAAGAATGTTTCTAGCACTTATCTCACGGCGGAAAGTTTCAATAGATGTCTAAGTGAGCCTAATAGTTGATATTTATTTAATTTCTTAAGTATCATTTAGGTTGCATTATGTAATAAACAGGTGGATTACATTCTATTAGACACTAGGCCTGTACGACCATCATATAAAGAAACAAGGATAAGAGAAAGACGATACTAACGGCAAGGGTTGCTAGCTTGAGCCCGCGGTGGGAGCGCCAATAACTTGGCTTCCCTAAGTTACTGGTTGCATCTGTTGAGAGCGATTGTTGTTGGCGAGGTTGCAGGGTAATGAGAACCACCAGAGCTAGAGATAAAATCGAGATGAGGATTGCAAATACCATTTCCATCTTAGGATCCTCCTAACACTCTCAAGAGGGTAAAAATAACTCCCAGCAGAATCACCAAACCAATGATCACATTAAAGGTAACATTGATCTTTTCGGAACGCGTCGTCTTTTCTTTTTCGGAAGGACGGCGTTTGAGAGACTCCATCCGTCCTTCTACTTCTTTGTAAAATAAATCTTTCTTACGATCACTCACCTTGTCCACCGATCCCTTCTTGTAAGCGAGCTGTGAAAACAGCTGGCTCGACACTACTTGATTGGGCAATTTGTTGCGCGACTGCTTCTCTGTAGCTATCTACAGATTGGTAGATTTCCTGGATACGGGCCACCATATCCGCTTCTTTTCCTTGGTCAAAGATATTGGCTTGTGCGAGGAAGTGGCGGTCATGCAGGGTATGGCTAAAGGCAAGGATGACTTGCTGGTGTTCAAAGGCCTTGCGGACAATGCCTTGCACCTCTGCATAGTGGTTGATATCCAGATAAATACTAGAGACCTTAAGCAACTCTTTGATCCGCTCTTGGCTGATATTTTGGTACAAGACCACATTTGGGTAGCGGACCATAGACAAGAGGCTCGCAGACATCTCCGTCAAAGCTGCTACACGGAAGGTCACATTTGGCAAGTTCTCTACTAGATAGGTCAAGGCTTCGATCTGATCCGAATTGGTCAAGACAAAGGCGTCTTTACGGATATCGTCTTTCACCTTGAAATCATACAGGTAGCCAAGGGGACCAAAATAGCTATGCTGGTCTTGCGAGGTCAACTGCAAAGCACGATGATAAGTCTCGTTTTGAGGAATCAAGATCTTCTTAGTCCGGATTCCTGGGCTCTTTAGAATCAACTGCATGTTGCCCGGAAGGCTGTCGTGAAGAGGCTCTTGCCACACCAAGACGTCGTGCCCTTTGATGCCTTTATTGCCCAGTTGGAGACTAATGCTAAAGGAGGTAGCCAGCGTATTGTAGACCAAACCATCTAGATCAAAACCACGATACTCTAGATAAAAGACAAAGTAATCTAAGCGATTCTTGAAAATCCGCATAGGTTGATGGTCCAAGGTCAAGATCAAATCCCCTGTTTGGTGATTCTCTGTCAAGCGCTCGATATCCCCTTCAAAATAAGTGGTCACCAAATGCTGACCTTGATCACCACAAGTCGTTACAGCTATCTTACGACCGTATTGGTCATAGTGCTCAATCATGACTACTTGCCCCTTATCATCCAGCCACTCTATGCGCTCGACGATGCGTTTATAAGAAGCAGCATGGTACACAATTCGAGCTTTTTCCTGACCATAGTAGGTCACTTTCCCCGAACTGTTATCCCCAGAAACTTCCCAGAAATCAGGCACTGGAACTTCATTAAAGTAGCGTCCCCGCTTCTCCCCTTTTGCTTGTCCTAAGAAATAGATAAAGGGAGACTCGACACCGTCTGGTAAGAAACCATTTGGCTCCAAAACAACGGTCGGGTGGTCAAAGCCAGACTCTTTCATGGAGTGGAGCAGGTCTTGGCTTTCACGAGAATAACTATCAAATACGTTCAGCATGTGTCACCTCTTCTATCAATTGTGCCCAAGCTTCTTCTACTCGGCTGGTCAAAAAGTCTTCTGCACGCGCATAAGATGCTTGACGCATGCTGGCTAGATCATCTTTTTTGTATAGCTGGATCATTTTTTCCGCAAAGGCAGCAGCGATCTGGTCAACCACTTGGTCTGCTGAAGGCGGAATGAGATAGCCATTTTTGCCTTCTGTGACAAAGGTCTGGTTGCCATAAGGAACATCAAAACCGATAATCGGAAGTCCAGAACCAATCGCCTCCATCAAGGTCAACCCAAAACCTTCACTGGTCGATGCTGACAGGTAAACCTCATAGTTCTTATAAATCTCCTCTAGATTGGCATGCCCTTTGAGGTGGATATAGTCTGCTGCTCCCAATTCATCAATCAGAGAACGCAACTTGCCTTCTTCTCCACCTTTTCCATAGATGTCAAAAGACAGTTCTGGCAATTCTTTTTTGGCACGAACCACTGCTCGCACCAACCAGTCAATATGTTTTTCTGTCGCTAAACGAGAGGCGGTAATCATAGAAAATGGGGTGCGATTTTCATTTTGTGGCAAGTTTGCAAGACTCCCAACTGGAATGGTATAGATGGCTGGCTGATGGTTGGTGTATTTGGCAAACTGCTCGGCTAAGATTTCTTTTTGACGGTCGGTCGCAACAATAAAGAAGTCCACCTTGTCAGCATTGGTAAATTGGTACTCGTAGTAGTTGTTCCACAGGATATACTGATCGTCAACATTATTGGCACTGAAGTGCTCTGCATGGACGACCACACCCAGGCGGGCTTTTTGCGCTTCTTCAAAGATAGGCTGACCGATATTGGTTTCCCGATCCAAAATCACCAGATCTTGTTTGGTCAATTGAAGGGTTTGCATGAAGTAGCGGATCAATTCTTGGCGACCAACTAGATAGCGATCTGGGAAACGATAGATTTCGCGGCCATCCGCCATCTGCATGCTGTAGGCAACCGTCCCGTCTTCATTGTAAAAGCGGCGCTCAATCAAGTTGGCTTGATTGTTCTTAGGAATAAAGTACTCGGTACAATAGCGGGTATAGGAGAAATAATCCTTTCTCACCAAAATCCCTCTAGACACGTACTCGCAGCGTTCGACATAAGGACTGTTTTCTTCGCGCAGGTAGCAGGTCAAAAAATTGTCCTGGTCCTCATAAAAGAAGCGCTTGATCTTGCCGTCGACTTCTTCCCGAGTCGGTTTTCCGGCAAAACCTGCTAAGACCTGATCAATGGTATAGGTCGTTGGCGCAATTTTTATATCTGTAAAATGGCTATAGAGCCAGATGATTTCATCATTTTTAAAACCGATATTTTCTGTTAAATGCTGGATATTATCGGCTAAGATCATATCCATAAAAACAAACTTGGCTGGTTGATGGATATTGCGTAACAACTGGGCACGGTAGGCCTGGGCATACTCAACACCACTGCTGGCCCAACCGATTCCAAGGTTGATATTGTATACTGTCATAATGTCCTCTTTTATGGGAAATGCAAGACAATTTCCCCTTTTTTATTGATTTCTACTCGACTTAGTAAGAGATTGCGGACCATTTGTTCTTTGGCCGCCTCTTTCATTCGTTCAAAGGATTGGTAGGCTTCTTGGAAAAATTCTACCAAAGGGTTTTTCTGACTGGTGTACTGACCAGAGAGCGCCATGCGCAATTGTTGCAGATAGTCTACCTGCTCGACCCAGTTTTCATCGATAGCTTTTAGGATGGCCATGCGCTGGAATTGGGCGATCACCTCATCGGTGCCTAAGATCTCATACTTAGCTTCCAACTCGCTTTTAGCAATCTCCCATAAGAAATTCTCTTTGGTTTTCTTGCTACGGAAGGTTTGGTGGGCCTTTTCCGGATCTACTTGGTAGCTCACATTGTCTAACATATAGCGATAAAAAGCTACCGGTTCCTTGTATTCTTTTTTATGGGCTACACTTGAAAAGACGGAACGAAGCACTTTTTCAACGATATCATCCAAGCGTCCTTCTTGTTTAATCAAGCGGTCGCGCTCTTCGTAGACGATGGCACGCTGAATATTCATGCTTTCCGCAAATTCTAGTGTCATCCGACGACTGGCCTGACCAGAACTTTCACTAGCATTTTGGGCCCGTTCCACCAAGTTTCTATACTTGCGCTTGGTCAGAGCTTTGGCTGAACCAATCCGCTCATCCACATCATAGTCTTGATAGGTATCCTGGATCCAGTCTGGTCCCCAGTTTTTCATCAAATCGTCTTCTAAAGAGACAAAGAACTTGGTCAAACCGGGATCTCCTTGACGACCTGAACGTCCACGAATTTGAAGGTCAATCCGCTGGTTCATCATCCGCTCAGTCCCAACAACCACCAAGCCACCTAACTCAGCGACTCCTGGTCCCAACTTGATATCGGTTCCCCGACCGGCCATTGAGGTCGCAACCGTCACGGCTCCTTTGCGACCTGATTCCTTAATGATCTGGGCCTCTCGAGGAGCATTGTTGGCATTAAGAAGATTGTGAGGAATCCCTTCGCGCAAAAGAAGATTCGAGTAAAGAATCGACATCTCAACGGATCCGGCAAAGACCAGAATCGGATTACCCTTTTCATGGACCTTCTTCACATAATCCAGAGAAGCCACGATTTTCTCTGGCAAGGTCTGATAGATTTCATCTGGCAAATCCTTGCGGATCTTCTTGCGATTGGTTGGGATCTTGATCACTGACATGGCATAGGTATCAAGAAACTCTGCCTCAGCGACCTTCCCAGTCCCAGTCATGCCACCCAACTTCCGAAACATCTTAAAGAGGTTTTGGTAAGTAATAGAAGCCATGGCCCGTGTTTCTTGGGTGAGCTTGAGACCCTCTTTGGCTTCAATCGCCTGGTGGAGTCCTCCTTGCAAACGGGTCATTTCCATCAAGCGCCCCGTCGCCTGGTCTAGTAAGACAATCTCCGGTTGCCCTTCGACATTGGGATGGATGACATAATCCTTATCCTTAATAAAGTTTTTATTGGCCTGCAGGGCTAAGCTGATATGGCGGACCAAGTCACGGTATTGGGGATCATAGAGGTTGGGAATGGCTAGAAAGGCTTCTGCTGCATGAGCTCCTTTTCGAGTCAACCAAACCCGTTTCTTTTCTTCATCAAACTTGAAGTCTTCCCCCTCTTTGAAGGTTTGGATCAGGGTATCAATAATCCCATATAGGTTGGATTGGACCCGAGGAGAACCAGAAATAATCAAGGGAGTCTGAGCACTATCTAGAAGCACCGAATCAATCTCATCGACAATGGCGTAATTGAAGTCTGCCAAAAACTGGCCATCTGCCGAAGCCGTCAAGTTCTCTGTGAGATAGTCAAAGCCTAGACTGGTATTGGTCGTATAAATGACATCTGACCGGTAAATCTCCCGTTTGACTTCTGGATCTAATTCTTCGTCTTCTGATTGTTTCAAGGGAACTCCAACAGTCAAGCCCAAAAAGCGGTAGACCTGTCCCATCTCTTCTGCATCCCGAGTTGCCAGATAGGTATTGGTCGTAATAACCATGACCCCTTTGCCCTCTAAGGCATTGAGATAAACCGGCATAGTTGCCGTCAAGGTCTTCCCTTCACCAGTATTCATTTCAGCGACATTGCCTTGGTGGAGGACAATACCTCCCATGACTTGCACGTCATAAGGAAACATGCCCAAGACCCGTTTATCAGCTTCACGCGCAACCGCAAATGCTTCCGGCAAGAGATCATCCAAGGTCTCACCCTTAGCTAGACGTTCCCGAAATTCCACAGTTTTCTCCTGTAGTTGTCGATCCGTCAAGCGGGCCATGTCATCCTTCCAGCTATTGACTTCTTTTAAGATTTTTTTGATGTTTCTTAATTTAACGTAATCCAATGTAATCCTCTTTTTTTGCAGTGATGTTCGTCTATTCGAGAACTTCTGCTCCCTCAGACGATATTGGTTGAATCGTGAAATAGTGGAAGGTAAACTCTTGCAAACCTGCACTGAGCAAGCGTACTTCATAGGCGTAAGCTTGATCTGGATAGGTAAACAGCAAGCGACCTTCTGCGGTTACTCGACGGGCAACGACCTCTCCAAAGCGATCTTTGAAGACGATTTCTACCATAACGGTATGAGCCGGAGTCGCTTCCATCGTGATAACCAATTCATAATCTTGCTCTCTTTTGAGCAGGGGCAGACTAGGAATTTGACGAGTTGCGCCAAAATTTGTCTGCGAATGCCAAGTTTTCAGTACTTGACCAGATGGCATGAGGGGGTTCTGAAACTGAACGCTTCCTTGGTCAGTCGCTTGAATGGTCGACCCCCAAAGATAATCTGCCAGAACGGTATCGCCCCAGTAGATTCGTCTGCTTTCATTTTCTTTTATTTTTATCATTGGTTTCTTCCAAAGTCTCTTTCCATGATTTCTTTGTACTGGGTCACAAACCACTCAATGATCGGACCACTCGCATCATTGTGTCGACCGGCGCGGCTAGTACTGATAATACGAACCGGCAATTCATACAAGGCCTCTAAAATATCTGGATAAGCCTGCTGGTCATAGTCATCATCCCTCATATAGGCAAGGGCTAAAATCGTATCCTTGAAATCTGCCTGGTCAAACCGGTCCCAGAAGCGTTGATTGAGCTGACCGATCCCTTCTTGCGACACTTGACCAATGATCAACTGCATCATGTCTAGGGATGTTCCAAACTCATCTGGACGTTTAAATTTCAGGTTGGCAGCGACATCCCCCAGGTTGACAATGGGTTTTCCGACCAAGATCGCATGAGGAGAATAAAGAGCACCATAGTAAAGGGCACCAAAGGTCCCCATGGACAAGCCAGAGAAATTCATATCTTTTGGCTCAAAGCCGAGCAAGTCCAAGTGCTGATCAATAAAGGCAGTGATTTGATTTTCTAATTCTTCTGAGCCCATATAGAAGGATCCACCTTCCAGTCTTGGGTCAGAAAAGAGAATAAAGGGACTCCCCATCGCACGCATCATCCCAAACCCTTCAAATCCTTCGGCCGGACGATACCCAGAAAAGTAAATGTTTAAAGGTGGCTTCATATCGCCAGGATGGAAATAAGCAAAAATTTCTTGGCGTTTGTGGTCCCGTAGCGTCTTAGCTCCTACGGTCATCTCTCCTAAAGGACCATGTGACAAGCGCTTATGTAGGGCTCCGATCGTAAGCGTCCCCTCTCCTTTTGCTTCCAGCGAAAAGGCTAGGTAATAAGGCTCTGCGCCGTCCAATTCTAGTGGTTGTGCCATCTCTTCTTCTGAAAAGACTGCATCTTTGACCCACTCTCCCAGAGCACCAAAGCGGTAAAATTGAATCCGCAATTGCAGCTGACAGCTTGGATCTTTTTCATATTCCAACCAAAAATTGATGGGACGACTAGCATCATACACGTAGTTGTAGACCCACTGAGCAATCGGTGTAAACTCTTCACCGTATGATCCATCTAGCTGAAGAAAATGTTGCCCCAGCACCGTTTGCTGGCCCGCAAAATCCGGTCTCACTCGCAGGTCACGAACCGTAAAGGCATCTCCATATTGATTGTCGTATAAAAAGCGCTCTAAGACGTAGAGAAATTGATGCTTGTTTGAGAAATCCCAGGGTTTTGCTTGCTTGAGCCTTAATAGGTGAGCCAATTCTTCAGAAGGCACCTCTAGTTCATGGCTTTGATCATAAAAAACGGTATACGGCTGGAAATAAGCCAGGTCTTCTCCTAAAGCTAATAAATCTTCTGGCTTTTCCAGAATCAAGGCTTTGAATTTGGAGATTTCCTCTTCTTCCATATACTCTTTGAGCGATGGAAGAGTGGTAGCTTGAAAAAAGTGCCAGCCTAGTCCAGCAGGAAGCTCCACTTGATCCTGCCAACTGCTTGAGCCGATTTGGAGAATATGGGGTATTTGTAATTTTTTATCCATGACGTTCTTTCATCCATCCTTCCCATTTCTCGATCAAGCGTTGACCGGTGTATTCTTGAATTTTTTCGATCGAGTAGACCAAGGCTTCGTTCCAAGGCTTCAATTCCAATAAAAAGTGAGTAATCGCCTTCTCTAATTCCTTGTCTCCCTTTGATAAGACATAGCCGTTTTTCAAATGATCGACATATTCTGTCTGGACGCGGTTGACCTGAGGAATCCCAGCAGAGATCCCTGCAATCTGCGTGTAGAGGTTGGGTTCCTCGCTTAAATCTACGATCAAGCGGGTTTTTTCCAATTCTTGAATAATGTCATTTTCATTTGAAAAATTCTTAACTACAAAGCGATAATCCGGTGCGTCTTGTACGGACTCTTCATCGATAATCTGGTTTTCCCCAAGCCCTTCCATTTGGGCTGGTGATTGAACCAGATGCAAGTCCTGCTCGCTAGCGATCAATTCCTCGAGTTGCCCTTCTAATTCCTTAACACGCTCCGGTGATCCATTGTAAAATGCAAAAACAACTTCGAATAATGGATGTTGCGCCAACACTTCCAGAACCTTCTTGAGCTGGCTCTTACTCGGGAGCTCGGCTTCGTTGACATAAAAGTAAATCTTTGATTCCTTGCGTTCCTGACTAGATCCCAAACGAAGGCGGGAGTCAAAAGAGGTAATCCGGTGTGTCTTCTGAGCCAAGCTAGGAGAAAAGACCCCAATCGCTTCTTTGGTTTTTTCACTATCTGTAATCAAGAGTTGGGCATCAATCATATCAAAATAGAGGGCAAAGTTTTCAGCAGACAAGGGCTGACGATTCCCATAGAAAGACAAGACTTTCTTGACGCTACTTGCCGTATCTTGTAAAAAGGCCAAATTTGCTGGATGAGCTGCCAAAACCAACTGATCTCGTCCTGGAACCAAGGTTGCTAGCTGCTCCTTCATTTTTTCAGCGACAACGTCTCCCATATTGGCATAGCTTTCTTTTTTGAAGGCATGAAAGAAAGCTTCATTAACCATGACGGAGTGGTTCTCTTCGATCAACATCTCTCTCAAAACCCATTGCCCATCAAAACTCAGATACTCTTGGAAATAGGGTTTTCCCTCATTGTAGTAAATTCTACTAGAGATAAAGCCACGATCATCTAAGTACTCGATGTAGCTGATCTCGTCATTCTTATAACGGGTCAAAGAGAGAAGGTTTCCATCCACTCCCATATCAATTTTCGCTAGGTGGTGGCCCTTTCGAAATGCCATCACCAAAAAGGGAGTATAGGAAAAAGTGGTCTCACTCGGCCATTCGATGTCCTGAAGCTGAACTGGACGCATGGCCAAATCAGACGGAACCTGTTGGATCTTATCAAAAATCGAGAGCACATCTGTCTCTAACAAATCTTGGCGGTGCAAAAAATAGCGCAGTTGTGGACTATATTGAGGCAACAATAAGATCCGATCCATTTCTGCTTCTTGAAAAATACGAACTTGATTAATGGTATCGTCAAATTCAATGGACTCTCGCATCCAGTACCAAGGGGTAGCTGTTTGCTGCCAGATGCGGTCCGTTCCATACCAGGCTGGTACAAAATAATACATGGTTACTCCTAGAATATTCTTGTATAACGTTGATTCACACGAAGGGCACGAATTTCTTCTCGGATATTGTAAATCATCCCGACAAACATGAGGAAGGTTCCTGGAATCATGGTCAAGCGCAAGAGATCTTTATCCCATAACAAGAGAGAAAAAGGAAGCGCCGTGAAGAGGATCAGATACAAGGTCCCAAAAACCGTCAAGCGTAGCACAATTTTATTGATATAGCGACGTGTATCTGCTCCAGGATAGACATGATCGATATACTCGGAAGCCTTCATCATCTTATCTGCAATTTCTTCTCCGTTCACATTGACAAAGGCGAAAGCAAAAGAGAGAAGGGCGATCATCAGAATGTAAAGAAGAATCCAAATCGGATCTCCCATCACCAAGTGTTTGGCTAAACGAGCAGCCCACTTGGCATTGGAATCCATTGACAAGATCAAGAGCATAGCATACTGAGGAATGGACACCAAGGTCATGGCATACATGAAGGGCATCCCTCCTGCCGGGTTAAGCTTGATATCCAAAAAAGTATAACTTTTCAAGTTGTTGTGGATCCCTAATTTATTGACAGGAATCTGGTACTTGGAATATTCCACCAAGACTGCCACATAGACAAAAATCAAGATGAAAATCACGCCCAGAACATAAGCGATTTCTGGGATATTATTAACATTTGAAAGGGTCTGCATCACGTCTTCTGGCAGGTACATAACCATCCCAGCCATCATGATCACAACAGAACTTCCAAGCCCCAAAGCGGCATTTAGATCGGAGAGCCAAACTAAAAAGAAGGCTCCGGCTACCATAATCATGGTATTGACCGCAATGACAAGCCCGGGGTTCAATCCTGTCTTCAAGGGGAGATACATGGCCACTGCCAAAGACTGGACAATAGCGAGCGCCAAGGTCACGTACATCTTTCGCCGCTCCACAATCTCCGTGCTGGTTTTTTCGAGGTTAAAGCGTTTTGAAACGGTAAACATCCGCCACAAAATCATGGAAGACATCCATGGGGATAGACCGATCGAAAAGATCGACATCCCACGGAGGTTTCCCCCCATCACAGCGCTTGAGAGCTGCAAGCCCGTTGTCGTTCCCTCGTTGAGTCTCAAGGCCTTTGATAAGTCAACAAAAGGCAGGGAAATTTTACTTCCCAAAACATAAATAAAGACGAAAAATATCGTCCAACAAAATCTCTTTCCTACTTCAGATTGTTTTAACATTTCTTTTAAACTTTCTCTTACTCATTTTGACTCTTCCACCAGGGAAACAGCCTTTAAATATGTGCCTTTAGAGCATTTTATCTCAACTTATTTTACCATAATTTGCGACTTTTCCAAACTCATTTGTCACTAATATTTGATAATATTTCAATTTCCCCATTTGGTACCGTATTCAACAAAAAATCCTTCAGATGTTTATCTGAAGAATCTGGTTTACTTGGACATTATTCTCCTAAAGCCATGATGGTATCGACAAATAATTTCTTTGTAAAATAGCCATTGCGGATCAAATAAGAAGTATATTGAGCCTTTCGGACCATTTGGGCATACTCTTCTTCTGTACAGTCTTGGACCAAACGATTGGCTTCTTCAAGACTGGAAGCTACAAAGCCCAGCCCTTTTTCTCGAATATAGTCTGCATTTGACAAATAGTCTGGCACTACTACTGGAAGACCAGCAGATAGATAAGTCGATAGTTTGTAGGAAATATTTTCTTTGTAGTAATCCCGCTCATCCTCAGGATTCTCAGAATTTCCCCAGACAAGCCCAAAACCACCCTTGGAAAGCTCGAGAAGCAACTCTTGCTTGGTCCGCCAGCCTTCTATATGGACCTTAGAATAATCGACTCCTTCAACTGGTTCGGTATAGACATGAAGGGGTGTCTCATATTTCCAATCGATGATATGTGGGAAACGCGACGGATTCCCTGAGAAGATCAGTTTTTTCTCAAATTGCGGAGTATAGAGATCCAAACTGTGGGTCAAATCCCACAACTTTTGGACCACATATTTTTTCACTGTGAGCCCTTCTGATACTAGACGATGGTACATTTGCTCTGACGGAACAACGACCAGATCACTCTGATTGTACATGTCGATATAGTTAGGCATTAGGTAATAATTGCTCTCAAACATGAGTGGTGGAACATCATGGATAAACATGACCAGCTTGGTTTGAAGGAGTTTTAACTTATCAACCAAACGGCGGTCCCACTCAATTCCATTCCAAGAAGGAGATTGAACGAAGACGATATCCCCAAAAGCAACGCCTGCTAAAATCCCATCCATCCGCGAGTTCAATTCGCTAGCTGGTTCATTGCTATGATCATAAAAGTAGATCCCTAGTTCATTAACCCCAAGTTCACGAACGACATTCATAATATCGTTTTGTGCCATCAGGGCAACACTTTTCGAAGATTGCCCGAATAAATTTGTAAAATGGATTTTCATCTCTTTCCTCTGACTCTTCTTTTTTAATCCCATATTTTCTGAAGATATGAAGGCAAACAGAGCTTTTCACAAAGTAACCTTTTTCATATCCCTCAACGAAAACTTCCTCATTCATTATAACATATTTCCCAACTTCTTAGACATTCTAGATCAATAAAAGACCGGTTCATTCCGGTCTTTTAAGGTTTTATTTGCCATCTTTTTTCCGAATTCCTAAAAGGGCTAATCCAGACAGAAGAATGGAAGCTCCTGTAGCAAGAATATTAGATGAAGGATGGGCACCTGTCTCTGGAAGAGCAGGTCCTGAAGAACGTGTCGCACTTAGCGAGCTTGCATCTGATGGAGATTCTGAGTAAGAGGTGTCTAACGAAGACACGACAGACTCCGAAGAACTTGTCACAGCAGAGAAACTTGACGCATAAGACACACTGATCCATTCAGAAATTTCCTGCGATAAGGATTGACTCTCTGTTGATGATGCGCTTATAGAATCTGAAACACTCGTCAAAGGAAATTCAGATACTGGCATGGACGTTGAAGCCGATTCGCTTGCTGAAAGGAGCGAAGTTGATTGGCTATAGGAGTCTGATTTTGAAACAGATGTTGATGCTAGAGATTCTGAATGGGATGTCCATTGTGAAGCAGATAGACTCTCAGAAACGGATCGAGAGAACGATCCAGACTCTGAAACCTGCGATGCAGCTACGACATGAGAAGTTGAAGCCGATTCGCTTGTCGAAGCAGAAGCTTGAACTAATGAATCTGATTGACTTGCTGAGACTGATTCTTGTACCAGCGAGTCTGATTGGCTAGCTGAAACCGACGCTTGTACTAAGGAGTCGGATTGACTGGCCGAAACGGATGCTTGGGCCAACGAATTTGATTCACTTGCCGAAACGGATGCTTGGGCCAAGGAGTCAGATTGACTTGAAGAAACTGATTCTTGAACCAAGGATTCAGATTGACTTGCTGAAACGGATGCTTGAATCAGCGAGTATGATTGGCTAGCTGAGACCGGGGCCTGAACCAAGGATTCTGACTGACTCGCGGAAACTGACTCTTGGACCAACGACTCGGATTGACTTGCTGAAACGGATGCTTGGGTCAAAGATTCGGATCGACTAGTTGAGATCGACTCTTGGACTAGCGAATCGGATTGACTCGCTGAAACGGAGTCCTGAATCAACGAGTCGGACTGACTAGTAGAAACGGACGCTTGAACCAAAGACTCGGATTGACTCGCGGAAACTGATGCTTGAATCAGCGAGTCTGACTGACTGACAGATACTGATTCCTGAACCAATGACTCGGACTGACTTGCGGAAACTGATGCTTGAACTAACGAATCTGATTGGCTTGCTGAGATCGATTCTTGAGCCAATGAATTCGATTCACTTGCCGAAACTGACTCTTGAACCAGCGAATCGGATTGGCTGGCAGATACGGATTCTTGTACTAACGAGTCTGATTGGCTAGCCGATACGGATTCCTGAAGCAACGACTCTGACTGACTCGCTGATACAGATTCTTTAATCAAGGAATCTGACTGACTGGCAGATATGGACTCTTGAACCAACGACTCTGATTGGCTGGCCGATACAGATTCCTGAAGCAACGAGTCTGATTGACTCGCTGAAACTAAGGCTTGTACCAATGAGTCTGACTGGCTGGCCGATACGGATTCCTGAAGCAAGGACTCTGACTGACTCAGCGAAACGGATTCTGACAGCTTTTTGCTCATCGAAATAGATTGTGACAAGGAAATTAGTTGAGAAACCACTTCCTCCGATCCATCCGCTGATGTCGACTGCGATTGAGACACAGAAATTGATCTAGATGCTAAATTAGATAAGGATACCGACTCTTGGACCAGCGAGTCTGATTGACTGGCAGATACGGATTCTTTAAATGACGACTCTAATTGACTCGCTGATACAGATGCTTTAACCAACGACTCTGACTGACTCGCTGAAACGGAGGCTTGAACCAACGAATCAGACTGGCTGGCCGAAACTGAGGCTTGAATCAACGATTCAGACTGGCTTGCTGAAACTGAGGCCTGTACTAACGAGTCTGACTCACTTGCAGAAACTGATTCTTGAATCAATGAGTCTGATTGGCTGGCCGAAACTGAGGCTTGAACCAAGGATTCTGATTGACTGGCAGAAACTGATGCCTGAATTAAGGATTCTGACTGACTTGCTGATACGGATTCTTGTAATAACGATTTAGATTGGCTCGCAGAAACTGACGATTGAACTAGCGAATCTGATTGACTGGCTGATACGGATTCCTGAACCAACGACTCGGACTGACTGGCCGATACAGATTCCTGAACCAACGACTCTGATTGGCTAGCAGATACGGATTCCTGAAGCAAGCAATCTGACTGACTCAACGAAACGGATTCTGACAGCTTTTTGCTCATCGAAATAGATTGTGACAAGGAAATCAGTTGAGAAACCACTTCCTCCGATCCAACCGCTGATGTCGACTGCGATTGAGACACAGAAATTGATCTAGATGCTAAATTAGATACGGATACCGACTGACTCAACGAAGCAGATTTAGAAGCTTTTTCAGACTCGCTTTTAGATGCTGATGCTGCTTTTGATTGTGAGTCTGATTGACTAGCAGAAACGGATGCTTTAACAAGCGAGTCTGACTGACTGGCAGATACAGATTCTTTAACAAGCGAATCGGACTGACTGGCAGAAACGGATGCTTGAACCAGTGACTCTGATTGGCTTGCAGAAACGGATGCTTGAACCAATGAATCTGACTGGCTTGCTGACACGGATTCTTTAACAAGCGAATCGGACTGACTAGCTGAAACTGACTCTCGAACCAAGGATTCTGACTGACTTGCAGAAACTGATTCTTTAACCAGTGACTCTGATTGACTTGCTGAAACAGAGGCTTGAACCAGTGACTCTGACTGGCTTGCTGATACGGATTCCTGAACCAAGGATTCTGATTGACTTGCCGATACAGATTCCTGAACCAACGAGTCTGATTGGCTGGCTGAAACGGACGCTTGAACCAATGAATCTGACTGGCTTGCTGATACGGATTCTTTAATCAAGGAATCTGATTGACTCGCTGAAACGGACTCTTGAATCAACGACTCTGACTGACTTGCTGAAATCGATTCCTGGATCAACGAGTTGGATTCGCTTGTCGATACAGATTGTGACAAGGAAATCGAGGTTGAAACCTGTGAATCTGATTGACTGGCGGAGCTAGATGCTTGTGACAAGGAAACGGACTCACTGACCGAAACAGATTGAGAAGATGAAATGGATTCTGAAACTAGTGACTCTGAAGTTGAAATCGAGAAGTTTTGAGATTGTGAAGCAGATTCTGACGGTGTCATCTTCCGATAGTAATAATTCACACTCGTTAAGGGGTATGAATCTACTATTTTTTTGATCGTTTGTTTGAAGTTGGAAAAACCATCTGCTCCTTGAGGTGTTGCATCTTCTCCAACGACCATGGTCGTATTTTTATCGAGGTATGCTGATTTTGGAAGTTCCGTGAATGGTTTTGGAACAGTATATTCTATTCCTGTTTTCTCATCAGTGTAAGTAACTGTCTCCTTACTAGAGAACCAACCTGTAATATCCAACTCAAAATGTTGGTAATCTATTCGTCTTGGTGTAACATTCAGGAAATAATCCTTGTTTTTACTTTCAACTTTACGAGTTCCACCTAAATCTGAAAGGTTATCCGTACTATCTTGTTTAAATTCTTTTTCATAAACAAGTGTATATACATCGGTTACCTTAGCATTTCCTACATCACCACTACTAACATCATGGATTTTAGAAGGATCTAAAACATAGTAGCGAAGAGAATAATCACCATTTTGATTAAGGGTGACAACTTCACTTTTAATGAAATGCTCACGTGCATCCCCTAATAGTTCAACTCTTGATTTCCCATTCTTGCTATTATCGAACACCCCACTTTGACGATTTGGGAATACGGTATGCGCTGGGACCTGTACATAACCAGGAAATTCGCGTGGATTAGAAGCTGTATAATGCTGGCCTTCCAATCCGTAGATTCTATACTCTAGTAAGGATCTTTCTTTCCCCGTTGGTTCATATTGCCCATTGAACCATCTACCATTCGGGTCCACTTCTCTATAGAAGGTCGATTGTTGTCCCATCATAGATGGAATTTTGATACTAGGATACGTCCTAATCAATTGCCCTTGATTCTCAGGCGTCATGACATCATAAATACTCCGGAATAAGAAAGCCTGTTCCGGAATAAAATTCGTTAGCATTCCAAAGGTCCCATTACCTGTAGAAGGTTCCGAATTAAAAACCTTGTTCCCAAGGGGAGCCTGACCAATTAGTACTTCTTTTGGTAATTGAATATCTTGGCCATATCCTTCTGGAGATACAGTTTGTGAAAAAATTTCAGCCCCATCTGATTTCCGAACAATGCGGAAATAAACATCCATTGCCTTATGCTTTTCCGGGTCTATCTCACTGATATCAATCGACATGGTCGCATAGTAACCAAGTGACTCTCCTTGTTTATTCACAAAGTCCCAAATACCAAATGTATAACGATTGGTGTAGGGCTCACCTAAAAAATTTTTCAACTCTTCAGGCGAAAACCTTAAGAGATCTTTATCTAGATGAGGATCCTTAGCATATCCTGGTGTGTCAAGTGTAGGATCTTCTACACTCGCACCATTGGGATCTTCTGGGTTCGGGCTCATATCCAATACATCATCAGCCAAGTATGTTTCCTCAGCAATGGGAGCCAACTGAGCAGAGATCGCAGGTTTCCCATCTACAATTGTATTTCCCACAAAACCTGCAGCTGTCAAGGTCGTCATCATCTCATCGACAGCTTTCTCCAAACGATCGCGCTGGTCAGCATAAGCTTGAGCACTGGCATTGGTATGGATCAAGTTATTACTTGCAGCCACTTCGGCCTGCACTTTGTTAATGACCGCTTCGACCACTGCTCGGCGATCAGTGTCCGTCATTTTAGATGCGTAATTCCCTGCAATTTCTTGAAGCAATTCAGCTTCAGAGGTATTTTGTTCCAAAACAACGGCTTCTTCTAAACTAGTCGGCTCTTCAACAACTACCTCTGACTCTAGAGCTTGAGCAGACTCACTAAATGCCGTTGATAATGCAGTTGATCCAACTTCGCTCAAGGACAAAGAAGTAGATTCACTGATCGAAGTAGATACACTCACAGATGTAGAAAGGCTAGTTGATCCTGAAACAGAGCTGGATTCTGAAGACTGGGTAGAGGTATTTCCTAAGACCACACTATCCACTTCTGCCAAAGTTTCCTCTTTTGTCTCAGAAACCGTTGGTGCAAGTGATGTTGCATCCTCCGCCTTAGCTGTCGTAGCAAGCACAGCACCACCAAAAACAGTCCCTACCGTAATCAAACCTTTTAAGAAGGCTTGGTTATGCTTTTGATTTTCTATTTGATCTTGCTGCACGTTGGCAATGATGGTCTCCTCCACTTGCCCACGCACCACGCGAAAGAGGCCTAGGGCAGCCGTTGATGCCCGAAGCCAATTTTTTCCTGATTTAATTAATTTGAAGCGTACGACACGATCTGTTTCACGAAAGTTTCCTTTTGAACGCTTAAATTGCATGATATTCCCCTTACATTGTAGTCATTATTCATTATACAGGAATACTACGTAGATTCAAGTAATTTGCTACAAAAAACTTATATATTATCGTTTAATTTTCAAATTTTTTTGTAACACATTAAAAACACCTCATTCTACTAGAAAAAAAGTGAATCTCCTATGAGATTCACTCGAAAAAAATGATTTTTCCTACTAGATCAGTTCCCTTTCTTTTTACGTCGGGTAAGTCCAGCAATTCCAGCTAACCCTGTAACTACCCCAAGAAGAGCTGATGTTACAGATCCTGTTTCGCCAGTATTTGGAAGCACCACAGACTGGCTGTGTTTTTGTGAACCACTTGCTGATTCTGATGCAGACAATGACTCTGAATGAGAAATTGATTGGCTCATTGAATTAGAGTATGAACCGCTACCAGATGTCGATCCTGATTGTGATTGACTTACTGAAACTGAAGTACTTACTGATGTTGAAGTTGATTCAGGTGCAGAGGTACTCAATGATGCTGACTCAGATGCAGATACTGATGTCGAAACTGAAACAGAAGTAGAGACTGACTGGCTTTCAGATACTGAACTGCTCAACGATACTGACAATGATTCGGATGTCGAGATTGATTCCGACGTAGAGACTGATTCGGACATTGACACTGATTCAGACGTTGAGACTGATTCGGACGTAGAGATGGACTCAGACATCGATACCGACTCAGACGCGGACAATGATTCGGACACTGAGGCTGATTCAGAAGCAGATGCTGAGACTGACTCGGATGTTGAAGCCGATTCAGAGGTAGACACTGATTCGGACGTTGAGACAGATTCTGATGTAGATGCTGACTCTGAAGTCGAAACTGACTGACTTTCTGATACTGAGGTGCTCAACGATGCTGACAATGATTCAGATATCGAGATTGATTCAGACGTTGATGCTGATTCTGAGGCTGACTCTGACTCGGACGTTGAGACTGACTCCGAGGTTGATGCCGATTCGGATGTCGATGCCGATTCAGAGGTTGAGACTGATTCTGATGTTGACTCGGACTCGGACGCAGATGCTGATTCTGATGTTGATACTGATTCAGAAGCAGATACTGATTCAGAAGCAGATACTGATTCCGAGGTTGATGCTGACTCGGATGTCGACACTGATTCTGATGTAGATACTGATTCTGAGGCTGATACTGATTCAGACGTTGAAACTGATTCAGATACAGAAACCGACTCGGATGTCGACACAGATTCAGACATTGAAACTGACTCGGACGCGGACAATGACTCGGATATCGATACTGATTCAGAGGTTGATGCTGATTCAGAGACAGAAACCGATTCGGACGTAGACACTGATTCAGAAGCAGATGCTGATTCTGACGTTGAGGCTGACTCAGATGTAGATACCGATTCAGACATTGAGACTGATTCAGAAGTTGACGCCGACTCGGACGCAGATGCTGATTCGGACGTTGACACTGATTCTGACGTTGATGCTGACTCAGATGTCGAGATTGATTCCGACGTAGAGACTGATTCTGACGTTGACACTGATTCAGACGTTGATGCTGACTCAGATGTAGATACTGATTCCGAGGTTGATGCTGACTCGGATGTCGACACTGATTCTGATGTAGATACTGATTCTGAGGCTGATACTGATTCAGACATTGAAACTGACTCGGACGCGGACAATGACTCGGATATCGATACTGATTCTGAGGTTGAGACCGATTCAGAGACAGAAACCGATTCGGACGTTGACACTGATTCAGACGTTGATGCTGACTCAGATGTAGATACCGATTCAGACGTTGAGACTGATTCTGAGGTTGAGACCGATTCAGAGACTGAAACTGACTCAGATGTCGATGCTGACTCAGATGTAGATACTGATTCAGAAATAGACACTGATTCTGAAGTTGAGACCGATTCTGACGTTGATGCTGATTCGGAAGTAGACACTGATTCAGATGCTGACACTGATTCTGACGTTGAGGCTGACTCAGATGCAGAAGCTGATTCGGATGTAGACGCCGATTCAGAAGTTGAAACTGACTCAGATGCCGATACTGATTCAGACGTTGACGCTGACTCTGATACTGACTCGGACGTTGAAACTGACTCGGACGTAGACACTGATTCTGACGTAGACACTGATTCTGAGGCTGAAACTGACTCGGAAGTCGACACCGATCCTGAGGTTGACACTGATTCTGATGCAGATGCCGATTCAGAAGTAGACACTGATTCTGAGGCTGACACTGATTCTGAGGCTGACACTGATTCTGATGTTGATACTGATTCAGACGCTGACTCAGATGTTGAGACAGACTCAGATGTTGAGACTGATTCGGATGTAGATGCAGATTCGGACGTTGAAACCGACTCAGACGTCGATACAGATTCAGACGTCGATACCGATTCAGACGTTGAGACTGATTCGGATGTTGAAACTGATTCTGATGTTGATACAGATTCAGAGGTTGAGACTGATTCGGATGTAGATGCTGACTCTGATATCGAGAGTGATTCAGAAGCAGATGCAGATTCGGATGTTGAAACTGACTCAGACGCAGAAGCTGATTCGGATGTTGATGCCGATTCTGATGTCGATACCGACTCGGATGTTGACACTGATTCGGATGTTGAAACTGACTCGGACGTTGATACAGATTCTGATGTAGATGCTGACTCAGATGTTGAGACTGACTCGGACGTAGACACCGATTCAGAGGTTGATACTGATTCAGACGTTGAAACTGACTCAGAGGTCGATACTAATTCTGAAGTTGACGCTGACTCGGACGTAGACACCGATTCAGAGGTTGATACTGATTCAGACGTTGACGCTGACTCAGATGCAGAAACTGATTCTGATGTAGATGCCGATTCAGAAGTCGAGACTGATTCGGACGTTGATACTGAATCAGATGCTGACACTGATTCAGACGCTGACACTGATTCAGACGCTGACTCAGATGTTGAGACTGACTCGGACGCAGATGCTGACTCAGATGTTGAGACTGATTCTGATGTTGATACTGATTCGGATGTAGATGCAGATTCGGACATCGATACCGATTCAGACGTTGATACTGACTCGGACGCAGATGCTGACTCAGACGTTGATACAGATTCCGATGTAGACGCTGACTCGGATGTTGAGACTGACTCAGAAGTTGACGCTGACTCGGATGTAGATGCCGATTCTGATGTCGAAACTGATTCTGATGTTGAGACTGATTCTGAAGCAGATGCTGAGACTGACTCAGACGTTGAGACTGATTCTGATGTTGAAACTGACTCAGAAGCAGACGCTGATTCGGACGCCGAAACGGATTCCGAGGTTGAGACTGACTCAGACGTTGAAACTGACTCGGATGTTGAAACGGATTCAGACGTAGATACTGATTCAGACGTAGATACTGATTCAGATACAGAAACCGACTCGGATGTCGACACCGATTCAGACGTAGACACTGATTCGGATGTTGATACTGATTCGGATGTAGATGCAGATTCGAACATCGATACCGATTCAGACGTTGATACTGACTCGGACGCAGATGCTGACTCAGACGTTGATACAGATTCCGATGTAGACGCTGACTCGGATGTTGAGACTGACTCAGAAGTTGACGCTGACTCGGATGTTGAGACTGACTCAGAAGTTGACGCTGACTCGGATGCTGAAACTGATTCTGAGGTTGACACCGATTCAGATGCTGAGACTGATTCTGAGGTTGAGACCGATTCGGACATTGATACAGACTCGGATGTCGACACTGATTCAGACGTTGAAACTGACTCGGACGTTGAGACTGATTCGGATATTGACACTGATTCAGAAGTCGAAACGGACTCTGATACTGATTCAGATACAGAAACAGACTCGGAAGTCGACACCGATTCAGAGGTAGAAACCGACACCGAAGTTGAGGCTGATTGACTCTCTAATACGGAAGTGCTCAACGATGCTGATTTTCTAGCGGACTCACTCAAAGATACTGATGCAGACTCAGACTGCGATTGACTCACTGATTTTGAAGCCGACTCGCGAGTCGATTGACTTAGTGACTCTGATACCGACTGTGAAAGCGATGCTGATACTGACTGACTCACTGAAACAGAGGCGCTCGTTAAAGCGGATGTCGAACTTGAGACAGACTGGCTAACCACTTTGGATACACTTGCTGATACCGAAGCAGACTGCAAGGCACTGACACTTGCGGATGCTGATTCCGAAACTTTCACAGATTCAGATTTTCTTGTCGATACAGATTGACTCGTTGAAGCGGATTGAGATTGAGAAACCTCCTTGCTCAACGATTGACTGCGAGATAGACTTGCTTGAGCTGAGACACTTGCAGAAGCTGATTGACTTAGTGAAGCTGACAAACTTTGTGAGCGAACCGAGCTCAGTGACTGGCTCAATGAAACGCTCTGCTGAGCCGATACGCTCTGTGATTGCTTCGCACTTAAAGACTGACTGATCGATTGCGAAGTCTTCGTAGACGCACTCTGACTGTTTGATACAGACTGACTGTGATCGCTATCTGACAGTTTCACCGCTACGACATTGGTCGTACTATCTTTATAAGTAATGGTGACTGTACCATCACTATTAACCGTATAGGACTTAATCCGGTTGGCTACCTCTGGATTAACAGCCGACACAGCAGCAATCACCTTGCTCTTATCTGTATCTGTCAATGCAGTTAGACTCGTCACCTGAATAGTGCTTGTCGGCGCCACACCTGGCGTACGATCAGCGAGACGCCCCTGAGTAATTCGAATTTCACCCAAACCATTTGGACGGTTCATATTGGACGCATTGTCAATAGCCGCGACGTTGCGTTGCCATGTATTCCGGTAGGTATGGTAAAGGTCATCCTTCAGATGAATGGTCGTTGTGATGGTTGCAGGGTTCGCACTGGTAGCCGTAATATCTCCCGTGATAGGAGCAATATCACCTGTTCCATACTGGCTGCCACCAAAGAAATTCCCGTTCAAAGCATTGTCGTTCAGATCCGCTCGTGCAACGACTTTCATTTCTTTCAACTTGCCACTGTCATCAGTAGCTGTAAAGGTCACAACCGCATCATCACCAGCGTAAATAGTATAATTCTTCCCACCACCTTCAAGAGGGGTTGATTTCGGTTCCACACCATCGACAGTCAACTTGGCCGTCACTTCAGGACGCGTTCCGTCAGTTACAGCCACGGAATTACTGGCATCTGAATACACCGCATAATCACCATACATGATGCGAGCTTTGGCTGTTACACCACCCGTTTGTAACTTAACAGTCGGCGTCACAATCGCTTGACCCGAAGCATCTGCCACAGCTGTTCCCACTTCGTCGTCATTATTGTATAGAACGACTGTAGAACCTGGCTCAGCTCCCGTCACCGTTACAGGCGTCTGTGTGTAAGCCTTATCCAATAATCTCGTTTCAACAGTTGGTGCTGCAAGTCGCTTCACTGGAGCCGTCACATCATTTGTAGTGTTATCTTTATAGGTAATGGTCACCACACCAGATGATGAAACTGAATAAGATTTAAAGTCCTTTGAAGTCGCAATATTTGGATTAGTAGCTTTAAACGCTTCCCAAACCTTATCTTTTTCAGCCTGGGCCAAGTTAGTAGTATCATTAACAAAAGTCGCTGTCGTCACAGCCGTAATCGGATTACGAATACCATCATTTTGCGGCAAAACCTGGATTCGTAGCGTTCGTGTCACTGACTGATTAGCCGTATTGGTCACTACAAAAGAAACATTATAAATTTTCCCAGGCGTTACGACCTCTGTCTGGCCAACAGTCCCCACGATATTAAAGACAGCTGCACTATTTTTCAAGGCCGATGTTTGCGGAACATAAATGCCATTCACACGATCGCTACCAGAAGCGTAGCCAATGCTCTTAATATTATTTCGTGTAGGATTGGTTTCAACAACCTTATAAACCTGATTGATGTAATCAGAGTTATACACAGAAATCAAGGCATTATTGGCTAGCCCTAAATTATACTGAGGCGCACGGAGACTGGTATCTGTGTCAATACGGTTCCCGTTACGCGGATCACGCTGACCAGATGTCGCACGAAGCACCGCATTGACCAAGCGATTGCGAGCACTCTTTGCTTGACTTTCTAAGGCATCGATTTGAATTGCGGGATTGGACAAGCCTGTACGAATAGCTTCTAAAGCCAGATCTCCATTTTCAATAGCAGATTCTGTCCCAGGGATTTCCAGAGCCTGTGCACGATAAGTGTATAAATCCAAAGCCAAGACCTGCAGACGCTTCACCTGCTCCTCCGAGTGAGTTGTCTGAGCCTCTGCTACTTTCTCACTCGTTTCAGAAGTAGCTACATGAATAGTATTATTCTCTGAGAGAGTGCTACTAGCGATTTCTGAAGTGGACGGACTCATTGATGCACTGACAACATGAGATTCGCTCAAAGATACCGATTGAGACAGAGAAAGGCTGTCACTAGCTGACTCTGAAAATGAGATAGATTCACTTATAGATTGACTGGCTGACACAGAATCTGAGTTTGACGTCGTCCCCAATACAAGACTATCCGAACCCGCTACACCGGTCGATGGGCTGATTTCAGACCCAACAGTCGCATTCATTTCATTTTCCTCAGCAAATACTGGATTGGCAACCGTTGTCGCCCCAGCCAGAGCACCTAGCACAACCATCCCTTTGACCAGATCTGCAGGCATAGAGTGTGATGATGCTTCATATTGAACCACGATATTTTCATCCACACCAGCTCGCATGACACGAAATAGGCCTAACCGCGAGACAGATGCCCTTACCCAATTCTTTCCTGATTTGATTAATTTATAACGTGTGATTCGTTCCGTTTCACGAAACTCACCCTTCGAACGTTTGAAAAACATGTCCGCTCCTTAAAAATAAGATATCGAGTTATTATACACTAATTTTCCCCAAAAGTAACTCATTAAGACTAGTTTTTAACATAAAAAACAGCACACAAAAAGAGAACCCGGAGGTTCTCTTTTTGGATCCTTTTTCATTTCCCACATACCTGAAATGACCGAATCAAATTAGGATAGAAGATTATTTTTCATCTTCCTTTTTGCGACGTCCAAGTGCTGCAACCCCTGCAACCCCTGCAACTGCTCCAAGAAGAGCTGAAGCTACAGATCCTGTTTCACCAGTATTTGGAAGTTGTTCAAGAGCTGGAGCTGGTTGAGCTGGTTGCTCAGAAACTGGGTTCACTGGTGTATTAGGTGTTGGATCTACCGGTGTGTTTGGTGTTGGATCCATTGGTTTATTAGGTGTTGGATCTACCGGTGTATTTGGTGTTGGAGTTGGTGGCACTGGAGTGTTTGGTGTTGGAACGTTTGGAGTCTTCACAAGTTTGTAAACATAAGTAACGTTCTTATCACCTTCGATGACTTTACCAGTTGTTGGGTCAGTTGTTGTCAAGTGACCTTCACCGTCAACTTTACCTACTGGGTAGTTACCTTGTGGTACCAATTCATAGACTTTACCATCTGCAGTTGTGATTGTCTTAGGACGGTTATCCACAACTGTATCGTAGTCTTTACCTACTGGTTGGTCTAACTCATCTGTTACTGATTGTTTAATTGTGTTACCTTCAGTATCTTTGTAGT
>NZ_JACLQU010000005.1:115600-117241 GCF_016648855.1 Streptococcus parasanguinis
GTAGTCTTTACCTACTGGTTGGTCTAACTCATCTGTTACTGATTGTTTAATTGTGTTACCTTCAGTATCTTTGTAGTGTACGTATACGCTACCCTTAGGTTGAGTTGGCTCTTCTTTCACTTCTTTGTAGACGTAAGTGATGATTGAACGTGGTTTATCAACTTTACCTTTAATTGGATCAGATGATTCCAAGTGTCCATCGCCATCAACTTTACCTACTGGGTAGTCACCTTTCGGCACGATCTTGTAAGTCTTACCGTCTGGAGTCTTGATAGTGTTAGGTTTTTCACCTTCCTCAGTTGTGTTATATGGTGTGTCATATGGTGAGTTTGGTGTGTCTTGACGAGGTTTTTGAATTTCTTTACCATTTTCGTCTACGTAAGTGATGATGACGTCACCTTCTTTAGGTTTCGTTGGATCTTCTTTAACCTCTTTATAAACATAAGTAATCTTAGAAACTGGTTTTTCTACTTTACCTTTGATTGGATCAGAAGTTTCAAGATGTCCTTCACTATCAACTTTACCTACCGGATAATCACCAGCCGGTACACGTTCGTATTTCTTACCTTCAAACTCAATGTACTTAGGTTGTTCATCGTTCTCAGTAGTGTCATAAGGCGTGTTGTAGTCTGACTTAGGAGTATCTTGACGTTGGACTTTAATTTCCTTACCATCATTCTCACGGATATAAGTAATAATAACTTCACCTTGAGGTTTTTCACTTTCAGAATTTGATGAAGAGTTAGATGCTGATTGTGATACAGATGTAGAAAGTGATGTTGAAGCTGATGTGCTCAATGATGCTGATTGACTAGCTGATACAGAAGCTGACTCAGATGCTGATGTGCTCAATGATGCTGATTGACTTGCAGATACGCTTGCTGATTCAGATGCTGATGTGCTCAATGATGCTGATTGGCTCGCTGATACAGAAGCTGATGCTGAAGCCGATGTGCTCAATGATGCTGATTGGCTCGCAGATACTGATGCTGACTCAGACGCTGATGCGCTTAATGACGCTGATACTGATTCAGATGCAGATGCTGATTCAGATGCTGATACTGATGCTGATGTGCTCAATGATGCTGATTGGCTTGCTGAAGTAGATGCTGATGCTGAAGCCGATGTGCTCAATGATGCTGATTGGCTCGCAGATACTGATGCTGATTCAGACGCCGATGTGCTCAATGATGCTGATTGGCTCGCAGATACTGATGCTGATTCAGACGCTGATGTGCTCAATGATGCTGATTGGCTTGCTGATACTGATGCTGACTCAGAAGCTGATGCGCTCAATGATGCTGACGCTGACTCAGATGCTGAAACAGATTCAGACGTTGATGTTGATGCTGATTCTGATGCTGACTCAGACGCTGATGTTGATTCAGAAACTGATTGGCTTGTTGAAGCTGATTGTGATTCTGAAATAGATTGCGATGCAGATTCAGATGCAGAAGCTGATTCGCTCAATGATGCTGATTGGCTCGCAGATACTGATGCTGATGCTGACGCTGATGTGCTCAATGATGCTGATTGGCTCGCAGATACTGATGCTGATTCAGATGCCGATGTGCTCAATGATGCTGATTGACTTGCTGATACAGAAGCTGATGCTGAAGCCGATGTGCTCAATGATGCTGA
>NZ_JACLQU010000005.1:117341-126783 GCF_016648855.1 Streptococcus parasanguinis
GCCGATGTGCTCAATGATGCTGATTGACTTGCTGATACAGAAGCTGATGCTGAAGCCGATGTGCTCAATGATGCTGATTGACTTGCTGATACAGAAGCTGATGCTGAAGCCGATGTGCTCAATGATGCTGATTGGCTTGCTGATACGCTTGCTGATTCTTGCGCTGATGTGCTCAACGATGCTGACTCAGATGCCGATACTGACGCTGATTCTGATGCTGATTCGCTTGCTGATTCTTGCGCCGACGTGCTCAATGACGATGACTCAGATGCTGATACCGATGCTGATTCCTGTACTGATTCAGACAATGATGTAGAAGCTTGTTCTGATACAGACTGTGAGTTAGATACAACTTCTGATAATGATTGTGAAGCTGATGTTGATGCTGATGCTGAATTTGAACCTGAATCTGATTGTGATTCCACTTTCAACTTATAGATATAAGTAACATTCTTCTCACCTGAAGCCACTTTACCAGTCGTATCATCATCACCTGTCCAGTGACCTTGGCTGTCAACTTGACCTACTGGGTAATTACCAGCTTCTACAAGTTCGTAAGTTTTACCTTCAAATTTAATTTCTTTAGGACGATTATCTACTACAGTATCATAATCCTTATCAAGTGGTTGATCTTGCTCATCAATAACAGATCCCATGATCGTATTTCCGTTAATATCTTTATAATGAACAAAGACACTTCCAACTTCTTCATAAACGTAAGTAATGGTTGATTTTGGTTTGTCAACTTTACCAGTAATAGGATCTGAAGATTTCAAATGACCGTTTTCATCAACACCTCCTACTGGGTAATCACCTTTAGGAACAATTTTATATGTCTTACCATCAGTTGTCTTGATGATATTTGGTTTTTCACCTTTTTCAGTTGTATCATATGGTGTGTCATATGGTGATTTAGGTGTATCTTGACGAGATTTTTGGATTTCGTTACCTTTCGTATCTACATAAGTGATAACAACTTCACCTTCTTTTGGTGTTTCTTTCACTTTATAGATATACGTTACATTTTTATCTTGTTTAGCAACTGAACCTTTAACATCATCTGAAGTTGTAAGGTGACCATCTGAGTCGACTTGACCAACAGTATATGTACCTGCTGGTACCAACTCATAAGTTTTACCGTTGTACTCAATTGTATTTGGACGGTTATCTACTACTGTGTCATATGCTTTGTTGATAGGTTGTTTATCTTCATCTGTTACTGAAGCTTTAATAGTTGTTCCTTCAGTATCTTTATAGTGAACGTAAACACTTCCTTTTTCGTCTGACTTAACAAAGTAATAATTTACATCAGTCGATGGTTGAATCGCAGTTGGAATTGAGTAGTTATTGGAGAATGATACATAACCCTTCAAATTAGAGTATACTTTACCATTTGGTGCTGTTGGGTCATTTGCAACAGATCCTTCTGCCTGAATTTCTGGGTTTTTCCCAGCAATAACATTATACTGATTATTGGCTGATGAGGCAGCTGTAAGAGAACGGTCAGGCGCTCCTTTAAATGGACGTGGATAAGTATGCATCGTTCCATCCATTTGTTTATATGTATCAGTCTCTGTAGTAGAGAACCAACCTGTGATAATTAATGCACGACTTCCAGCAGTTTCGTTAACTTCAATATAGTAGTCACCATTTTTGCTGTTTACTCTTGTAACTTTGGTTTCATCAGCTTCCCAAATTGAGTTAGCTTTATTTACTTTACTTGTATAAACAAGTGTGTACTTAGATACATCTTCAGTACCAATATCTGATGCTGTAAAATTGTTAACTTGTGATGGGTCAAGAGCGTAGAATTTCGTTACAGTCGAACCATTGGTATCAACGATTTCAGAAATACGTTTCACGTAGTAGTGGTTTGCTCCACCTTGAAGTTCGACCAATTTTTGGCCAACAACACCTTTACCAAGGATACCAGATGTTTTTTGAGTTGCGTCTGTTGTTGCTGGAACTTGTTCATACCCCTCAATATTACGGTTTCCTGAAGCTGTGAATTTTTGACCAGCAAGACCTGTTTGCGTATAGCTTGCAAGGTCTGTTTCATTTCCAGTTGGTGTATAAGTTTGTCCTTTTGTATACTTGCTGCTATCAACAAGTTTATAGTGTGTTGTTTGATCAACTTTAGCATAAGGAACAGAAGTTTGAATGTTCGGCTTATCTTCACCCTGGTTACCAGGATAGTTGATATCACGAATTTGCAGAGTTTCATATACATGCTGAGGGTTAACCAATGAGAAGGTCACATTCCCTGGATCTTTTCCGTTAGAAGCCGCATAAGTTAAGGTATTTGTTACATCAGAATTGTTGTTTGTGATGTAACTTGGAAGTGAAATATTGCTTTCCCCTGCATGAATAGTACGAGTATAAACTTCTGAACCATCCGATTTCTTCACGATACGCAAGTAAACATCTGGGTTAGCTGAGAGACTACCAGTGATGGCTGAACGGTCTACTGCAAGGGTAGCATAGTAATCAAAGTTTGTTTTCGCACCAGTAGATTGGTTTGTTTTAAGGAATTGCCATACACCAAAAGTCAAACGATCAGCATTTGGATCCAATGCATAACCAGCTGCGTTGAATTCAGGATCTTCAATCGTTGCACCATTTGCATTTGTAATAACTGGTGAAGTAGCTACACTACCAGTAGTGCTTGTTGAGATTGGTGCCAACTGTGCTGAAATTGCTGGAGCACCATTCACTGTTGTATTGCCAGTAAAGCCTGCTGCAGTCAAGGTTGCCATCATGTCATCTACTGACTTGCTCAAACGTTCGCGTTGGTCTGCGTATGCTTGCGCTGATGCATTAGCATTGACCAAGCTGTTGCTTGCTGTCAATTCTGTTTGAACTTTAGCGATGGCAGCATCAAGTGCTGCTTTCTTTTCTGGAGCTGAAACAGTTGCTGAGTAGTCTCCTGCAATCTTGTTCAACAATGCTGCTTCTGAAGTGTTTTGTTCCAAAACAACTTTATCTTCAGCTTTCGCTACTGTTGTAGTGCTTTCTACACTTGCTTCAGAGCCAGCTGCTACAGTTGATTCGCTTGAAGCTGCTGAAAGTTCTGCTGAACCTTGTTCGCTCAATGAAGCTGAGTGAGATACAGATACGCTTGTAGAGGTTGAAGCACTTGCAGATGCAGAAGCGCTAGCTGATTCTGTTGTTGACTCAGTTGTTGATTCTGTTGTTGATTCAGACTGAGATTCAGTTGTTGAAGTTGTACCAAGTACCGTACTTCCTTGTTCTACAAGAGCTTCACTTGAAAGCTCAGATGCAGTCGCAACATCTGATCCAGTTTCATCTGCTTTTGCAGTGTTCGCTACTGTAGCTGCACCAAGAACAGCCCCAGCTGCTACGATCCCTTTGAGCAAGCCACGGCTTGTCATTTCTTTCACTGATACTGCGTCTTCACGCACTTCAGCTACAACAGTCTCTTCGACTTGACCACGAATGACTTTCAAAAGACCAAAGTTAGAAGTCGCTGCTCGCAACCAGTTTTTACCTGACTTGATCAATTTGAAACGAGTCACTCGATCCGTTTCACGGAATTCACCGTTCGAACGTTTAAAAAACATTTCTGTCTCCTTATTACATTTTTTATTTCCCTTACATTATAGACTAATCTGTCGATTTTTGGAAGCAATTATCCTTAATTATTGCTATTTTTTTATAATTTTTGTTTTAGATAGTAATAAAATCGTTTTCAGTAGGATCAATTTGTCAAACCGGGGCAATTTTTTGAAAAAATCCTATAATACTTTTACTTTAGAGGTAAAACAAAAAGCCCCATTTAATAGGGACTTTTCTGATAATTATCTGATTTTTTCCAACATACTTTCAATGTGTTGGATGGATTTTTCGCGTCCAAGTAAATAGATGGTATCTGGCAATTCAGGACCATGCATTTCACCTGAAACGGCAATACGGATTGGCATAAAGAGATTCTTCCCTTTGATCCCAGTTTCTTTTTGAACCGCTTTGATTTGTGGGAAGATATTTTCTGCCACAAACTCATCGTCTGACATGGCTTCAAGTTTTGCCTTGAAGGCTTCAAGTACAGTTGGCACTGTTTCACCAGCCATGACTTCTTTCTCTGCTTCTGTCAATTCTGGGAAATCTGAGAAGAAGAGGTCTGTCAATGGAACGATTTCATCCACTGACTTCATTTGTGGTTTGTAGAGTTCCACCAATTTCTCAGCCTTGTCTGTCAAACGTCCTGCTTCTTCGAGGAATGGTTTGGCCATTTCAAAGATGGTCGCAAGATCCGCATTCTTGATATACTCATTGCTCATCCAGTCCATTTTCTTTTGGTCGAAAGCAGCTGGAGACTTGCTGAGGCGATTTTCATCAAAGAGCTTGATCAGTTCTTCGCGAGAGAAGATTTCGTCTTCCCCACCAGGGTTCCAACCAAGAAGAGCGATAAAGTTAAAGACTGCTTCTGGAAGGTAACCTTTCTTCCGGTAATCTTCGATGAACTGAAGGGTATTGGTATCCCGTTTAGACAACTTCTTACCAGTTTCAGAGTTGATGATCAAGGTCATGTGACCGAACTCTGGTGCTTCCCATCCAAGCGCTTCATAGACCATGAGTTGTTTTGGAGTGTTGGCGATGTGGTCATCTCCACGGATAACGTGAGAGATTTGCATATCGTGGTCATCGATCACAACGGCAAAGTTATAAGTTGGATAGCCATCTTTCTTTTGGATGACCCAGTCACCACCGATATTGCCACCTTCAAACTCGATATCGCCTTTGACCATATCATGCCATTTGTAGATACCTGACTCATTCACCGCCAAACGAACCGTCGGGATGATGCCCGCTGCTTCACGTTCTGCAACGTAAGCTGCTTTTTCTTCTTCGCTCATCCCAAGGTATTCGTTGATGTAGCGAGGTGTTTCACCTGCTGCTTCTTGGCGTTCACGTTCAGCCGCTAACTCTTCTTCAGTGACGTAAGATTTGTAAGCTTTTCCTTCCGCCAAGAGTTGGTCGATGTATTTTTGATAAAGTGGTAGCCGTTCTGATTGGCGGTAGTTTTCATGCGTCTCAGGACTTTCATCCCAGTCCATTCCCAACCAACGAAGGTTTTCGAGCTGTGAACGTTCTCCGTCTTCGACGTGACGTTTGCGGTCTGTATCCTCGATACGGATGATAAAGGTTCCACCATGGTGACGCGCATACAAGTAGTTAAACAATGCTGTACGAGCATTTCCGATGTGTAGTAGCCCTGTTGGACTTGGTGCATAACGCACACGAATATCTTTTGCCATATTTCTCTCCTCTTATCTTGTTCGCTATTTCTAGCTCATTTTTCAATCGTTCCTATTATACCACAAAGAAAGCAGGACTGAAATGAATAAGTGACCTTTCTAGCCTTTCTTCCTATGTATAGGAAAAAAGCCAGAACAAATGCTCTGACTGATATCCAATCTATTGGTATCTTATTAAACGAACACGGGCTGCGGATTGTGTCAAAAAGATGAATCCTCCTAGAATCTCTCGGATTCTGCGTCGAATTCCCTATTTTGACTGTATCCGCTACGCCCTTTGTATCTTATTTTAACCGTTCTTCTAATTCAAAGTCGATTGGTAGGGTTTGTAAAAAGTGCTCCAACTCACGTTCCCAGTAGAACCATTCGTGCTTACCTGGGCTGTGGGTATAGGTGACATCCAAACCTAACTTTTCTAGTTCCTTGACTTCAAAATTATTGGCCTCATAGAGGAAATCCTGCTCCCCACACCAGATCCAGAGTTTGGTCTTCTTATCTGAAAACTTCTTGGCAGCAGTCTCTAGCGAATAGGGACTGGTCGTCCAATCCTCAATCTCTCCAAAGATCCCCTTCCAAAAAGCCGGTTGCTCCAAGTCATTGTTTTCAAAGTCCCGATCGTGGAAACTCAGAGCGCCGGAAAAGCTAGCCGCACGAGAGAAACGATTGGTCTTGAGAGCCAAGAGCATCGATCCATAGCCACCCATGGATAGACCAGCAATAAAGGTCTTCTCCCGTTTCTTGGTCATATTAGGGAAGAAGCGAGAAAGAGTCTCTGGCAATTCCTCCGCAATGGCTGTGTAGTAGTTGTAACCATACTGGGTATCTGTGTAAAAACCATTATTGGTATTAGGTAGGACCACGATCAGATTGGTATTGCGCAAAATGCGCTCCACATTGGTTCGCTTCAACCAAGAGTGGTGGTTGCCATTCATCCCGTGTAAGAGATAAAGGACTGGAATATCCGTATCCGCTGGATCTTCCACGCGCGATGCATCAGGATAAAGGACGGACACGCCCCACTCCATCTTCAAGGCTTCTGAATAATACTCAATCTGCATAACTGCCATTTGATTTCCTCTTTCTACTGTTAAAAACACTCGGCAAGCCTCGGGCCGCCAAGCGTTTCCATTTCTTCTATTATTTCACTTCCATCACGACTGGTAGGATGGCTGGACGGCGTTTGGTTTGTTCAAATAAGAACTTAGACAAGTTGTCGCGTACCAAACCTTTTAACTCACCCCAGTCAAAGCTATCTTGATTCAAATAATCTTCGACGCTTTGGTTGACCAATTCGCAACTTTCACGAAGAATATCCCGACTTTTCTTGACATAGACAAAACCACGGGTGTGCACGCGCGCTTTGGAAATAATTTTCTTCTCTTTGCGATTCACCGTGATCGCCACGATAAAGATACCGTCTTCTGACAAGACCTTGCGGTCACGAAGGACAATATTGCCCACATCACCAATGGCATTCCCATCGATCATGACATCTCCTGCTGAGACGCTACCGGCAGGAACGAAGTCACCTTTTTCATACTCCATTACCGTTCCGCGTTTTGGAATAAAGATGTTTTCAGGCAAGATACCGACTTCCATCGCTACTCGCGCATGGGCATCCAATTCGCGGTATTCCCCTTGGATCGGGAAGAGGTATTTAGGACGAAGAAGGTTGATCATCAACTGCAAGTCCCGTGCGTTTCCGTGACCAGACACGCGCAAGCTAGACGTGATCAATTTGACAACTCCACCTGCTTGGTAGACCATGTTTTCTACACGAGCTACCACTGCTTCTTTGGCAATCGATGGCGTTGTAACGATGTAGACCAAGTCTCCATCTTTGATTTCCACATAGCGGTGACGACCAATCGACATCTTGCGCAAGCCGTTGATCGGCTCACCCATCCGGCCTGTTTCCAAAATGATCAATTCATGATCCTCGAAACGGCTCATTTCTTTTGGCTTGATCAAGAGTTTTTCGTTGGCAAGAGACAATTTGTTCAAGCGAATAGCTGTGCGGACGATGTTTTCCACATCAAACCCTGTCAAGACCACCCGACGGCCAGTCTCAGCCGCAGCATCAAAGACCTGCTGGATCCGAGAAAGGTTGCTGGCTACCGCCGCTACGATGACACGACCATCCCAGTCTGCAATCGTATCTAAGATAGCATCGCCCACTTCTTGCTCACTGGCAACTTGAATCTTGCTATCCGCATTGGCTGAATCACTCAAGAGGGCAAGCACACCTTCGCGTCCAATCTCAGCTAGGCGAGCAAAGTCTGTCGCGTACGACTCGCTGGCAGTTTGGTCAAATTTAAAGTCTCCTGTATAGACGATATTGCCCTCAGGAGTGCCAATCACAATCCCGATACTTTCAGGGATGGAGTGGGTTGTTTGAAAGAAAGAGACGACGGCATCACCAAAATCAATCTCAGAATTCTGATCGATGACATGGAAGTCATTAAATTTCTTCACACTGTCATTGCTTTTTACAAAGAGTTTAGCCAACTCAATGGTCAACTCTGTCCCGAATACAGGGACTTTCGCTTCCGCCAAAAGATAAGGCAAGGCCCCAATGGCATCCGCGTGACCATGGGTCAAGAAAACACCCGCAATGCGGTCCTTGTTTTCAAATAGATAATCCATGTTGGGGATAACGACATCCACCCCAAGTTGCTCATTTTCTGGATACTTCAAACCTGCATCCAAGACAAAAATCGAATCGTTCACTTCGGCAACGTAGAGATTTTTCCCATTTTCTCGAACACCGCCAAGAGTGACTAATTTAATACTACTCACTGTTGTCTCCTTTAGTGTGATTATTTTAATACTTACGGTCCTTGGTCGCCCAAGTCGAATTACAGCTTTGCAAATACTTGCATATCCACTCTATTATACAATTTTTTTCTCTTTTTTTCAAAAAGCTTTCCACAGCAAAAAAGTCCTCTCATCTGAAGTAGATGAGAGGACTTCTAGGCGCCTATTTTTAGGGGGAAAAGACCCTAAAGATGGTAATCTCCCCGTTTATTTTCAATGATCCGCATGGCTGCCTTGATCACATGAAACTTGCCTAATAATTCCTCTAGGCGCTTACTATTTCGCTCGCTCAATTGGCCGTTCTTGACCGCTTGGGACAGGCGATAAAAATCATCCAAGTCCTCCCCAATGTTTTCAAACAGCTCTTTGGCTTCCTTGAGTCGGTAGCGATTGACTAGGTGGTTCACATCTTTTTTGAAGGAAGCGACATTGTTTTCGTGAATGTCCGTATAGGCTTCCTCTTCTTCCTTAGATTCTTGGTAATTAACCGCCTTAAAGCAAGTGATGAACTCCCGACTTTTGATATTGCAAACAAAGATGACGCCATCACTGGCTACATAGGCTTCTGTGTTGGCGGGTTGAACCACATTACTATCATAAGGAGAGAGGGAGGAGAGGTGTTGGTTGATCCACTTATTCAAGTGCTGATCATCTACGCCAAAGCGCTCAAAAGCTCTCTGCCGAAAATGGTCCCGACAACTATATTCTTGCGCATACGACAATCCCATACTCTCACCTCCTCCTGAGTATCTTATAAAAATGGCCTCCAGTCTTACGGGACTAGAGGCCTGGTCTGCTTCACTGACTTGGTGCAATTAACCTTTTGGCTAACAAAACAATGTTTATGATGTTGATTTCATTTAATAGTATTTGTGTAAAATACCAGAGGTTTTCTTTGCTATCCCAAATCCAAATGATTAGTTTTCGACTGGACGCATTGAAGTTTGAAAACCTTTACAAAAAGCTTCTACCTACTATTTCCACGTTTTCTTATGTCTCCGGACAAACTAAGCAGGTTTGCCCGACCGTCCAACCGATCCGACACACACGACATGACTGCTCTTTTACGATAAGAGCATGAACAACTATCAGCAAAACAGGCCTAAAACGAAGTAACCTAAATTTCAACTCGATAAGGCATTGGTATCAATCCCTTCTTCATCTTTCTAACTATATTATACTCAGCCACCTAAGTAATTGCAAGCGATTCCGCTGAAACTAGTTCCTAATTTTATGCGGTTTTATAGATGATTTAAGAAAAAGAAAAGAGGATGGGACAAAAGTCCTAGCCTCTCAATTATTTTTGGATTGTCGAGCAAGACGCAGTGGTTGAGTGGGCTCTACTACGC
>NZ_JACLQU010000006.1 GCF_016648855.1 Streptococcus parasanguinis
CACATTGGTTCGTCTTGTTCAGTTTTCAAAGGTCTTTGTCGCTCTCGCGCGACAACTATATTAGTATATCATGACCTCTCCTTACTGTCAACACTTTTTTAAAAAATTTTTTATTTTTTTGAAAGTTTTTTTGAAAGAAACAAAGAAAAGCCTGCATTACAGGCTTTTCTATTAGTCTAGTTCTTTGTTAATGATGAGAAATTTCTCTTCTCCGCAACCTCTTTTCATTAAACCTGCTTCAGCTATGTCTAGAAGATCTTTTGAAAAGGATTGGATCGCTTCTTTTTCTTCTTTACTTAGAATTTTCTTTGAATATTTCTTTCTAAGTTTTCGATAGTCCTGTTCTTCATTTTTAAAAAATGAACAATCCTCTAAATAGTTTTCCAGTTTTTCTAACTGTACAAATAAGCCCAACTCAAAGGCTATCGGGGCAAATGTGGTTTCTAATGGTTGTGTACAAACACTTCTAAATTCTACAGTTCCACGAGCAGTTAGATCTTGAAATTGGTAACTTCGATGTTGTTTTAGATCTTCTTTTACAGGGTTAATGATTTTCTCATTTCCATCAGCCGTATAGGCTGTAATTTCTTTTTGATCTAGATAGTCCTCGACTCGAATTGGTTTAAAATAATATGATTTGCCCTCTCTTGTTGCCGTAAAAATAGCCGTTCTAGCGAGATTATTAAAAAACTCTTCTTCGCTTTGGTAGTCCTTAGGATAAATCCCTACATTTTCCTTATAATAACCATGTAAGGATTCTTCCCAGAAAATATCTCTGGCAATTTTTGTATCCCAAACCTCTGCTGAAAATTCTGAGTTAGAAAACAAATATGCTTTTGCTGCTTCAATTTTATTAAATGCATTAATGATGCGAATATAGTTATCGCGCCTTACATCCAATTGAACTTGGTTTCCGCATATAAATGCTCCGTACGAAGGATAGGGGTGTGTTTTCATCCCTGTACCATTCATTGCAAGGAAAGCCATTAACATCTTGTATCGTTCGATTTTCACTGGGCTATTATCATTTTCTTTCCACATAGGATGGATTCCGTGCCCTTGAATTTCGTGATTATTTTCTTGCAAAATAGGTTGAATAATCTTCAAATAGGCCTCAAAACGTTTGGCTACCTCATTTATAGAATGAGCTCTCTCAAATGCAAATTCAATTGTATTGTAACTCAACTCGAATAGAATACGATCTTTAGAAGAGCGGTGAACCAATTGAATGGGATTTTTATCGTCATCTATTTTTTCAACTTCAAAATCTGATAAGTTTGCTAAGGTTCGAAAAAGATTTTTCGTCACCTCTATATTTGTTTTGTTTCCATTTGTTTCTACAATCGGAAACTCTAATTCAACTCCGACAAAGAGTTCCGAATCCTCTTTCATATTACTAAGGTACTTCTCTTTTAGTAATTTAATTGCTTGTTGTTTTGTCATTGAATCCTTTTTCTTCTATTGGAGATATGGGTTCCATTATATCATTTTTTGCTATTCTCGACTACTCATGAAAAACAAGACAAAACGCCTGCTTACGAAATTGTTTTAAATTAAAGCAATTTCGTAAACAAGCGTCTACCATTCATTCAATATGATGAGTGTTCCCGCTGGGGAAAATCCCCAGCGGTAGACCAGAGCTAGACTAAGAATAACAGTGTATTCCATCATCATAACACTCAACAAAATTGATGATATTATACCAATTCGATGATAGCCATTGGCGCAGCATCACCACGACGTGGTTCAGTTTTAAGGATACGAGTATATCCACCATTGCGCTCAGCATAACGAGGTGCTAATTCAGAGAACAATTTTTGAAGTGCAGTTGTTTCTGAGTATTTACCTGTTTCTTCATCAAAGTTTTGTGATGCAACTTCGTTACGTACGAATGCAGCAGCTTGACGACGTGCATGCAAATCACCACGTTTACCCAAAGTAATCATTTTTTCAACTGATTTACGGATTTCTTTCGCACGTGCTTCAGTTGTTACAATTGCTTCATTGATGATAAGATCTGTAGTCAAATCGCGAAGCATCGCTTTACGTTGTGAGCTAGTGCGTCCTAGTTTACGGTAAGCCATGTATTCCTCCTCTATTTATCGTTTTTTAACCCAAGGCCTAAGTCGGCAAGTTTGATTTTAACTTCTTCAAGACTCTTACGTCCCAAGTTACGAACTTTCATCATTTCTGCTTCTGATTTTTCAGTTAAATCGTAAACAGTATTAATGCCAGCACGTTTCAAACAGTTGTATGAACGAACTGAAAGATCTAATTCTTCGATCGTACGTTCTAAAATGCGATCATCAGAAGTTGTATCTACTTCCTTCATAACGTCTGTTGCAATAGCAATTTCAGTTAAGTTTGTGAATAGATTTAGGTGTTCTGTCAAAATACGAGCAGACAAACCTAAGGCATCTTCTGGAATGATTGTCCCATTTGTCAAAATTTCAAGGGTTAGCTTGTCAAAGCCATCGTTGCTACCAACGCGTGCTGGTTCAACTTGGTAATTGACTTTAGTCACTGGCGTATAGATTGAATCTACAGCAAGTGTTCCCACTGGTGCATCATCTTTTTTGTTTTGATCAGCTGGAACATAGCCACGTCCACTGTTTACAGTAAGCGTTGCTTTCAAAGATGCTCCTTCTCCGATTGTAAATAGATAATGATCAGGGTTTACAATTTCGATGTCACTATCAGTAAGAATATCTCCAGCAGTTACTTCTGCAGGTCCTTCTACATCAAGTTCAATAATCTTTTCGTCTTGGACGTAAGATTTAACGGCGATTCCTTTAACGTTAAGAATAATTTGCATAACGTCTTCACGGACTCCTGGAACGGTATCAAATTCGTGGAGTACACCTTCAATGTTGATTGAAGTGACAGCTGCACCTGGAAGTGAAGCCAGAAGTACACGACGAAGTGAGTTTCCAAGTGTTGTACCATAGCCACGTTCAAGTGGTTCTACGACAAACACGCCATAATCTTTGTTTTCATCAATTTTTGTTATATTTGGTTTTTCAAACTCAATCATTTGCTATACTCCCTCTTAAACGAAAAGCTGTGTAATTGTTGATGATTATACACGGCGACGTTTTGGAGGACGAGCACCATTGTGTGGTACAGGAGTTACATCGCGGATTGCAGTTACTTCAAGACCAGCAGCAGCAAGTGCACGAATAGCAGACTCACGACCTGAACCAGGACCTTTAACAGTTACTTCAACAGATTTAAGTCCGTGTTCTTGAGCAGCTTTTGCAGCAGCTTCTGATGCCATTTGAGCAGCAAATGGTGTAGATTTACGAGAACCTTTAAATCCAAGTGCACCTGCAGATGACCAAGCGATTGCGTTACCATGCACATCAGTAATCATAACAATTGTGTTGTTAAATGTAGCGTGAATATGAGCAATACCAGATTCGATATTCTTTTTCACACGACGTTTACGTGTTGGTTTAGCCAAGATTTTTACCTCCTTATTTTATTTTATTTTTTCTTACCTGCAATCGCAACAGCTTTACCTTTACGAGTGCGAGCATTGTTTTTAGTGTTTTGTCCACGAACTGGAAGTCCACGACGGTGACGGATACCACGGTATGAACCGATTTCCATCAAGCGTTTGATGTTCAAGTTTACTTCACGACGAAGGTCACCTTCAACTTTGATTGCGTCAACTTCACGACGGATAGCATCTTCTTGATCTGGTGTAAGATCGCGAACACGAATATCTTCAGAAACGCCTGCAGCAGCAAGGATTTTCTTAGATGTTGGAAGTCCGATACCGTACACATAAGTCAATGAAATTACTACACGTTTGTCATTTGGAATGTCAACTCCAGCAATACGAGCCATGTTTTCTCCTTTCTATCTTATCCTTGACGTTGTTTGTGTTTTGGATTTGCTGGGCAAATTACCATAACACGACCATTACGACGAATTACTTTACAGTATTCGCAAATTGGTTTGACCGATGGTCTTACTTTCATTTTTATCCCTCCAAGTTTTTCGATTATTTAAAGCGGTATGTGATACGTCCACGTGTCAAATCGTACGGACTCATCTCCACTGTAACACGATCTCCCGCTAAAATACGAATATAGTTTTTACGAATTTTACCAGAAACTGTTGCTAAAATCTGATGTCCATTTTCAAGTTCAACCGTAAACATAGCATTCGGCATAGTATCAACTACTTTACCTTCTACTTCAATCACATCGTCTTTTGCCACGCAAAAGTACCTCCATAAATTTCGATTCATTCCTCTGAGCACAGAGGTAACAATTATAAGTCAGACTAACTAATTGTATCACTTGTCGTCAAATATTGCAAGTGACTAAAACGTTTTTATTTTAAATTCTCCAAGACCTTTTGGATATCTTTGAAGACGGCGTTGATGTCTTGATTTCCTTCAATATCATGGACCAATCCTTTTGCACGGTAATGAGCAAGAATTGGCTCACCTTGAGCAATATTCACATCCAGACGGCGTTTCACTGTTTCTGGTTTGTCATCTTCACGTTGGTAATAGTCTCCTTCCTTGTAGTCAGCTGGTGGGTTGAATACTTTATGGAAGGTTTCACCTGTTTCACGATGGATGATGCGACCACTCAAGCGCTCGAGGAGACATGATGGATCCACTTCAATGTTGATCACTCCTTCAAGCTCCAAACCAAGGTCTACCAAGATTTGATCCAAGGCATGAGCTTGTTCAATCGTGCGAGGAAAACCGTCCAAAAGGAATCCTTTTTCCTTAATGTCGTCTTGAGCCAAACGTTCTTTTACAATCCCATTTGTCACATCATCGGGCACCAATTCACCTTTGTCGATGAATGATTTTGCCAATACACCCATTTCAGTTTGGTTAGCCATTGCTGCGCGGAACATATCACCGGTAGAGATATGCGCTACGTGAAACTCTTCCACGATTTTCGCTGCTTGGGTCCCCTTACCTGCTCCAGGCAATCCCATAATTAAAAGATTCATGATGAATTCTCCTTATTTTGTTTTTAAATGGAAGCAGGAGCGAATTCCTATTTCCATTTAAAAACAAAATAGAAGGCTGACAAAGTCAACCTTATTCTATTCTGTTGTTGTGTCCATAAATCCGACATACTTACGTTTTAATAAGTAGCCTTCTAATTGTTTCATTCCCTCAATACCTGTTGAAATAATGATTAACAAACTAGTTCCTCCAAGAGCAACTGCGTCTGTCAAACCAAATAAATCTCGAGCCAGGATTGGAATGATGGTAATAAAGCCAAGGAATACTGATCCGACGCTTGCTAAACGACGTAGCAAGCGAGACATAAACTCTTCTGTCCCCTTACCAGGGCGGACGCCTGGGATATAGGCACCACTCTTTTGAAGGTTTTCTGCCGTTTTTTCAGGATTGATCTGAACAAACGTGTAGAAGAAGGTGAAGAGAATGATCAATAAGGCATACATTGCCACACCAGTTGGTGTGTTTGTAGCCAACATGGCTTGAGCTGTTTTCACCCATCCTGCATTGTAACCCATAGCGCTAATCACTTGGAAAATGGCAGCAGGCGCTGCTGTAATCGAACTAGCGAAGATGACAGGAATAACCCCTGCTGGGTTTACTTTCAAAGGAAGGTAAGAACTTGATGGAGCTCCTTGTGCAATCTTTGTATATTGGATTGGAATCTTGTATTGTGCTTGCTCTACAAAGGTTGTAAAGTAAACAATAACCAAGACGGCAAGGATTAATACCCCAACAAAAATGAGGGAATTGGTCATTTGACCAGAACGAACGTTCACAAATGCATTTTCATAGATTTCTTTAATCATCTCAGGAATTGATGACACAATCCCTGCAAAGATAATCATTGAAACACCATTTCCGTAGCCTTTATCTGTGATTTGTTCTCCAAGCCAAGTCACAATCATGGAACCGGTCGTCAGAATCGCACCGATTAATAGATAGGTCTTGGTATTTGGAGTTGCGACTAATTTCGCCTGAGACAAGGTGTGGAAGGTAGCTGTAATCCCGATGGATTGAACAAAGGCTAGAACCAAAGAAATATAGCGTGTTGCTTGGTTGAGCTTTCTTCGACCAACTTCCCCTTGTTTGCCCCATTCAACAAACTTAGGTAACAGATCCATTTGCAAAAGTTGCACGACGATCGAAGCTGTGATGTATGGGCTAACCCCTAATGCGAAAACTGAGAAGTTCCTCATGGCATTCCCAGAAACCAAACTGAGCATGTTCAAGAAGGACACATCTTGAAGGTTGTTCAGAATTTTCGCATTTACACCAGGCACTGTAATCGTGGTCCCAATGCGGAAAACAAGAATGATGAAGATCGTAAATAAAATCTTCGACCGAACTTGTTTTACCTTAAATGCATCTTTTAATAATTTAAAAAACATAGGTCACCTCACTTAGATGACTTCAACTGAACCACCTTTAGCAGTGATAGCTTCTTCAGCTGATTTAGAGAATTTAGTTGCTTTAACAGTCAACTTCTTAGTCAATTCTCCGTTACCAAGAATTTTGATACCTGATTTTTCAGCTTTTACAATTCCTGATTCTACAAGTACTACTGGAGTTACTTCAGCACCATCTTCAAAGGCGTTCAATTGATCAAGGTTCACAATAGCATATTCTTTAGCGTTGATGTTTGTAAATCCACGTTTTGGAAGACGACGGAACAATGGAGTTTGTCCACCTTCAAAACCAAGACGTACACCGCCACCGCTACGAGCTTTTTGACCTTTTTGACCACGGCCAGAAGTTTTACCATTACCAGATGAAGTACCACGACCAACACGGTTGCGGACTTTACGTGAACCTGTAGCAGGTTGTAATTCATGAAGTTTCATTATTTATTTTCTCCTCTTTTGTAAATTGCTAACGCATGTAATCAGGAAAAGGTGTCCTAACTACAAACTCGCCTATACTTATATTTAGTTTTAGGGGATGAGAACTTCTCATACCCCTGAAAACTTTGTTTCTATTTTAAATAGATTATTTTACTTCTTCAACTGTTACCAAGTGAGATACAGCAGTGATCATACCACGTACTGCTGGGTTATCTTCTTTGATAACAGAGCTGTTCAATTTGCCAAGTCCAAGTGCTACAACAGTTTTACGTTGTGACGGGATGCGTCCGATTGGAGACTTAGTCAAAGTAATTTTAATTTGAGCCATTTGAATCTCCTTTCTTAAGCCAAGTCAGAAACTGAAATACCACGAAGGGCAGCAACTTCATCAGCGCGTTTCAATTGTGCCAAACCGTTAACAGTTGCACGAACGATGTTGATTGGAGTGTTTGATCCAAGTGATTTAGATGTAACATCTGCAATACCTGCCAATTCGACAACGGCACGAACTGCACCACCTGCAGCAACCCCAGCCCCTTCGATAGCTGGTTTCAACAATACACGAGCTCCACCAAATACTGATGTTACTTCGTGTGGAATTGTTGTTCCAACCATAGGAACTTCGATCAAGTTTTTCTTAGCATCTTCAACAGCCTTACGGATTGCTTCTGGAACTTCTTGAGCTTTACCAGTACCAAATCCAACACGGCCATTACGGTCACCAACAACTACAAGAGCTGCAAAACGAAGACGACGTCCACCTTTAACAACTTTTGTAACACGGTTGATGGCAACTACGCGTTCTTCAAGTTCAACTGCATTATCTTTAAATGCCATTTTCTAGTGTCCTCCTATTAGAATTTCAATCCGTTTTCACGAGCTGCATCAGCCAAAGCTTTAACACGTCCGTGATATAGATATCCACCGCGGTCGAACACCACTTCAGAAATACCTTTAGCAACTGCACGTTCAGCAACAAGTTTGCCGACAACAACGGCTTGTTCAGTTTTAGTTCCTTTTGAAACTTCTTTGTCAAGAGTTGAAGCGCTTGCGAGCGTTACACCCGCTACGTCATCAATTACTTGAGCGTAGATGCCTGTATTAGAACGGAATACGTTCAAACGTGGGCGATCAGCAGTTCCAGAGAGTTTTCCGCGAACGCGACGGTGGCGTTTTTGACGGATTTTGTTTTTATCTGGTTTCGAAATCACAATTTTCACCTCTTAATTTTAAAATCATGTGCTAAGCACTGAGTTGGTAAGATGAAGGTTGGTTGAAAAACAACCAAACTACATTATTTACCTGTTTTACCTTCTTTACGGCGAACGTATTCACCAACATAACGGATCCCTTTACCTTTGTATGGTTCAGGTGAACGAAGGCTACGTACATAAGCAGCTGTTTGACCAACTACTTCTTTTGAAATTCCGCTAACAACGATTGTTGTTGGGTTTGGAAGTTCAAAAGTAATTCCTTCTGGAGCTTCAACTTCGTCTGGGTGTGATTTACCAACAGCCAAAACAAGTTTTGATCCTTGAAGTTGTGCACGGTATCCAACCCCGCGCATTTCAAGTTCTTTCTTGAATCCTTCTGATACACCAGTAACCATGTTGTTCAAAAGGGCACGAGTTGTTCCGTGGATTGTTTTCATTTCTTTTGAATCGTTTGGACGGTGAAGCGTTACTTCAGTACCTTCCACACGGATTTCAATATCTTTTGAGAACGTACGAGTAAGTTCTCCTTTAGGTCCTTTTACAGTTACAACGTTGTCATTGTTAGTGAGTTCAACACCAGCAGGCAACACGATAACTTTATTACCAATACGTGACATGTTTTTTATTCTCCTGTTAAATTGTCAGGCCTTTGCGGGCCAGTTTTCACGGGGTTTAAGATACTTATTTAGTTCAAGAGCTGAACTGAACACGCTCTAAGAACTGTGTAAAATAGATAAGTTGGCTTGTTTGTCAACAAACTGCTCCAACTTCCTAATTTTGCTTTGTTCTTTACAAGCTTTGTATCTTGATTTTACCAAACGTAAGCGATAACTTCCCCACCAACGTTCTTTTGGCGTGCTTCTTTATCAGTAAGCAAACCTTCAGAAGTTGAAAGGATAGCAATTCCAAGTCCGTTAAGAACTTTTGGAAGATCTTCACGTTTTTTGTAAACACGCAAACCTGGTTTAGATACACGTTTCAAGTTTGTGATAACTTTTTCACCGTTTTGTCCGTATTTCAAAAATACACGGATGATGCCTTGTTTGTCATCTTCGATGAATTCAACGTTTTTTACAAAACCTTCGCGTTTAAGGATTTCAGCAATCCCTTTTTTGATGTTTGATGCAGGCACTTCAAGTACTTCGTGTTTAGCTTGGTTAGCGTTACGAATACGTGTAAGGAAGTCTGCGATTGGGTCAGTCATAACCATTTTTTATTTCTCCTCTTACTAGTAGTTTGCAAGTTGCACTTGCTAGTTAATGATTGAGCTAGGCTCAGAAAGTTTTGATACATGCAAACGAGAGTATACTCATTTGAACACGAGCTACAACCTGGGCAAAAAAGATAGATTGGATTCGGAGCTTCGCTCCGTCACCAAATCTCCTATTTTTGCTAGGGTTTCACGCTCTTTATATCATAGAATTACCAAGATGCTTTTGTAACACCTGGGATTTGACCTTTGTATGCCAATTCACGGAAGCAAACACGGCAAAGTTTAAACTTGCGGTAAACTGAGTGTGGACGTCCACAACGTTCACAGCGAGTGTATGCTTGAGTAGAGAACTTCGCTGGGCGTTTGTTCTTAGCAATCATAGATTTTTTAGCCATTAGTTTTACCTCCTATATTATTTTGCAAACGGCATTCCGAGGCCAGTAAGCAATGCACGTGATTCTTCGTCTGTGTTCGCTGTAGTTACGATTACGATATCCAAACCACGAGTTTTATCAACATCATCAAAGTTGATTTCTGGGAAGATCAATTGTTCTTTCACACCAAGTGTGTAGTTTCCGCGTCCATCAAATGATTTAGTTGGAACACCATGGAAGTCACGTACACGTGGAAGTGAAACTGTTACCAATTTATCCAAGAATTCGTACATACGTTCACCACGAAGGGTAACTTTTGCACCGATCGCAACACCTTCACGAAGACGGAAGCCGGCGATTGATTTTTTAGCCTTAGTGATCAATGGTTTTTGACCTGAGATCAAAGCAAGCTCTTCAGCAGCTTTTTCAAGGTTTTTAGCATTTGATACTGCATCACCAACACCCATGTTCAAAACGATTTTATCAACTTTTGGCACAGCCATAACTGATGAATAGTTGAACTGTTCAGTCAATGATGGTACTACTTCATTAAGGTATTTTTCTTTTAAACGATTAGCCATTATACTTCTCCTTTCCTTCGTGATTAGTCAAGCACTTCGCCTGATTTTTTGTTGTAGCGAACTTTTTTGCCGTCTACAAATTTGTAGCCAACACGTCCAGCAACACCGTTTTTGTCCAAAACTTGAACGTTAGAAGCATGGATTGGAGCTTCTTTTTCAACGATTGCACCTTGAGGGTTTTCGTTATTTGGACGTTGGTGTTTCTTGATGATGTTTACACCTTCTACAACAACTTTATTTACTTTTGGAAGAGCAGTAAGAACAACAGCTTCTACGCCTTTGTCTTTACCAGCGATTACGCGAACTTTGTCGCCTTTTTTTACAAACATTTTATTCTCCTTTTATTCTTACGCCCGATGGGCACCCTGGCTTATGCCAGGGGACTGTGTTTGTTTTTTTATTGATTAAAGTACTTCTGGAGCAAGTGACACGATCTTCATGAAACCACCGTCACGCAATTCACGTGCAACTGGGCCAAAGATACGAGTTCCGCGAGGAGTTTTGTCGTCACGGATGATTACTGCTGCATTTTCGTCGAATTTGATGTATGAACCATCTTTACGACGAGCACCTGATTTAGTACGAACGATAACAGCTTTTACAACGTCACCTTTCTTAACCGCACCACCAGGAGTAGCTTGTTTTACTGATGCAACGATTACATCACCGATGCTCGCGAATTTACGTTTTGAACCACCAAGAACTTTGATTGTCAAGATTTCGCGTGCGCCACTGTTGTCAGCGACTTTCAAACGAGTTTCTGTTTGAATCATTTACGTTTTCTCCTTTCAGGTATGATTAGATGATGACCGCTTCTTCAACGACTTCTACAAGACGGAAGCGTTTTGTAGCTGAAAGCGGACGAGTTTCCATGATACGAACGATATCGCCTTCTTTAGCAACATTGTTTTCATCATGAGCTTTGTATTTTTTAGAATAGTTGATACGTTTACCATAGACTGGGTGGTTACGTTTAGTTTCAACTACAACTGTGATTGTTTTGTCCATTTTGTCAGACACAACGCGTCCAACAAGAACTTTACGATTATTGCGTTCCATTGAAATTCTCCTTCCCTAGTCTATTATTTAGCTTCTGATTGAACAGTTTTGATACGAGCGATTTGTTTTTTCACTTCTTTCAAACGTCCAGTTTGTTCCAATTGACCAGCAGCCGCTTGGAAACGAAGTTCAAACAATTCTTTCTTCAATTCATTTTCACGCTTCGCGAGTTCTTCTTGAGAAAGACCACGAAGTTCTTTAACAAATTCTTTTACTTCTGTAAGTTTCATGACCTCTCCTTATTCTGCTTCACGTTTCACAAATTTAGTTTTAACTGGCAATTTGTGGCTAGCAAGACGAAGCGCTTCGCGTGCGATCTCTTCAGATACACCAGCAATTTCGAACATCACTTTACCACGTTTAACTGGTGCTACCCAACCTTCAGGAGCCCCTTTACCAGATCCCATACGTACCCCGATAGCTTTAGCGGTGTATGATTTGTGTGGGAAAATCTTAATCCAAACTTTACCACCACGTTTCATGTAACGAGTCATGGCGATACGAGCAGCCTCGATTTGACGGTTTGTGATCCAGTGGCTAGTTGTAGCTTGAAGACCGTATTCACCGAATGCTACTTCTTTTCCACCTTTTGCTTCACCGCGCATTTTACCACGGAATTCGCGACGGTGTTTTACACGTTTAGGTACTAACATTGGTTATTTACCTCCTTTAGCGTCTTTACGAGCTGGAAGAACTTCACCACGGTAGATCCATACTTTAACACCAAGTTTACCGTAAGTAGTGTCTGCTTCTTCCCAAGCGTAATCGATATCAGCGCGAAGTGTGTGGAGTGGAACAGTTCCTTCAGAGTATCCTTCTGCACGGGCAATATCTGCACCGTTCAAACGACCTGATACTTGAGTTTTGATTCCTTTAGCTCCAGCACGCATAGCACGTTGGATCGCTTGTTTTTGTGCACGACGGAAAGCAACACGTTGTTCCAATTGACGAGCAATTCCTTCACCAACAAGGTGAGCATCCAAATCAGGACGTTTGATCTCAATGATGTTGATGTGGACTTGTTTACCAGTCAATTTGTTAAGAGCTGCACGAAGTGCATCAACGTTTGCTCCACCTTTACCGATAACCATACCTGGTTTAGCAGTGTGAAGTGAAACGTTAACTTTGTTTACTGCGCGTTCGATTTCAATAGTTGAAACGGCTGCGTCAGCCAATTCTTTTTGAATGAATTTACGGATTGCAAGATCTTCATGAAGGTAATCCGCGTATTCTTTTTCAGCATACCATTTGGCATCCCAATCACGGATGATACCAACACGCATACCAATTGGATGTACTTTTTGACCCACGAGTTTACCTCCTTATTTTTCTGCAACAGCTACTGTGATGTGAGCTGTACGTTTGTTGATTGGTGATGCTGAACCTTTCGCACGTGGACGGAAACGTTTCATAGTTGGTCCTTCGTTTGCGAATGCTTCAGATACTACCAAGTTAGCTTTTTCCAAACCAAAGTTGTTTTCAGCGTTTGCTACTGCTGAGTTCAACACTTTAAGGATGATCCCTGCAGCTTTGTTTGGTGTGAATGTCAAAATAGCGATGGCATCGGCTACGCTTTTACCACGGATGTTGTCAAGAACAAGACGTGATTTACGAGGTGAAACACGCACTGTACGAGCCATTGCTTTAGCTGAAGTAATTTCTGCCATTTATGTTCTCCTTATTTTCTACGTGTCTTCTTGTCGTCTGCCGCGTGACCTTTGTAAGTACGAGTTGGTGCAAATTCACCAAGCTTGTGACCTACCATGTCTTCTTGGATGTAAACAGGTACATGTTTACGTCCATCATAAACTGCGATAGTGTATCCGATGAAACTTGGGAAGATCGTTGAACGACGTGACCAAGTTTTAATTACTTTTTTCTTTTCGTCGTTTGCTTGAGCTTCAACTTTTTTCATCAAATGCTCATCGACGAAAGGTCCTTTTTTAAGACTACGTCCCATTTTGTAATTTTCTCCTTTAAAATTTAGTACCACAGCGGCTTGCGCTGCTATGCAGCGCTACCGAGCTGGCGGAAAGTGTAAGCTAGTTGCTTATGATTATTTTTGGTTGCGACGACGAACGATAAGTTTGTCAGATTTCGCTTTCTTGTTACGAGTTTTAAGACCAAGCGCAGGTTTACCCCAAGGAGTAGATGGCGCTTTACGTCCAACTGGTGCTTTACCTTCACCACCACCGTGTGGGTGATCATTCGGGTTCATTACAGAACCACGAACTGTAGGGCGAACACCTTTCCAGCGGTTACGTCCCGCTTTACCAAGGTTTACAAGTCCATGTTGTTCGTTTCCGACAACACCAACTGTAGCACGGCAAGTTCCAAGAATCATACGAACTTCGCCTGATTGAAGACGAACAAGTACATATTTACCTTCAGAACCCAATACTTGAGCAGAAGCTCCAGCAGCACGTACCAATTCTCCACCTTTACCAGGTTTCAATTCAATGTTGTGGATCAAAGTACCAACTGGGATGTTAGCAAGTGGAAGAGCATTTCCGACTTTGATATCTGCTTCTGGTCCTGATACGATGCGTTGACCTACTTCAAGACCTTTAGGGGCGATGATGTAAGCTTTCACACCGTCAGTGTAGTGTACAAGCGCGATGTTTGCTGAGCGGTTTGGATCGTATTCGATCGTTTTAACGACTGCTTCAACTCCATCTTTGTTACGTTTGAAATCGATCAAACGGTAATGACGTTTGTGTCCACCACCTTGGTGACGAACAGTGATACGACCGTTATTGTTACGACCTGCTTTGTTTTTAAGAGAAACAAGCAAAGTTTTCTCAGGTGTGTTTGTTGTGATTTCAGCGAAATCCAAAGAAGTCATATTACGGCGACCGTTTGTTGTTGGTTTATAAACACGAATTCCCACGATATTTCCTCCTTAGATTATTCAGCTTCAGTAGCAAACAACTCGATTGCTTTAGAATCAGCTGCAAGCGTGATGATAGCTTTTTTAGTTTTTGATGTAAAACCAGTGTAACGTCCAACGCGTTTTGCTTTAGGTTTTACGTTTACAGTGTTCACATTCGCAACTTTTACACCTTCAAACGCAGCTTCAACAGCTTGTTTGATCAAAAGTTTGTGAGCGCGAGTGTCAACTTCGAATACATATTTGCCTGCTTCAAGTTGAGCCATTGACTTTTCAGTGATAACAGGTTTTTTGATAACATCATACAAATTCATTATGCAAGAACCTCCTCGATTTTAGAGATAGCTGCTTGAGTAACAAGAAGTTTGTCACTATTTGCGATGTCAAGAACACTTGCAGTTGTAGCAGTCGCAACTTTCACGTTTGGAAGGTTACGAGCTGAAAGAGCTGCGAATTCGTTTCCTTCTTCAAGAATAACAAGGACTTTAGAATCGATGCTCAAAGCTGCAAGAACTTTTGCAAATTCAGCAGTTTTTGGAGCTGTAAATTCAAGAGAATCAACGGCTACAAATTTGTTTTCAGCAACTTTTTCTGAGTAAACAGATTTAAGTGCAAGGCGACGAACTTTTTGAGGAAGTTTGTACGCATAGCTACGTGGAGTTGGTCCGAAGACGATTCCACCACCACGCCATTGTGGAGAGCGGATAGAACCTTGACGAGCACGTCCAGTTCCTTTTTGACGCCATGGTTTGCGTCCGCCACCTGAAACGGCTGAACGGTTTTTAACAGCGTGAGTTCCTTGACGAAGGCTAGCACGTTGGCTGATGATCACATCAAATACAACTGCTTGGTTTGGTTCGATACCAAAGATCGCATCGTTAAGAACAACTTCGCCCGCTTGTTTACCAGTTTGGTCGAATAATGTTACATTTGCCATTTTGACTGTATTCCCCTTTCCTTATTATTTACCAGCTTTAACTGCTGACTTGATAGTGATAAGAGATTTCTTAGCACCTGGTACGTTACCTTTGATAAGGATAACGTTCTTTTCTGGAACAACTTGTACAACTTCAAGGTTTTGAATCGTTACACGATCGCCACCCATACGTCCTGCAAGGTTTTTACCTTTGAATACGCGGTTAGGTGCAACAGGTCCCATAGAACCTGGACGACGGTGGTAACGAGAACCGTGAGCCATTGGTCCACGTGATTGTCCGTGGCGTTTGATAACACCTTGGAAACCTTTACCTTTAGAAGTACCAGTTACATCAACAATGTCTCCAGCTTCGAAAGTGTCAACTGTGATTTCAGCACCAACTTCCAAGCCTTCAACGTTTTTGAATTCACGAATGAAGCGCTTAGGAGCCGTGTTAGCTTTTGCTACATGTCCTTTAGCAGGTTTGTTGCTCAATACTTCGCGTTTGTCATCGAAACCAACTTGGATAGCGTTGTAACCATCTGTTTCAACAGTTTTAACTTGAAGAACAACGTTTGGAGTTGCTTCGATAACTGTTACAGGGATCAATTCGCCAGCTTCAGTGAAGATTTGAGTCATTCCCACTTTTTTCCCTAAGATTCCTTTTGTCATGAGAAAATAGTTCCTTTTCTATAGTTTTTTATTCAAAAAGTTTTTAACGAGCGTTTTTTATGCTCTTGATCAAGCTTTAGATTAAAGTTTGATTTCTACGTTTACACCACTTGGAAGATCTAATTTCATCAAAGCGTCAACTGTTTTTTGAGTTGGGTTGATGATGTCGATCAAGCGTTTGTGTGTACGCATTTCGAATTGTTCGCGAGAATCTTTGTATTTGTGAGTCGCACGAATGATTGTGTAGAGGCTACGCTCAGTTGGAAGTGGGATTGGACCCGCAACTTGTGCACCTGTACGAGTAGCTGATTCTACGATTTTTGCAGCCGCTGTGTCGAGTGTACGGTGTTCGTACGCTTTCAAACGGATGCGGATTTTTTTGTTTGCCATCTTTTTCTCCTTTTCGTCTATTTAAGGTAATAGGCTAGCTCCACAAGAAAACCGACGCGCGTTGCGTGGCAATGCAACCGAGCGTGTCGCAACCTCTTGCATCAAAGCTAATAGCTGTTTTTCACAGCACCATAGTAGTTTAACACAAACAAAGGCCCAATGCAAGGGATTTGAGAAGATTTTTTTCGTTTTTTTGATGAAAGTGTTTTCGAGAAAAATAGAGTACTAAAAAAGTTGCTATTATATAGGAAAAAGGGAGCGAGACAGAACAAATTTATATCCAATTTGTTCGTCGTCTCGCCCCCGCACAGTTGATTAGGTTATCTTTGGAGCTTAACAAGCGAACAAAGATACCAATCAACCACTGCGTCTAGCAGTTATTCCTATTATTCTCAGATGGCTGTAGTCTTTTTTCTTCCTATTTATCTATTTCTAGAAATTCCGTCCTGATTTGTTATAGCCATATTTTTCGACGAAATGCTCGCGGAATTCTAAGAGATTGTCATCCATGATGGCTTGACGGACCTGCTTCATGAGGTTGATCAAGAAATAGAGGTTGTGGTAGCTAGTCAAGCGAATACCGAAGGTTTCATCTGCCTTGAGGAGGTGGCGAAGATAAGCCCGGGTGTAATTCTTACAAGTGTAGCAATCACATTCGGGATCCAGCGGTGTAAAGTCTTCTGCAAATTGCGCATTTTTCACCACTAGGCGTCCTTGGCTGGTCATACAGGTACCATTTCGCGCAATCCGCGTCGGCAAGACACAGTCAAACATGTCCACTCCACGAATAACCCCATCGATCAGACTGTCTGGAGCCCCCACTCCCATGAGATAGCGCGGCTTGTTTTCTGGTAAGAGTGGAGTTGTGAAATCCAGCACCGCATTCATCTCTTCATGGCTTTCTCCAACAGCTAAGCCACCGATGGAATAGCCTGGGAAGTCCATGCTGACCAAATCTTGAGCAGACTGACGGCGCAAGTCTTCAAATCCAGCCCCTTGGACAATTCCGAAAAGACCTTGATCATGAGGACGACGGTGAGCCTTCAGGCCACGTTCTGCCCAACGACTGGTCCGTTCAATTGATTTTTTCACATAATCATAGGGCTGATAGAACTGAGGGCATTCATCAAAGGACATCATGATGTCGCTTCCTAGATTGTTTTGGATGGAGATGGCCTTTTCTGGAGAGAGGAACATCTTCGAGCCGTTGAGGTGGTTTTTAAAGGTTACCCCTTCTTCAGTGATATTGCGGGTATCCGCTAATGAATAGACCTGGAAGCCTCCACTATCTGTCAAAATGGGCTGGTCCCAGTTCATGAACTGGTGCAGTCCTCCTGCTTTTGCGACTAGATCATCCCCGGGACGAAGCCAGAGATGGTAGGTGTTGGCCAAAATAATTCCGGAACCCATTTCCTTGAGTTCTTCTGGCGATTGGGTCTTAACGGTTGCCTGAGTCCCTACAGGCATAAACATTGGGGTCGGGAAGGTCCCGTGAGGAGTGATAATTTCTCCCAGACGAGCACCTGTATGCTTTTCTTTTTTGATTAATCGATATTGAATCGGTGAATCTGTCATGGTTACCTCCGTACTGGGAAAAACAGTCCCAGCCTTCTTATTCCTGTCACAGTTTTCCTGTGAGCACCTGTACGATTGTACCAAATTTTACCGGCTCTGTCACGGACTTATGTTATAATAAAAAGTACTACTATGAAGAGAGTGTCATCTATGAACCTTAAATTGATTCGCCTCCGGGCACGTACCATGCAAGTCCAGCAACCGGGCTTAGCTATCCTTTTTGCTCTTCCGGTCCTGTTGACCATTCTTGCTAACTTTCTCTTAAGTGGGCAAGATCTGGTCGATCTACTACCGGACATGACCTTGCAGCAAGCAAGTATCTACATGATCCAGCGGCAGCTCTTTCCTTCTGTCGTCTCCTTTGTCATCTCCATTTTAGTGGTTGGTGCGACTTTTAGCTATTTAGATACGATTAATCCCAAGATCGAACACCGAACACGTGTCTTAGATATCTTTAAACAAGATCGCTTTACCTCTGTATTTGCCACCTTGATCTTGAAGCAAGCCGTCCTCTTTTTATGGGGACTCATCCTCTATGTGGGGAGTCTCATCAGCACCTACGCCAGCATTCGATTTTTGGCGATCTACGATAAGGTGAGCAACCCTAGCACTCTGAGTGCTTCCAGTCCTGAATTCCAATCTCTCATGCAACAAATGCCTCTGATGACTGCTGGTGTCATACTTGGCCTGATTGGCCTCCTCTTTTACCTGCCACAATACTACAGTCTCAGCTTGGTCGAATTGATCCTCTATGAGCAATTACGAGACGGCGACTACAAGGGAGCCTTTGGAGTCCTTCGCCAAAGTCGTGAAACCATGAAAGGGTTCCGCAGCAATCGCTTGGTGCTCGATCTAACCTTGATTGGTTGGTACTTCTTGAATTACTTCACGCGCGATGTCATCGGCTTTTATACCATGCCTTACTTTATCAACTGCCAAATTGCCTTTTATGATCAAATCAAGCAGATTAAACAAGGGCCGCGCCATTTTACAGGCCATCCAAGCCATGAAACTGAATAAGAGTAAGAAGAAAACCCCAGCTTGCTGGGGTTTTCTTCTATTCAATTGTTTATCATTTATAAACCGTATAGGGAGTCCCCTAAGATCAGTCGGGTGTGTTCCCGTTTGATACAGCGGTTCATGACGATATCTTCTCGTCCAGCTCCACGAAGGATTTCTTCTGCTTCTTGATTTTCCAGCTCCAATTGTGCCCAGAAAATTTTCGCATCCGTCTCAATAAAATCACGTGCCACATCTGGTAAAAACTCACTGCGACGGTACACATCAACGATATCTACTGGGAATGGGATCTCCTGTAAGCTAGCGTACACCGTTTCTCCAAGGATCTGGCCACCAGCTGCGCGGGGGTTGACAGGAATAATCCGATAGCCCCGCTCTTGCATCTCCTTACTGACACGATGACTGGTCGTATCTTCACGATCAGATAATCCCACTACAGCAATGATCTTGCTGGTTTCTAGGTAATGTTTGATAATGCCATCACTAGGATTGCGAAATGAATAAGCCATAAGAATCTCCTTTTTGTGTTTCTTGTCTTAAGAATTTATATGATACTGGACGTGCTTGTACGACTTCCATTTTATTTGGCTTCATACCATGTCTTGCCTTCGTTTTCATCGGCTTCCAGTGGTACTGCAAGTTCGATAGCGGATTCCATGGTCTCTTTGACGAGTTCTTTGATCGCTGCCAGTTCATCACTTGGTACTTGCAGAACGATTTCATCGTGCACTTGAAGAAGCATCTTGGTCTTGTATGCTCCTCTTTCTAGCGCTTGGTCCAAGTGGATCATGGCAATTTTCAAGATGTCTGCTGCCGATCCTTGGATTGGTGAGTTGATAGCTGTCCGCTCCGCAAACCCTCGAACATTGAAGTTGCGAGAATTGATATCTGGAATCTCCCGACGGCGCTTGAAGAGAGTCTCCACATAGCCTTTATCACGCGCTTCCCGTACCACTCTCTCCATATAGTCCTTGATGCCAGGGTAGCGTTCGAAGTAGGTCTCAATGTAGGCCTTGGCTTCTTTTCGACTGATCCCTAGGTTGTTAGACAGTCCAAAGTCGGAAATTCCATAAACCACACCGAAGTTTACTGCTTTTGCATTGCGACGATCATTCGGCGTCACATCTTCTGGTTTTTCAATATTGAAGACCCGCATGGCAGTTGATGTATGGATATCTGCCCCATGCTGAAAGGCATCAATCAAATGCTCATCTCCTGAAATATGGGCCAAGACGCGCAATTCGATCTGTGAATAGTCCGAACTCAGCAAGACACTGTTTTCCTCTTCTGGGACAAAGGCCTTACGAATGAGACGACCTTGCTCCAAACGGACAGGAATGTTTTGTAGGTTGGGATCCACGCTAGACAAGCGTCCGGTCTGCGTCAAATCCTGTACATAGCGGGTATGGATCTTCCCGTCTTCCAAAATCCAGTCTTGAAGACCGATGACATAGGTCGACTGAATCTTAGCAATTTGGCGGTATTCAAGAATCTTAGACACGATCGGTGCGATAGGAGCCAGGCGTTCCAAGACATCAACGGCTGTGGAATAGCCGGTTTTGGTCTTCTTAGTATATTCAAGAGGGAGTTCCAATTTTTCAAAGAGGATGACACCCAATTGTTTTGGAGAATTGATGTTAAATTCTTCTCCTGCCAACTCGTATATTTCTTGGGTCAAGCGTTCCAAGACTGCTTCGTTTTCCACCTGCATGTCTTGGAGGGTCTGGCGTTCCACCTTAATCCCTGCGATTTCCATCTTGGTTAAAACAGCTGCTAGTGGTTGCTCCATATCATAGAGCAAATCTAGTTGGTCGTGAGCTTTTAGTTGCTCCGTCATAGGCTCTTCAGTGTCTAGTAAAACAGCGACTTTTCGTGCCAAATGCTCTAATAGGACCGCCTTTTCTGGAATGGCTTTTTTGGCTCCCTTGCCATAAACGACTTCGTCCAGAGGCAGCGCAATCTGGCTATAGAGACTGGCAATGGTTGAAATTTCATTGTCCTCTACGGTCGACAAGAGATACTTGGCCAATCGACTGTCAAACGCGGGATTTTGAAGGGTAATACCCAAGTGGCTGAGCAAGACCTTGGCCCGTTTGAAGTCATAGACCTTGAGGGGCGTTTTTTCGAGAAATTCTTTGAAAATCGGTGTTTGTAAAAGACCAGTATCTGTACTCGCGTAGAGATGACCTTTGGTCCCCCATGCGAAACCGATGATGGGTTCCGTATGGTAATTGTCCCCAAACATCTCAAAATGGAAGAAACTATCTTCCGTGAGCATATCTGAAGTGACTTGCTCGACTTCTGTATAGTCAAGGGCTACAGGAGCTGCTTCTTCTCCACTGAGATCCAAGGCTTGACGGAGTTGCTTAAAGCCCATCTCCTCATAAAACTTGGCGAGATTTTCTAGATGAGGTCCCGTATAGGTGATATCGTCCAGCCCGATCTCAATGGGCGCATTGGTATCGATGGTCGCAAGGGTCTTGGACAGATAGGCCTGTTCCTTATCGTTGATGAGATTTTCCTTCATCTTAGAAGCCTTCATCTCATCGATATGCTCGTAAATGCCATCGAGAGAGCCGTACTCTAGGAGTAGTTTGATTCCTGTCTTTTCTCCGATTTTGGTGACACCTGGGATATTATCCGACTTATCTCCCATCAAGGCCTTGAGGTCGATAAATTGCTCTGGTGTTAGTCCCATCTTATCTTTCAGATAGGCTGGAGTGAATTCTTCAAACTCCGCTACCCCTTTTTTTGAGATTTCAACCACCGTATTGTCATCTGTCAGCTGGATCAAATCCTTATCCCCTGAAACAATGGTCACATCAAATGGCACCGAGGTAGTTTCTGCCATCTTATCCAGCGTTCCAATAATATCATCTGCTTCATATTGAGCTAGCTCATAGTGGCGAATTCCTAGATGGTCTAATTGCTCGCGAATGAAAGGAAATTGCTCGCGGAACTCATCTGGTGTTTTTGCACGACCCCCTTTGTAGTCGGCATACATCTCCGTCCGAAAAGTTGTCTTTCCTGCATCAAAGGCGACGAGGACATGGGTTGGTTGGATGCGCTCCAAGAGATGGCTCAACATGAGATTAAAGCCATAGACCGCATTGGTATGTAGACCATTGGCATTTTTGAAGCGATCGATTTGATTATAAAGTGCGAAAAAGGCACGAAATGCGACGGAAGACCCGTCGATGAGTAACAATTTATTCTTTTTTTCCATAGGCCTATTATACCACGAATCACAAGGTCTCTGGTACATAAAAACTCTACCCTTTCGGGTAGAGCCTTCTTTAGGAGTTCCTTATGAAAAATGAAGAGAAGCGTTTATTCGCCGTAACAAGATCCTTGTTGTGGCAATTTCTTAAAGCATTTTGGATAATTGACTGAGATTTTCATTTTCTGTACCTCATTTCTTATTGGATGAGTACAGTATACAAGAGAAACCTAAACCATTCCTTATAGAAAGCTTCAAGAAAACTAAAAACTGAGACGCAAAACACGCGGTTGTTTTTGGCTACAAGCTGGTAATTGAAGATGGAGGCCTGCCTCATCTTGGCTCCAAGAAACGAGCTGGCTTTCTCCAAGGAGCTCTACCTGCCGAATACGCGCATGAAGGATTCTCGGTTGCTTGAGATCATAGGCGAGAGACGGCAAGGTCAGCTCCTCTGTCCGTCCGCTTGGTTCTAGCTGGATAGCATAAAGAAGGCCTTCACGCATGGTATAGCGGAAATCTTGGCTGGTGTAGAGTGGCGCTTGCCCATCTGAGAAGGAACCTTCCTGGGCCTCGGTCGGTCCGTCCGATGACACCCGCCAAGGCCGGCTCTGATAAATGGCTTCTCCGTTTACCGCCAACCACTCCCCGATCTCTGTAAGGATGTCTTGATCTTGCTCAGGGATGGTGCCATCTGCCTTAGGTCCAATATTGAGCAGAAGATTGCCATTTTTGGCCACAACATCAACTAAATTTTGCAACAATTCCTTGCTGGTCTTGTAGGCTAGATCCTGGGTATAGCACCAAGAATTACGGGCAATCGCAGTATCCATTTGCCACGGAAAGGCTTGCGTCTCTCCGTAGCCCCCCCGCTCCATCTCAACGATTCCTGAACCAAAAGGTAGGGCATCCTGTTTGTAACAAACGGCCACCTCGCGATCCTCTTGTGCTGCTAGATTGTAATAGTAAGCCAAAAAGCGCATTAAGTAGGGACGGAAACTCTCATGCTGGATCCACCAATCGAAATAAAGGAGCTCTGGCTGATAATCCCGCACCAGTTCACAGGTTCGCAAAAGCCAATCTTCCAAGAATTCTTTGCTGGGATAAGGCTTGGAAGTGAGATCAAAATGATCCTTCGGTTCTGGCTCTGCTGGCCAATAGAGGCTGTCTCTTGGGACTTCTTGCAGAATATCACTGGCAAACTCCTTGCCATGTGAAAAGAAAAACTGGTGCTCTGCCCGGTGAGAAGACGTACAGAAGTGTAGACCACGTTTTTCTGCTTCCGCCCTCAGTTCTCCTAAAACATCTCGTCTTGGCCCCATTTCTAAGCTATTATAAGGCGAGAGAGTAGAGGCATACATCTGAAAACCATCGTGGTGCTCCGCAACTGGGAAAAGATACTGAGCGCCTGCTTTTTGAAAGAGATCCAGCCAAGATGCCGGATCAAATCGGTCCGCTGTAAAGAGTGGAATGAGATCCTTGTAGCCCAAGCTAGCCTGATCTCCAAAATACTCTCGATGGTAGTCATAGCAAGGATTCCCTTGGATATACATATTTCGTGAATACCACTCCGATCCAAAGGCAGGTACACTGTAGACGCCCCAGTGGATAAATATTCCAAATTTAGCATCCCGATACCAGTCTGGACAAACTTGATGGCTAAGAGAGTCCCAGCTTGGTTCAAAAGGTCCTGACTGGACGACTTGATCAATCTCTTCAAGGGTTATCATTCTCTTCTCCTCTTTTCTTATTACTATCTCTATTGTATCGAGAAACCCTTGTTTGTAAAGACAAACGAGGGGAATGTTTAAAATAGTAGACAAAGAGCTTGATCTAGGAGAATCGAGCCAATTACAAATAGAATAGACCTGCTAGCCCTTCACTGCTTGAGAAATAAAATGAGCGACGGCTTCTGTCTCCCCTTGGTGGAGAGCCTTAACGATTTTAGATCCCACAATAACGCCATCTGAGACCTTGTTGAAACGGTGAATATCCTCCATGCTGGAAACTCCAAAACCTGTTAAAACAGAAATCGAAGCTATTTCGTGTAATTGGGCCAAGTGGTGGTCCAGATCGTCTCGATAGCTACCAGCTTTCCCCGTCACTCCATTAACTGCTACAGCATAGATAAAACCTTCTGCATCTTGGATCAATTTCTTCTGACGCTCGATTCCTGTGGTTAGACTCACCAGTGGCACCAAGGCGATGTCTTTATCCGCTAACAGGGGCTCTACCAGATCCGCATGCTCATGAGGAAGATCTGGGATAATCACTCCTTTGACCGCTGTTCCTTCTACATCTCTAAAAAAGCTTTCTAGACCATATTGGAACAAGGGATTGAAATAGGTCATGATGACCAAAGGAACAGTTGTTTCCAGACGCTGGATCGTTTGCACCAGACCTTCTGTCGTCGTCCCATGGGCTAAACTTCGTAGTCCTGCCTCTTCAATCACAGGGCCATCTGCCACTGGATCTGAAAAAGGAATCCCAACTTCAATGGCTGAGACACCAAGATCTTCCAAGAATTGGATGGTTTCCTGCAAACCTGCTAAGCCTTTTTCATGATCTCCTGCCATGATATACGGAACAAAGATCCCTTGCTGCTGGTCTTTCAGCTTTTGTAAATGCTCTGTTAAGGTCTTTCCCATCTTACTCTCCCCTCTCTTGTTCTAGGCGGTCTTTGACTTGTACCACATCTTTGTCCCCACGACCTGACAAACAAACGATCATGGATTTTTCAGGTCCCATCTCCTTAGCCAATTTCACCGCATAGGCGATAGCATGGCTCGATTCCAGGGCCGGAATAATTCCTTCTACTTTTGAAAGCAATTGAAAAGCTTCTAGGGCTTCTTGGTCTGTCACAGGCACATAGGTTGCCCGCTTGATTTCATGGAAATAAGAATGCTCTGGCCCAATTCCTGGATAATCGAGGCCTGCTGAAATCGAGAAGGCTTCTAAAATCTGTCCATGCGCATCCTGTAAAACATCCATCAAGGCGCCGTGAAGGACTCCTGGACGTCCCTTGGTCAAGGTTGCTGCATGCTGGTCTGTATCTACTCCAAGTCCAGCAGCTTCCGCCCCATACATGGCGACAGACGCATCCTCAACAAAAGGATAAAAGAGCCCAATAGCGTTCGACCCGCCTCCTACACAGGCTAGGACGGCATCTGGCAGAGCACCGTCATTTTGCTCTGCAAATTGGCGTTTGGCTTCTCGACCGATGACACTTTGAAAATCACGGACAATCTCTGGGAATGGATGAGGTCCTAGAGCAGATCCCATGATATAGTGGGTATCCTCCACATTTGCTACCCAGGCTCTAAGGGCAGCATTGACTGCATCCTTGAGAACACGCGATCCATCTGTTACCGATTGAACCTTTGCCCCCAACAACTCCATCCGAAAGACATTAAGGGCTTGGCGTCTGACATCTTCTTCCCCCATGTAGATGGTACATTCCATATCAAATAAAGCAGCGGCTGTTGCCGTTGCAACACCGTGCTGTCCAGCCCCTGTTTCTGCGATGATCTTCTTTTTACCCATTCGGTGTGCCAGCAAAACCTGTCCTAGGGCATTATTAATTTTATGAGCCCCTGTGTGGTTGAGATCTTCTCTTTTTAGAAAGATCTTGGCTCCACCGACATACTTGGTTAGATTCTTGGCGTAATAGAGCGGTGTTTCCCGACCGACATATTGTTTCAGAAGCTGATCCAATTCTTCTTGAAAAGAAGGATCTGCTTGACTTTCTCTGTAGGCCTTTTCTAATTCTAAAACTGCTGTCATCAAGGTTTCAGGAACAAAACGTCCCCCGAACCGCCCGTAAAATCCGTTTTGATCTGGTTGTTTATATGCCATGCTTGACCCTTTCTATAAATCGTTTTATCTTTTCTTGATCTTTTATTCCATTTGTCTCGACCCCACTGGATACATCCACCGCATAAGGATGAAAGAAGCGGATGGCATCTGCTACGTTGTCTTCCGTCAAGCCTCCTGCAATAAAGAAGGGCTTTGTGACGTTTTGACTTTCGAGTTCTTGCCAGTTAAAAGTCTCTCCACTTCCTGCTACAGGAGCATCAAAGAGCAGATAATCAGCACTGGTCTCAGGAAGAGCTACATCTTTCCCCATTTGAACAGCGCGAATCGTTTGTTGGGGAAGGTCTTGCAAGATGGTTTCATCTATCGGCCCATGCACTTGTATCAAATCCAAGCCCACAACTTGGCAAGCTTGCTCCACTTCTTCTCTTTGTGGTGATACAAAAACACCGACTTTTTGAACCCCCTTTGGAATCCCTGTAACCAACTGCCTAGCTTGCTCCAGCGTGACTTGCCGTTTGCTTGGTGCAAAGACAAAACCAATGTAATCCGCACCTGCCTCAACAGCTGTCTGGACAGCTTCTGGAGTGGACAATCCGCAAATTTTAACCTTTGTCAATCTGCAACTCCTTTACTTTTTCAGCCACATTATCTGCCTTCATGAGGGCTGTCCCAACGAGAATGCCATTAAAATAAGGAGCCAGCATGCGCGCATCTGCTTCTGTAAAAATAGCAGACTCCGAGATGTATACCGGTTCTTGTTCGAAATGGGTCGTCAATTCAAGGCTAGTATGGAGATCTGTCTCAAAGGTCACCAGGTTGCGATTATTGACCCCTATGATCTGAGCCCCAATCCGGTGAGCGACCTCTAGCTCTGTCAGATTATGGGTCTCCACCAAAACCTCCAGGCCAAGATGGGTCGCAAACCCATAGAGCTCCTTCAGACGAGCTTCTGATAAGGCTGCAACAATCAACAAGATCACGGTCGCCCCTGCGTTTCGCGCCCGAATTATTTGCTTTTCATCCACAATAAAATCTTTATTGAGGGTGGGGATGCGTACTTGACTAGATATTTCCCGGAGATACTCGATACTGCCCTTGAAAAATACTTCATCGGTCAAGACAGAAATCATCACAGCCCCATTTTCTTCGTAAGTCTTAGCCTGCGCGACGATATCCACATCGACATGAATATCTCCCAGACTCGGGCTAGCCTTTTTCACTTCCGCAATGACCTGAAGCTTTTCTGGATGACTCTTTAGGTAATCATACAGGCGGTAGGTCTCGCGCAAAGGTTGGAGCTCCTCTTCCTTCATCGCAGCCACTTCCCGCGCCTTTTCCTTTAGAATCTTTGGCAAGAATTCTTGACTCATTTTTGATACTCCTGTAATAATCTCAATTTCTCAAGGGCAGCCCCACTGGCAATCACTTCCCGTGCCAAGGCAATCCCTTCCTTGATAGAATCTACCTTGCCATTGGCATAAAAACCAAGGCCAGCATTCAAGACCGTCACCTCTAAGAAGGGACTTGCTTCATTCTTCAAAACACTGAGCAAAATTTCCGCATTGCGTTTGGCGTCACCACCACGTACTTGATCAATTTCGATGCGCTCCATTCCGATATCTTCTGGTTGAAAGTTGGATAAGGTAACCTGTCCATTTTCCAGAATAGCGAGCTGGGTTTCCCCATCAAGGCCTGCCTCGTCCAAACCTTGTGGACCACTCACCACCACTGCGCGTTTCCTTCCCAAATTCTTTAGAATCTCTGCTGTACTTTCCAGCATGTCCGGACGACTTGTTCCCAATAGCTGGGTTTCTAGAGGAATCGGATTGATAAGAGGACCAGTTAAGTTCATCACCGTTGGAACCCCTAGCGCCAAGCGAGCGGGCATAATATAGCGCATGCCAGGATGCAGATTTTTGGCAAATAGGAAGACAATTCCCGCCTTTTCAAACACTCGTCCCAAGTCTTCTGGACCCAAATCAAGGTTAATTCCTAGAGCTTCTAGTACATCCGCAGAACCAGATTTAGAAGAGATCGAACGATTTCCGTGTTTCGCCATCTTGATGCCACCACCAGCAAGGACGAAGGCAGCTGTTGTTGAAATGTTGAAACTATAAGAACGATCGCCCCCCGTTCCACAATTGTCCATCGCTCCTTGAACTTCTGTAGGAATAGCGACTGCATAGGCCTGCATCACTTTTGCAATAGCCGTCCGCTCTTCAACCGTTTCTCCCTTCATTTTGAGACCTAGAAGAAGGGCCGTCACCTGGGCTTCTGAAGCACGACCAGCAACGACTTCCTCCATAGCAGCTTCTAACTCTGCACTGGTTAGATCCATTCCTTCCGCCACTTTTGCAAGCACTTGTTTCATCTTCCGCTCCTTGACTAGTTTGACAAAATTTTCGATGGTCTTGAGCCCATCTGGCGTCCCGATACTTTCTGGATGGTATTGAAAACCATAAATCGGTAAGCTACGATGTTGAATCCCCATAATCGCTTGATCATCCGTCGTTCGAGAGGTAATGACAAAATCCTCTGGCATGTCTTCAATCGTCAACGAATGGTAACGCATGACTGGGACCTCTTTTGCGACACCCGCGTATAGCGGAGAGGGAGCTTCTAGCTGGATCTGGCTTTGTTTGCCATGCATGACCTGAGGGGCCAATCCCAAGCGCCCTCCAAAAACTTCCGCAATCGCTTGATGCCCCAAGCAAATCCCCAAGATTGGTTTGACCCCTGCGAAATCTCGGATCATCTCCTCCATCTTACCCGCGTCCTTTGGCCAACCTGGACCTGGAGAAAAGACCAAGGCATCTGCTTCTTTGGCAACCTGGTACAAGTTCGCATCATCATTTCGAAGCACCTGGACCTCATCAAATTTTCCGATATACTGTGCTAAATTGTAGGTAAATGAATCGTAATTATCGACTAATAAAATCATCCTTCTTCTCCAATCCTTGTCATCGATTTTGCCTTATTGACGGTTTCTTGGTATTCATTTTCAGCGATCGAATCATAAACGATTCCTGCTCCGGCCTGCACATAAGCCTTCTTATTTTTGAGGATCATGGTTCGAATGGCAATAGCAAAATCGAGATCCCCCGTCACAGAGAGATAGCCAATAGCCCCCGCATAGACGCCTCGTTTCTCTTTTTCTGCCTCATAGATTCGCTTCATGGCTCGAATCTTGGGAGCACCCGAAACGGTCCCCGCTGGAAGAGTTGCCTTCAGAGCCTCAATGGAGGCTAGTCCAGGAAGTAATTGCCCCTTGACTACACTGGTCAGGTGCATGACATAACGGAAGAATTCCACTTCCATATATTTGGTCACTTCAACCGACCCATTTTGGGCGATACGCCCAATATCGTTTCGCCCTAGATCCACCAACATCCGGTGTTCTGCGACTTCTTTTGGATCCCCTGCCAAATCAGCTGCCAATTGCCGATCACTCTCTTCATCGAGCCCTCTGGGACGTGTGCCCGCAATGGGATTGGTCGTCACCACTCGGTCCTTGACCGACACCAGACTTTCCGGACTAGCACCGATAATTTGGTACTCCCCAAAATCATAAAAGTAGAGATAATTCGAAGGGTTGGTCACGCGCAAATTGCGGTAATAATCTAGTGGTTTTCCTGAAAAATCAGCTGAAAAACGTTGACTGAGCACGCATTGGAACATATCTCCCTTTCGAATATAGTCCCGGGCTAGGGCCACCATTTCCTCAAACTCTTTTTGCTCCAAATGATTGTGGAAATGAAGCGCATGCAGGTCCTTGTCCTGAAACTCTTCTTTTGCAGGTCTTGCCAATTGTGCTAATACTTGCTCCAAGCTCGACGCTTGCTCTGCTTCACTCCGTCCACTATAGAGGTTCTCTTCCACCACATAGACCTTTTCCTTTTTGTGATCAAAAATCACATAGCTCTCATATAAGAAAAAGTGGAGATCTGGGGTGCCGATCGTATCTTCAGGAATGGAGCCAATGTTCTCATAGAGGCCAATCAAGTCATAGCCGACAAATCCAATCGCCCCACCGTTAAAAGGAAGTTCTTCTGAAGTTTTCGTTTTGATCGTGATGCGATTCAAAAAGTCCAAAGGATCCTCTTCAACAATTTGATCATTGTAATAGAGGACGCCATGTTCAAACTTGACTTCACTGACTGGCCGATAGGCTACAATTGAAAAACGCGCATTCTCTTTTTCACGAGGGATTGACTCCAAGATCATTTTATGGGGCGCATCCAAACGCATATAAGCCAAAATTGGACTCAAAACATCAGCAGATAAAACTTTTTTCATATCAGAAACCTCTCTTTTAGAACTCTTTTATTCTAAGGAATTCCGCTGGCCCATGCTTTTCTTGCTAAGGCGATCAAGGGTATCCCACGATCTATTTGCGCTTTGGGATCAATGTGCCTAAGCGCGCTTCGCTTGCTAAGGCACATAGAAAAGCCCTCACACAAAAACTGTGTGAGGGCGTAGTGTCCGCGGTGCCACCTCTTTTATAGGGAAAAATAGCTGGTCTTTCCCTACATCTCTATCTCCTCTATCAAGGAGTTGCACGGTAAGGGGTGCCAACCGAATTCACATGGGTTAGAATTCATTAATCATAACAGTCCAATTTTCATCAGTCGCTATTGCTTGTTCACAATTCCCACAAGCTCCCTGAAAATAGCTGACTCATTACTTTTCTGTTGCTACCATTATAACCCTTTTTCTTAGAAAGTCAATAAAATTTTTAGTCTTTTTTTATACTTTTTTCTACACTTATTTAATAAAATCAGCTCAAAGAGCCCGAGCGGCCCGTCCTTTTTATCCCAAAAATAGAATACTCAATAAAGCTAAAATTGCAGGACCACCTTGGGTCAAGATAATCTTTTTATTGGCTGTCATCGCACCGTAGGCCGCAGCTCCAATAATAAAAAGCACAAAAATTGTAACAACTTCACTATTTTTAGAGACAAACAATCCATACAAGAGGAAGGCACCAATCAAGGCATTGTATATCCCTTGATTCTTAAATAAAGAGGTCACAGATGGGCGAGCGAGTTCTTCTTTATCCATGTTGAAAACCCGACTTGTGGTATCAGATGTGGTTCTGATGCTCTCCAAATAAAAAATATACAAATGCTCCAGTGCAGCAAGACTTGCTAAAATAATCGTCAGTAATGACATCGTAGATTCCCCTTTTTATTCAACTGTTATTTGTTCAATGCCAGATACTAATTTGTCCAGCAGGTAAGAAAATTGCTCTTGTTCTTGAGCAGTCAAAATCCGACTCATCTGTTCTTTCACCGCCACATGATAGCGAGGGGGATGTTTGACCAAACGATTATAGGCCGTATCCGTCAAATGAATTAAGATTTCCCGCTGATTCTTTGGATTTCGACTCCGATGGACAAATCCTTCCTTTTCTAATATTTTGAAATGTCGGGTTAAAGCCGCTGGATCAATCTGCAAGCGCTCCTGAACCGCGATCTGATTGCAAGGCGCTTGTTCTAACAAATCCTGCAAGATTTGGTAACGTGTTAAGCTAATCCCTAGGCGCTTTTCAAATAACTGTGTAGTTGATTGATCTGCCAAGCGTAGTTGGTAGAGCAAATCATTTATTTCTGCCATGTCCCTTCCTCTATTCATTTTTGATAAATCAATAATTGACTAATCAATTATAAAACATTTCATATCCTCTGGCAAGAAAAAGAGCTTGCACTATTCTTTCACACAAAAAAAGCCGCCTGATTTGGCGACTCTTAGGGAGATTATTATGAAAAAGAAAAGTTTTAGGATTTTTCTAAACAAAGTTAGGAGGTCTTTGTTTATGCTTCTATTATAGCGGACATTTCTTAAAGAAAGCTTACGACTTTATTTCAAAATGAAAACAAATTCTTTACAGATTCTTTTCAGCGTTTAAAATAGCTGGGATATCTAGTAAGGTGTTCATCTGATGATTGCCTTGATAGTCAGACGTCAAGAAATTGATACTCTGAATCTGGCTATTTCTTGCAAAGTCAATATCCAGGCTCCGATCCCCAATATAGTAGGTATTTTCTGGCTCCAACCCGTACTTCTCCATCAGATACATGGCAGCTTCTGGGTCAGGCTTGCGGGCAAAACCACTTTGACTGGTCAAAATCTCTGTAAAAAAAGATTCCAAACCCAAGTCCCGTAGGATGACAAAGGCATTCTCTCCCTTATGGGTATAGACAAACTGCTCAATTCCAGCTTCTTGTCCCCAGGATAGGACATCACGCGCCCCATCCATCAGAAGGACCTGGGCATTTTTCTCTGCTAGACTTTCAGCTCGGCGATGATTCAAGTCAGTCACATCCAGATGATACTCCTCCGCCACGGCTACTAAAAGATCTTGAACCGAATGCTTCAAGATGAAATCTTTAATGCTGGCTCGGTCAAACGGAAGCTGATAAGTTGCATAGGTCTCCTCAAGACCTGCCAGAATAGCATCATAGGAATCCAGCAAGGTCCCATCCAAATCCCAAATAAAGGCTCGTTTTGTCATTTTTTCTCTCCTACTTTTCGTCTATATAGCTGACTCAAAAATAGCCAACGAAAGCCATTGTCGAGCAAGGTCCCAGTCCAGACCCCTGGAAGGCCAAAGCCAAGAGTTACTCCAAGCAGATAACCGGCTCCAATTCGAATGACCCACATGCCAATCGTCGTTGCATAAAATGGAAGCTTCCCATTTCCCAAGCCTTGCCAAACAGCTGTATAGATGACCGTTCCTGCTGTAAAGGGCGTTCCCAACAAAGAAAAGAGGACAACCGACAGGCTAGCTTCTACCGCTTTCACATCTTGTGTGTAGAGATGGGTCAGAAGGGTGCCACCAAAAAAGATACTCAGAGCAATGGGCAACATCAACACAAAGGATAAGCAGTAAGACTGCTTTCGAAGGCGGGCAATCTGCTCAAGATCACCTTCACCCAAGCTCCGTGCTACGAGCATGACCGTCGCTGTGGCCACCCCAAACACAGGCATGTAGTTAAACTGGGTCAAGGTCTCTCCGATGGCATTTCCTGCGACTGCCTCGGTCCCAAAAGCAACCACGATCGCAATGATCACCACATCTCCGGCCCGCATCATCAGCCGCTCTCCGGCAGCTGGAAGTGCTAAGTTCAAGAGCTTACGATCCAATCCCCAACGAAGGGGGGCAAAGGGTAGCTGGACCTTTTGCCACAAGAGGATAACACCAACCAGACGGGCTAGCACAGTCCCCAAAGCTGCTCCGACAATTCCCCAACCAAAAAGGAAAATAGCCACAGAGGAGAATAGAGCATTTAAAACATTGGTCAACAAGCTGACATACATGGGAAGCCGTGGATTGTTGGCCACCCGAACCAAGGAGCCCAAGGTCGTCATCAAGCCTAAGAGAACAATGGTCCCGCCGACCAAGGAAAGGTAAATCCCCCCACTTTCGGCGACTGCAGCTTCCGTTCCCAACAGCGAAATCATCTGGCGTCCAAATAACAGCGAAGCCCCTCCTAAGAGAGCACTCAACAACAAGGTCACCTTTAGGGACTCTGTCGCATGGTAGGCAATGTGGTCTTGATTTTTTTCACCCAAACTTTTGGACATGACACTGGCAACTGCCGCACCCAGTGCCAAAAAGATGGCCTGATAGATGGTGATGATGTTTCCTGCGACGGAAACACCTGAAATGGCAATCAAGCCCAGGTGAGCCACTAAATAAGAGTCCACCATGCCCATCAGCATTTGTAAGAAATTTTCACCCATGGCAGGAAGGGCGATATTTAAGATTTTTTTGTATGAATTCATGAGTATATAAAAGAGCCAAACGGCTCTTTTGATCTTTCTAATACAGAAAATTAAAGTCCCAAGTAGTCTTCTACGGCTGCTTGCATGTCTTTGGCTGCCACGCTTGTACGATGGCGAACCGGTGCAGTTTCAAGGCCGTCTACAGCCGGTGGCACAGGAACACCTGAGAGTGTGTGTAATTTAGCCAAGGCTTCGAAATCACCTAGACCTGTCTCGCCTGTCACCGCTTCTACTGCTACCACTGGGAATTTATAAGGACTTGCTGTAGAGGCAATGACTGTTTTAGCAGTATCTCCTGTTTGGCTCCGGTATTTTTGATAAACGGCTGATGCTACGGCTGTATGAGGGTCTTCGATGTAATCAGACGTTTCATAGACCCGCTTGATCTCTGCAGCGGTTTCTACTTCATCTGCGTATGCAGCCGCAAACAAATCTAAGATGTCTGCATCAAAGTTGAACAATTGGTACTGACCTGTTGCAACAAGGCTTTCCATCAATTCTTTGGTCTTTGTGGCATCATTGCCTACCAAGTGGAAAATCAAGCGTTCCAAGTTTGAAGAGACCAAAATATCCATCGATGGGCTAGTGGTCACCTTGAACTCACGTTTCTTATCATAGACATGTGTTTTGAAGAAGTCTGTCAAGACATTGTTTTCATTTGACGCACAGATCAATTTCCCAACTGGAAGACCGATTTGTTTGGCATAGAAAGCTGCCAAGATATTTCCAAAGTTTCCTGTTGGGACGGTAAAGTTGACTTTTTCTCCCGCTGTGATTTGGCCTGTCTTCACCAATTGCGCATAGGCGTATACGTAATAGACAACCTGAGGCACCAAACGACCAATGTTCATAGAGTTGGCTGATGAGAATTGCATCTTGTTGGCTGCTAATTTTTCACGGAGCGCCACATCATTGAACATGTGTTTGACATTGGTTTGGGCATCGTCAAAGTTTCCATCGATGGCGATGACATGGGTATTGTCCCCCGTTTGAGTCGTCATTTGCAATTCTTGCACCTTGCTGACACCATCTTTTGGATAAAAGACAATGATCTCTGTCCCTGGAACATCGGCAAAACCTGCCATCGCAGCTTTTCCTGTATCTCCAGAAGTCGCCGTCAGGATGACAATTTTATTTTCCAGACCGTGCTTTTTAGCTGCTGTTGTCATAAAGTAAGGCAAGATCGACAAAGCCATATCTTTAAAGGCAATGGTGGAACCGTGGAAGAGCTCCAAGTTGTATTGTCCATCGAGTTTGACAAGCGGAGCAATAGCTGGGGTATCAAACTTGCTGTCATAAGCATGAGAAATACAGTAGTCTAACTCTTCTGCTGTAAAGTCGTCCAAAAAGGCTGACAAAACAAGCTTGGCCACTTCTTGGTAAGAAGCATCTTTGAGGGTATCAAAATCCAGCTCTACTTGAGGATAAGAGACTGGAGTAAACAAACCGCCATCTGTCGCCAATCCTTGAAGAATGGCTTGACTAGCTGTTACAGTATTTTTTTCATCTCGTGTTGATTGATAAACTAATGTCATGACTGTTTCATTCCTTTACTAGTAGTCTTCTCATTATATCATAAATGTCAGAAAATTTAACGGCTTTTCGCCAAATCTTGGCAAAGGACGGCAAACAGAAGCTAGATAAAAGAGAGCAGGCGCAACGACTTTGCTCCTACTCCCATGCGAATCTGTTTTTCAGGTGTCTGCAAGACTTGATCAAGCCAATCCCAACTCTGCTAAAACAGATGGGAAGTCTTTCTTCAAGCTTTCAAGAGCTACCGTTACTTCTTGACGAGTTTGGTTATTTTTCACAGTAACTTGACCGCTCTCAACTTCACTACTTCCTAAGGTAATCAAGGCTTTGGCCGCAAAGACATCTGCTGACTTAAATTGTGCCTTGAGCTTGCGTCCAAGGTAATCACGTTCTGCCTTGAAACCTTGGATTCGAAGGGCCTGAACCAAGCTAAGCGCTGCTTCATTGACCTCATCTCCTAGGACAGCGATATAGGCATCTAAGCCTGTTTCGATCGGTAATTCAATGCCTTTCTTTTCAAGAACGAGAAGGATCCGTTCCACACCGATACCAAATCCAAAACCAGCAGTCGCAGGGCCACCGAAGTATTCAACCAACCCATCATAACGACCACCCGCACAAACTGTCAATTCATTGCCTTCAATTTCTGTAATGAACTCAAAAATCGTGTGGTTGTAGTAATCTAAGCCACGCACCATATTGGTATCGATGACATAGGCTACACCTAAGTCTTCTAACATCCGACGAACTGCATCAAAATGCGCTTGGCTTTCTTCATCTAGATAGTCTAGGATGGAAGGGGCCTGTTCAACCGCGGCCTTGTCTTCTTTTTCTTTTGAATCCAAGACACGAAGCGGATTTTCTTCTAAGCGACGTTGGCTGTCCTTAGACAATTGATCCTTCATTGGCAAGAGGTAATCAATCAAGGCTTGACGATAAGCCTGACGACTGGCAGGGCTTCCCAAGGTGTTCAAGTGCAAGGTTACATTGTCAATCCCTAGTTCTTTCAGGAATTGCGCTGCCATGGCAATGGTTTCGACATCCGTTGCAGGATTGCTCGATCCAAAGCATTCTACCCCAATTTGGTGGAATTGACGCAAACGACCTGCTTGAGGACGTTCGTAGCGGAACATTGGGCCTATGTAATAGAACTTACTTGGTTTTTGTACCTCAGGCGCAAAGAGTTTATTTTCTACATAGGAGCGGACAACAGGAGCTGTCCCTTCTGGACGAAGCGTGATATGACGGTCTCCCTTGTCATAGAAGTCATACATTTCTTTGGTAACGATATCCGTCGTATCCCCTACTGAACGGCTGATGACTTCATAATGTTCGAAGATCGGTGTGCGGATTTCATCATAATTGTATCGCGCAAAGACCTTGCGTGCAAAGCCTTCTACATATTGCCATTTCGCTGAATCGCCAGGAAGGATATCCTGGGTCCCTTTTGGTTTTTGTAATTTCATAGCCTTCATCCTTTGTCTTACTTTTGCCTCTATTTTACCACAAATTCGAAGAGAAATGGAGACTGGACCGAATTTCCTTTGTCCCACACGTTTAAATCATCGTTCTCTTCTTGCCTTATCAGCCGAATTATGAGAAAATGGAAGCCATACTACACTGAAAGGATCTTGCGATGAGAGAGGATATCAAAATCAATGACCGCGCCCTCGCACTAGAGAAGCCGTTAATCGAAAAATTGGAGCTTGTATTTGATACCGACGTTGAGTTAGATGTCTATAACCTAGGACTGATCTACGAGATCCATCTAGATGAAGCCGGTACTTGCAAGGTGGTTATGACCTTCACCGATACGGCTTGTAGCTGTGCTGAGAGCCTTCCGATCGAAATCGTCGCTCGCCTAAAAGAAATTGAGGGGATCGAAGATGTCAAGGTCGAAGTGACCTGGTCACCCGCTTGGAAAATTACACGAATCAGCCGATACGGGCGCATTGCCCTTGGCCTTCCACCACGATAACAATCATTACCATTTAAGAAACGCAGTCAACTAATGAAGGAAGGCCTCTTCGGAAATCCGATCCACAATAAAAAACGAGGAACACCAGCTCTACCACCAGAGTCTGTTCCTCGTTTTTTTATGATGATTGAATCCATTAAAACTTTTTCACTACCAGAATGTACTAAGCCTCGTCAGCTTTTGGTTCTGGAAGAATTTGATACAACACAATCCCAAGAATGGTTGACGTTGCGACACCCGTGATTTGAAGACCACCGAGGTCAATCATCAAACCACCGATCCCTGATACCAAGATCACACTAGCAATCAAGAGATTCTTTTTATTATCAAAATCAATCTTATGTTCAACTAAAATTTTCAAACCGCTAGCAGCGATCACCCCAAAGAGGGCAATAGACAACCCTCCCAATACAGGAGTTGGAATAGAGTGCAAGAGTGCTGATAGCTTCCCAATAAAGCTCATGACAACCGCAATCACTGCTGCGCCTGAAATAACGTAAACTGAGTAGACCTTACTAAGGGCCATAACCCCAATGTTTTCCCCATAAGAAGTTACCGGAGGAGCTCCAAAGAATCCGGCAATAATCTGTGCCAAGCCATCACCAGTAAGCGTATGGTCAAGCCCTGGATCCTTAAAGTAATCACGCTCAGTCAAACTATTTAAAACCATGAGGTGCCCAAAATGTTCCGTCATGGTCACAAAGGCAATCGGAGCCATGGTCAAAATCGCACTTGGATAGAGCTTAAAGCTATAATCCACAAATGGAATGTCAAAGTTTGGAACTTGAATCCAATGCGCCGCACTTACCTCTGAGAAATTGACAAAACTATGTCCTGTCATCAAACCAAGAGCCAATGAGAAAATATAGCCCACAATTAATCCAAGTAAAATTGGGACGACACCGACAATCTTCTTGCCATACATGTTAAATAGGATGACCGCAAAGAGGGTCACCATCGAAATCAATAGAGCATAACCGCTATAGCTTTTATTTAAGGTTGTCGCATCAGTGACTGCATTCGCCGCAAGACTCAAACCAATTACCATGATAATGGGACCAACCACGATTGGTGGAAGGACCTTATTAATCCAATCTTTACCCGCATGCTTAACAATCAGAGCTACAAACAAGTAGACCAAGCCACCCGCCATAGCACCTTGCGCAACTGCTGCGATTCCATCTGACTTCATCAGCATCTGCATAGCAGCAATATAAGCAAAACTAGACCCCATATAAGCAGGAATCTTATACTTGGTCACTGTCAAGTGAGCCAAGGTCCCCAAACCAGATGAGAACAAAGCAATGGCAGGATCAATCCCAACCAAAATCGGCACCAGCACTGTCGCCCCAAACATGGCAAACAAATGCTGGAAAGATAAACCAACCAATAAACCAGGTTTTGGCATATCATTCACATCATATTTAACGTCATTCACGATCGTAAAAACCTCCTAAAATTAAGATGCGACAAGCTATGGCTGAACAAAAACATCTACCTTCGATGACCAAATCGTAAGGATGCACTCCCTGCTTCCATCATCGACGATTTCTTTTTTATCAAACCACTTTTCAACTATACAAAAAAATCCCCCACAACAAGGAGATACACAAAATATAGGCTGGTCTTCCCAGGCCTTTCATTTCCATAGCTCCTTGCCTGCCTCTCTGGACAGTATTAAAGGATTGATTCGATTAGTCACAATTATAGCAAATTATAGACTGATTTACAAGAAAAATGACAGATGATACACTCAAATCCACCAAAATGTAATATTCATACGTTTCAGCGACAAGGTCGAAAATAGCCACTTTGAGCCAAAAAAAGAGGCTGGGACAAAAGTCCTAGCCTCTCAATTGTTTTTGGATTGTCGAGCAAGACGCAGTGGTTGAGTGGGCTCTACTACGCTGATTTCATCAGCTTTTACAGCCCTACTCAACTGTGCGGAGGTGGGACGACGAAATCGAATTCTAACGAATGACCGATTTCTGTCCCACTCTCTATTTGGACAAAGTCGTCCTTGCAATTATTGTTTACCAGACTGTTCCATATTCCAGAAGTCGGTTACAGCACCACGTGATGCTGAAGAAACGATATGGGCGTATTTACCCAGAACCCCACGGCTATAGAGTGGTGGCAAGGTTGTTTCAGCCTTCCGTTTCGCCAATTCTTCGTCTGAGACATGCATGGTGATTTCTTTGGTATCTTGGTCAACTGTCACCATGTCCCCTGTGTGGAGGTAGGCGATTGGGCCACCGACCTGAGCTTCAGGTGCGATGTGTCCGACAACGAGACCGTACGTGCCACCTGAGAAGCGTCCGTCTGTCAAGAGGGCAACCTTGTCCCCTTGGCCTTTCCCAACGATCATAGATGACAAGGACAGCATTTCCGGCATACCAGGACCACCCTTCGGACCTACGAAACGAACAACAACAACGTCGCCATCCACGATTTCGTCTGAAAGAACGGCTTCAATGGCAGCTTCTTCCGAGTCAAAGACCTTAGCAGGACCTGTGATGTTGCGAACTTTCACACCTGATACTTTAGCAACCGCCCCTTCAGGAGCCAAGTTCCCTTTCAAGATGATCAATGGACCATCCGCACGTTTTGGATTTTCAAGTGGCATGATGACTTTTTGACCTGGTGTCAAATCAGCGAAGGCTTCCAAGTTCTCAGCTACTGTTTTACCAGTACAGGTGATACGATCCCCATGAAGGAACCCATTCTTCAGAAGGTATTTCATGACAGCTGGCACGCCACCGACATTGTAAAGGTCTTGGAAAACGTATTTCCCTGAAGGTTTCAAGTCTGCCAAGTGAGGTACGCGCTCTTGGAAATCGTTGAAGTCTTCCAGCGTCAAGTCCACATTAGCTGCGTGAGCGATCGCAAGCAAGTGAAGAGTGGCATTGGTAGAACCACCGAGCGCCATGGTCACTGTAATCGCATCTTCAAAAGCTTCACGGGTCAAGATGTCAGAAGGTTTGAGTCCCATCTCCAGCATCTTCACAACTGCACGACCTGCTTCTTCGATATCCGCCTTTTTATCAGCTGATTCAGCAGGGTGAGAAGAGGAACCGGGCAAGCTCAGCCCAAGGACCTCAATCGCTGTCGCCATGGTGTTAGCCGTATACATCCCACCACAGCCACCAGGGCCAGGGCAGGCATTACATTCAAGATCTTTCACTTCTTCAGCGGTCATATCACCATGGTTCCATTTCCCGATCCCTTCGAAAACAGAAACCAAGTCGATATCCTTGCCGTTCAGATTACCCGGTGCAATGGTACCACCATAGGCAAAGATCGCCGGGATATCCATATTGGCAATGGCGATCATCGAGCCAGGCATGTTCTTATCACAGCCCCCGATGGCTACAAAAGCATCGACGTTGTGACCGCCCATAGCCGCTTCGATAGAATCCGCGATGATATCACGTGACGTTAGGGAGAAGCGCATCCCTGGTGTTCCCATAGCGATCCCATCCGCAACTGTAATGGTGCCAAATTGGACCGGCCAAGCACCTGCATCTTTCACACCTTCTTTGGCCAATTTTCCAAAATCATGAAGGTGGATGTTACAAGGGGTATTTTCCGCCCATGTCGAAATCACTCCGACAATTGGTTTTTCAAAGCTTTCATCGGTCATTCCCGTCGCGCGAAGCATGGCACGGTTGGGAGATTTTACCATGCTATCGTAGACACTACTACGATGGCGTTTGTCTAATTCTGTCATGTCATTCCTCTCGTTACATTTTTTACCATTATAGCATAAAAGAGGCCACAAAGATAGGCATGGACTTTGGAGAAACAGACAACAGAAAAGTTTCTTTCAAAAATTTCAATTTTTTTGTCAAGTAACTTTACTTTACAAAAAAGTTTTGTTATACTGTTACAGTTGATGAAAATCAAACCTAATTGAATTTATATCTTAAAAGGAGAAAAACGAAATGGCAGTACCTGCACGTCGCACATCAAAAGCGAAGAAAAACAAACGTCGTACGCACTACAAAGTAACAGCTCCATCTGTAAACTTTGACGAAGCAACTGGAGATTACTCACGTTCACACCGTGTATCACTTAAAGGATACTACAAAGGACGTAAGATCGCTAAAGCTGCATCAGCTGAATAATAGAAGGGAGATACCATGCGCGTAAATATTACACTTGAACACAAAGAATCTGGTGAACGCTTGTACCTTACTTCTAAAAACAAACGTAACACTCCAGACCGTCTTCAATTGAAGAAGTACTCACCAAAACTTCGCAAACACGTTGTGTTTACAGAGGTGAAATAGGGGTTCACTACACGTCAATAGATGTTAGAAACCTTGATTTTAAGCGATTCTTGAAATTCTAAATTTCACTACATTGCAATATAAATCAACCGAATCACTACCTTTTTCACTACCTTTTTTGAAATAAGAATAATGATTCGGATATATAAAAGAAGAGGAACTTTATTGTGAAGCTCCTCTTTTTGTTATGTGTTCTTTTTCTCACAGATCGTATGACCTGGTTTGACACAGTTGGATTTCAGGTACTTTCAGTTTAGCTTTATATCAACCATCATCAAAATCCAACTATTTTCTTATTTTAAAAAATATGAATAAGTTTGATTGAATGAGGGAATTTCTTTAAATTTTTTCTTAGCACCTATAAGTTAATAATACTATTCTTTAAATTATAGTTTATAATTATCTGATGTTTCAATGACCACAAAACAAAGTACAGCGAATCACTTCCTTTAGTCAAACATATAACTGAACAACATTGTTTATCTTCCTGCACTTTCATATTTTTTCAATCCTTTTCTAAAAATTGTACGACTGATAATAATCAAAAAAACTGTAAAAACTATTTGATAGAAAAATAGGTTCAATGTATCTTTCCCTAAAAATATTAATACTGCAGGATTGGCAATTAATAAATTGGGAACAAATAACATAGTGATCAATCTGTTAATACCTGTAAAAATATTATATGGATACTTAGAAATTCCAATATAATTCAAAAATACATCTACTTTTGAAAATTTAGTTGGGAACCAAAATGAACTAATCGTTATTAGAAACCAAATTGAATAATATATAATACAACCACACATTAAAGAAAGGATATAAAATAATATTTTTAATGAATTTAAATGTACATTTAAATTTCCATAACTTATAAAAATGATCGCAAGACCAAAAAAAGTATTCACGAATTGAACTAAATTAAATGATCTAAAAATATAGAACAACTGAGTATCAAACGGCCTCAATAAAATTTGATCCAAGTTACCACTCAAAATATCTGATTCTAAAATTCCCATACTTCTAATTAACAATCCCATCATAACTCCATCTACAATAGTGTAGGAACCTACCAAAAATAAAATTTGATAATAGTCCCAACCATTAAAAGAGTCTATGTTTAAGAAAATCAATCTAAAAAATACAATAGGTAAACCAATCCACAGTATCGACGAAAATAGACCACAAAAGAAGTCAAAATGAAAATTCATATCAGATTTAAAACCAAAATGAAGTAGCCTAAAAATTACTTTTATTCTAAACATTTTATCCTCCCACATTTGAGAAGTGCTCCACTCCTTTTCTCAATATGAATCTTGATATAATATAAAAAATGATGCACCAAATCAATTGAATACAAATAATTCTCAAATAGTCTATTAATTTATATGTATCATTACTAAACATCTGAAGCGGTTCATATACTAAGTATTTAAAAGGTAATACATCTAAAAACAGACGAAAATTATTTGAAAAAAAACTTAAAGGCAATAATATTCCTGATAAAAACTGAATTACTATTTCTTTAACAGTAAGGACAAAAAATATATTTTCTAACCAAAAAGAAAGCATACCTACACAACATGATATTAAAAACCATAGAACCATAGATAGAATAATTGCAATACTTCCTAAAATAAGAATTTCAATGGTTAATAACTCATTCTTGTAATAAACACTGGAGAATAAAATGACAGGAATGATGATAAATAATAAATGAGCAAGCCTATCTCCAAGCATTTTACAAAAATAATACTTATAAAAAGTAACAGGTTTTATTAATATGCTAAAAAAATTTCCTGAATGAACATCGTCATTGATTTCCCAATCAACTGGATAAAAAACAAAATATGAAAAAATTATAGTCCCCAAATAGTATTGAACCATTGAGGTAAAATCATATCCTGCTATATTTATCTGGTTACTCTGATATATATACGTCCATAAAAATACTGATATCATAATTTGTATACTTGCCTGTAACATTAACAATAGTACACTTGATTTATAGTTCAAAATAGATCGAAATGATATCAGAATAATAGACATTTCTTTTTTCAATTGTGCTCCTTTTTTGTAAAATAGTTTTGTAAAATAATTTCTTCTAAAGAAAGATTTGATATTTCAAAATCTTCTATATCTACAAGCTTATTGATTGATTCTAATGTCTCAAAGACAAAATCTCTAGGTATTTTTAGTATACATTCCGATTTTGTTTGAGAAATGACTACTACTCCTTTAACAGAGCATAACTCTGGTACCAAATCTAATGTCATTTTTATCTTTAAATATTTAAAATCAGAAAATTTAGATAAAATAACATCCATTGACTCCTGCAAAATAATTTTTCCTTTGTCAATGACGATTAATTCGTCACAAACAGACGAAATATCATCCATATCATGACTCGTTAAAATAATAGTAGTATGACATTCTTCATTCATTTTCTTTAAAAATGTTCTGATATCTTTTTTAGACTGTATATCTAACCCTATAGTAGGCTCGTCTAAAAATAATATTTCCGGACTTGTTAAAGATGCCGCGATAAACTCCATTTTCATTTTTTGTCCAAGAGAGAGGGTCCGGACCTGCTGGTAAAGCTGATCTTTTACATTCAACAAATTGCTTAATTCCTGAATTCGTTCTTGTAAAATCGCCGGTTCTACCTCATATAAAGTACCAATCAATTGAAAATAATCCATAGCCGAAACATCTTGAAATAACTGTAATTTATTTCCTACTACTATTGAAATTTTTTTTCTAAAATTTATACTTCTTTTAAATGGAATTTCTCCATTCACTTCTAATTTTCCGGAACTAGGATAAAGAGTCCCAGTCAACATTTTAATCGTTGTGGATTTACCAGCTCCATTACTCCCAATAAAGCCAACTATACTCCCTCTCTTAATCGTAAAACTAATATCTTGAACAGCTCGAATCGTTATTTGATTACGTTTCAAAAATCTCTTGATAAATGGGAGTCTTGAATCAAAATTATAAAAATTTTTAGATAAATTCTGAGCATTAATAACTATTTCACTCATATATCTCTCCTTTCGATAAAATATATTTACTTGTACTTTTTCCATACTTTACCAAAATGCTAAAGATTGAGCTAAAATCTTCGGGATGGGTAAAATAATATTTGTCTTTAAAAAGTTTCTCAAAACCTTCAAGGCGATTATTGAAATCATTAAATTTTGTATTGTCTAGCTGGTTGAATGTCTCTTTAATATCCATAAACTTTCTCCGTGATTCTTTATTTCACTTTATAAATAGAAGAGTGTCTATATATTTATAGATCCTCAAGAACTTGCATTTTATCAAGTATAAGTAGAATAGTATGTAAGGGTTTACATTTTCATATTATATGATTATTTAAGGAATCCGTCAATTTTCCACATTATTATATGACAAAATGTATTTTTTAAAAATGCAAAAATCTATGAGCAAGATGTTTGACTTCCTTTTTTAAAGTATATATACTTATATTAACCTTAGAAAAGATAAAATGTTTGAACAGATATTCAATAATAATTACTTTTTTTAAAATTAAAATTCGAACTTTAAATTTTTATCTTTTTTATATTATTGAGTAACCTAAATTGCCCAATTTGTAAAATTTAGCTAGACAAAAAAAGACATCCAAGAGAAATTTCTTAAATGTCTGTAAACGTTGATATAAGCGTGTTGATTAACGTTTTGATAATTGTGATGCTTTACGAGCTTTCTTAAGACCTGGTTTGGAAAGTATGGGTTTCAGCTAGACTAAAAACAGGGGAATATTTTTAGTTCTGTAAGTATTAATCTATACACTTACATATATCTTTTGGTCTCTATCCTTTAGGTGAAAATACCGATTTTATGGTATAATAAGGATAACTCTATACAAGGAGGTGTGCCATGACTCTTGATGTAAATAAAGAAGAATTAACAATTTTAGGGATTCCCTTTGATAACTTTTCAGATTTTGATACTGTCTGGTATGCTATTGGGTCATCAATGATTGAAAATTATGAACCTACTGTTCAAGATGTGATTGACTTAAAAACTTATGTTATCAACAGACGAAAGGAATTGAATATTGGTTAAAAATCAATACGAAGGCTATGAGTACATTGATCCCAATCACCAATATACCTATCCAAATTCCACAGTCTTAATCAATAAACAAAATGTTACAAATATTGAAGAAGCCTACCGAAATGAACACTTATTCGTTACTAAAAGACTTGCAGATTTGCGCTTGAAAGCCAATAAAGTCTATTCCATGAGTAATATTTTAGCCATTCATAACTATTTGTTTCAAGATGTTTATACTTGGTCAGGACAATATCGCAAGGTGAATATCTCTAAAAGTGGTAATCCTTTTATGTCGATACAGTCGTTTAATGCTGCGGAAACTTATATAAATCATCTCATTCATTCCTATCATCAAACTGCCAACTCAAGAGATGAAATCATTAAACATTTAGCAAAAATTCTTGATAATCTTAATTATTTCCATCCCTTTCGAGAAGGTAATGGACGAACTCAACGGGAAGTTATTCGTTCCTTAGCACTATCAAAAGGGTATTCTGCACAAATACGAGTGGAACAAGATGATGAAATTTACAACCTTTATATGGATGGAACTGTCTATGGAGAATTATGGAAATTAGAAAAATTATTTGATAAAATATTAAAAGAAATATAGGTTGTAATACTTGATAATTACAGAGGTTAAATAGTGGGTCATTACGTTTCAGTAGAGGCGAAAAAACCTTGATTTAATGCAATTCTTGAATTTTCGAATTTCAATGTATTGCAATAAAAATCAACCGAATGACTACATTTTTGACTACATTTTTTGTGAAATAAATTAGATGTTCGGATATATAGAAAACGCTCTAGTCATATTGTCTAGAGCGTTTTTGTGTTGTTTAAGAAATTGGCTCTATAATTTCTGTAGCGGGTAAAACTACCATAGGAATTATGGAATCCATAATAAGACCTCTTAAGTAGATTTTAGGTATTTACCATGTCTACTTAAGAGGTCTCATATCAGAATGTGAATTAGAGTGTTTCTTTTGCTGTAAGTAATGGAAAATTACTCTCAATAGTATTTTAAAATAATCTTTTTATTCTTGAGGGTAACTAAACAAATTAGAAACGCAAAGATAAACAGGTTAAACTACCATCGATTTTCTTAAATTCGTCTGTATTAACGACTTTTACAGGGTAACCTAGATTTTTTATATGTTCTAATGTTTTTGGGTATCCATCAGGAACTAACACTGTGCCATTTATATACAAACTATTAATTGCATATAATTCCTCTTTAGGAACTACAAATCTATTAAATTCTCTGAACTCGGGAACTTCATTCATTCTTGCACTAACCAACATATTGTTATTTTCTAGATAAATCACAAAATCTTTCAAATGCAAACCTTCTGTCACTGGTATTGTGGAAGAAGTGTAACCGAATTGAGAAACTATTTCACCAAATTGTTTAGCACCTTCTTTATTGGTACGATCAGATAAACCTACATAGAAATGTTTTCCTACAAGCATTACATCTCCACCTTCCATCGTTCCTGGGGATTCAATGTGAAAGATTTGTTCGTCAGCGTAGAATTTCTTTATAGCAGGTTCAATTTCAAATTTTTCACCGTTCCTCGATTCTCTTGGGGAATTAGTAATAATTGCACATTCTTTCATTACTACTGCTGGATCTTCAACAAAACATGAATCTGGGTATTCCTCTAAAGCTTCAAGAACCAGTGCTTTTACTCCTAAACTTTCAATTGCATCAACATATTCTTGGTGCTGACTAATTGCTTTTTCATATATAGGCTTATCGTCACTGAACATTCCTGTACTAATTCCTTCAAGCATCGCTTTACATGGTTTTCTAACAATAATATTCTCATATTTTATCATATTACTTCCTCCAGCAATCATATTCTTCTAAATATATTCTTTTTCAACATACTCAGATTGGCTTAACATCAATAGATTTTCATACATTACATGGAAACTAACAATATCTCCTAATTCGTAACAATGTTCGCTTTCAGTAATATCTAATATCGTATGGTCGCTACTACCACCAATTACTTCAATGTTTGAGTCTAATGGCCGAAGATGTAAACAATCTCCTAAATCTTGCCTTCCAACCGCTATCAGAGCTCTGCGACGAATACCTTTGTCTTCATATTCCTTCTTGTTTCCAAATGCATCAACTGCAATTGTACCAATTGGATGACTTGGTTTGTTTTTCAATTCAACAATTTCCGCCTGTAGCGTAAACGCTTCATCTTCATCAGGAAATACCTTATAATCAAAGCAATCATCCAAATCACTAATATATAACGCATCCCCAACTCTTAGCTGCGTGATACCCTCTGGCATAGATCCCTTTGCAACTAAAGGTAAACTAGTTGAAGCACCCCCAGAAACAACCTCAATCCTACGTCCAATTGCTTTACTAACTTTTTCAGCCTTTGAAATCAGTTCCATCATTTTTTCTGGGGTAGGCATAATTGAGCCATAACACCCTAGATTTGTTCCAACGCCTAATAAATGTAAGTTTTTTAATTCTTGTTCAACAGTACGTGTTGTATTCAGCAATTCCTCTTCGTCAAAAATTCCCTCACGCAAATCACCACATTCAGTCATAATAATCACATTATGAATTTTATTTTGCTCTGAAGCAGCCCGGTTTAATTCTTTTAAAATCTCTAACGAAGAATTCAAGCTAATATCTGCACAAGAAACTAATTCATCAACTTCACTAAGCATTGGTATACGTAAGTCGTAAGTAAGAATATTTGGATTAATCTCTTTTACTCTTTTCAATTGAGATAGTCGCGAAGAAGCCAACGTTTTAAAACCTGCATCTATTAATGTCTTAATAATTTCTTCAAGTCCGTTAATTCCTTTTATTACACCAACAACCTCAATTCCAATATCATTACACATGTCTAATACATTTTTGGCATTATGTTTTAACTTTTTCTTATCAATAACAAACTTTGGATAACCCACGTTGTTCACCTCAAATCTATTATTTATTTTTTACATGGTAGATAAATCAATTGTACCGTTAAAAATCAGGACTAGACTGACAATTGCCAAGGCTACTATTACTAGGGCAATAATTTTTTCGATATTAGTGAGGAATTTCTTATTATTTTCTTTACGAGCCAAATAGTAAACAATCATACAAGGGGCGAAAAGAAGTGCTGTAATAATAATATACTTCCAGCCTGTTGAATACATCAAATATCCCATTGCAATAGTTGAAATACAACCAAGCAAAGCATTCAATTTAAAACCGTTATCAAACTTGATTGATTTTTTAATCATAGTCAAACTAACTGTGAAATATGGAACCAACATTGTACTTGAAGCAAATAAAGCCATAACATTATAAATTGATTCATTGATTATGATGGTAATGAAAAATGCTTGTTGAATAATTGTGGATACCAGTAATGAATTTGTTGGTTGCCCAACAGTATTTTCAACACCAAAGAATTTAGGGACAATTTCATGCTTCGCTGCAACATCTAAAATTTCACCAGCAAATAAACAACATCCGAACCAACATCCCATTGCTGAAAGTGCAATACCTAGGTTCATTAGAATTGCTCCCCATTTGCCTACGACTGCCTCTAATATGCCACCTAATGCAGGTACTTCCATTTTTGAAACTTGTACTTGTGAAAGTACTCCAAAGGTTAAGAAGGTCAGCAAGAGATACGTCACTGCAATTACAATATAAGAAATCACAATTGCTTTTGATGCATCTGATTTCGATTTCGCACGTGCAGAATAGATTAATGCCCCTTCAATACCAACATACACCCAAATAGTTGAACTCATAGCTGTTCCAATTTGACCATTTATAGATGAAGGTAAATCATTTGAAGCGAAAGCGTTTTCCCACAGTCCAGAGTTAAATACATCTACCTTAAATGCCATCAATAAAGCTATAATAAATACTACAATTGGAATCATTTTTGCAAACCAAATAACAGTATTAACTAATGAAGCGTTTCTCGCTCCTGACGCACATATATAGTAGAAGACCCATAAAATAACTGATAACAGAATTAAAGAAGGGATATTATTTCCCCCACGAAACATTGGAATAAAATATCCAAGAGAACTTACCGAAAGTACTCCTAATGAAATATTACCTACAACAATAGATAGCCAATATCCTACACAAGATAAAAATCCAATAAACTTTCCAAATCCTTGTTCTGGAAAACTAAAAATTCCTGCGTCTAAATCTGGATAGTGATCTTGTAGATATTTCAAACAGTAAACGAAAACAGCAAAGGCAATACTTGCAAATACTAGTGCAATTAAAGCAGGGCCTGGAGCTACAGATTTTGCTAAATCACGTGGTAAATTAAAAACCCCTGCACCTATTACCGTAGTAACTGTTAAAGCAACTAAGCCGAGTAGACTAACATTTTGTTGGACAGTATTTTTCTCAGTCATATAACTATCCTCCCCATAAAAATTAAATTATTTTTTTAAATATGATGGGAAAAAGAAAATCTTTATCCCATCATATATATTGTTTTATTAAAAACGTAATGAAAGACAGCTCAAACCACCATCAATTTTACGATATTCAGAGGTATCGACAACAAGAACATCATATCCTAAATGTTCAACGGCAGATTGAACCTTAGGATATCCGGCTGGAACAATAACAGTTCCATTAACCCATATACAGTTTGCGGCATATGCTTCATCAGAATCAACAACTATCTTATTAAATGATTCAAATAAAGGATTATCAACAAATTCACCAGCAACCAATAAATTATTATCCTCTAAATAATTGACTCCTGTCTTAAGATGCAATACTTCTTCCAACGGGACTTGAATGACCGTTTTACCATATCCCTCTAATATTTCTTTCATCTGTGCAAAACCTTCATCATTTGTACGGGCTGATTTCCCAACATAGAAGGTATCGCCAACCATCATAATATCGCCAGGTTCAACCATTCCTGGAGCTTTAATTTCATGAACATTTGAATAAAAACTAGATAGCAGTTTACGGAAGTCTTCTAGTTGAGTCTCATTTCGACGAGTATCCGCACCTGGTCTGGAAATTATAGCACATTTATCCGTACAGAGTGCAGTATCTTCCATAAAACATGAATCTGGAAAATCGTCATTTGGTGGTAACACATTAATTTTGACTCCACATTTAGTTAAAGCTTCAACATAATGTTCATGTTGAACTAATGCACTTTCATAAACAGGTTTTCCAAGTTCTGGATTAGAAGTAATACCTTCACTAATTCCTCTTCCAGGAATACGAACAATTACATTCTTAAAGCGTTTCATAAATTACACCTCTCTAATATATCCTGTAAAGTCTGAGTGATACAACCGAAAACACGCCCCATTGTGTATGCGCTTACATTTTTGTGGAGAAAATAACAATGGGACATATAATGGACGCCATCTTTACTTTGAGCAACTATTGAAATACAATAAAGCTAAGTTCATTGCACATCATTTTTCCTGTTTTACATGAAAATGTTAACAATATTGTTTCCGAGATTATTCCTTTCTAGTTAACAATTCATGCTCTATTTCTATTCTACCACTTAATTGTTGCATGTCAATATTAGCACTTTGAAACTAGTTTCAAAAACATATAATATCAAGTATTTTGGTATTTCAAAATAGAAAGTTGATATCGGTTGATATCTATATAGAAGTTAAATAATTGAGTAAACAAAAGCCTTTGAAATCAACATTTCAAAGGCTTTTTTCTTTTTGTTCATTTGAGTACATTGCAATATAAACCAATAGAATCACTACTTTTTTCTTCTCGAATTTGATTAATCTTATTAAGGTAAATGTCAACTGCTTCAGATTTATTAAGAGCGTATGTTTAGATGTAATCTAATCTATTTTCATGAGAACAAGCAAAAACAACCGGAAAAGAAACAGTTCCCAACTAGTTCTTCTCTGGTTGTTTTTCATACTAACGATTTTTCCGACTTAATTGATAAGAGTACATCACAGGGATAAACACAATGGCGAGGATGACCAGCACCAATACATAAGAAAACGCGAATTGAAGGCCTGCTTCAAGTAGAAGAATCAATCCTCCAATCACCCACAACTTCCCTGCCAAGCGATGGGTTTTTTGCCAGTTATCTTCACTCTGTAAGGTCCAAGGAAGGCGGATCCCAACCGTGTGGTTCACTTTCAACTTAGGCATGTAATTGCCCATGATTACAAAGATGAGCCCTAGCAGAACCGAAACAAAAACTGATGGATTAGTAGTAGATCCTAGCGCCTTGCTATAGATGAGATAGAAGGTACTTAAGGAAACGATTGGGGTCAACCAGTAAATCGCTCTGATCATTTTTTCATTCATAGCGCTATTCTTAGAATCGCGACCGATCATAAAGATCATAAACAGATGCACCATGAGATCGAAAATAGGAAGACCAAACACAACCAGGGGTTTCGATTGGAAGTTATTGGGCTGGCCAGCAAAATTGAAGTGAATTGGGATTTGGTTAGGTAATTGCGACCAAATCATCAAGCCCCAAAGCATGGGGAAAAGTATCACCATAGAAGTTAATATCAATAGTTTTTTATTCATTTTCATCAGTAGAATCTCCTTTCAAATCAACGAGCCAGACCATTAAATCCTCCAAGACTGAAGTATTGAGTTCATAGTAGATAAAATTCTTCTCTTTTTCCTCTCGAATTAAATCTGCATGCTTGAGAAGGCTTAAATGATGGGAAATGGTTGCTCCTGCTACATCAAAGTGGCTAGCGATATCGCCAGCAGATAATTTCCCTACCTTTAGCAGTTCTAAGATACTTCTTCTTATCGGATTGGATAAAGCTTTAAATGTTTGCGCAAAATTCATTCTTTATCTCCTCTAATCTATTTAGATATCTTTCTAAATAGATTGTAAACCTTTCATATGATTTTGTCAACTCTATTTAGAAAAAAATCTAAATAGCTTCTGTTGTAAAATTTATCAGACCTAAGACCGATTCTTATAAACAGCGTCTTTTCTTAAGTTTTCTTTAAGAAATTAGCCTTATAATAAAACCATCAAATGAAGACCTCCTAACTTTGTTTGATAGAAAATCCTAAACTTTTTCATAATAATCTCCCTATAAGGGCCACCAAAACCGGTGGCCTTTTCTCTATGTACCTTAGTGAACGTTAGTGAGCTTAGGTACGTTGACGCAGTTTGAGCGAAGCGAAAACTACGATCCTTATTCTCTTTTCGAACGTTTATGAGTTTAGGTACGTTGATGTAGTTCGAACGCTAGTAAGAACTACGATCTTTATTATTTTAAATAAAAAACGCATCCCGTTTTGGATGCTGGCTAATGTATTTTCTCAGACTTCAGACCGATTCTTTCGATCAGCGCCTTTTCTTAAGTTTTCTTTAAGTAAACCACCTTATAATAAAGCCATCAAATGAAGACCTCCTAACTTTGTTTGATAGAAAATCCTAAAATTTTTCATAATAATCTCCCTATAAGAGCCACCAAAACCGGTGGCTTTTTCTATGGAAGTGAGAACTACGATCCTTCTCCTTCATTTGTATTATTACTCCAATTTGTGCTCAATCTATGTTATAATGAAGAGAATTTTTGTCTGAGGAGGATTTATGAAAAAAACACATTCTATGTTATTCGTCCCGGGCATCATTATGCTTGGGATTGTTTTACGAACACCATTTACTACACTTCCGACGGTCTTGTCTGACATCGCAGCTGGTTTGGGGGTTGATGTGAGCTCTCTGGGACTATTGACTAGCTTGCCACTTCTTACCTTTGCCATTTTCTCACCTTTTGCGATTCAGTTTGCTCAAAAATTAGGAATTGAGCGCCTCTTCTTTCTTGTCTTGATCGCAATGATGATCGGATCTGCCATTCGGATTATCAATCTTCCCTTTCTCTATCTGGGAACCATCTTAATTGGAGCAAGTATTGCCTTTCTCAATGTTCTGCTTCCAAGCTTGATCCAGGCCAATCGGCCTAAGCAACTCGGTGTGCTAACGACTCTCTACATCACCTCTATGGGGATGTCCACAGCGATCGCCTCTTCTGTAGCGGTTCCTATTACCAAAGCCACTTCTTGGCAAGGTCTAGTGACTCTTTTGACTGCCTTGTGCGCTCTTGCTTTGGTCATCTGGATTCCTAACCTTCGCTACAACCACCGGCTCAAAAAGGCTTCTACTACTGAAGCTAGTAACAAATGGTATACCAATAAATATGTCTGGGCTATCATGATTTTCGGAGGATTGCAGTCACTACTTTTCTATACAAGTATGACTTGGCTTCCGACCATGGCTGTTCAAGCTGGTCTTTCAAAGGTTGAATCTGGACTACTTGCCTCAGTGTTCACCTTGATCAGTCTTCCATTCTCCTTGACGATCCCAAGTTTAACGACACGGTTATCCGATCGCAATCGACGCTTGATGCTTGCCATTGTTGTTGGAGCAGGGATTCTGGGAGTAGCCATGCTCTTAATCCCGACCAGCAACTTCTTCTACTGGTTGGTATTAAATGCCCTAATTGGAAGTTCCGTTAGTTCGCTCTTCCCTTACCTCATGGTCGCTTTCTCCATGAAATCCAGCACACCTGAAAAAACAGCCCAACTTTCTGGACTTGCCCAAACAGGAGGCTACGTCTTTGCAGCCTTTGGTCCCATCCTCTTCGGCTACAGTAAATCTCTCTTCCACTCTTGGACACCTGCCATTCTTATGCTACTGGTCTTAACCATTATCATGGCGATTGCCCTTTATCAGGTGGAAAAAGTCGATCATATTTTATAACCATCGTCTGGCTGGAAGATTCGTCTTCCGGCCTTTTTTGTGCATACAAAAAAGAACTAGGCACTTGTCCTAGTTCAAAGTTTTATTATCCGTTAAATGAGATATGTACGTGATCGTAGTGGTTTGCTGTATCTCCACCACGGTCTGGCATTTGGTTCCATGTATTAGCTGGTCCGTAAATGTTGTCTACTGGCATGTAGAATTGTTGTTTCCAGATGATGTATGAGATGCCTGCACGGTCCATGTTGTCAATTGCATATTGAGCAACTTGATCTCCAAGTTCAGAACTTGTTGGAACCATTACGTCTACTGCAAGTCCTTTACCATGATCGTCTGGATCCCCTTCGCGGTAACCACCAATGTTTGTGATACCAAATTTTGCAGCGATTTCTTGACGGAAAGCTTCTGCTTGTGGTTGAAGGTGTGGATCAGTTGGAATAGCATTACCAGTTGTTGGAGTTGATGCTACTGGTTGCACTTCAGGTGCTGCAGCAGTTTCTACTGCTGCTGGTTGTGCTGCCGGAGCTTCGTCTGCAGGAGCTGGTGTTCCAGCAGGAGCTTCTGGTTGAGTTGCTGGAGCTTCAGGAGCAGAAGCTGAGGCTGTTTCTGGGTTTTGAGTTGCAACATTGGCAGCTGGAGCACCGTAGCTTGGTGTTTCTGGAACAGCTGGTTGTGCTGGTGTTTCTGCTGCTGGTACTTCAACTACAGGAGCTTCCGCTGGGGCTTCTTGAGTTTCCGCTGCTGGAGCTACTGGAACAGCTTTGTTATCTTCGTTTACTGGTTTAGACAAATCGTTGACAGCGACTGTTTGGTCATCAACTGTCACTTGGTTTGTTGTCAAGTCAGCACTTGCAACGGTTGCATCTGTCGCACCTGCTTGAGGAGTTTGGATTTCAACTGAAGTTACTTCTTTTTGATCATTTACTGTTGTTTTCAAAACAGTACCTGGGTAGATCAAATCCATGTTGCTGATGTTGTTCAAGTTTGCCAACACATGAACATCGATTCCAAGCGCTTCTGCGATCGAACTCAATGTATCACCATATTTGATGGTATAAGTTTGTTGGTTGTCACCGCTTTGTTGGATATCATGTTTGATTTCATCTACTGAGCGAGCTACCCAATCTTCAAGTGTTTCTGCAGTGGCTTTTGTAAATGGAATCACTGCAAGAGCTACTGTTGAAGCGATCAAGGCTTTCGTATTAACTTTTAATTTCATCTTTTATCCTCTTTTTTCTTTGTTTTTTTGCTCAAGATTTTCTTGGACAAATTAACTACCATACTATCTTATCACAATTTAAAAATAATAAAAGGCCTTTTTGGCTATTTAACAAAACTGTATTTTTCTTGTAACATTTCGTCTTTCTTGTCACATTGTTACAAACTAGTAACATAAAATTAGGGTCCTGGAAGAAGAGTTCGAGGGCGCAAAAAAAGCCTCATCAAGGAGCGGTTCCTCGATGAGGTTCTTGTATTTTTTAAGTAATTGAACATAGCTTTTTACGGCTTTGTATCTTATAACTGAACACGCCCTAAATGCTGTGTGATAAACGCAAACTGTAATAGTACTAACTTCAAAGACACAGTAGCTGATTGGATTTTTCTCTCGCTTTAAGAGCTCGGAAAAATCCTAATCAGCCTTGTGGGGGCAGGACAACGAAGCATTCTATACAACAGTGCTTCTGTCCTGCTCCCTATTTTCCTTTGAGTTGCTTAATGGCTTTGTATCTTGTGAATTGAACACGCCCTAAATGCTGGGTGAAAAAGATAAATTCTCTTGTGAGCATCGCTCACTGCAAGAATTTCCTATTTTCACTTTGCATTTTACGGGCTTTGTATCTTACTTCACCTTCATGATTCTGACGAGGTTGGCGCGTTCGGCTTCTTCGAGTTTCATTTCGATATAGTAGATGGTCTCTTTGAGGTCTGGGATAGTCGCATACTCCAGTCCGTTCACTCGACGGCGGGTTTTCTCGATTTCATCTGCCATGAGTTGGCAGCTTTTTTCGATTTCCGCTAACTTGAGCAAATCTGGGAGGAGGTCCCCCATTTCTTGAATGGTGCTATCCATTTGACTGTTGGAGGCGAGGTAGCTATAAACCACGTCCCCTTCATCATCTCCGTATGGATTTTCGATACGGGCATGGAGCTTGGGCACGCGCACACTCATGACATTTTCTTCCTCAATATGCAGCATCACTTCTCGCGTGGGAACAGCAAAGATTTCTTCCACCATGAGGTCGCTCTCTAGTGACTTGGCCATCACGAAATCTTGCATATTGTCCACAAGCGCCGCCTCTACCTTTTGGCGCAGGCGATTATTCTCACGTACAGCTTCAATAAAGCGGCGCATGAGTTCATCCCGCTTGTCCTTGAGCAACTTGTGCCCCCGGGTTGCTGTCTTGAGGCGCTCTTTGAGAATAGTAAGCTCCATCCGAGTTGGTTTTACATTTAATCGTGCCATAGGCTAATCCTCTTTGTTTGGCAGATACTTGTCAATCATCTCATCCTTGATCCGTTTAAGCTCTGTTCTTGGAAGGATGGATAAGAGTTCCCAACCGAGATCCAAACTTTCCTCAATCGTCCGATTGGTGGTAAATCCTTGGTTGATGTATTCTTGCTCAAAGCGGTCGGTAAATTTAACATAGAGCTTGTCGGTATCTGACAAGGCGGACTCCCCAAGCACTACAGCCAGTTCTTTGGCTTGTTTTCCTTGGGCATAAGCCGCAAAGAGCTGGTTCATGGTCGCCGCATGGTCTTCCCGAGTCTTGCCTTCACCAGAACCCTTGTCCTTCAAACGAGAAAGGGAAGGAAGGACATTGATCGGTGGGCGGTAACCGCTATTGTAGAGATCGCGGGACAGAATAATCTGACCTTCGGTGATGTAGCCTGTCAAGTCAGGGATGGGGTGGGTGATGTCATCTTCTGGCATAGAGAGGATCGGAATTTGGGTCACAGATCCTTTCTTTCCAACCAAGCGTCCTGCACGTTCGTAGAGGGTTGAGAGGTTGGTATAGAGATAACCTGGATAACCCCGACGACCTGGAACTTCCCGGCGGGCAGCGGATACTTCCCGAAGGGCTTCACAGTAGTTGGTCATATCGGTCATAATAACCAAGACGTGCATGTCTTTTTCATAGGCCAAATATTCGGCAGCTGTCAAGGCGATCCGAGGAGTGGCAATCCGCTCGATAGCGGGGTCATTAGCTAAGTTGATAAAGAGGACCGAGCGGTCAATCGCACCTGTCTCCCGAAGGTCGTTCATAAAGAACTCGGCTTCTTCAAAGGTGATTCCCATAGCCGCAAAGACCACGGCGAAGTTTTCTTCAGAATTAAGAACCGTCGCTTGACGAGCAATCTGAGCCGCCAACTCCTTGTGAGGAAGACCAGAACCTGAGAATACTGGGAGTTTTTGGCCCCGAACCAAGGTATTCAAATGGTCAATGGCTGAGATCCCTGTCTGGATAAATTCATCCGGATAGTCCCGCGAAACAGGGTTGATGGCTTGTCCATCAATGTCCAAGTACTTCTCTGGGATAATCTCCGGACCACCATCGATGGGTTTGCCCATCCCGTTAAAGATGCGTCCGACCATGTCTTCAGACACAGGAAGTTCTAGGGGACGTCCGGTAAAGCGGACTTTGGCTTTTTCCAAATTGATCCCGCTAGATCCTTCAAAGAGCTGGACCATGGCCTTATCTTCTTGGACTTCGAGGACTTGTCCCTGGCGGGTTGTTCCGTCATGGAGCTTGATTTCTACGAGTTCATTGTAGTGAACCCCCTCGACCTGATCGACAATCATCAAGGGGCCAACAACTTCGCTGACAGTACGGTATTCTTTAATCACGCTCATTGTCTACTCCTCCTTTTGCGACGATTTGGTGTAGGGTTTCTACGATTTCTTCTTTCAAGGCTTGAATGGTTGCCAACTGATCCTCATGGATGAACTTGCTCCGGGCAATGCGGTCTCGAAGAGTTACGGTTCCTTCCATGATTTCTGTGAAGTAGGCTCCCAATTCTAGCGCTTTCTGACTTTCTTGGTCAAAGGTCAAAATGTTGGTCAACAAGGCCACCTGCTTGCTGAAAGAGGTATAGGTGTCCACCTCATCAAAGGCATTTTGTTGCAGGTAGTCTTCGCGGATCATCTTGGCCGCATTCATGGTTAAGCGGTCTTTTTCAGACAAGGAATCCAGACCAACCAGGCGAACGATTTCTTGCAATTCACTTTCCTTTTGAAGCAAGTTCATAGCACGGGTCACTTTTTCAGACCAGCTAATCTGCTCATGCTGATCGATATATTGGCCCACCTCATCCTGGTAAAGGGAATAAGAACTCAACCAGTTGATGGCTGGAAAGTGGCGACGCTGCGCCAACTGAGCATCTAGTCCCCAGAAGACCTTGACGATCCGCAGGGTGTTTTGCGTCACGGGCTCTGAAATATCTCCACCTGGAGGGGAAACGGCACCGATTGCCGTAATCGAACCTTCGCGCGCAGTAGTTCCAAGTGTCTTGACCCGACCTGCACGCTCGTAGTATTCGGCGATCCGGCTACCAAGGTAGGCTGGGTAGCCTTCATCCCCTGGCATTTCTTCTAGACGACCAGACATTTCACGGAGAGCTTCAGCCCAGCGCGATGTCGAATCGGCCATGATGGCAACGGAATAGCCCATATCACGGAAGTATTCCGCAATGGTGATCCCTGTGTAGATGGAAGCTTCACGCGCTGCTACTGGCATGTTCGAAGTATTGGCGATCAGAACAGTCCGTTGCATGATGGATTGGCCAGTTGTTGGATCGATCAATTCTGGAAATTCATTCAGAACGTCCGTCATTTCATTTCCACGTTCCCCACAACCCACGTAGATCACGATGTCTACGTTGGCAAACTTGGCCACCTGGTGTTGCACGACGGTTTTTCCAGCTCCGAAAGGACCAGGAACAGCTGCAGCTCCACCTTTCGTAACAGGAAAGAAGGTATCAATAACCCGTTGACCGGTGACCAAAGGCTCTACTGGAATCAGTTTTTGTGCAAAGGGACGGCCTCGACGAACCGGCCATTTTTGCATCAGACTTCCAGTAAAGAGGCTGCCGTCAGCCTGCTCGATCTCATAAACTGGCTCTTCTACTGTGTAAGAACCTGCTGCGATCTTGGTCACACGTCCACTCACACCAAACGGTACCATGATGCGGTGTTCCACCATATTAGTCTCTTGAACGGTACCGACTATGTCTCCAGCGACCACTTCTGTCCCTTCTGTCACACTTGGCTCGAAGTCCCATTTGGTGTCCCGATCTAGATTCGGAACTTGCACCCCACGAACCAAAAAGTCACTGGCAGTAACTTCTTGGAAACGTTCCAAGGGGCGTTGGATCCCGTCAAACATCTGAGAGATCAAACCTGGTCCCAATTCAACAGAAAGGGGAGCTCCGGTTGTGACCACTGGTTCTCCTGGACCGACTCCAGACGTTTCTTCATATACTTGGATAGAAGCTTCGTCACGCCGCATCTCAATAATTTCACCAATCAAACCAAGATCGCCGACCCGGCAAATGTCTTGGATATTGGCCTCCTGCATCCCTGATGCGACCACCAAGGGACCGGAAACTTTGATAATTTTTCCTTGAGTCATGTATTCCTCCTGGGAATCCTTTGTTTCTTTGTTTTACTTTTGTGCTATCTCTCTTAGAGATTGCTTTTGTTGGCCATTGGCATCGAAATTGCTTGGATCCAACCAGGCTTCGAAGCGCTGTTTGATAGCTGGCCATTCTTGGTCAATGATGGACAACCAGTCTGTATCACGGGTACGACCTTTATAAACAACAGCCTGACGGAAACAGCCTTCATAGGTGAAGCCTAAGCGCTCAGCTGCTTTGCGAGATGCTTGGTTTAAGGCATCGCATTTCCACTCATAACGGCGGTAGCCTAAATCTTCAAACACGTAGCGCGCTAACAGATACTGGGCTTCCGTAGCCATGCGTGTCTTTTGGAGCGCTGGTGAGTAGGTCACTGCTCCAACTTCGATCACCCGATTGGCTTGATCGATCCGCATGAGAGAGAAAGTCCCCAAAGCCTTGCCTGAATCTTTGTCTACAATCGCATAGTAAAAGCGACCTTGGGCTGTCATGAGATCATCTAATAAGTGGTCCCACTCCTCTTCATTGTGGGCAGGGCCTTTGAACAGAAAGGTCCACATCGCTGCTGGAGAGTCCGGCCCGTAGACCTGATAAAGATCTGCTCCATGTTTTTCTTTTGAGAGGCGCTCGATCACGGTATAGCGACCTTCGATCCGCTCAATAGCTGGCAGACGCCCCGGAGTAAAATCCGGCAGTGCATCGCCAATCGTTTGGCCAAATTCATTTGTTCTCATAAAATATCCTGTCCTACTGCTTTTTCGACATTATCACGAATCCGCTGTTGGCCGAGTCCTGTAGTCCCTCTATGGGTCGGGATAAGGATCAGAGCCGGTGTCAGCTGCTGGTCGTAAAAAGCCACTGTATCTGGAATAGCCTGAGCAATATCCTCTGTCAGGTAGATAATCCCGAAGTTTTCCCGACTGAGTTTTCGTAGGGTATTGATCGCTTCTTGTGGCTCTGTGACCGGATAGGTTTGAAAGCCAATCAGGCGAAAAGGAAGGATGGCGTCCCGATTGCCCACAACGGCGATCTTATAGGTCTGTTTGTCCATAAATCGGTCTCATCCTTTCTTTGATGTCTGCTAGCGGAAAACCATTGTCCAAACCAGAGAGGACCAAACGAAGGTTGGTCACCTCTAACTCTTTTCCGTAAAGATAACGAACAAGAGGGAGTGGTCCATCAACTTCAAAACGGCCAGCGTCTAGAAGACTGAATTTCACCAAACTTTCTAGATACTCCAACTCTACGGTCTTTAGTTGACCGGTGCGCATCTTTTCTTCATAAGTCTCTAAGGCGAGATCGTACTCTAGCGGATTGACTTGATAAAACCAGGTCAACCACTGACCGGATTCTAGCAGGTCGATCACCTGATGGGCACTGAGGCTCCCTTCATCTGAGAGCAATTGGTGCATAAAGCTATGCGGTTTTTGCTGATCCAAGGCCCGCTTAACTGTAATCGCATTGTAAAAGTCAATGGTCACGTCCACCAACTGCTTCAGAATCGGATGATCTAGGCTGTCCCCTAAGTATCTCAGGTGTTTAAAATAAGCTAAGTCCATCCCGATTTCGAGAACCCGCAAGTCCTGATAGTCTTGGAATTCTTGCCAGGTTGCAGCCACTTCTTCCGCCATAAAGGCCGGACAATGCTCCGCAGAAAAGGTCGCCACCAAATGCTCGAGCACATCGAGAGAATAAGGACCGATAGGGATCAATAAGTGCCCCAACTTGCGCTCTGTCGCCTTGTGTTTCAGACAAACCTTGAGATTATGATAGGTGTATTTCAAGGTAAACAGGCTAACCAAGTCTGGCTGAGGGCTTACCTCAAAAGCCCATTGGTATTCTGCCAACAAGGCTGCCATCAGGCGGGCTTCAAGGGCTGATAAATCCTTGATCTCGTGGCTGTCTAAAGCATAAGGTGTTCCTTGTAGCAAGCCTTCTCGGCTCTCGCTTGAGGGACTTGCAAGCAACTGCTCGAATTGACTGGGACTGACAAAACTAGCCTCACGTACGCTGATTCCTGTATTGACTTGAGAATAGGTCCGTTCGCTCATTGCAACCTCCTAGTTCTCTTCGTCGGTGAAAATGCTGGCTGCCATCTGGTAGCTTTCTTTCTCCCAAATGGAATCCACCAAATCACGGTAGAGATGGTTGTCATCAATCTTCCCAACCGACAAGACAAAGCCTGCCTGAGCTGGAATCGTCGCATCCGCAACTGTCACATTCTGATGAGTTTGCTTTAATTTCTCGAGAGCTGCTAGATCAAATTTGCTAGCACTCACCGCCCCAAAGGTCAGAGTCACAACTTGCCCTTGATAGCGGTCTAAAATCGCATCTACAAACTGCATTTCCTTGTCAAGGGGCCAAGCCGCCATTGCTTCATAAGCATCTGCAAAGAGATCCTTTAAGACTCGTTGCTTGGTGACAAGGGTTGATTGACGTTTTTTATTTTCGATTTGTTGGGTTTCACGTTGCAATTGACGTTGAATCCGCTTGAGCTGCTCGGAGCGTTGATTGAGTTTATCTTGGATCAACCGCTCTTCTTGCGCAGTCTCTTCTTTTAGGATGGTTTCCTTGGCCTCTTCTAAGAGTTTGCGCCCTTTTTCGTGGGCTTGGGCCAAGATCGAATCCTTTAATTGGGTTTGTTCATCCATATCGTTTTTTCTCCTATTGCATGCGTCTTGTGTTTTTCACCTCGCGAGGCGAATTCATCAAAGCTAGCTCTTAGCCGACGCGTAGAGTCAATAGGAAGGACACAACGAAGGCCAAGATGGCATAGGTTTCAACCATGGCCGCAAGGATAACCCCTTTCATCATGTCTTCAGGGCGTTTGGCCAAGATTTGCATCCCTGCTGTCGCAACATTTCCTTGGTGTTTGGCTGAGAAATAACCAACGATCGCAACTGGAAGAGCTGTAAAGAAGTAAGCAACCCCTGTTTCAAGTGGCATATCTGGCTTAATTTGCAACCAGATCAAGATCCCGATAACGAAACCGTACAAACCTTGTGTACCTGGCAACAATTGTAAAATCAGGGCTTGGGCAAATTTTTCGGGTTGTTCTTTCAAGAGCGCTGCTGCTGCTTGACCCGTTTTACCAACCCCAAGGGCAGATCCCATCCCACTAAGTGCGACTGCGATCGCGACACCAAATGCTGCAAAGAAGGCGCCCCCATGGGCTGAAAAATATGATGCTAAAGATTCCATGAATATACTCCTATTTATTAAAGATAATACTTATTTTTTTGTTTTAATATAGCGTTCAGAAGGTTTAAGAGGACGAAATGGCTTGCCTCCTCCTTCATAGAACTTACCGAAGAACTCCACAAAGATCAAACGGGCTCCATGCACATATCCTGACAAGAAGGACAAGAACATATTAATGGCATGAAGGATGATAAAGAGCACAAGCCCTACCGTAAACCGTCCAAGCGGTGGAAAGAGATTGACAATAAGGTTAAAGGCTGAACCGATACTCGCTCCAGACAAGCCCAGGGCCATCAAACGGGTGAAGCTGACCAAGTCTCCGACGTACCCACTGACATTGTAGAGGTTAAAGAGACCAGACGCTAAACCAGACAGCTTCTTGGCACTGACAATGGAAACAATCAAGATCCCAATGGCATTCAAAATAGCTAGCCACTTGCCAATCGGAACTAGGACGCTCATCCCTGGTAAGATATTGCCTACTGCTAGAAGCATTAAACCAAGTAGGATCAAAACCCAAGCAAAGCCCGCATTATAGGCTTCCGTGTAGTCTTTGAGGCGGACATTTTTCATCCCCCCTAGGAACAGTCCCACTAAGACAGTGACAAAACCAAAGACCACTGAAAGGATCAGGATGGTCATAGCGTTGCTGGTCGTACTGATCAGGGCAAAAGGCATCTCAAATCCAAAGAAAGAGCCATAGACCACTCCCCAAAGGGCCACTGAAATTCCGAGGAGACTGAAGAAACGAAGGTTCTTTGCTGTCCCAGGCTTGAGCTTAAAGGCTTTAAGGGCAAACCCTGTTGCTACCGTCAGCAAGAGTCCATAACCGATATCTGCGACCATCATGCCAAAGAAAACAAAGTAGAAGAGAGAGACGATTGGTGTCGGATCTTTCTCGTAATATTTAGGCAAGGCATACATCTCTGTGACTAATTCAAAGGGCTCTACCAAGGCGCTATTTCGCAACTGGATCGGCACGTCATCCCAATCTTTTTCCGTCACATCGCGCGTCTCAAGTAAGACCCGAGAACCAAAGCCTTGTTGTAAGAAGTCTCGTAACGAGGCCACTTGGGATGTTTCAATCCAACCCTCTAAGGCTACCAAGCTTTGCGTGCTGGCAAGAAGCGATTTGGCCTCCTCACGAGCTCCCAAGCTCAACAAGTAATCCATCTGATACTTGAGTTGGTCCAACTCCTTCTGGGAGTTTTGTAACTCTGCTAGGGTTGCTGCAACGACAGCTTCCTGCTCTTTGATTTCCCCTTCTAGGCGATCTAAGTAAGCGGCTGGGACTTGCTCTTCTTCATAGTCCAATTCTTTGAACCCATGTTCTTCCAGAAGCTCCTGAACAGCTACACGATCTCCCGAACGATACAAGATGACATAGCCGTGTTCGGTTTCAGACGTAAAGACTTCTTCTAACTCCAGCTCAGGATGAGCTTTTAAAGAAGAACGAACAGCGTCTGTATCGCTATTAGGGATGGTCCCAATCAAACCATGCACATAGTGAAAGGTAGCAAGGGCTGTTGGTGTCACCTCTAACGGTCGCCATTTTTCTAAGCGTTCGATCTCTCCCTTTGCATCTGCAATCTTCTGGCGAGCCTTGTCTAACACGCGCATTTGGCGTTTCAACTTGGTCAATAGAAGATCCTCGTCTCGAATCATCCCGTGGGCCTGCAGATCATCAAAAGACAAACTTAAAGGTTCTTCCTTCAGAGCTTGCAGGGCCTTTTTCTCAGGCATGTAGGGCTCTAGAGTCTGAATCATTTTTTCGACTTGTTCTTGACGTTTTTGTAGCTCTACCAAGGCTTGACGATTGTCCTCTGTCAAGGGTTGAGACAAGGTATTTGCCTCAAAGGCAGCCTGCCATTCTTCATGCTCACTGAGGTCATAAATCTGGATTTTCGCCTCAGACTGCAGCGCTAGTAGGAGACCGTCCAAGTCATCTTTGGGCAAGATGAGAGACAGTTTTTGCATCTGACTAACGGCCATAGCTTGCTACCACCTTTTCTACAATGGCTTCAACTAACCCAGCTCGCTTGTCGGTCATCGCCTGTTGTACCTTGGCATCATTGCGCGCAACCGTTTCTTCCAGATCTTTCGTTAAACGGACGAGTCTTTCCTGGGCGTTTTTTTCTGCCTCTGTGACCAATTGCTTGGTTTCCTCATCGTAATGCTGTGCCACTGTTGCAAGTCGATCGCGCGAATCCGTTCGGATTTGTTCAACTTGAGCTTCATAGCCTACGATCACGCCCTGAGCAGCTTGCTCGATCTCTTGCATCATCTCGAGTGTTGCATTCGACATCGTCACACCTCCTTATTCAACTATTGTTCTTCCAACAACAGTACAATTATCTTAAATTATACCACAATTCATATCGTTTGTTCAGGCCCAACCGGGAATTTTCAGAAAATTTTGGACAACCAACAAGCCCCTACTGCCAAGATTGGTAGCGTTCTCTTCTTTTCGCATATCCTGTTCCTAGTTTCAGTATTTCTTGATTTCTTTTACTTGAATAAAGCGGTTACCCATGTTATAATGTGTAATATATTATAGGAGCATCCTGTTATTTCATCCTGTGAGAAAGGAGGATTGCTGTGAAACAAGATCAAGATTTACGCGCCATTATCGCCAGCCATGAAGCTGAGTTAACAGATATGGAACGCGACATTGCCCAATATTTTTTATCATCCGAAGCACGACAGCACTCCCTGTCCTCTTCTCGTGTAACGGAGTTACTCCATGTTTCAAAGGCAGCTTTAACGCGTTTCTCTCAAAAATGTGGTTTTTCCGGCTATCGGGAGTTTGTCTATCATTTTAATGAGGAAACAAAAAATCAAAAACAAGTGCAAGAACATGACGAACTCACTCTCAGCGTCTTGCAACGCTACCACCATATCAGCAACGTCACTGAAAGTCTGGTAAAAGATTCCCAATTGGATCGGGTAGCTGAGCTGATCAATCAAGCGGACCGAGTCTATTTCTTCGGGATTGGCAGTTCCGGTTTAGTAGCTCGAGAAATGAAATTGCGCTTTATGCGACTAGGCGTTGTTTGTGAAGCCCTGACTGATCAAGACGGCTTTGCTTGGACGACCAGTATTCTCGATTCCTCTTGTTTAGTCATCGGCTTCTCATTGTCAGGAGGCACAAACTCCATTACAGACAGTCTTCTGAATGCGAAAGAAAAAGGGGCTAAAACGGTTCTTGTGACCGCTAATCCCGCTGCTATCCACCAAGGATTCACAGAAGTGTTACCTGCCGCACCCCTTCCTAGTAGTACCTATATCGATCGTATCTCTGCAATTTTACCACTCCTCATCGTGGTCGATTTAATCTATGCCCATTTCCTTAATAAAAGCCGAGAACAAAAGGAAATTGTCTTTAATAGCTACTGGGAAAACAAAAAGCTTTCTAGTCAACGTTCTCGAAAATCATAATATAGTCTCCCTATTTAAAAAGCATGAAAGATCAGGTTTTCTTCGTCTTTCATGCTTTTTGTGATGAAGCAAAAACAAGTCGTCAGTGCGACTTGTTTTATGTTCCATGTTTTTGTCTAAAGTGGTAGTAGGCCCCCAACATACCCGCAGCGTTTTGATGGTGAGCAAATTCTAAACGGATCTTATCTGCTAGGCTAGGAACCAGTTCCGCACACAGAGCTTGATAGATTTTTGGCTTGAGGATGGCTTCCTGGGCCATAATCCCCCCTCCAAGAACGATGACCTCTGGATTGACCACATAAACGATATTGGCCAGTCCTTTGCCAAGGTAGGTCACCATTCGATCAATTCCAGCCATACAGATCTTATCTCCTTCTGTTGCCTGCTTAAAGATCCGGCGGCCATTCCACTGTTCCACAGGATCACCGTGATGTTCTGCCACATACTCGACCAAAGCCGTCGTTGAAGCTAGATCCTGAAAGGCACCATCTGGCAAATGAAGATAGCCAACCTCACAGGCTGAATTGCTAAAGCCATGAAAGACCTGACCATCGAGCAAGAGGCAACCGCCGATCCCTGTCCCAATCGTCAGACAAACAGCATTGTTCGATCCTTTTGCATGGCCTGTGGTGACCTCTGCGAGACCGGCACAGTTAACATCATTTTCAATCTCGCAAGGGATCTGAAAGGTCTCTTCGATTTCCTTTTTGAATTGGGTGCCTGCATAGTTGGGAATTTGTGGGCCGGCATAAAAGATTTCTCCCTTATCAGGATCTACCATTCCGGCCGAAGAAATCGCCACCCCTGCCAAGGGATGCTTCTTCAAATAACGGGCTACGATTTCCTTTGTTGTGTTAAGAATGTGAGGTCCTCCTTTTTGAGCCTCCGTTGGCATTTCATGGGTCTCTAGGAGTTGCCCTTTTGCATCGGCTAGACCATACTTGATACTGGTCCCTCCGATATCAATTACAACATATGGATTCATCTAGACCTCCTTTGATTAAAGGAATCTGGCTTTTGTGTCCTGAATGAGTTGAGCAGCACGTTGAATCACTTCTTGATCCGCTTCTACTACTGGCGTCAAAGGGGAGCGAACAGATCCCAAGTCCAAACCTTCATTAATGCGCAAAACCGCTTTGATGACCGCATACATATTGCCATGAGCAGATGTCAAGACTCCAATAATGTCATTGATGGCAAACTGCAAGGCACGCGCAGTCTCTAAGTCTTTCTCAACAATCAGCTGATTGAGCTTCAAGAAGAGTTCTGGCATCGCACCATAGGTACCACCGATCCCAGCATGTGCTCCCATGAGACGGCCACCTAAGAATTGTTCATCTGGGCCGTTAAAGACAATGTGGTCGTCGCCTCCTAAAGAAGCAAAGGTTTGAATGTCCTGAACAGGCATCGAAGAATTTTTCACCCCAATCACCCGTGGGTTTTTCAACATTTCCTTGTAAAGGCTCGGTGTCAAAGCGACCCCAGCCAATTGCGGGATATTGTAGATGACAAAGTCTGTATTGGGTGCGGCTGCACTGATTTCATTCCAGTAGTGGGCCACACTGTATTCTGGCAAGCGGAAATAGATCGGCGGAATGGCTGCAATGGCATCCACTCCTAGTTCTTCCGCATGTCGTGCCAATTCTACGCTATCCTTGGTGTTGTTGCAGGCTACGTGAGCAATGATAGTCAATTTCCCTTTAGCCACTGCCATCACTTCTTCCAAGATCAGCTTGCGATCGGCCACGCTCTGGTAGATACATTCGCCAGAGGATCCGTTGACATACAAGCCCTGCACACCTTTCGCGATAAAATATTCTACCAGCGCACGTACCCGCTCCGGGCTAATTTCTCCTTGGTCATCATAGCAGGCGTAAAAAGCGGGGATGACTCCTTCATATTTTTTTAAATCTGACATATTTTCTCCTTTTGTCGTATCAGTAATGTTATTAACCCATGATCTCTGATAATTTAACTTTTCGGTCCTCATTAATGGAACGAGTACAAGCATCAGCAGATGCAATTGCTTCTAGCGCCGCTTCTCCGGTTAATAGTTTTTCAAATTCTTTTGATACAGGAGCACCATTCATTATGTCATGAAGATATTTCATTTCTTTATCAATAACAGATGAAAGCCACAATGGAGTTCGTTTCCCTGGTTTACCATAAGCAATGGCACCATCCATCTCAGTGCTATGATAAATTCTTGTACGGTCATCATCTTCTTCCTGAGATTCATGAATTAAGAAATATGATTCTTTTCCATCTACTTTCAGAGTACCTTTACAATTAAATAGGTCTAATTTTATAGCACCCTTCGTCCCCTGAATCAGAACGTAGTGTTCTCCCCAACGATAGGCAGAACCCCATTCAAGCAAGGCAAATCGCTTGCCAGGGAATTCCATATTAACAAAAATCATGTCATCTTCATCACCAAAGTTTTCTCCTTGGTGAGCTACATTTCCACCTGTCATCGTAACTGTTTCAGGAATCCCTCCCATTAAAAATTGAACGCAATCCAACTCATGGATATGGTGGTAAAGATGTCCCCCTGATTTTTCACGAATTTTTTTCCATGAAATAGATGGTTGTTGTTCTTCCCAGCCATTTCTCGCTGTATGACAGTACAAAACATCTCCAATAACCCCTTGATTGATCAATTCTTTAGCATGATGAACACCATTAAAGAAATTCATAATGTGACCAGCCATGAAAATCACACCATTTTCTTTACATGTTTCTACCATCTCTTTACAATCTTCATATGATAAAGCAATCGGTTTTTCACAGAAAACATTTTTTCCATTCTGAGCAGCTTTAATAACGGGTTCTTTATGCAGATTATTAGGAGAAGCAACAATCACGCAGTCCACATCATCACTTTGAACCAATTCATCTAGTGACGAAGCCACTCGTGCTCCTAATTCTTCTGCTACAGCTTCTGCATTTTCTGGATCATAAACAACTGTAATTACTGCACCTTCATTTTTTTTCATATATCTTGCCAATTCAGCACCAAAGTATCCTGTGCCAACAACACCATAATTTACAACCATTGTTTTACTCCTGTTTCTATTTTTACTATTTTACGGATCCTTCAGAAAGACCACTTGCGATTTTGTTTTGGATAATTGAGAAGAAGATGATTGAAGGCAATACTACAATTACAGATGCCGCCATCATATCTCCCCAATCCAGTATTTCCGAACCGTTTAATGAACGCAAAGCTACTGCAACCGTCATCTTGCTTGTATCGTTGATCAAGATCAGTGCGTAAAGGAATTCATTCCATGCATTGATAAAGGTATAGATAGCTGTGGCAACAATACCTGGTGCAACAATTGGTAACACCACTTTATAGAAGGTAACAAATTTATTTGCGCCATCTATTTTTGCTGCTTCCTCGATTCCAATTGGAACTGTTTGGAAGAATCCTACTAACAACCACACTGCATAAGGGACACTAAACGAAAGATAAACAATCATTAAACCAATTAAACTATTGGTTAATCCAACTTTTGCAATGGCAATAGAATAAGGAATTGCCAACAAGATCGGAGGGAAGATATAGGTAATGACTAGCAACCGAGACATGATTGCCCCTAATTTTGGAAAGAAGCGAACAATACCGTAAGCAGCCATTGCAGAAATAATAATAGCGATGACAGTTGTCGTTAATGCGATTAATAAGCTATTTTTTATATTATTTATAAAATGTAGGTCATTAATAACATGCGTAAAATAATCGAGAGTAAACTGTTTAGGCCAAAATCTTGTTGGAAACTGGGTTAATTCACCTTTTCCTTTCACAGAAGATAGAAGAATCCAAATTAAAGGAAAAATTGCGATAATAGTTGAAATAACTAAAACAACATGTGACCCAATATCAAGGAGTACATTTGTTCTTCTTTTCATCATTTTCTACCCTCCTTCTCCCATTTACTAATTACTCCAAAGTAAATGAAACATACTGCCAATAAGAAAATAAATAGCAAGACTGTTACCGCTGAGGCACGCCCAAGAAGTTTTGTTCCCCAACCGAGATTATATGCAAATATTGGCAATGTTGTTGTTGCGTTTGAAGGGCCACCACCAGTAATCAGATAAATAATATCAAAGTTATTAAAGATCCATACTGTTCTCAGTACAACAAGTAATCCGACTACTACTTTAATGTGAGGTAAAATAACAAATCTAAAAACTTGCCAACTGGAAGCTCCATCAATCCTAGCGGCTTCAAACTGTTCCTCCGGAACCGTTTGTAAGGCAGATAGAACATTGACCATGATCATAGGGGCACCAAACCAAATATTAATAAATACTAAACAGATAAAGGCCCAGGTACTTTCTGTCAAAAATCCAGGAACATGATTCATCAGTCCTAATTTCACAATCAAATTAGGTAGATAACCATATACTCCATTTAAGATCCATTGCCAAGAGAAGGCAATGACAATTGTTGGGAAGGCCCAAGGAACAATCAACAATGTTCTATATAACTTCTTAAAGCGTCTAACTCTATGCAATGCAAGTGCTAACACAAAACCAACAAGCACTTGTCCCAAAAGAGAAAAGACTGTCCATTTAAGGGAGTTAAAGAAGGCATTGTAGAAATTAGGATCCGATAAAACTGCTTTGTAATTTGCTAATCCTACAAATTTATACCGCGGCATGATCAAATGTTTGTTTGTAAAGCTAAAATAGATGCTGGAGAAAAATGGGTAAACAAATAATAGTCCAACAATGATAATAGCAGGTAACACAAACACCCATCGAGTCAAATTTCTATTTTTGACCATATGCTTTTTCCTCTCTAAAAACAGAGGCTACATTATTGTAGCCTCTGCTATTATTATTTAACATCAACTGCTACAGTTTCGAATAAATCGTTCAATTGTTTTTCTGCATCCTTAGCAGCCTCCATTGGATCTTTACCATTTGTAATAATATCTTGGAACATTTGTTCAATAATGTGTTGGTTTGTTAACATTCCAGCTTGAACACTTGGACCATTTTCATATCCAATAGCTGTACCTTTTTCTGCTGCTTTTGTAATAACTTCTTCTGCATGTTGGAATTTCTTGCGAACGTCATTATCTTTATAGGCTGGATCATCACTAATTCCTTTGATGGCAGGCAACATTCCAACAGGAGTTGAATCTAAGAAGCTAATATAATCTTTCTTTTCATACAAAGATTCTAAGAATGCTTTCGCTACTTCTGGATGTTTTGAATTCTTCCAAACTACCAATGGAATATTAGAAGTTTCAATACCATAATCTTTATCTGATTCTTTTATTTTTGGAATAGGGTAGGCGTCAATCGCATCAATCAATTGAGGGCTATTTGCTTGAATACCACCTACATGGAAGCCTGAGTTAAAGTCAAAGGCTGTCTTTCCTTGATAGAACAAAGTAGCTTGTTGCAAGACATTAAAGTTCAATGAATCTTTCGGAGAAAATTCTTTGTACATCTTCACCCAATATTTAATTCCATCTTGAGCCAGTTTGCTTGTCAAGTTAGCTTTCAAATCTTTTGTCAACAGGCTACCACCGCCACTTCGTACATAGAAATTCAAGAAGCGTGTCCCCATCATATCATTTGTCCCGAAGGGAACAGATAATCCATAAACTCCATTTTCTTTTAATTTTTTAGAAGCTTCATACAACTGATCCCATGTTTTTGGAACTTCAATATTATATTGTTTCAATAAATCAGTGCGAACCCACATAACTTGAGCATGTGAGTACAAAGGCACGGAATAAAAATTGCCATCAACCTTCGCTTCATCTAATGCTGTTTTATTAAATTTATCTTCTCCGATTTTCTTAACGGTATCATTCAATGGAACTAAAGCATCTGAATTTACCATTTCCATAACTTGGTTTGGCAAAGCTGTACTAATATCTGGAACATTGCCATTTGCTAATCCAGTCGTCCATTTTGTATAGAAGTCATTCCATGAAAATGTCTCAATCTTGATTTTAACCTTTGGATGCTTCTTCATGAACTCATCAGCTGATTTTTGAATACTTTCTAACCGAGGCCCCTGAGTAAATGAGTGCCACATTACAATTTCACCAGATAATTCTCCAGTTTTATTACTTCCTTCTGCATCATTTTTTGAAGATGAACATGCAGTGACAAACAATGCGAATAACGCGAGAACCAAAGCGAAAAGAATTTTCTTACTATTTTTCATTGTTTTCCTCTTTCTGTTTTAAATACAAAATATGTAATCAGCGCTTTGAAGACTTAACTTCTCCGAAAAAACTAACTATATTGCCTATCTCCTCCATTTTCTATTTAAGACATCTAATCAATCGCAATTTTGAATAAATATTTTCTGACTGTTTCTTCCTGACCTGAATAACCATTTGGTTGGTGAGGTTCCCCAGGGAAGAAGACTGCAAAATTATGATAACCCAAATGAAGTGGATAGAATTTCTCACAATGAACAAAGCCAATATCACTTGCTTCATCAAATGGAATAGCTTCATCTAGGATACGGGAACCGTAGCTAGAGAATTCATGCCCTTCAACTAATAAATGAAGGTCGGCATAACGGCGATGATGTTCAAAGCGATCATTTTTATCTTTGTTAAGGGTGTTTTCTTGAACAACGAGAAAGACCTTGTCACCATCGATATCATATCTCCCTAGCTCAAAAGAATCTTTCCGGTGTTCATAGAGAAAATCAATCGCTTGATCCAGATTAGGATGAATCCCTTTGTACAATTTTATGTTTGTTAAATCATCAAATATCATCTATTTCTCCTTTTACACTAGATTTATGTTACAGAAAGTTAAGCAAATATGACTTCCTTCTTGAAATCTTCATCGTTATCCCTTCACTGAAACATTCTCATTAAATGAATTCGACTACTCTCTATTCGGTCTCCTCCTCCTTCAATCTACTGTTTTGTTTTCTCATTTTAAGGCTGCGACGAAGCGCTCTGTAATCTCTTTTGGTCGGGTAATAGCGCCACCTACAACGATGCCGCGAACACCGAGATCATGGATTTTCTTGGCCTGATCAGGGTAGTGGATCTTGCCTTCTGCGATGACATCCACTCCTGCTTGGCAGAGACGATGAATCAGTTCAAAATCTGGACCATCAACCTTTGGACTGTAGTCCGTATAGCCCGAAAGGGTCGTTCCGACAAAGTCCACTCCCGCTTCGACAGCTGTCAATCCTTCTTCCAGAGTAGAGATATCAGCCATCAAGAGTTGGTCTGGATATTTCTCTTTGACTTGATGGATAAAGTCACTAATCGAAAGGCCATCATGACGCGGACGTTTGGTACAATCAAGAGCAATGACCGCGATATCCAAAGCTGCCAACTCATCGACTTCTTTCATAGTAGCCGTGATAAAGGGTTCTTCAGGTGGGTAATCACGTTTGATAATCCCAATGATCGGTAACTTGGTCACTTCCTTGATTTCCTTGATATCTCGGACACTATTGGCTCGGATTCCGACAGCTCCACCCTGCTCAGCCGCTTTGACCAAGAGAGGAATAACTCCTCCTGCTTCTGTATAGAGCGGTTCATGAGGGAGGGCTTGACAAGAAACAATGATGCCGTCTTTGATTTGTTCAATCAGTTCATCTTTTGTAATCTTTGACATAACTCCTTCTCCTTTGATAATAAGGCAACTCGAGTACTTGTAAATTGATTATAATCTATTTTTAAAGCGCTTACAATATTAATCGTGCAATTGGATTATAGTTTCACATTTAGGGGAAAATAAAAAGATCTCTGAAACTAGTTTCAGAGATCTAGGACATGGTGATTCCCTAGGTCATCTTTTGAGTCGCTTTTTCCTTTACGACAAATACAAAGCCGATAGAGCCGACGACGGCTCCAAGCAAGATCCAATAGACCATATCCGATGAAGCAATTGGCCCTGCCAAGAGACCTGCTAATAAAAAGAGATCGATATACAGTCTAGTATCGCGATAGAAGGTCCAATTGAAATGGTAGCTACCTTCTGGGTACTGCCGTGTCGATACAGACGGTTGAAAGACCTGCAGAAGAATCAAAATCCCTACAAAAGCAAGATAAGCTAGGCTAACTACCGAAAGCGGAGCCTGCATCGTCATAACCACAGCTACTATAAGCAAGACCAAGAGCCAGAAATGGAAGTCCATCCAGAATTCACGATGATAACAAAACCGTTTCATAAATTCACACCTTTCTCTTAATATAATCGTTTTCTACATTTATATTATAAGACAAGGAATTTTTTTTTGCAAGGAATCATGGGCTATTTGGGGTTGAAAATAGAGAGTGGGACAGAAATCGGTAATTCGTTAGAATTCGATTTCGTCGTCCCACCTCCGCACAGTTGAGTAGGGCTGTAAAAGCTGATGAAATCAGCGTAGTAGAGCCCACTCAACCACTGCGTCTTGCTCGACAATCTAAAAACAAAAGAGAGGCTAGGACTTTTGTCCCAGCCTCGTCTAAAAAAACTATGAACAAATATTAGTTGCCACTTCATTCACTGATATCATTTTCGATAATAACCTTGAGTGCATTGTTTTCACCCGCATGTTTAAAGACATCATAGGCCTTTTCGACTTCTGAGAGTTTGAAGTGGTGGGTAATGAGCTTGGTTGCATCGATCTTACCAGATTTTAAAACATTGAGCAACATTTCAGTGGTGTTGGCATTGACGAGACCGGTGTTGAGGGTAATGTTCTTGATCCACAATTCGTCCAAATTGAAGCTAACTGGTTTTCCATGGACACCGACATTGGCGATGTGACCGCCGACAGATATGACGTTTTGGCAGACATCAAAGGTAGCAGGATAACCCACACATTCCATTGAAATATCGACACCACGACCATCCGTCACATCATTGATAAAGGCCTTGATTTCAGCAATATCGCTGGAGCAGATGGTGTGAGTTGCCCCAAATTTCTTAGCTGCTTCAAGACGAGATTCAGATAAGTCCACCATGATAATCGTAGCTGGTGAGAAGAATTGAACGGTCAAAAGAGCCGCAAGGCCAATCGGACCAGCTCCAACGATACAGACATTGTCCCCTGGTTTCACATGAGATGGAAGCACCCCAATTTCATAAGACGTTGGGAGAATGTCTGAGAGCATGACCAAGGCTTCGTCGTCCACAGTCTCAGGCGCATGATAAAGACTACCATCAGCATGTGGAATGTGGACATACTCTGCTTGGGTTCCGTTGATCAAGTGACCCAAAATCCAACCACCATCTTCACAGTGAGAAGGCAAACTACGTTTACAGTAGTAGCAGGTATTACAAGCTGTGACACAAGAGATGATAACCTTGTCGCCCACCTTGAAGTTATTCACTGCATCGCCGACTTCTTCGACGATCCCGATTCCTTCGTGGCCTAAAATTGTGCCTTCCTTACAAGCTGGCACATCTCCTCCTAGGATGTGAAGGTCTGTCCCACAGATGGTTGTCTTCAAGACACGCACAATGGCATCCGTTGGATTTTTGATCACTGGTTTTGGTTGATCCAGCAGTTGCAGATTGCCTGCAGATACATAAGTTGCAGCTTTCATAAGCGACTCCTTTTCTTTGTTGGTTTGATAAAACCATTTTATTTTCGTTTCTTTGTGAATATTATAACATATTAAGTAAACGCTTACAAGATTTTATGAGCACATTTTTAAAAGTTTTTTGAGCAAACAAAAACATTCCTCTTATCTCTACCAGAGGAATGTTTCAATCACCTTGTTCTAATTGTTGACGCTGCTTATAGTACTCTTGCTGTTCGCGCTCACGCTCTTCTTCTAAACGCTCTTCATAGCGCTTGAGTTCTGCCTCAAACTCTTCTTGCAAGGCAAATAAACGCTCCAAGCCACTTTGAGCCTCCGCACTTGGGGCTTGAAAATGCAGGGCACTTAGCCAGTCCACTAAATTTTCTGTATGTTGGCGGACATCCATACGCATATCCGCATAATCCCACTCCAACTCACTAAGCTTTTGATTGAAGCGGTAATGTCGATCTTCTAGTTGTTCTAATTCACTATTTCCTGAATGGTACATCACATACCTCCTTTAATCGGACTCAATAAAATCGGCTTCTTCACTGATTTCAGTGCTGTTTCTACCGCGTCCGCTGCTCCTCCTGTAAATCCATCTTTCAAATCACTAACTAGGGTCGTTGTAGCAAAAGAGCGCATCTTTTCGGATTGACCGCCCAAGCTTACCTGCAAACTCATCGCTTCCAACATCATCAAGGCTTTTTGCGTTGCAATCAAACTTCTGATCGCAATCCGCTCTTGCTCCTTTTTAATCTCTCGATGGAGCTCCTCAATTCGTTCTCTGTCCTCTCCCAGGATCTCTAACATCTTTTTCTCCTACTTATGAAAAATCAAAGGCCGTCGCTTGTCCCTTGTCCAAGTCCACCAATTGAGCTGATGCAGCCTCCAGCTGACCTGCCAAATCTGACAAGCGAGTGGAGTAGGCCTTTGCTTGGGCGAGGTTTTCCGCCTCTACTGCTTGGTCCCAACAAGTATCCATGGAGAACTCTCCTAATAGTTGCTCCACTTCTGCATCTGTTAAAAATTGGGCCATGCTGTGGGCCATTTGTGACACCTCAGCGACCTTATGAGAAACCGTCTCCTTGGCCTCTTCCAGCTTATCCTTGACTTCTGCCTCAAAGACAGTTGCTTGCGCTGAAGCATTCTGCGCTACCGCCAGCACCAATTCCTCCCGCAATTGAATGGTCTGGGTTCCAGATGCGCCTGCCAGTTGCTGATGGAGGCTAGAAATGCTTGGCTTTTCCTGCCCATACATGGAGACCACTGAAGCAGATGATGGCTGATTTTCTGAAGTGGAAGTTTCCCGATCTCGTTGGGGCATTTCAATAATTTTCTGTGCCTGATCTTGTCTTCCTTGCACGTCACCTTCTAACTCCATTTGAGATGGCCTCCTTTCTTGGATTTATTTTTTCGTTTCCTATAACTGAAAAAGGATCATAACCCTTCAGCTACAGGCAGATTCACACACTATAGGGTAACATAAAATAGCTCGGAATGCTATAAAAATAACACAATTTCTGAAAAAAAGTCTAATTTTTTATGAAAAAACGAGTTTTGGACCCAAATAGCAAAAATCCCCCGCTCTTTCGAGTGGGGGTAGCTGATAAACATCAGTTGTTCCTTGGCGTCTTATTTACGACGTCCTGGACGTTCCTTGTAACCATAGTAAGCATCTTCGATGATTTCTTGCATATGGTCTACCATTGGAAGACGTGGGTTAGCTGGTGAACATTGATCTTCATAAGCAAGGAAGGCCAATTCACGAGAATGTTTCTTCCATTCTTTTTCATCGATGCCTTGTGCTTTGAAATTCATTTCGATACCACAGCGTTCACCGAGTTCGTATACAGCTTTTGCGTAAGCTTCAACGGCTTCTTCTGGAGTAGAGCATGGAAGTCCTAGCATACGAGCGATATCTTGGTATTTTTCATCTGCACGGTAGTAGTTGTACTTAGGCCATGTAGCTGTCTTAGCTGGGCGTGTACCGTTGTAGCGGATAACGTATGGAAGCAAGATGGCATTGGTCCGTCCGTGGATGGTGTGGAATTGCGCACCGATCTTGTGGGCCATTGAGTGAGAAATACCGAGGAAGGCATTGGCGAAGGCCATACCTGCGATGGTTGACGCATTGTGCATCTTTTCGCGTGAATGGAAGTCCGCATTCTTGACTGAGCTTTCCAAGTTTTCAAAGACAAGTTTAATGGCTTGAAGGGCAAGACCATCTGTGAAGTCGCTAGCCATTTGTGATACGTAAGCTTCTGTCGCGTGCGTCAAGACGTCCATACCAGTGTCTGCTGCAACAGATCCAGGAACTGTCAATACCAAGGCAGGGTCTACGATGGCAACTGTTGGAGTCAATGAGTAGTCTGCGATTGGGTATTTACGGTTGTTTGCTTTATCAGAGATAACGGCAAATGGAGTTACTTCAGATCCTGTACCAGATGTTGTTGGGATAGCGATGAATTTGGTCTTCTTACCAAGCAATGGGAACTTGAAGGCACGTTTACGGATATCCATGAATTTTTGTACCAAGTCACGGAAGTCCACTTCTGGTTGTTCGTAGAAGAGCCACATAACTTTGGCCGCATCCATTGGTGATCCACCACCAAGAGCAATGATGGTATCTGGTTTGAAGGCACGCATGATCTCCGTACCACGTTCAACAGTTGTGATATCTGGATCTGGTTCTACGTCTGCAAAGATTTGGTAAACTACCTTATTGCGACGAAGGTCAAGCTGTTCGATGATACGATCAAGGAAACCAAGCTCTACCATAGCGTGGTCTGTAACGATCATGACACGTTCAACGTCACGACATTTTTGTAGGTATTCAATTGAATCACGTTCAAAGTATGTTTTTGAAGGAAGTTTCATCCATTGCATGTTATTTCTCCGGCGTCCGACTTTTTTGATATTCAAGAGGTTGATGGCACTAACGTTGTCCCCAACAGAGTTACGTCCGTAAGAACCACATCCAAGTGTCAATGATGGCAAGAAGGCATTGTAAACATCCCCGATACCACCGAAAGTCGAAGGAGAGTTGCAGATCACACGAATAGCTTTAACTGCTTTACCAAATTCTTTGGTCAATTCTTCATCAGCAGTATGGATGGCTGCTGAGTGACCAAGACCGTTGAATTCAACCATTTGGCGAGCTTTGTTAATTCCGTCTTCACGGCTTTCAGACTTCAAAACAGCGATGACTGGTGACAATTTTTCACGAGTCAACGGTTCTTTTTCGCCAACTTCTTTACATTCTGCTGCAAGGATATTGGTTCCTTCTGGAACAGAGAAACCAGCTTGTTCAGCGATCCATGCTGCTGGTTTCCCAACGATGTCCGCATTCAATTTCGCACCTGCACAGTTTTTGCTGTTGGCTTTTACACCAAAGCAGAACTCTTCAAGAAGGGCTTTTTCTTTTTTGTTAACAAAGTAAGTATGGTAAGATTTGAATTCTTCAACAAACTCATCGTAGATTTCTTTATCGATGATAACCGCTTGTTCAGACGCACAGACCATACCATTGTCAAATGATTTAGACATGACGATATCGTGTGCTGCTTGGCGGATATTGGCTGATTTTTCAACGTAAGCAGGAACGTTTCCGGCACCTACCCCAAGAGCTGGTTTTCCACAAGAATAAGCGGCTTTTACCATGGCGTTACCACCGGTCGCAAGGATGGTCGCAACTCCTTCATGGTTCATAAGGGCACTAGTTGCTTCCATAGAAGGTTGGGCAATCCATTGCACACAGTTCTCAGGTGCTCCAGCTGCAATTGCCGCATCGCGTACGATTTGTGCCGCATGAGCAGATGATTCTTGAGCAGATGGGTGGAAGGCAAAGACGATAGGGTTCCGTGTCTTCAAGGAAATCAATGCTTTAAAGATTGCTGTTGAAGTAGGGTTGGTTGTAGGAGTGATCCCGCAGACAACTCCGACTGGCTCTGCAATCAGCGTTAAACCAGTGACGTCATCTTCTGAAATGACACCAACTGTCTTGGTGTGACGCATGTTATTTACTACGTGTTCACAAGCGAACAAGTTCTTCGTCGCCTTATCTTCAAAGACCCCACGACCAGTTTCTTCATAGGCATGAAGAGCGAGCTCACCGTGAGCGTCAAGAGCCGCCACAGATGCTTTCGCCACAATGTAGTCTACTTGCTCCTGATCCAATTTGCGCATTTCTTCAAGCGCCACCAGCGCTTTTTGCACCAACTCGTCTACGTGTTTTTCAGCAGCGAGTTTCTTTTCTTCAGGTGAGAGAGTTTTTTTATCAGCCATTTGATGCTTTCCTCCAATGTTTGAAACCCTTATCCTTTTCTAGAACTTTTTCATGTTTTCTGAAATTTTCAAGAATAGTGTAAGAAATTTCGATTTGTTAATTATTTCACAATATAATTGTACTCTATTTTGAGATTTTTGTAAACACTTCCAAGCAACTTTCACAAAGATTTTTTTGAAGTTTGTGAAATTTTTATCAATCTTATTGATGTGAAAGCAATTGTCTAGCAAAATTGTGAAAAAATAATTAAAAAAATTTTTTCTTCACAAAGAGATGTTTTCAATTGATTTTTGTAAGCGTTTTCTTAATCTTACTAAAATAAGCAACTTTTTACAAGTAAAAAGTTGCTTTTTGTTTTATTTTGTTAGGATTTGTTTTGTTTCAGTTTCAGAGAAGCAGTTTTACTTCTTGACCGGACCTTTTTCGGCCTTATCAAGGGCTTCTTTGACTGTTTGAGCATAGAGTTCCCCACCATTGGTTTCCATATTGAAGTGAACAGAGTCTGTTCCCACCCAAATGTTTGGATTTTCAATTGCTACTTGGTACCAGTCCGCAATCGTGATAAAGTCGTATTTCTTAGCTAGTTCCAACTCATAAAGACGCGTTTGAACCGATTCACTGGACTGATCGTTGGCATAGCGACCATCATATGGTGTCACAAGGATCAGGCGACGGCCTTTTGGAAGTTTCTCAACATACTGATCCAGCAATTCTTTGTAGTTACTTACAGTATTGGTTCCTAGGGCAATGACCACATTTTTTAGGAGAACTTTATTGGAGATATCGGTCTCAAAGACCTTCATTCCATTTTCCAACTGACGGCTCACCACTGCATCGATCTGGATGCCAGGGATGGCTTTAATCAGGTAGTCCTGCGCTCGCAAGTTAACCGAATCACCGATCATGGTCACACCATTTGAGACGTTATAGTCTGTTGCAGTCGCATTGTCTACCTGCGTCCGTGTGACCTGCATTTTGCTGTCTGCTTGATTGAGCCCACTCACTACCAAACTCTCATCAAAAGCTCCGACGGTTGGTGCAAAGGCAGAGATCCCGATCATCAAGAGAGCTAATGGAATCATGAGGTAAAAGATTGGCTTGGTCAAAAAGCTGAGATCCATCTTCATACCAAAGACACGAGGCTCCTTGCCTGCAATGGTTGGCTCCAAAATATAGAAGGACAGAGCCGTTAGAATCAAGGAAACGATCGTCGTCACAAGGGCTGCCATCATATTTCCCAAATGTTGAGAGAAGATGATAAAGAAAGGCCAGTGGAAAAGGTAGACACCATAACTGGTATCTGCCAAGAAATTGAGGATGGCTGGTTCCTTTTTATCCGGCGTCTTCTCATGGAGAATGCGGGCCGACAGAATCATGGCACAAGCTGCGATTGTCGCTGCTAAAAAGCCAAACAGATAGGTCCACAAGCTATCAAATGGCAAGAAAAGACTGAGCACAAACAAGAAGGCAAAGCTTCCACCCAAGACCGATAAGGTCTTTTTCATGCTCCAAGACTGCACCAGCTTTGTAAAGTTCGGGCTGACATTGGCAATCCCTGTCACCGTTGCTAGGCATGATCCCGCAAAGAAGGGGAAGATGTGAGTGAAGCTAGAAAAATAGATGGTGGAGAAATTAGCTGTCAGAAAGGCGCGGATGAACATGGACAAGAAGGTGAAGAGAAAGAGCCCACTGGATGCCAGGAAGAGCATGCCTCGGTACTTTCCAACCGTCTTAGCCCGCTTAGCCAAGAACCATGCCAAAAGTGCCCAGAGCACATAGTAATGCACTTCTAGGGCCAAACTCCAGGTATGAAGGAAGAGATGCGGAATGAAGTTGCTTTCGTAACTACCACCCGTTGCCATCTCAAAGAAATTGGTCACAAAACCAAAGACCGCCGCAATCTGAGTCCCAATACCAGCCACGTAGTCCCGTTGGACCATAAAGGTAAAGGGCATTACGACCAAGACCATAAAGACAAGGGGTGGTACGATCCGGTAAAAGCGCCGTTTCAAGAATGCCAGGTAGTCGATTCCTTGCTTGCGCGCAAATTCATCGATCAAGAGCGCTGTAATCAAAAATCCTGAGAAGGTGAAGAAAATATCTACCCCAATGAAGCCTCCAGGAAAGGCTTTTTGGAAGAAATGGTAAAGCAATACCAATAAGAGTCCTGTAACACGGACTAGTGAAAACCATTTAATGCGCATTTTGATAAATCCCCTGCTTGAATGTTCCTTTGTATACGACGTTGGCTTCTGTGGTTAAGGTGCCTTTGCCCTCCGGCTGGCCATTAACAAACTGCCCTTCATAGGTCCAGCCATCCTTGGACTTAAACTTACCATAGCCACTAAAAGAGCCGTTGACGAGGTTACCTGTATAGGTATCCCCATTTTTAAAAGTGACGGTTCCCTTGCCATTCATCTTGCCACGGACCAAACTTCCGTCGTAACGGATCGCCCCCTTATCCAAGGTCAAGACGCCCTGACCTGGAATGGCTGAAAGGAAAACCAGCAAAGCAGATAGAACAATCACGACTAATGCTGCTATTTCTAAATTTTTTCGCGTCAGATAGACCTTATAAGTCTCATAAAATTCTTTCATATTCTTTCTCTCACATATCAAACTCTTAAGAAGTTGCTAGCTGATCTAACCAAGCCTTACAGCCGCTCAGGACTCTGGAATAGGTCTCCTCAAAATCACCGGTATACCACGGATCTGGCACACTTTCAGAAGCAAAAAGATGAATCTTGTGTTCTGTTCCTGCAGGAGCCATTCGCTTCAGATCTGCTACATTGTTTTCGTCCATCCCTAGGATCAAATCAAAGTTGTAAAAATCCTCTTCCTTGATCTGTAAGGATGTCTTGGCTGGATCATACGGGACTTGGTGTTGTTGAAAGATTTTCTGGGTTCCCTGATGGATGGGATTGCCATGTTCCCAGCTCGAGGTGGCCCGACTTTCAATCTCATACTGATCCGTCAAGTCCTTCATGACAAACTCCGCCATGGGGCTCCGACAAATATTTCCTAAGCAGACAAAGACGATTTTTTTCATGATTCCACCTAACTCCTTGTTCGGACTGCCCAACCTTGCTGAGCTCTTGGCTTTCCACTATGGAAAACCAGCATACTATTACCATTATAACAAAAATGTGACAGAAAGATGACAAAGTGGCTCCATCATTTTAAAGAAAAATCAGATTCCTTTTTCAAATCTGATCTGTTTTTCTATTTTGGAAAACGAACCTCTAATGGAGGCCATTTACTCTGCCAATCCTTCTTTTTCATCCGCTCTGTATAAACCGCTAAACGCTCTGGGCTGGCTAAAAAATGTGGAGTCGGCTGAACGATGAAGTCTTCGATATCCTTTGTCCCATAAGGGAGAAAGAGCTCTAGCTGACCATCTTTCCTCAAGCGAACTGCAAGTGCCGTACACTGCTCGGGGTATTTGGAAACCGCGTCACAAGCACTGCGATAAGGAGCCGTCCCTGGACTATGCTGGTGCATATAGACTTGATTTTTCACTTCCCAAGCGTACTGGGGATAGGTCTTCTTTAACTCCTGCTCGATCTGCTGAGTCTCCTCATAGCTGATCGCAGGGTCATAAAAGACCAGATCCATATCGGTCGTCGCATCAAACCCTGGTTTTCCAGAGAGCTGGTTCCAGATGAAATTGCGCACCGCACCTGCTGCAAGCCAGGCATCTGCCAAGCCTAGATCTCGAATAATAGTCAAGACGTCCATCATCTCTTGATCCGCTTGGATTTGTTCTACGATTGCTTCTTCCGTCAGCATCTTCTTCTAGTCTCCATTGTAGGGATAACCCAGGTGTTCATAGGCCTTGCGAGTCGCCACGCGCCCTGTCCGGGTCCGCATGATAAAGCCTTTCTGAATTAAGTAAGGCTCATACATATCTTCTACGGTCTCCCTCTCTTCGGCAATATTGACTGATAGAGTCCCAAGGCCGACCGGGCCACCACCGTACATTTCAATCATAGTGCGCAGGATCTTTTGATCGACATAGTCCAGTCCTTCATGGTCCACATCCAGCATGGAGAGGGCCTTGTCAGTAATGGTATCGTCAATCAAGCCATCGCCCATAATCTGAGCAAAATCGCGCACCCGTTTCAGCAACCGGTTGGCAATCCGAGGGGTCCCACGACTACGAAGAGAAAGCTCTTCGGCAGCTTCGTGGGTAATTTCCATCTCAAAGATCTCGGCGGTCCGCTCGACAATCTCTGTCAGATCATCTTGCTCGTAGTATTCCATATGCCCCGTAATTCCAAAGCGAGCGCGCAAGGGATTGGACAGCATACCCGCTCGCGTCGTCGCCCCAATCAAAGTGAAGGGAGGAAGGTCCAGATGGACACTCCGGCTAGTCTCGCCAGCACCAATCATGATATCGATGTAAAAATCTTCCATGGCGCTGTAAAGCACTTCTTCAACCGACATAGGAAGACGGTGGATCTCATCGATAAAGAGAACATCCCCCGGCTCTAGGTCATTAAGAATGGCTACCAAGTCACCAGCCTTTTCAATGACAGGACCCGAAGTCTGCTTGAGATTGACGCCCAGTTCATTGGCAATGACAAAAGCCATGGTGGTTTTCCCAAGGCCTGGAGGGCCAAAAAGAAGGACATGATCCAGCGCTTCATCCCGAAGCTTAGCCGCCTCAATAAAGATTTTTAGCTGGTCCTTGACCTTATCTTGACCGATATATTCATGTAAATATTGCGGGCGCAGCGTCCGTTCAACAGCCTCTTCATCGCCCATGATTTCATTGTCTAAAATTCTACTCATACAGTCTATTATAGCAAAAAATGATACCTTGGGTACCACAAATAGAATGTGTTTTTTACAGATCCTAGTTCTCACTGTCGTTCGAACTGCATCAATGTACCTAAGCTCACTAACGTTTGCTAAGGTACGTAGAAAAAGCCACCGGTTTTGGTGGCTCTTATAGGGAGATTATTATGAAAAAGTTTTAGGAGTTTTATCATTCAAAGTTAGGAGGTCTTTGATGATGGTATTAGTATACGATAGGAAGCTTAAACTTTCCTTATAGTCATTTTTAAAAATTTTTTCTAAAAAAGAGGTTGCTCCAAGCAAGGATTTCACATCCTTGTTTGAGTCACCCCTTTCCTCCTTATTTCTTAGCGATGGCATGGTAGCTGGTCTTACTGGTAAAGACTTGCCCTGCTCTCAGGATGACCTTCTCAGCTTGGTTACTGTGAATGGCATCTGGCACTGTTTGGAATTCTAGAGCCAAGCCATTGTGCTGAACCATTGGTTGGCCTTGGAGACGAACGGTTTCATCTACGAAATTGGCAGAATACACCACCAAGGCGGGAGCCTCTGACTTGAAGGTCAAGAAGCGTCCAGATGGTTGATGGTAGAAGAAGCCTGCATTTTCATGTCCATCTGGTAGAGCGAAAGGATGGTCCAATCCTTCTACCAGGCGGATTTGCGGATCTGAATCCTTAAAGAGATCCTCTAACAACATGGCTTGGTAGAGATGCTGAACGATTGGACTTTCTCTATCCACAGTGTGAAGAGGGACGCCATCTGGATGGATAGGGTAAAGCCCTTGATGGTTGATCTGAAAGACATGGTCATTGATCGGCTGGGTGAAGTTCCCAGATAGGTTGAAATAGCTGTGGTTAGTCGGGTTGACCAAGGTATCTTGATCCGTTTCTACCCGATAAGCAATCTCGAGTTCACCATCTTCAGTCAAACCATAGGTTACCCAGATCTTGAGATTTCCAGGGAAACCACCGGTTCCATCTGCACGTTCTGTGTATAGGGTAATTTCCTGATCCGTTACCGACTCCACGCTAAACAAAGCGCTGTCCCAACCCGTCGGTCCACTGTGGTTGCAGTTGGCACCGTTATTGGCCTCCAAGTGATAGGTCTCTCCATTGAGTTCAAAGCTAGCTCCTGCAATCCGACCTGCTACCGGTCCAATACTAGCCCCATATTTAGGGCTATTGCCCACATAGTCCTCAAAGCGATCAAAGCCTAGAATAATATTCGTAAACTGGTCTTCTTTATCCGGTGTCACATATTCTAAGATCGTCGCCCCATAGGTCATGACAGATAATTGGTAGCCCTTGTCATTTTCGAGGCGATAAGCCCGAACCTCTTGATTTTGCCATTCCCCAAACACGCTTTCTTGATACTGTTTCACTAACCTTCTCCTCTCACTGTTTTTCTCCATTGTATCAGTTTCACAAGAAGAAACACTCCACTTTTTATAGAAAATTAGTGGCTATTCTTTATGAAATGGATGAATGATCACCCCTTGAACAACCCGATTGACGGTACCAGTCGGTGAAGGTGTGTCTGGGCGATTTTGCACCTTGAGCGAAGTCAAAAGAGAAATCAATTGACCATAGATAATGTAAGGGAAGGCACGGTAGATATCTAATGAGTCTGCTGATGCTTCCACCAACACTTCCCGTACATGCTCGATCCCTGCAGCTTGATCAGCCAAGAGAACGACCTGACGGGCAATTTGATCTCCTGCAACTTCGCGAACCAAGTCCAGATCATACTGACGGGTATAAGAATCAATGGAGCCAAATACCAGGACCAGAGTCTGGTCATTGATGAGGGATTTCGGACCGTGACGGAATCCGACAGGACTTTCATACATGGTTGCAATTTTTCCTGCTGTTAATTCCAAAATCTTGAGCTGGGCTTCATGGGCTAGGCCAAAGAAAGGTCCTGCTCCCAGATAGATCACGCGCTCAAAGTCTAGATCGACCACTTCCTTGACCGCACGGTCCTGCTCCAAGATTTGTTCAGACAGATGAATCAGTTCTTCTACTCGTTTTTCTTTGATCTCTTCCTCGCTTGGATCAAAGACCAAGAGAGCTGTCAAGAGCATGGAGGTAAAGCTAGAGGTCATCGCAAAGCCAGCATCGTTGGTTTCTTTTGGTTGGAGAAGCAAGAGATTGCGCTCATCTCCGTGGGCTTGCTGGGCCAGTTTCCCTTCTTCGGCACAGGTAATGGTGATCTGATAGAGCTCATCAACCAAGTCTTGAGCTAACTGCACGGTTGCGACACTTTCTGGCGAATTGCCACTCCGGGCAAAAGATACTAAAACCGTTGGAACCTCTTTTTTCAAATAGGTTTGAGGATGAGCTACGATATCCGTCGTCGCAATGGATTGAAAATTCCAGTGGCGTTCATCGTGCACTTCCTGCAAGTAAGGAACCAAGGTATCCCCCACATATGCTGAGGTTCCTGCCCCTGTCAAGATGACCTTGATATAGTCATGCTCTTGCCCAATCTTTTCTAAGAAAGCTTTGATTTCCGCTTTTCTTTCTTGGTACAAGCGAGCCGTTTCTTTCCAAACACTTGGTTGTTGGTAAATCTCACGTGTTGTGATCTCTGCTCCTAGCTCCTGCAAGTCTTCTTTTGTATAGTCTAACATAGAAACTGTTGTTCCTTTCTACAATCTAACGTTGATAAATGGGAAAGGAGCCTGAGATGATGCTCCCAGACTCCCATACCAACCTACTCATCTTCATCATCATCAAGGTTTGACAAGAGGTCATTGACCTTGACAATACTTTCTTTTGCACGTTCAGGGTAGTCCCCTTCATTACCAGTCAGGCTACTATTGATGAATTCGATAACCATCGGAAGATTCATCCCTGCGTATAAGTCAATCGCACGTCCTTCAAGGATCAAGCGGCTCACGGTGTTGCAAGGAGTTCCTCCCAAGAGATCGGCAAATACAATATAGTCTTCTAGACCTTGGACTGTTGCTTCTAATTTAGCAGTAAAGTCTTCTGGTCCTTCTTCTGGTAAGAGTGCAACCGTATGGATGGATTCTTGTGGTCCCATAATCATCTCTGTGCTCGCTTTGAGCTCTTCACAAAAGCGACCATGGCTGACCAATACTAACTCTTTTGCCATACCTTACTCCATTATGCCATTCCAAAGAAGAAGTGGCCAAATGCTGAGAATGCGATTGCTGCAAGGATGATGAGCAAGATAGCTTTTGTAGAGTTCATACCCTTACGTCCAAGCAACCAGTAGATTACACCTGTGATGATAGCTGGTACCAAACGTGGGAAGATAAGGTTGAGCATATCTTGAATTTCAATCGCTTTGTCCCCAATGTGTGGAGTCCAAGAAACTTCAACACCAATCATGCTGGCAATCAAGGCACCAACCATGAAGATACCCAGAACGGCAGCTGCGTCGATCAAAGCTGTCAAGGTACTTTGCATATTGTTGATGAGGTTAACCCCTTCTTTATAGGCAAATTCCAACTGTTTCCAACGGAAAATGTCATAAGCAACTGCCACAGCGATCCACAAGAAGATACCGGCTGGGTTTCCTGCAATAGCCAAAGTTGCTGCGATTGAACCCATAATAGCTGGTACCAATGATCCAAAGATTGAGTCCCCAAGAGGAGCGAATGGTCCCATGAGACCTGTCTTGATCCCGTTCACCGCATCTTTTGATTTGACACCATCTTTTTCTTCCAGAGCAAGGTCAAAACCAGTGATAATGGTGTGGAAGAATGGTGAAGTATTGAAGAATTGCGTATGCAATTTCATCATTTCTTTCAATTCTGGAGTGCCATCACCATACATTTTACGCAACTGAGGTAAAAGCATATAAAGGTAACCAGAAGCCTGCATCCGTTCGTAGTTCCAACCCAATTGGAAGGTGAAGAGGCTACGTTTGTTGATTTGTTTAAAATCTTCTTTTGTTAGTTTGTAATTAGAATTCGTCATCTTCAATTTCCCCGCTTTCTACATTGCTTGCTGGAGCAGCTACGACTGTACGTTGACTGTTTTTGAAGTGTTGTACTGCAAGGAAGATACCGATAATGGCAATACCAATCATAGATACACTCTTGAAGTTGTTAACAAAAGTAATAGCTTGTTCTTTTGGAAGTTTAGCGAACACATCAGAACCAACAATGCTAGACACTGCAGCACCAAGGCTTTGAACATTGCTATAAAGCACTGTCAACATTGCTGTTAAGCCAAAGCCAAGTGCTAAGTAGTGAAGGTTACGACGAACAGGAAGGTAACGAAGCAAGATCGCAAATCCAAGACCTGGAAGCATTTGACCTGCAAGTTTCAGACCGTTTGCCAACCATTGTACATTAGCAAGACCTGTAACAACAGTTTCTACGAAAGAACCACCAAAGGCAAGCGCGAAGAAGACTGGAAGGGCACGAGAAAGAGCCCAAGGAACAGCACCAAGAAGGTAGTTGCGTTCAATTCCTTTATAGTCGTAACGTTCGATCGCAGCATCTACACGGTGAGCGAAGTAAGTTGTAGTCATACGACCAAGAATATCAAAGTAGGTCAACAAAGTTGCTACCGGCACAGCGATTGTAGCAATAGCAATCTCTGGATCAATCCCTTTTGCTACTGAGAAGGCAGTCGCAAGAACGGCACCAGATGTTGCGTCAATACGAGAAGCTCCACCGAAAGTACCTACACCGAGCACTGTCAATTGAAGAGAAGCTCCGATAAATAGACCTGTCTTTAAATCCCCCATGACAAGTCCTGTAATGAAACCAGCAAAGACTGGTGATCCTGCTGATGAAACAATCGTCAACTCATCACAGATTTGATAAGCTGAGTACAAAGTAAGTAGTAAAATTTGCCACCATTGTATCATGACAATTTCCTCCTAAAAATTTTCTTTTACTTTAATAACTTCATAAAGTCTTCTGCAGTGTCGTTTGGCACCATCTGAGACGTAATCTTTACACCTTTTTCGTGGATCTTGTTGAAGTCTTCCACGTCCGCGTCCACCACATTGATCGAGCGGGTAATCGCACGTGTCTCATCAGATTGAGACATATTGCCGACATTCAGCGTTTCAAGCTGAACGCCTGCTTCGATCAAACGAAGGAAACGATCAGGTTTGCGAGCTACGATAAAGAGTCGTTGGCTATCATATTTTCCAGCCAAGATATTTTCCGCAGCCTTTGCGACTGGCAAGATACTGAGCTTAACACCAGGTGGTGTCGCTAGTTTCAAGCCACTTTTTTCAATATCATTTTGAGCGACTTCATCATCGATCACCATGATACGTGAAACATTTAGTTTGGTAGTCCAAAGATTGGCTACCTGCCCGTGGATCAAACGTCCATCGATACGGCATCCTACAATAGTCATAAGTTTTCCCCCTTTACTTCTTTGAATGTAGGTTGTTGAACAAGTTGAAGTGTCTCTTGGTAACGCCCTTCTGTCTCAAAGACGATCAGGCTATTGGCTCCTTCTTTGAGGAAACCATGAGGCACATAAAGTGAAGTGGTCGGTCCGACCTCCCAGAAGCGACCAAGGTTATGGCCGTTGACAAAGACGACCCCTTTCCCAAATCCTGTCATATCCAGATAAGTGTCAAGGTTGTGGTCCAGCTGAAAATCATATCGGTAAAAGGCTGGAGCACCTGCCTGCCATTCCTTTGAAAAATCGAGCTGACTGAGATCTTGTAAATCCAGTGGGTACTGCTTCCAATGAAGGTGGAAGTGCAAATCCACACAGACACCTGTGCGAATGCCCTTGTGCTGGCTATCAGCTAAGAGCTTGTGACCATAGTTGACACGGCCCATATTCTCAAGCAAGATTTTTAAATTCGTAACCGCTTTCTTTTTTCCTTTGATAAAAAGATCTTCACCGATCTCTGTTTGGTATTGTGTTGCTACATGTTGATCATCCAGGTAAATTTGTACCCGATCCCGACCATCAATGATGCGCAATTTTTCTTCTTCCGCATCCAACTCAAGGTCTGTCTCATATAGTAGATAACCTGTGGTTTGCCCCAACTCTTCCATCTTTTCAGGATAAAGGCTGGTCTCGACTTGAGCCAAATTATCCAGATTCCCAAAAAGACTAGTCTTGGCTGCCAATTGCAAGGTTTGTTCTGGCAAACACTCTTTGATGAGTGGTTCTTGCTGTGGGTATTCCGGATAATAGGTCGCCATCATTTTTTGAATAGCATAATACTTCTCCGTCGGATTGCCCTGCTCATTGAGCAAAGCCCCATAGTCATAGGACGTCACCTGTGGCAAGTCTAGCGTTCCCCGAGCTGAGCAACCATTCATGAAGCCGAAATTGGTTCCGCCATGAAACATATAGAGGTTGATGGAACCAAGCTCCAAGACCTCATGGACAGCTTCTGCCAACTCCTCTGGGTCCCTTTGAATCACGGGTTCCTTCCAGCGGGTAAACCAGCCATCCCAGAATTCCATACACATCAAGGGCCATTTCTTGCCGTATTCGTCAAAGAATTCTTTCATCTGACCAAAGTTATAGGCTGCTTTGGAACCGAAGTTTCCTGTCACGAAGAGGTCTTCTTCGATCAAGGTTCCTGCTCTTAGCGTTGCTCGCCATGGACCATCTGATGTAAAGAGAGGACAGGTCACGCCTTTTCCCTTCATCAAATCCCGAATGGCACGAAGATAATCCTTATCTTCTCCATAAGAGCCGTACTCATTTTCCACCTGCATCATAAGGATTGGACCACCCCGATCCACTTGGTAGGGTGTCAACAACCCAAGCAAGCGATCATAATAACGATCCACCGCTTCGATAAAGGCTGGGTCTGATGAGCGGATTCGCAGGTCTTCTTCTAAGAGCCAAGCTGGCAATCCACCAAATTCCCACTCTGCACAGATAAAGGGCGACGGCCTTACAATCATGTAAAGTCCTAGGGACTGGGCTGTTTGAATGAAACGCTCTAGATCCAATCGGCCACTAAAGTCAAACTGCCCTTTGCGGGGTTCATGCGCATTCCAAGGAACATAGGTCTCAACCGTGTTAAAACCCAAAGCTTTTAGATTATACAAGGAATGATACCAGTCTGCTGGGTCAATACGGAAATAATGGATTGCTCCGGATAAAATCTTAAAGGGTTGACCTTTTAAATAGAAAGCATCGCGAATCTCAAAAACTCCCATAAACGCCCCCCTTTCTTATATGTAACCCTTTTCATTTATTAATATAATAAATTATTTGAAAAATGTCAACACTTTTATAAAAAATATGTTAAAATAGGGTTAAATAAGAGAAATCTAAAGAGAGGTAGCACTATGGCAATTCCAAAGTACCAACACATCAAAGATGATTTGAAGCAGCAAATTATCTCAGGAAAATTTGAAAATGGAGATAAATTTTATACGGAAGCTGAACTCATCAAAATTTATGATGTCAGCTCTATCACCGTTGTCCGTGCTTTGAACGACCTCGCCGCCGATGGCTACATTGTCCGTCAGCAAGGAAAGGGAACCTTTGTTTCTCGTGCTCGAAAACACAAACTGGTAGAATTTTCAGATGTTGAAACCTTCCCAATCCAAAAGGCCAAAGTCAAAGTTCTCTCTATTAAACGTGGAAATACCTTGAGCATCCTAGACAAACTAGGCCTCAACCCAACGCAGTTCTACTATAAGATCGAACGGACTCGCCAGACAGGGGATGATACCTATATCTTCCACCAAACCTATATTCCTGAACAATACATCAATCCAAACTATCCAAATTTGGAATACTACAGCTCTATCTATGATCGCTTCAAAGAAGACTATCACATTCATATGAATGATGAGCACTTCGAAGAAGTCAACGAAATCGTCTTTCCTACACCAAGCAAGGTTGCTAAAGTATTGAAGATCGACGAAAATTTCCCAACGGTCAAACAAGTGAAGACGACCAAGCTAGAAGCGACTGGCCAAATCCTTGAATACACGGAAACCTATAAACGCGGTGACTACTACAAGATCAAGTTCATCTCCTGTGACCGCGATCACTAAGAACCAAAAAGACTGAGACATCTCGGTCTTTTTTATAGCTCCAGTATAGCATGTTGAAAACGATTTCTAAAGACCTCTTTAAAAATATATATAATTAGTGATAGTTTAGCTATAAAAAGTTTAAAAAGGGAGTGGGAAAGAACTCCGACTAGTTAAAAAGAGTTCGTCTTCCCCACCCCCGCACAGTTGATTAGGTCATCTTTGGAGCTTCATAAGCGAACAAAGATACCAATCAACCACTGCGTCTTGCAGTTAGTCTTATCAAACATCAAAGGCTGGACAGTTTTTGCCCAGCCTCTTTCGTCTATTTTTCAAATTCCCTTTTTCGTTGCGATTAGTCACCCAAACCGATGCGTTCGAAGATTTCATCCACTCGTTTGGTGTAGTAAGTTGGGTTGAAGATTTCATCGATTTCTTCTTGAGTCAAACGTGATGTTACCTCTGGATCTGCTTCAAGAAGTGGTTTGAAGTCTACTTGATTATCCCATGATTGGGCCGTCTTCGGTTGAACAAGGTCATAAGCTTGCTCACGCGTCATACCTTTTTCAATCAAGGTCAACATGGCACGTTGGCTAAAGATAAGACCAAACGTAGAGTTCATGTTGCGGATCATGTTTTCTGGGAAGACCGTCAAGTTCTTGACGATGTTGCCAAAACGGTTGAGCATATAGTCAATCAAGATGGTCGTATCTGGCGTGATGATACGCTCAGCTGACGAGTGAGAGATATCACGTTCGTGCCAAAGGGCTACGTTTTCATAAGCTGTTACCATGTGACCACGGATAACACGCGCAAGACCTGTCATGTTTTCAGAACCGATAGGATTGCGTTTGTGAGGCATTGCTGAAGACCCTTTTTGACCTTTAGCAAAGAACTCTTCCACTTCGCGTTGTTCTGATTTTTGCAAACCACGAATTTCAGTCGCCATACGCTCGATAGAAGTCGCGATACTAGCAAGAACTGCAAAGTACTCAGCGTGAAGGTCACGAGGAAGCACCTGTGTAGAGATTTCTTGAGCACGGATACCAAGCTTGTCGCAGACATATTGCTCTACGAATGGTGGGATGTTGGCAAAGTTCCCAACCGCACCAGAAATCTTACCAGCTTCCACACCAGCAGCCGCATGCTCGAAACGCTCGATATTGCGCTTCATTTCGCTGTACCATGTTGCTAATTTAAGACCAAATGTTGTCGGCTCAGCGTGCACACCGTGGGTACGACCCATCATGATGGTGAACTTGTGCTCCTTGGCCTTGTCAGCGATGATGTTGCTGAAGTTTTCAAGGTCACGACGGATGATGTCGTTGGCTTGTTTATAAAGGTAACCATAGGCAGTATCCACCACGTCGGTAGAAGTCAAACCGTAGTGTACCCACTTGCGCTCCTCACCAAGAGTCTCAGAGACCGCACGTGTGAAGGCAACCACATCGTGGCGAGTCTCTTGCTCGATTTCCAAAATACGGTCGATGTCAAAGTCCGCTTTTTCACGAATCAAGGCCACATCTTCCTTAGGGATTTCCCCTAACTCAGCCCATGCCTCGTCAGCCAAGATTTCCACCTCAAGCCAAGCACGGTATTTATTTTCTTCAGTCCAAATGTTCGCCATCTCAGGGCGAGAGTAACGTTCGATCATTGTTGTTTCTCCTTAATTTAAGATCATAAGTAATCATTCTTTATAACGTCAGAAGGTACGATAATTCCAGGGAATTCATTTAAATCTACACTATCCAAAGAATACGGGAAAGGAAATAATATAAATTGTAAAGATTGTAGTTCAGCTAACCTAATAAGGCTTCTCAATTGGAAATTAGAAACTCCACGTATACAATAATTCTCTTTGTCAGGTACATTTTCATAATAATATTGAGCCATCTTTTTTGAATAAAATAATGGTAATGTTACATGTGAATCTTGTATATTTGGATATTGATAAAACGATCCTGTAACTTCTCCATTACGTTGTTCCATCAACATCCAAAAGGGTTCCCCCTGTACTTTCTCATCAGGCAAAAATCCTTTTTTAATTGTTCTAGCCACTATGTCAACTATTGTCGGCAGTTCGTCAACCGTCATCAATTTAATACCGTTTGATTCTGCAAAAATTTTTGTTCCTTCTTGAAAACCAACCTTTGAAATCATTATTCCAATTATATTACCCAATCCAACATCTTGTAGCTTTGTAGAAAAATCACGTATTTCCTTTATTGACACTTTATTTTTCCAATCTTTACATTCTATAGCTACTCTACACTCTATATTTAAATGTGTGAATTGATAGTAAACATCAAATTCATTAGTTGCTCCACTCTGACCTTTAATGGTTACTTTTGTTGATACTAATGTATTTTCATAATCATTCAATTCTAGTAAGCGAGAATATACATACTGTGCATAATCCTCTAATGATTTTCCTGTATTAACCATAAATTTATAAACTTTTCCCCTTATTACTCAACTAAAGATAAAAACTCTTTGACAATTTCTGTTAATTCAAAATGTTCTATACCGTCTTCATCTATATATTTTTCTTGTTCATGAATTTGGTCTACTGTCATCTTTGGCCAGTTATTTTGTAAAACCTTATTTTCATTAGTTTGATTAAAATTCTTAACCTCCTCTTTCACATCGTTATAATCAGTTATATTTACGTGCCCATCAAAGATATCTGGATGAAGATAATTTTCAGCCTCACGTTTTCGAGTACAAAATGCAGTTCTTCCATGTTTTCTATTCTTTTCAACGGTAGAAGTATTTTTTGTTCGATTGGCGGGAGAAATTCTATCTGAATCTAAAAATATTCCAAAAGGAAGACCAAACTGATCTACAGTTCTCATTGTAATCCAAGATTTTAAATTATCACAACCACCAGTAGGTACTAGTGCGATATTTGCCTCCTGAAAAGTCCTATCTATTTCTCCACTTTCTTTTAAAACCTTGCATAAATGATTAAAGAAAATTATATCTGTTTTACCTTCTATTAAAATTAATGCCTTTGTTTCTTTTGAAATTGGATCCGGTAAAACACCTAAAGTTTCTGTGATTTTTTTTAAAACCTCATCACCTCCACTACTAACTTGTGACTTATCCGATTTTTCTACTAATCGAAGACTAGCAGTGGGTAATAGTCCACCTAGAGCTGGAGTATGGGTTGTTAAAATTATTTGAGTATTTTCCTTGGATGCTAACTCTAGAAAAGCTTCTATGAGTAATATTTGATGCGATGGGTGTTGAGAAGTCTCTGGTTCTTCAAAAGCATAAATTATGCTCTTATTCCTCTCTGCTTCTGATAATTTTCTTTCTGCCTCTGCCCGAAAGAAATTTAGGAGAATTAAACGACGAACTCCACTTCCTCTTTTATTGATAGATATATCATCATCCGATTTTATTGATAATTTAAAAAGCGAATCAAACTTAGGCTCTGATTTAAACTCTGGAACTAGAGAAGCAGCCAGATCCTCATCCATCTCTTGCAACTTAGCTAATGTACGTCCTGCAGTTTCAATTGCTTTCCGTTGAACTTCACTTTTTATTTTATTAATCTCAGTTTGCAACTCTTGTAATGCTTGAGATACCGCAACAGACATAGGATCTGCAATTTCTTTATCTGAATCTGAACTACTTCGATCTGATTGAAACAACGCATAAATTGGTAAAAAAGTCTCAATTACTCCATATACTTTTTTTGCATCCTCTTTTGTAACTTCTAATTCAACCTCTTTAATTATTAAATCTCTTTTAGAAGATAAAATCGCCTGTCGAATAGAGACATTACTTCTTTTATCGTATTTATCCTCATCAATACCTAAATCAACCGCACGCTTTTTTAAATCAGCTTGTTTTAACAATAACAAATCATTGTAATTATCATCTATAGGATGATTGCAAATAATTTTCGTCTCCGGTTTTGGTTTTGCAGATGAACATTTGAAAGTTTTTTTAATTTCCAAATCACCATTCGAATTCAAAAGATTTTCATCTTCCAAGCTAGTTTTAGAAGAAGCATCAACTACTATCTCATCTGGTAATTCATCAAAAATACATGTTATAAAAATAGAATCCGAATTCGCTCCAACAGATAAATCATCTCTCTCACAAACAACTAATTTGTTATTAAAAAAGATTTCTAATGCTTCCAAAATTGTTGATTTCCCTGCATCGTTCTTACCTATAAAAGCTGTCAAATTATCAAAATCAACAATTGTTTCATCTTTATAACCGCGAAAATTTTTAATTTTTATTTGCTTAAGCCTCATAATCTGTTTACTCCTCAAACTCCTCTTTCCCAATCCACACAGATGGATAATGACCCAATGTATTCAAATCCGTATCCAGAGGCAGATCATAGATGGCTAAATAGTTTTCAGGAAATTGTGCAACTAGCTCTTCATACTTAGCTTTCACCTTTTCGCGATCGCTACTAGCATACAAGACTTCGACGACTGCTCCAGTCTTTTCTTTTTCAACAAATGCGTTGACAATGAGTTGAATCATAAAAACCTCCTAAAGCGAAATGCCCTTCATATTTGCTTCCAAAATAGGCATCTTCACACCTAACTCCTGACCAGTCTGATAAACACTTTGACAACAGTAGAAAATGTCCTGTTTATCATTGTGCAAGGTCATAATTTTGCGGGTCAGTTCATTTTTCGCAAACATGATTTTCATGGCTTTTCCTGCAATCCAAGCGGGAATTTTGTAAGGTAAGAGTTCCGCTTTATAAAGCTTCAAATTTACGCCACGTGCTTCTACGACTTTCAAAGCCTCTCGAATGGCCTTGATGGCCAATGACAATTCCGAAGAACTATTCATCAAGTTCAGAGCCAGCTCTTCTGGATTTTCCAATTTTCCCGAACGAGCAGCTGTCGAAGTAACACCTGCATTAATCGCCATGTGAATCCAAATCCACTCAACCATATCATGAGGAACTTCCCACTTCAAATCTGCAGAAGTCAGTAAAGTCGTCAGATCACCATAGTTAGAAATCTGTGCTTTTTGCTCACCTTCTAGCATTAAATGGTCAAACAAGACACCATCTAAATGATTCCCCTGCATATGACCTCCAGCAGTCGGAAAAGCCAGAATATAGTCGTAGTCCCCTGCCCATTCTTGAACCTCTTTTCGAGTATCCCAGAAATTACAGAAGAAAACAAGGGTACCTTTGATATTATTTTTTCGCAAGGTTTCTACAGCTTCTTTGACAAAGCCGTGACGCACACTGAGCAAAATAAAATCATATTCCGAATTAGCTTCTGCCACATGAACCTCATAGGTGTCATGCTTGTTTTCACCCTTGGAATGATAGCGGCCATCTAGCAAATCAACCGACAACTCCTTCGGAGCAATGTTTTTCTTACTATCTCTCAATACATGTTCTACTTGATGACCCGCTTTTTGAAAAGCATAGGCATAAGTGGTCCCGATCACTCCAAGTCCTAAAATTGCTATTTTCACCTAAAAATCAATCCCTTTCCCAAATTCCTCAACCTCATCCGGCACATCACTAAACAAAGTCACATGTCCCATCTTGCGGTTGTGCTTCGCTTCTATTTTACCATACATGTGGAGGTGGGCGCTTGGATTTTCTGTCACATATGTTTCAGCAGCCTCGACATGTTGGCCGAGGACGTTAAGCATGACAGCCGGTGCATGGAGGTGGATTGCTGGAAGTGGTGCTCCGAGAACACCCAAAATATGAGTATCAAACTGGGAGAAGTCGCAGGCTTCAATCGAGTAGTGTCCTGAATTATGTGGTCGTGGGGCAATCTCATTGACAATGATGTCATCAGCTGTCGCAAACATTTCCACACAAAGGGTTCCAGACAAGTTGAGTTGTTCTGCAATTCGCACTGCCATGGTTTTAGCTTTTTCAGCTAGATTTTCTGAAATGCGGGCTGGCACAATCGTTTTAGAAAGAATGTTGTTGCGATGGATATTTTCCTGAACTGGGAAAACTGTCACATCCTTACCATTACCAGACACAATAACAGAAATCTCAAGGTCAAAGTTGACAAATTCTTCCAAAACACAGTCTGCTGAGTCTGCTGAGTCAGCTAGAGCGTAAGCTTCTTCCAAATCTGCTTCTGAACGAATAACCTTTTGTCCATGTCCATCGTAGCCACCGGTCGCCGTCTTGAGGACATAGTTTTTCGACAGGTCGATATCTGCTAAGTCTTGGCTTGAGGTCACAACCTTGTAAGGTGCCACGGTGACTTGTGCCTTGTTTGAGAGGAAGTCCTTTTCAAAAATCCGATTTTGAGAAATGCGAAGTAGGTCTGTCCCTTGAGGGAGTTGACCATCCTTGATGACAGTATCCAAACCGTCAGCGTCTACATTTTCAAATTCATAGGTCAGGATATCACAGCGGTCCGCCAACTGACGAAGGGCATCCACATCGTTATAAGGCGCCACGATGATTTCCGCCACGCGAGAGGCCGGGCAATCCGCCGCAGGATCCAGCGCGATAACCTTGTGCCCCATGTAGATAGCAGAAATGGCCATCATCTGACCCAGCTGACCGCCACCGATAATTCCGATTGTTTTAGATGAGCTCATTTGTAGACTCCTCTGCGATTTTTCCTTGTTCTTCTGCGAAATCAGCCAAAGCTTTCGCAATAGCCTGATCCTCTACTGACAGGAGACGGAGGGCAAAGAGGGCCGCATTGGTCGCGCCTGCTTCACCGATAGCCATTGTCGCAACAGGCACACCGCCCGGCATCTGAACGATAGAATAGAGCGAGTCCACGCCACTAAGCGCGCGTGATTTGACTGGTACACCAATGACTGGAAGGGTTGTTTTGGCAGCTACCATTCCTGGTAAATGGGCTGCGCCTCCAGCACCTGCGATGATGACCTTAATCCCACGGCTACGGGCTTCCTCCGCATGTCTGAACATGAGATCAGGTGTGCGGTGGGCAGAGACAACTTTCTTTTCGTAAGCAACGCCGAAGTTGTCTAGAACTTCCGCTGTTTTTTGCATGGTTGCCCAGTCAGATTTTGAGCCCATGATAATGGAAATTATTGGTTTCATTTCTTCTCCTTTTTTAATAATCGTCTATTGTAGTGCGGACGTAAGCGACCGCCTCTGGCGTTCCATTACTAAAGCTGGAGCCTGAGTCTCCAGTTTTCCGCTCCTAGTAGCAGAGCTACTAGGAGTTCCACTACTGCGACGAATTATCCTATACTAGCTCGCTAACGCTCGCAAATCAAACGACCATTATCGGGTTGGCGACTTCGTCACGTTATTCTTGTACTTTTACTTTATTGCCTTGCTTCCGATATCGGTTCGGTAAAAGAGGCCTTCTGTGTTTTGTTTGTTGAGTTCGTTGTAGATAATGTTTTGGCCGTCTTTGACGGTATCTGCTGTTGTGACGAGCATGTAGACACGTCCTCCGTTTGAAAGGAGGTCTTGACTATTTTCAGCGAATTTGGCACCAGCATAGTAAGTAATTATGTCGCCCTCTGTCTTGGCTGGAAGCTTGACACCCTTCTCATAAGCGAGTGGGTAGCCGTTTGATGCTACAACTACGCCCAGTGTCACACCCTTGTCCGTCCAAGTAATGGCCGGCTCTTTGCCATCCAAAATATCAGTAATATTTTGTGCAAAATCAGATGTCAAACGAGGCAAGATAATTTGTGTTTCAGGATCGCCAAAACGAGAGTTGAACTCGATGACTTTCGGTCCATCAGCTGTCAAGATTAGCCCCGCATAAAGGACACCAAGGTAGGGACGCCCTTCTTTGATCATGCCTTCAAGAACGGGCTTGACAATGGTGTCAACCGCTGTGTCAACCACGCTCTGTGGCAAGTGAGGAACTGGCGCATAGGCACCCATCCCACCAGTGTTAGGACCCTTGTCGCCATCATAAGCACGTTTGTGGTCCTGAGCCGTTGGCATGATGTAGAACTTGTCCCCATTGACAAAGGCAAAGAGAGAGAACTCTTCCCCGTCAAGGAATTCCTCGATGACCACACGCGCACCTGAATCACCGAATTTATTGTCCAAAAGCATCTCGTGAGCAGCTTCGACGGCTTGCTCAACCGTTTCAGCAACGACGACACCTTTACCTAGGGCCAAGCCGTCTGCCTTGACGACGATTGGAGCGCCTTTTTCCTCGATGTAGGCCTTGGCTTCCTCGAAATCTGAAAAGGTCCCATAGGCTGCTGTCGGAACGTCGTACTTGACCATGATTTCCTTAGCAAAATCCTTAGACCACTCAAGCTCAGCTGCAGTCTTTGTCGGACCAAAGGCTTTGAGTCCAGCCGCATTGAAATCATCCACGATACCAGCTGCAAGAGCATCATCTGGACCGATAAAGGTCCAAGCAATATCGTTCGCTTTTGCGAAGTCAATCAGCTTAGAATGTTCGGAAATTCCGATATTGATCAAATCAAGACCGTCCAATGTCATCCCGTCATTACCAGGAGCCACGAAAACTTGCTCAACGTCCTTAGACTCCAATAATTTCTTGGCAATCGCATGTTCACGACCACCAGAACCAACAACCAAAAGTTTCATCTCGAACCTCTTTTGCGAATTATTTTATTAAATTATATCATAATCGTTCGTTTTATTCTAATGATTTCAGCAAAAGTCTCCTATTTTCAGTAGAATCCAAACATTTTTTGCTATTTTCCCCTATTTCTCATTTTTTTCCGAATAGTATAGGTGAGACCTACTAATTGACGAAAAGGAGTATTATGCAAACAATCAAAAAATTTGTCGTACTGACTTGTGCGACATGGGGGATGCAAGCCTCTATTGCTCATGCAGATCAAGCGACCAATGCTATCTATGCCGAAAAAGGGCAGCTGATGATTCATCTTGGAAACGTCCCGGATAAATATCAAAAGATCCAAGTTCCCGTCTGGTCTGACCAAAATGGTCAAGATGACCTGATTTGGTATCCTGTGCAACGCAGTGACAAGGGATTTGACCTACAAGTGCCATTGACCAACCATTCTGATCAAGCCGGACTTTATCATGTCCATGTCTATGGGGTGGAGGCAAATGAACAGTTAACCGGTCTTTACCCTCTCACGACCAGCGTCCAGCAAAAAGACCTGGCTTCTTCCCAGCCCAAAATCACGATCACACCCATCTCCTCACAAGAATTTGAGGTAGACCTGAAGTTATTCGAAGACGTTGACGAAATTGTCTTCCCCATCTGGTCTGAAGAAAATGGGCAGGATGATCTGGTCTGGTACCCCGCAAAGAAGATTGCACCTGGACATTTCCAACTTCGCTTTCAGGCTCAAAAACACAAGGGAAGTGGTCTATTTCATCTCCACGTATACCAGAAAAGCCAGGGACAATTAAAAGGGCTATTCCCCACTACATTTCAAGTAGAAAAGGCAAAGCTAAAGCTCACTCCACTCGCAACACATCCGGGAAACACCTATCCCATTGGTGAGTGCACCTGGGGAGCCAAAGAATTAGCCCCTTGGGCCCACAACTGGTGGGGAGACGGTGGCATGTGGGCAACTAGTGCACGCGCTGCTGGATTCCGGACAGGAGACACTCCAGAGGTCGGCGCTATCGCCTGTTGGGACAATGGAGGATATGGCCATGTCGCCTTGGTTACGGACGTCGAACATGACCAAAAAATTCAGATCCAAGAGGCTAACTACAACGGCCATCGCTATATCGACAACTTCCGCGGTTGGTTCGATCCGACCAACCCTATCTGGGGAACCGTCACCTACATCTACCCAGATTAAGGTCTTCTTAACCAACAAAAAAGGCACCATCCATTGATGCGTGCCTTTTTTGATTAATGTCTAAAATGTCTCACTCCTGTAAAGATCATGGTTAAACCGTATTTATCAGCTGCTTCAATAGATTCTTGGTCACGGACCGAGCCTCCTGGCTGGATGATCGCTTTGATTCCTGCTTTGGCGATTTCTTCCACGTTATCTGCAAATGGGAAGAAGGCATCGGAAGCAAGAACAGCGCCGTCAAGACGGTCTTTCGCTTGGTCAATGGCAATACGGACGGAAGCCACGCGGTTGGTTTGACCTGGGCCAACGCCAAGTGTCATGTGGTCATTAGTCACGATGATTCCGTTTGATTTGACATACTTAATGGCTTTCCATGCAAACTCAAGGGCAGTCGCTTCTGTCTCCGTTGGCTGGCGTTTGGTCACCACTTGCCAGTCAGTTGGGCTTTCTTTGACCACGTCTTGGTTTTGCACGAGAAGTCCACCGACAACACCTGTGTATTCTGATTCCACTTCGCTAGCATCTTGAGCGTCAAATGGCAAGACAAGGATTCGCAAGTTTTTCTTTTTATTAGTCAAAATTTCAAGTGCTTCGTCTGTGTAGCTTGGCGCGATGATGATTTCAAGGAAAACACCATGCATCTTCTCAGCTGTCGCAGCATCTACCTCACGGTTAAGAACGACGATTCCACCAAAGATAGACACTGGATCAGACTCATAAGCGTAGTCCCAAGCAGTCTCGATATCGTCAGCTTGACCAATCCCACATGGGTTCATGTGTTTCAACGCCACAACGGTTGGACGGTCTTTGAAATCGCGAATGATACGAATCGCAGCATCCGCATCACGGATATTGTTGAAGGACAATTCTTTGCCGTTGAGCTGTTTAGCAGATGCAATCGAATAATCCGTAGGCAAGGCTTTTTGGTAGAAATCAGCGTCTTGTTGAGGGTTTTCCCCGTAACGCATTGCTTGCTTAAGATCATAAGTCAAGGTGAGTTTTTCAGGTTTTTCTTCACCCACTTGAGCTGTGAAGTATTCTGCAATCAAGGCATCGTAGGCCGCTGTGTGACGGAAAACCTTGGCTGCCAAACCTTGGCGAGTTTCGTAAGTTGTTTCACCGTTTGCTACCAATTCGTCAAGCACAACAGCATAGTCAGCAGGGTCTACCACAACTGTTACGCTAGCGTGGTTTTTTGCTGCTGAACGAAGCATAGATGGCCCACCGATATCGATGTTTTCCACCGCGTCAGCGTAAGTCACGTCTGGTTTTAGGATGGTTTCCTTGAATGGGTAAAGATTGACCACAACAAGGTCTATCAGTTCGATCTGATTATCCTTAGCAGCATCAAGGTGACTATCGAGGTCACGACGAGCGAGAAGACCACCGTGGATATTTGGATGGAGAGTCTTCACACGGCCGTCCATCATTTCTGGAAAACCAGTCACATCGTCAATGGCAATGGTATCAACACCGGCATTATCAAGGGCAATTTTGGTCCCACCTGTTGAGATGATGTCCCAACCGAGTTTCTTGAGTTCTTGGGCAAATTCAACAATGCCCGCTTTGTCTGAAACACTAATTAGTGCGCGTTTAGTCATTCTATTCCTCTTTCTTTAGATCCAAGCGCATAGCGACTTCGTTATTTTCTTCTATAAATCCTGTTTCCTGAAAACCCAAACTAGTCAGCAGGTACTTCATTTTTTCATTTCCAACTACATAATCTGCGATAATATGATTGCAAGCTCTATCCATCTGAGCCTCTTTGACCAGAACTTCCAAAGCTTTTCGTCCATAACCTTTTCCTTGGTACTGCTGGCCAATCATTATCCGCCAGATAAAGTATTCCGCTTCATCCTTGTCTATTTCCAGCAGGAGAAAGCCAACCACTTGCTCATCCCAATAGATTGCCATGGGAAACACATCACCATTCTCTCGGTAGAGCCATGCATCAGCTAAAGAACGCACATTTGGAGCTACGAAACGTGCTCGTTCATCAGCTTCAGATATTTTCAAATCCAGCACTGCCTGAAAACTGCTTTCATCTACTAATTTCAGCTCAATCATTTTTTCTCCTTTTGAATGAATAGGGTTTGAGGTGATTAAAGATTAACCTAACTCATATAAAAGGTAGTTATCAAAGTTTATGATTCCTTTGAGGTAATCTCTGTCTGATTTAGACAACTCAAATTCTGGAAAAGTCGCAATTAAACTGGATAAATAAAAATAATTCGGGTGCCTACGATAAGAAAAACCTGCTTGACCGAATCTCCCTTGACAGAAATCATAGGCAAGTTTTAATTCTTGACTTGTGACACCATCTAAAATTTTATCTAACTCTGAAAGCTGACTTTTATCAGTATTTTCTATCATAGCTTTCACTGTATTTACTAAAACAAAAAGAAAATCATTAGTATTATCCAGTAGGATTGGTCTGTTAGATAACTTATTTTTTAAATCCATATAGTATTGGTCAATATTCATTCTTTCCTCTCCACGCCCAAACGTTCCAAGACTTCTGGATACAACTTGTACTCCGTTTCGTGGATGCGGGTTTCAAAAATGTCAAGGGTATCATCTGCTAGCCGTGGCACACGGACTTGTTTGATGACCTTACCGGTATCCACACCCGAATCCACCCAGTGAATGGTCACACCAGACTGGTCAACACCTGCATTCCAAGCATCCTCAATACCATGAGCGCCTGGAAATTCTGGAAGATAAGCTGGGTGAATATTGATGATACGGCCTTCATAAGCCGCTAGCAAGGTTGGACCGACGATTTTCATATAACCCGCCAAACAGACTAGGTCAATCTCGTGCTCATCCAAGAGCTCGACAATGGCTGCTTCGTAGTCTGCCTTGCTCTCAAACTCCTTGAGTTCGAAGGCATAGGAAGGAACTCCAAGATTTTCTGCACGCTCAAGTACATAGGCATCCCGGTGATCTGCAAAGACAAACTCTACTGGAAATTGGTCCGCAATCACCTGGAAGTTTGAGCCGTTGCCAGAGGCAAATACAGCGATTTTCATATTCGATACAAAGGGACGTTTCGGCTAGCCGAACAGCTTCGTAGAAAAATAGGAAATCATTGCTGGGTGCTTGCACACAAAATGATTTCTCTTTTTTCCTAGAAAATGAGTCCCGTGTTCAGTTAGGCTTGCTAACTAAACACTCCTTTCTACAATTTCTCCGTATAAAATGGTGATATCACCATTACTTTATCACCACACTTGCGCCATCTTTCTTCACAATTCGACCGATTTCATAAACAGGTTCATCAAGAAGTTCTTTGACACGTTCCACATTTTCTGGTTTCACCGCAAGCATGAGACCCACACCCATATTGAAGATTTCAAACATTTCTTCATGTTTGATTTGGCCATATTTTTCAAGGGCTTTGAAAATTGGAAGGACTGGAACCTTGCTTTCATCAATTTCAGCTGCCAAATCATCTGAGAACATCCGTGGGACATTTTCGATGAAGCCACCGCCTGTGATGTGGGCAATCCCATTGACCAATTCTTCTTTGATGAGTGGCAAGACAGCCTTGACATAGATGCGAGTGGGCTCCAAAAGAACGTCTTTCAGTTTCTTACCTTCCAACTCAGGCAATACTTCTTCCCCTGTGTAATCAGCAAAGACACGACGGACAAGGGAGTAGCCATTTGAGTGGATACCGCTTGAAGCAAGTCCGAGAAGGACGTCTCCCTCTGCTACTTTTGAACCGTCGATGATTTGAGATTTTTCGGCCACACCGACCGCAAAACCAGCCAAGTCATAGTCGTCTTCACCGTACATACCAGGCATTTCAGCCGTTTCACCACCGATGAGGGCTGCACCAGCTTGCACACAACCTTCGGCTACACCAGCAACCACTTGTTCCAATTTAGCTGGCTCATTCTTCCCAGTCGCCACATAGTCTAGGAAGTAGAGGGGTTCTGCACCTGCAGCAATGATATCATTAACACACATAGCTACACAGTCTTGACCAATGGTATCGTGCTTGTCGTACTTGATAGCCAGCATGAGTTTGGTACCAACACCGTCCGTCCCTGAGATCAAAACAGGCTCTTTGACACCTGTTTTTGAAAGGTCAAACATGCCACCGAAACCACCAAGAGCTCCCATAACACCTGCACGCTCTGTACGTGCTACGTGTTTTTTGATCCGTTCAACAACTTCATAACCCGCTTCAACATCCACACCAGACTGCGCATAAGCATTTTTATTCGTCATTTTATTCATTCCTTTTCTTTTGCACTGTTCTTAATAGAAAGAAGTGTGTTCTTTCAAACTTTCTACATAGCGTTCTTCGTAGTCATACAAAGGTGTTGGGTATTTCCCATCAAAGTAGGCTACACAAAGACCACCGTTTGGTGCATCGGTATCAATGCCAATAGAATCAATCAAGCCATCAATAGACAAGTAGGTCAAGCTATCCGCACCAATAATCTCACAGGTTTCCTCTACTGTATGGTTGGCTGCGATTAGCTCTTCGCGACTCTGAATATCAATTCCATAGAAACATGGATAAGCCAGAGCTGGGCTAGCAATTGCCACATGGACTTCTGTAGCCCCTGCTTCTTTCAACAATTTCACAATCCGACGAGACGTCGTTCCACGCACGATAGAATCATCAATCATGACAACCCGTTTGCCTTTCACGACCCCAGATACGGCAGAGAGCTTCATTCGCACTCCTTGTTCCCGCAATTCCTGAGTCGGTTGGATAAAGGTCCGTTGGACATACTGATTCTTGATCAAGCCCATTTCATTTGGCAGGCCAGATTCTTCCGCAAAGCCCATGGCAGCACTGAGAGAGGAGTTAGGAACCCCCACCACAATATCTGCCTGGTTCTTAAATTCTCGTGCCAACTGAGCTCCCATCCGCTTGCGAGCCGTATGGACGTTGACCCCTTGGATATTGGAGTCAGGACGAGCAAAATAGATATACTCCATGGAACAAATCGCCAGTTGGGTATCATCCGTATAGCGATCATAGGTAATGCCGTTTTCATCGAAGATAACAAGCTCACCCGGATGTACATCTCGGATCCATTCTGCCCCGATAACCTCAAAAGCACAGGTTTCAGAAGAAACAACCAAGGCTCCATTAGCCATTTTCCCGATAGAAAGAGGACGGAAGCCGTTTGGGTCCAGCGCCGCAATCAGCTTATCTTCAAACAGCATCAGATAAGCAAAACCGCCTTTGACCGTATTGAGCGCTTCCTTGATTTTCCCCATAAAGGACGGGTTATGACTCCGTCGAATCAAGTGGGCCAGTATTTCTGAGTCAGAGGTTGAGCTAAAGATGGCTCCATTTTTTTCTAATTCAGATTTGAGAGATTGGGCATTGGTCAAATTCCCATTATGGGCCAGACCAAACTGCGTATCTTGAAAGCGGAAGAGGAAGGGTTGGATGTTATCCACAGACGCTTCCCCCGCTGTCGCATAGCGAACATGCCCAATAGCAGAATAGCCTGTTAATTTTTCCAGATTTAAAGGATTCCGAAAGACTTCTGAAAGAAGGCCTGTATCTCGATGGCGTCTCAGGGTTCCTTGGTCATTGGCCAGGATTCCTGCTCCTTCTTGTCCCCGGTGTTGGAGACTGTGAAGCCCAAAATAAGTGAGTTTCGCAGCATCTGGATGTCCCCAAATCCCAAAGACTCCACACTCTTCATTAAGAGATTTTACTTCGTATGTCATGTTGTATACCTTTTATTTTCCAGTAAAATATTGAACCGCTGATGCAAAAAGATGCTGGTCTTTATTTCCTGGAATATTTTGGAAGAGACCGTCTTCAAAACGTTCTGAGTGTCCCATCTTCCCAATAATTTGACCGTTCTTGCTTGTGATACCTTCAATCGCATTGACAGATCCATTAGGATTGTATTTTGAATCCATGCTTGGTTTGCCTTCGAAGTCAACGTATTGGCTAAAGATTTGACCATTGTCACGAAGCTCTGCGAATTCCTCAGCTGTCACGACAAATTTACCTTCACCGTGTGATACTGGAATGGCATGGATGTCCCCAACTTCTACTCCAGCAAGCCATGGTGAGTTGGTGTTGGCAATCCGTGTTTCAACCATCTTAGCCACGTGTTGGTTGGCATCATTGTAGAAGAGGGTTGGACTGGTGCTACTTGCATCTTCAAAGTTACCGTATGGAAGAAGACCTGATTTAACAAGGGCTTGGAATCCGTTACAGATACCGATGATCAAACCACCGCGTTCAATGAAGTGATCGATGGCTGCACGTACTTTTTCATTGAGCAAGATGTTCACGATAAATTTAGCTGATCCATCTGGTTCATCCGCTGCTGAGAAGCCACCTGCAAAGAAGATAATGTTGGCTTTTTCGATGTTGTCAACCATAGTGTCAACAGACTTGACAATCGCCTCTTCATTCAGTGTGACAAATGGTACCAAGTTAACTTTTGCACCTTCTTTTTCAAAGGCCTTAGCTGAATCGTACTCAGAGTTAGTACCTGGGAATACTGGGATGTAAACCACTGGTGTATCAACTGTTTCTTTAGCTTTAATCACAGCATCTGATGCCACTGCAGGTACTTCTTCCAGCTCAGTTGCCTGTGCAAATTCCGTTGGGTAAACCTCTTCCAATTTACCTTGGAAGGCACTGTCAAGTTTGTGTCCATCAAGCGTTACACCGTTGACAGTGAGTGTAAAGTCAGTCACTGTTTGTCCGATCTTGGCAACACCTGCAATTTCTTCAGGCGATGTGAAGACGAATCCACCCAATTGGGCTGTCAAGCTAGTGTCAAGGTCAGCTAATTCGACGTTTGCTCCGATATGGTTCCCAAATGTTGCAAGAGCAAGCGCTTCAACGACACCACCATATTTGACAGCTGATGCAGATGTGACTTTATGATCAGCTTGGATGGCTTCAAATTGAGCAAAGTTAGACTTGATAAGATCGAAGTCAATTTCTTGTGCCAAAGCTTGACCAGGAATGTAGTAAATATTTTCACCAGCAGCTTTGAATTCTGGAGAAAGAATCTTACGGCTATCTGCAGTTGTGACCCCAAAAGCAACCAAGGTTGGTGGTACTGTCAATTCTTCAAAGGTACCAGACATCGAGTCTTTACCACCGATAGATGGCAAACCAAGTTGAATCTGAGCTTCGATTGATCCAAGGAGAGCTGAGACTGGTTGACCAAAACGCTCTGCTCGTTTATCCATACGCTCGAAGTATTCCTGATAAGAGAAACGAGCCTTAGACCAGTTTGCACCAGCAGCAACCAAACGAGCTGTGGCTTCGATGACCGCATAAGCAGCGCCATGATATGGAGACCATTCTGCTACATAAGGGTTGAATCCTTGCGCCATAACAGATGCAGTTGTTGTCACGCCATGTTGGACTGGCAATTTCTGTACAGAAGCTTCCGTTGGTGTGATTTGGTAGCGACCACCAAGTGGGTGATTGACTGTTGAACGACCAACCGAGCTATCAAAGATGGTTTGTAACCCTTTTTGACTGGCATGGTTCAGGTCAGCCAAGACTTCAAGAGTATCCGCTTCAAGGGTTTCAGCAGATGTTTGACGTTCTTCTGGAAGCTTGACATCCTTGTCAACCACCTTAGCATCTACAACCACACGTACACCGTTTGTATCAAGGAAACGACGTTCCAAATCAACGATGGTTTCACCATTCCAGTGCATGACAAGATTTGGTTTTTCAGTTACTGTTGCAACGACAACAGCATCAATATTTTCTTTGTTACATTCAGCAACGAAAGCATCTACATCTTCTGGACGAACCACTACAGCCATCCGTTCTTGAGATTCTGAGATAGCAATTTCTGTACCGTTCAAACCTTGGTATTTCAATGGCACTTTGTCTAGATCAATTTCAAGACCATCTGCCAATTCACCGATCGCCACACAGACACCACCGGCACCAAAGTCATTTGATTTCTTGATCAGACGGGTCACTTCCCCATTACGGAAAAGACGTTGAATCTTACGTTCTTCGATGGCATTCCCTTTTTGAACCTCAGCACCAGCTGTTTCAACAGATTCAACCGTTTGAACTTTAGAAGAACCTGTCGCACCACCGACACCGTCACGTCCAGTCTTACCACCAAGCAAGATAATCACATCACCTGCTTCAGGTTTTTCACGGACAACATTTTCCTTAGGAGCCGCACCGACAACTGCACCTAGCTCCATACGCTTAGCAACGAAACCTGGGTGGAAGTATTCACGAACATAAGTTGTTGCAAGACCAATTTGGTTACCATATGAAGAATAACCATGAGCCGCTGTTTTAGAAATCACTTGTTGTGGCAATTTACCAGCGCGAGTTTCTGAAATTGGAGCCGTGATATCACCAGCACCTGAGATACGCATGGCTTGGTAAACGTATGAACGACCTGACAATGGGTCACGAATGGCACCACCGATACAAGTAGCCGCTCCACCAAATGGTTCAATCTCCGTTGGGTGGTTGTGTGTTTCATTCTTGAACATAAGAAGCCATGGTTCTTTGACACCATTGACATCCACTTCAATTTCAACTGAGCAGGCATTGATTTCATCAGACACTTCCATGTCATCCAAACGACCATTAGCACGCTCATAACGGCCAAAAATAGTCGCCATATCCATCAAGGTTTGAGGTTTTTCGGTACGTCCCAACTCATCACGCATGGCAATATACTTGTCATAAGTCGCTTGCAATTGTTTTTCAAATTTAGAAGCTGAGAAGTCGATGTTTTTCAACTCAGTTTCGAAAGTTGTGTGACGGCAGTGGTCAGACCAATAAGTATCCAAAACCTTAAGCTCAGTCTCAGTTGGTACACGTCCAATGGATTTGAAGTAATCTTGAATGAAGAGAAGGTCATCCACTTCCATTGCCAATCCTTGCTCAGCCTTATACTGTGCAAAATCTTCTGCCGTATACCTTTCAAAGAAATCCAAGCTTGGAATGGTCTTGTCAGACTCAGAGAAATCCTGTTTCGCAATGCCAACAGTGATATCTTTGAAACGAGAATCCACTGGGTTCAAAAGGTAGTTTTTAACAGCTTCCAACTCATTCGCATCGATATCCTTGTTAACCAAGTACAATTGCGCTGTATTCACTGTTACGTCATTTGAACTACCCAACAACAGCAAAGCTTCTTGTGAAGATGTCGCACGTTGGTCAAATTGACCAGGTAAGCTTTCGATCGCAAAGAAAGCATATTTCTCAAGATCAGTCTGAACCGTAGCTTCATCCAAAACAGTATCGGTCACTTGCTCAGAGAAGATGTGTTTTTCCGCACGCGCAAACAAGTCCTCTGCCAAACCAAAAACATCGTAAACCTGAACAATCCGAAGATCCTTCAAGGTTTTCAACTGAAGATTATGCTGCAATTCTTTTACTAAAGAGTCCGATTTCACACGAAAATCAGCTTTTTTCTCAACGAAAATACGTTTATCCATTTTATTTCCTTTACTTCTATTCAAAAATGCTCTTGAAGACGAAGGTTTTCCGTTTCAACCAAATTATTTCAAGTCTTGCAACTTCTCTAACACAACCTTATATACATCCGTTAGGCTACCCAAATCTCTACGGAAAACATCCTTGTCCATATGGTGCCCTTCAGCATCCCAAAGGCGGCAATTATCTGGAGAGAATTCATCTGCCAAGATGATCTTGCCATCCTTATCAAAACCAAATTCCAATTTGAAATCAATCAAGCGAAGACCAATTTGTGCAAACCAATCCTTCAACAATTCATTGATGCGACGTGTTTCTTCCTTGATATAGGCAATTTGCTCATCATTGGCAATATCCAAGAACTTCACATGCTCATCATTGATGAATGGGTCATCCAAATCATCGTTCTTGTAGTAAAATTCAACGATTGGAGTTTTCAAGTCCAAACCTTCTTCCACGCCAAAACGTTTAGAGAAAGAACCCGCAGTCACATTACGAAGAACCACCTCCAAAGGAATAATTTTTACTTTCTTGTTGAGTTGTTCTGTGTCAGAAATACGTTCGATAAAGTGAGTAGCTACACCCGCAGCATTCAATTTTTCAAAAATAAGAGACGAAATCTGATTATTTAGCACACCTTTTCCCTTAATAGTCTCCTTACGAGCCCCATTAAGCATGGTTGCCTGGTCCTTATAGACCGACTTAATCACATTTTCGTCCTCAGTAGTATAGATATCCTTAGCTTTTCCAGTATAAATCAGTTGATTGGTCATGACTTTGTTCGCCTTTCGTATTTTATCACCTTCATTCTATCACATACAAAGTGTATTTTCAATAAAATTCCGTACAATATAAGCAGAATCCGAATAAAAAGGACAGAAAAAAAGATCATCCAGAATAATCTCTGAACGATCCCTTTTTCATTAGTGACCAGCAGTTCGTTTTTCGATATAGTCGACAACATCCCCTACTGTGTTAAATTCATCAATAGCCTTGTCCGGAATCTCAATTTGGTATTCATCCTCAAGATTGATAATAAATTCCATCAATTCAACAGAATCCGCCTGTAAATCCTTACGTAAGTCAGATTCCAAAGATACTTGAAAGTCTGGACCCTTGCGATCTTTGAGAAATTCCTCAATTGTAACTAAAATTTCGTTTTGTTTACTCATACATTACCCTTCCTTCGATAATTCCTTCACTGATTTTCCAACAACATCTGTCTCTAACATGGTCCGAATCTGACGAATCGTGCTATAGACAGCTTTGGCATCACTCGAACCATGCGTTTTAACAACAGGTGCTTGAAGACCAAACAAGACCGCTCCTCCAACATCTGAGAAATCCAAGGTTTGCTTCAATGATTTCAAACGGTCCTTGAGCAGAAAAGCTCCTAATTTCGCCTTCCAGTTTCCTGTGGCAATTGCTTGTTTCAATTGCTTCAAGATCCCAAAAGCCGTTCCTTCCATCGTTTTCAAGACAGCGTTTCCCGTGAAACCATCCGCCACAACGACATCAGCAACGCCATCCATCAAGTCACGCGCTTCCACGTTTCCAACAAAATGAATCGACTCATCCTCAGATAACAATTGGTAGGTTTCCTTGCGCAAAGGATCTCCCTTACTAGCTTCTGTCCCATTGTTCAATAGACCCACGCGCGGTTTTTGAATCCCACGAACATTTTCAGCATAATAGGACCCCATCACAGCATACTGATGCAAGTGCTCCGGTGTATTTTCCGCATTAGCACCCAAATCTAACATGTCATACCCACGACCATCAACCGTCGGAAGTGTCGACATCAAACCTGGACGTTCCACGCCCTTGATGCGGCCAACAATAAAGAAACCTGCTGCCAACAAGGCACCTGTATTCCCCGCAGATAGCATGGCATCGACCTCACCATCCTTCACATCCTTGGCAGCTAAGACCATCGAAGCCTGTTTCTTCCGACGAATGGCCCGCGTTGGCTCATCATCTGAATCGATTTTTTCTTCCGTATGCACAATCGATACACGTTCTGTTGCGGTTAAATAGTCTTTGATTTTTGCCTCATCGCCATACAAGACAATCTCAATATCATCAAAATCACGAATGGCTTGATTCACACCTTCTACCAAGGCTTGAGGTGCATTATCGCCCCCCATTGCATCTACTGCAATTTTTTTCATGTTTCACCTCCAGATGAATCTTTCATAATCGCTCCCCAATCACTCAAGGAATCGATAAACTTTTTAGCTTTTAAATGGATCCCTACATACTCCTCATACAACTGATCAATTGCCTGACGCAGAGCTGCTTTCATCTCTGCTTGTAGAGAAATCGTCTCTAACTCATTGAATCGTACTGCTTGAAACTGATCCAATAAATAGAGAACATTCGGATGCCAGTGAGCGCGTCTCTCATCCTGATCATAATGATCCGGACAAAGGACCCCACTATAGCGAAAAGAGTAATCAAAAGGAAGTCCAACCCGATGACAGAAACAGCATTCATGCAGATTCAAGATAACTCCAAATCGTGATAGAATCTGAATCTCAAAAATATTGGTCAAAACCTCATAATCCAGTCCCTCTTCCATCAAAGACAAGGTCTTTTCCAAAAAAGCAAACAGGGCTGGATCCACCTGATTATCCTGAATACTTGCATCTGCAAGCGCCAGAACATAGGTCGCATAAGAAAGGGCAAAAAGATCTGCATTGATTTTTTTATAAACCTGCACATCTTGAAAATCATCAATATAACTCAACCCATCATCATTGATTTTCAACAACATATCTGCCGTTACCAAAGGTTGCAACATGGGATTCAACCGTGATTTTCCCGCATGTTTCACAAAAAACATCCGCTTCCCTGACTTCTCCGTGAAAATTTTGACCAGCTTGTCATCTTCACGAAACTCCCGATTATACAGGACAATTCCCCGGGTCTCAATTGACTCCAGCATGTTCTTCCATATACTCCTTCAAGCGTTTCATTGCTTCCTTGATAACCTCCATGCTGGCTGCATACGACAAACGCACATAGCCTTCACCATATTGACCAAAAGCAGCACCAGGAATAAAAGCAACTGCTTTTTCACGCGCAAAATTCTGCAAGAAAGCAAAGGAGTCTTGATTATAACCAGCTGGGATTTTAGCAAAAATATAAAAGGCACCATCTGGCTTAATCATCTCAAACCCAAGCGCGGACATCTGTTCGATAATATAATCCCGACGCTTCACATATTCCTTCTTCATCGGTTCCGCATCATCTCGACCTTCCGTCAAAGCTTCGATCGCAGCATACTGGTTCATGGTTCCAGCAGCCGTTACCAAATACTGATGGCTCTTGATGAGTTGGGCCGTCAACGCAGCCGGGGCAAAGATAAAGCCAAGTCGCCAGCCTGTCATGGCATGAGATTTGGACAAGCCATTGATAACAATGGTCTGCTCAGGAATAAAGGAGGCCATAGAGACATGCGCTTCTCCAGTATAAGTCAACTCTGAATAGACTTCATCACAAATCACAAAGACTTCATATTTTTTTAAGACAGCAGCTAATTCTGCCATCTGTTCGCGCGAATAAGTGACACCCGTTGGGTTAGCTGGATAATTGAGAACAACAGCCTTCAATTTTTCACCCTGCTCTAAAATGGCCTTTTCCAACTTTCCAGGAGTCAAGACAAAACGATCTGCTGTCGTATCAATTTCGACAATCTCCGCCCCAACCAAATTCACAATGGGTTCATAACCAGGATAAGCTGGCGCCGGAAGAAGGACTACATCTCCAGGTTCCAAGATTGCTGTCAAGGTTGCAGATAGGGCTTCTGTTGCACCGATCGTCACCAATATCTCATCTTCAGGACGGTAGTGAATACCATATTTATCCGCCACAAACTGACTCGCAGCCTCACGCAAAGCCAACAAACCACTCATCCCAGTGTAATGGCTAAAGTTCGCATCAATGGCAGCCTTTCCTGCTTCTTTTACATGTTCAGGAGTTGTAAAATCTGGTTCCCCCAAAGTCAAACGCAAGACACCAGGAATGGAAGAAATTGATTGATCGAACTGACGAATCAAAGATACTTCAATCCGATTCAGATTTTTATTAAAACGTGTCGTTAAATCCATAGAACACCTCCAAAACACTTATATTCATTATACTATAAATAGGACCCCATCGCAAAAGAACAAGCCAGATCCCCACCTTTTGCTTACCACCAATGGACATTTCAACAATCCTTCCATGCAAAAAAGACTTAGCAATGCTAAGTCTTTCAAGTCATTATTGTTGACCACGTGTTGCCACGTATTTCAATTGATCTGCATGTTTTGCCACAAAATCCTTCATTTCTGAATCAGGAATTTGACGAAGGTAGAGGTTAGAACGAATGGTTTCATCCTCTTCACGACAAGTTGACAATACTAAGTATTTATCAGATGCTTTGATCTTGATATTAGGATTCTTCGTACGAGCTGACTCATAGATATTCTTCAATTGTGTCGTAAAATCATTGTCATCAGTAAAGCTTGTACGGTAGAAAGCGGTGTCCTCTGGGACAATGACCAATCCCATTACTTCATAATAATATTTCCGCTCTGGTGTCTCAATCACAACATACGGATGTTGGTCCAAATACTCTTGTTTGTCATAGTAGTTGACATCATTAAACATGCGATGATCGCCGACCTTACTACCACGAGCATGACCAAACAACCAAGTCAAACGATCACTGAAGTCTTTCTTGTTGTCCATATCCATGAAGACTGTCCCCATGTATGGTTCATTTCCACCATCAAACGTCTTATTCAAATAAGTTTCATTGTCAGTGGTTTGTACAACAGGTTCATCCAACTCAGTACCCGGTGCATAGACATAAGCAATTGCCTCAGGGTTAACAGCTGTTAACTGAGCAAAACGATTTTTCAAGTAATCTTTTTCTTCTTGGCTTGGTTCATATTTAGTTTCTTGCTTGGTTGAGCTTGTTCCAGTTGTTTTTTTAGCCGTGCCAGATGACTTAGTTCCTCCAAATGGATTAAAGAAAATAAATCCAGCAACAAGAACAACAACTGCAACAAGAGCAGCAATTACAAGACCCAATTTATTTGAACTTTTTTCCCCAGCTCTTTTCATTGATTGATCTCCTCTTGATGATTTTTTCTAAAAAATAACACTGAACCCGAAGGTCCAGTGATATTTTACGAGCTAATTAATAATCAAATTATTTAACTGCGCTTGTTTTTGGAAGAGCTTTACCAGCTTGTTTTGAACCAGCTTTACCAGCTTCTGCTTTTTTAGCTGCTTCTTCTGCTTTAGCTGCGTCAGCTTTAGCTGCGTCTGCTTTAGCTGCGTCTGCGTTAGCTTGTTCTGGATTAATTCCATGTTCTTTCAAGTAACGAGCGTTAGCTTGTTCTGGAGTTTCATTCAAGATATAGTAACGGCCTTCTTTTTTCTTAGCTGTGTTTTGAACAGTTTGGAATTGTTGTACATATTTGTTACGTACGTTCAAGAATGCAGTATTGAATGCTGCTTCATAAGCTGCTTTCTTTTCTCCGTAAAGGTGTGAACCACCTTCAACAGCATCAAATTCAGCTTTAGCTGCTACTACTGCTGGATCAGCCGCTGCTTCAGCTTTGATTTCGTCCATGTGACCGTTAAGGTATTCTTCAACTGTACGAGCACTTACAAATTCAGATTGATCATAGTATTTTGAAGCGACGTCAGTATCTTGAGGTCCTCTAGGATTGTTAGCTCCACCGTTGACTCCACCTTCGGCAAGAACTGGTGCTGCTGCAGCAAATACTGCAAGAGCTGCTACTGATGATAATAAAACTTTTTTCATTGTTTTATCTCCTTTTTTCTTTTCAAAAATTATTCGTTACTTCGTAACTATGACTAGTATACTAGGATATTCTGCCTATGTCAAGACTTTTTCCATTATTTTTTAAAAAAAGTTTAATCTTTTGATCCATTTGAGATATAGAACTACGAATTTAAAACCATCTTGGAAAAATACTCTATTCATATATAAAAATGTATTTAAAAAATAGAAATCTTTTCTATCCTATTTCACCACCCCATTTTTTGGCAATCGTTTCTTGGGCAAACTAGGATCAGCCTTTGCTTCTAGTTCTTTAGCTGCTTGAACCAGTTTTTTCCGTTTCTTTTCTTTTTTTAGATTTTCCAACCATTTTCTGATTTCCATTTGTATATCCTCCTAAATAAAAGAGGCCAGTTACCCAGCCTCCTTATTGTTAACATTTTTTGGCATTTCCGATTTCAAATAGAGGAGAAAGAGGGCGATTTTCGTGAATGCGAACAATGGCCTCTGCAAGGAGTTTCGCAATCGAAATTTGCTCAATCTTATCAATTAATCGATCTTCCGGTAGATAAATCGTATCCAACACCACCAACTTCTTAATGGCTGATTTTTGAATATTGTCCATCGCTGGTCCTGATAAAACAGGGTGAGTACAGCTCGCATAAACTTCAACAGCACCTGCTTCTGCAAGGGCGTCCGCGGCATGACAGATTGTACCAGCTGTATCAATCATATCATCAATCAAAATACAAGTCTTGCCTTCAACACTCCCAATGATATTCATCACTTCACTCGTATTCATCTTATCGACACTTCGACGTTTATCAATAATCGCAATCGGTGTCTTCAAAAATTCAGCTAATTTTCGAGCACGAGTCACACCACCATGGTCTGGACTGACAACAACATAGTCTTTCCCAATCATCCCACGACGTTCAAAATAGTCGGCGATCAAAGGCGCACCCATCAAGTGGTCAACAGGAATATCAAAGAAACCTTGAATCTGAGCGGCGTGCAAATCAATTGTCAAGAGGCGATCAACACCAGCAACCTCAAGCATATTGGCTACCAACTTAGAAGTGATTGGTTCACGAGCTCGAGCTTTCCGGTCTTGACGAGCATAGCCGTAATATGGCATCACCACATTAATGGATTGCGCACTAGCCCGTTTCAACGCATCTACCATAATCAAAATTTCCATTAGATTATCGTTAACCGGCGAGCTAGTGGATTGCAAAATATAAACATCTTTCCCACGGATTGATTCTTCAATATTAACCTGAATTTCTCCATCAGAAAATTGACGAACCGTTGACTTTCCAAGCGGTAGTCCCATTTCTCGAGACACACGTTGAGCCAATTCTTGATTTGACGACAAAGCAAAGAGCATTAAATCAGAAAATGACATGATTTCCTCCAGTAAAATCTAAAACCATATTGTACAGTCAGCACAAATTTCTCCTGTAACCATTTTATCGCTTTTTAAGCAAATATTCAAATATTAATTTATGGAAACTACAAAATCTATCACTACCTAAATTCTATCAAAAAAGAAGCAGAACAAATGTTCTGCTTCAGTGTAATTCTTAGTTTGGATAGATATAAGTAACAGTACCTTGTGCTGTTGTTGGGTTAAACCAACCACGGTAGTTCCCAATACTACGGATACCATTATAGTTAGACTCAGAGACTTGGATGCTCGTTGTAGATTGAACGGCTGTAACAACTGCTACGTGTCCATATCCACCATCATTCCAACATGCAATGGCACCAACTTGTGGTTGAGATCCTGTACGGAATCCTGCTGCCGCTGCACTTGCTGCCCATTGTCCACCATTACCCCAGTAATCACCAGCCCATGGAGCCAATGTCTTCGCACCCCATGTACATTCACCAACTGGATAAGATGATGCAGATGTACTATAAGTTGGACGAGAAACAGTTGCTGCTGGAGCTGCTGGAGCTGCTGCTGCTTGAGTTTGAACAGCAGGTTGAGCTGCTGCTTGAGTTTGTGCAGCCGCTGGTGTTGCAGCAGGTGTTTGTGCTGCTGCCTGAACTTGTGCTTGAAGAGTTGTATTAGCAGAAGCTTTTACAGCTGCTTGTTGTTCTTTTTGTTTTGCACGGTAAGCTGCCTCAGCTGCTGCCGCTGCTGCCGCTGCTTTTTCAGCTTCAGCTTTTTGTTGCAACAAAGCGTTCTTTTCGTTTTCAGCAGATGATTTTTCAGCTGCCAAATTCAATTGTGCCACTTTCAACTCAGCTTCTTTAGTTGACAAAGCTTGCGCATCATCTTCTAATTGCTGTTTATTTGCAATAACAGTATTGATAGCGTCGTTGTTTTCTTTTTGTTTTTGTGCAATATCTTCTTTATCACGTTTTTGCTCTTGCAACATTTTGTTGTTAGCATCTGCAATTTCATTCATAGCAGAAATACGTGAGATAGCTTCTGTCAAAGATCCAGAGCTAACAATCGCATTAATATAGCTTGTTGCAGTTCCAGTTGTTTGAGCACTACGTGCTTGATTTGCAAGTGATTCTTGACGAGCAACAATATTTTTTGACAACTCATCGATCTCAGCTGACAATCGTTCAGATTCTTCATTCAAACGGTCATTTTCAGCTTGAAGATTTTCTTGTTGTTGTTTAATTTCAGATACTTGACCTTGGATTTGATCTACCTGAGCTTGTGCACTTTGTTGTTGTTGATTAATACTATTGATTTTGTTATCTTGAGCAGCAATCTTATCATCTGTTGAGTCAGCTGATACACCTGCTACAACAGCACCTTGTGATAAAGCAACTGTACTCAATAAGATTGTGGCAAATAATTTTTTCTTCATTAGATAAATTTTCCCTTTCTAATAAGACACTAACTAGTATAACAAATTTTTTGAAAATTTATATTACGCTATTGTTACATTTTTATTTCGAGTTTATAAATAAATCTTTTCAAGTAAAGGCTGTAATACGATCATTAGAACCACATTCAAAATTAAACTAGGCGCAATTTGATGGATAATGAGAGTAATCCAGTTGAATTTTATACCAATAAAAATAATCAGAAGAAGATTGGTTGAAATCTGAAATATTAGAATCATTAATAAAAATGTAAAAAAACGAGTCAATCGATTGACCAAAATAATCTGATTACACCGATAAAAAATCACCTGTAACAAAGGGAAGACTAGAAAGGCAATTCCTATAGTGCGTAAAAAATACACATCAAAACAAAAACCAAAGAAGACTCCCCACCAAATACTAGCTATCTCAGAGAAATAGAGACTCAATAACATAAAACCATATAGAAATAAAAATGAAGTAGGTTCAAAAGAGTTTGGACAGAAACGAGAAATAAGAAAAGAGATCTGTCCGTCAACAAATAAAGATAAGAATAAGATTAAAGGGAAAAAATGGTACTTACGTATGACTTTCACACTACTCTCCAATCAATAGTACATAACGATTGACATCTAAATTAGCCTTTGGTTTCACACGAATTTCTTGCCCTAACTGATCAGATGCCTTTTGAGTAGAAGTCACTGTACCAAGAGGTAAGTCACTACTCTTATATTTTCCTAAACCACTTGTTGAAACCAGAGATCCTTTTTTAATTTCAACTGGATCTCCAATTTGCAACAACCGAAACTCACCTGTCTTCTCGTCATAACCATTTAATAAAGCAAAAATAGATTGACCTTGACTCTCAATTTTAAACGTCAGGTGTTGTGAAGAAATAGTATCTTCAACTAATAATTTCACTTTGCTAGAATTTTTCTCTATACTTTCTACCACACCAATGACGCCACCAGACGAAAGAACAAACATAGAATCAGAAATTCCATCTGAACTACCTTTATCAATAACAAATTCCTGATCCCACGAACCATAATTACGGTCAATAATCTCACTAACGACTTGTTTAGAACCCGATACAGAATTCTTGATTGACATCAAATCCTTTAATTCTCTATTTTCTGATTCCAAACGGTTAAGTTTTGACTGATCAATATCCTTTTGATAAAGACGTGATTTTAACGAACGGTTTTCATCATTTAATTCAGATAAATTCTTTAAATCCTTTGCCTTAGATTCCACAACAACAAATGGTACCGATACTGCCTTATCAACAATAGCTAATAGATCAGAAGATTTTAAAACAATCGAAGTTCTAACAGATGGAAAAAGAAATAAAATTCCTGAAACAGTTAAAACAAACACAAAACTAAAAATTTTAAAGAATCGATTCAAGAACATAGACAAAACCTTCAAAAATATAAAAAATAGTTTGAGATGACATCTCAAACTTGGAAATTATACGGAGAATGGGGGATTCGAACCCCCGCGCCGGTTACCCGACCTAACGATTTAGCAAACCGTCCTCTTCAGCCTCTTGAGTAATTCTCCAAAATGGGCACGAGTGGACTCGAACCACCGACCTCACGCTTATCAGGCGTGCGCTCTAACCACCTGAGCTACGCGCCCAAGTTTAAAAAAACTTGGTAAAAATGAACAAAAGTTCAAAGCGGGTGACGAGAATCGAACTCGCGACAACAGCTTGGAAGGCTGTAGTTTTACCACTAAACTACACCCGCTTATTATTAAAAGAAATGGCGCGAGACGGAATCGAACCGCCGACACATGGAGCTTCAATCCATTGCTCTACCAACTGAGCTACCGAGCCAAA
>NZ_JACLQU010000007.1 GCF_016648855.1 Streptococcus parasanguinis
ACTCAACTGTGCGGAGGTGGGACGACGAAATCGAATTCTAACGAATTACCGATTTCTGTCCCACTCTCTTTTCTTATTTATTCACGTTTTCCCATTTCCAGTTTTGAACTTCTGGAATGTCATCTCCGTTTTCACGGATGTAGTCATGGTGGAAGGCGATTGTTTCATCCATCTTCGTTGCAAATGCGCTTGCTGCATCTCCAAGAGCTGCATTAGCTGCATCTTGTGCCAAGTGGAAGCGATCCAACTCAGACATGACACGCATATCGAATGGTGTTGTGATATCTCCGTTTTCACGGTAACCATGCACACGCAAGTTGTGGTTGTGACGGTTGAAGAAGATGTCACGGATCATGCCTTCGTAACCATGGAAGGCAAAGATCACAGGTTTGTCAGCGGTGAAGACCTTGTCGAACTCTTCATCTGAAAGTCCACGCGCGTCGACTGATGGGTGACGCAATTTCAAGATGTCTACAACGTTAACAAAGCGGATCTTCAATTCTGGGAAGGCTTTGTGAAGAATCGTTACGGCTGCAAGTGCCTCTAAGTTTGGCTCTGTACCTGCTGCTGCAATGACTAGATCTGGCTCTTCATCTGCTGAAACAGTTGATGCCCAATCGATCACCTTGTATCCTTCACGAACCAATTCTTCAGCTTCAGCTGCTGAGTAGAATTGAGGACGTGGGTGTTTAGAAGAAACGATCAAGTTGATCACATCTTCTCCCTTGAAGGCTTGGTCCATCACTGCAAGCAAGCTATTGGTATCTGCTGGCAAGTACTCACGGATATATTCAGGAGTTTTCTCAGCCAAGTGAGTCAAAATACCTGGATCTTGGTGAGTGTAGCCATTGTGGTCTTGTTGGAAAACAGTTGAAGTTGCAATCAAGTTCAAGGCTGGGTAGTTTTTACGCCATGTTGTATGTGTCTTAGACTTACGCAACCATTTGAAGTGTTGAGTGATCATAGAATCTACAACACGAAGGAAGGATTCGTAAGAAGCGAAGAATCCATGACGACCTGTCAAGACATATCCTTCCAGCATTCCTTCTGCTTGGTGCTCTGACAATTGAGAGTCAATGACACGACCAGCAGGGCTCAAGGCTTCATCGTAGTCAGGTTTCATACGTCCTAACCATTGACGGCTTGTACGTGTGAAAACTTCTTGAAGACGGTTTGATTTGGTTTCGTCTGGACCAAAGATACGGAAGTTATCTGGGTTCGCATCCACCAAGTCTGCCGCATACTTACCAAATTCGATCATGTCTTGAGCCATGATTTCACCTGGTGTGTTGAATTGAAGGGCATGTTTCTTCCAATCAGCTGTGTTCATTGGTTTGATGACACCTGCGTTTGTGATTGGGTTCATAGCCATTCGACGGTCACCTTTTGGTGCGATTTCAGCAATTTCAGGAATTAATTTACCAGTTTCGTCAAACAACTCAGCTGGACGGTAAGATTCCAACCATGAAAGAAGGGCATCCACATGCTCCATGTGGTGAGCATCTACTGGGATTGGAACTTGGTGAGCACGGAAGCCACCCTCGATTGGTGTTCCTTCCCAAGCTTTTGGTCCAGTCCAACCTTTAGGAATACGAGCAATCAAGACAGGATATACTGGTTGAGTTGCTTCTTCAGCAGAACCTTTACGAGCTTCTGCTTGGACTTTCTTGATTTCTTCAATTGCTTCGTCCAATTTTTCAGCGAACAAAGCGTGTGCAGCTTCGTGGTCATCAGAAATAGCGGTTACGTTTGCAAAGATTGGTTTCCAACCAAGACCTTCAAAGAAGAGGGCCAATTCTTCGTCTGTTTTGCGTTCGAAAATCGTTGGGTTGTGGATCTTTCCTCCGTTGAGGTAGAAGATTGGAAGAACAGCTCCATCATTGACTGGGTTCAAGAAGGTATTTGACAACCATCCTGCCATCAATGGACCCGTTTCTCCTTCACCGTCACCGATCACTGTGGCAGCAATCACATCTGGATTATCCAATACAGCACCTGCAGCGTGAGAAAGGGCATAACCAAGTTCTCCCCCTTCATGGATAGATCCTGGTGTTTCAGGCGCCGCGTGAGAGGCGATCCCTCCTGGGAATGAGAAGATCTTACACAAGTGTTTGAAACCTTCTTCGTTTTGAGGGATAGTTGGATTCAATTCAGTATATGAACCATCTAAGTAAGAGTTCGATACCATTACTTGTCCACCGTGACCTGGTCCTTCAATGTAGAACATATCCAAGTCGTATTTGTTGATGGCACGGTTCAAGTGAGCATAGATAAAGTTTTGCCCTGGTACAGTTCCCCAGTGTCCGATTGGGTGAGCCTTCAAGTCATTTTCAACGACTTCGCGCTTCAACAATGGGTTATCTTTCAAGTACATTTGAGCAGCTGAAATGTAGTTGGCTGCACGCCACCAAGCGTCTACTTTATCCAAGTAAGCTTTGCTGTTATAATCGACAGTCATCTTGTCTCCTCACAATTTCTAGACAGGTCTGTTGAACAACCTGTTCGTTTGATCAATAGTTTAAACAATCTGTTTTCACGACAAACAGATGATATTGAAGAAAATATTCAATATTACTTCTATTCTATCAAGAATTTCCCTTTTTGTACATCAGAAAGTAAGAAAAATATTCTTTGAACGTCAAATTTTAATTTCCCACTAAAGTGGTTCCATTCCCTACAGGGATAGGTTTTAAAAAAAGACTTTGCTGATTTTTGCAAACGAGCAAAGTCCCAAATGAAATGGAGTAGGTTAAATGACTTTTTGACCTTTCTTGTAGACATCTGTCACGAGATTTGTCGCAAAGAAATAGAAGAGATAATCTAGATTTGGTGCATCAAAGATGGTAATGTCAGCCTGTTTGCCAACATCGAAAGAGCCGATTGTTTTAGCACGATCAACTGAATAGGCCGCATTGATGGTCACCGCATTGAGAATTTCTACTGGAGTTAGGCGCATCATGAAGCAACCCAGATGCATGGCAAACTGGAGATTGGCTGTCGGACAAGACCCTGGGTTGCTGTCCGTTGTTAGGGTGATGGCCATGCCAGCGTCCAACATCTTACGAGCCGGTGCATAGGTATCTTCCATGAGGCTGAAGGTTGTAGCTGGCAATAGATTGCCAATCACTTTTGCTGCAGCTAGTTTTTGAATGCCTTCATCCGTAATCACCATCAAGTGTTCTGCGCTTGTAGATTCCAATTCAGCCGCCACATCAACACCACCAATGGACTCGATCTCATCGGCATGGATCCGTAGCTTGAAGCCCATCTCCTTAGCTTTAGAAAGAAGATAGCGAGATTCATCTGCTGTAAAGACACCTTTTTCACAGAAGATATCACAGAACTCAGCTAGCTTTTCTTCCTTCACTTTTGGAAGCATTTGTTCCACAATGAGATCTAAATATTCTTGGGAACGGCCCTTGTACTCTGTTGGGATCGCATGGGCTGCCATAAAGGTTGATACCAGATCAATTTCATGGTCACGATCCAAGGCAGCTACTACATCTAGTTGGCGTTTTTCAGTTTCCCAATCCAAACCATAGCCACTCTTGGCTTCGACAGTAGTCACCCCATGACGCAACATGTAATCCAACAGTCGTTTGGACTTGTCATAGAGATTTTCAAAAGAAGCTTCCCGTGTCGCCCGAACCGTGCTCAGAATTCCACCGCCTTGAGCGAGGATGTCTAAGTAAGAAACACCCGCTAACTTTTTCGCAAATTCATGTTCACGACTGCCTCCATAGACCAAGTGAGTGTGGCAGTCAATTAAACCAGGAGTCGCAACTTTTCCTTCACAGGATTTGACTTCCGTATGGTCATCGATCAGTTCTGGATCTGGTTGACCTGTCCCAACTGCAAGAATCTTTCCATCTTTAATGGCGATATAAGCATCGGAAAGAATTGTTGCCTCTGCCATCTCCTTGCCATAGAGAGGATGGCCTAGATCATTCGGACAAAACAATTGGTTAAAGTGGGTTAATAGGATATCAGCAGACATATGAAACATTCCTTTCTATTTCCATTGTTATTCATTTTACAATTCTACAGGAAAAGCGTCAAAAAAAAGTCAAAAAGTTTTTCCCTCATTTTTTTTTGCTTTATTAAAAATTATATTTTTTTTTGACTCTTTATTGACGTTTCTTCGATACAATAAAGAAAATATAAATTCACAGTCCAACTATAAGGAGGGTTCTGCTATGTCATTTATAGACGAGAAAGAAATTGCAGCTGCTATGTCTGTCAAACTTGACTTTGATGTCCTACCTGAAAAGGCGACTTTTCAAGAAGGCATCCGTCGTGCACCTGATAGAGGCTTCCGCTTAACGCAAGCTCAGACTGAAATTGCCCTTAAAAATGCTTTGCGTTACATTCCTAAAAAATTCCACCAAGAGTTGATCCCAGAATTTCTGGAAGAACTGAGAACTCGCGGTCGGATCTATGGCTATCGCTTCCGTCCAAAAGATCGGATCTACGGAAAACCAATCGATGAGTACAAAGGAAAATGCACTGCTGCTAAGGCTATGCAGGTCATGATCGACAACAACTTGAGCTTTGAAATTGCCCTTTATCCATATGAATTGGTCACTTATGGGGAAACAGGATCTGTCTGCGCCAACTGGATGCAGTACAACTTGATCAAGAAATACTTGGAAGTCATGACAGAAGACCAAACCTTGGTGGTTGAATCTGGTCACCCTCTAGGCCTCTTCAAATCGAAACCAGAAGCTCCTCGTGTCGTCATTACTAACGGTCTCTTGATTGGTGAATATGACAATATGCGCGACTGGGAAATCGCTGAAGAAATGGGAGTAACCAACTACGGTCAGATGACGGCTGGTGGCTGGATGTACATCGGTCCTCAAGGGATCGTTCACGGTACTTTCAACACCCTTCTCAATGCTGGTCGTCTTAAACTCGGTGTGCCTGATGACGGCGACTTGACCGGTAAACTCTTTATTTCATCTGGTCTCGGTGGAATGAGCGGAGCTCAAGGGAAAGCAGCTGAAATCGCAAAAGCGGTTGCCATCGTTGCAGAAGTGGACCGCTCTCGGATCGAAACCCGTCACTCTCAAGGCTGGATTAGCAAAGTGACAGATAGTGCCGAAGAAGCTGTGAAATTGGCTCAAGCAGCCCTTGAAGCTGGTGAATCCACTTCGATTGCCTACCATGGTAATATCGTAGATTTGCTCGAATATGTCAATGAACACCAAGTTCACGTTCATCTCTTGTCTGACCAAACCTCTTGCCACAACGTCTATGATGGTGGCTATTGCCCAGTTGGCATCAGCTTTGAAGAGCGTACACGTTTGCTGGCAGAAGACAAAGAAACCTTCCGCCGTTTGGTTGATGAAACCTTGGCTCGTCACTTTGCAGTGATCAAAGCCTTGACGGCTAAAGGTACTTACTTCTTCGACTACGGTAATGCCTTCATGAAATCTGTTTACGACTCAGGCATCAAGGAAATTTCTAAGAATGGCTTGGATGACAAGGATGGCTTCATTTGGCCATCTTATGTAGAAGATATCATGGGACCTATGCTCTTTGACTATGGTTATGGTCCATTCCGTTGGGTCTGCCTCAGCGGTAAACATGAAGACTTGATTGCAACTGACCATGCAGCCATGGAAGCGATCGATCCAACTCGTCGCTACCAAGACCGCGACAACTACAACTGGATTCGCGATGCGGAAAAGAACCAACTAGTCGTTGGTACACAAGCACGTATCCTCTATCAAGATTGCATGGGCCGTGTCAACATTGCTTTGAAATTCAATGAACTCATTCGCCAAGGCAAGATCGGACCTGTCATGATTGGACGTGACCACCATGACGTATCTGGTACAGATGCTCCATTCCGTGAAACCTCCAATATCAAAGATGGTTCGAACGTTACTTGCGATATGGCGGTTCAATGTTACGCTGGTAACGCTGCTCGCGGTATGAGTCTCGTCGCTCTCCACAACGGTGGTGGTACTGGTATCGGTAAAGCCATCAACGGTGGATTTGGTCTCGTCCTAGACGGTAGCCACCGGATCGACGAAATCATCAAATCTGCGATTGCATGGGATACCATGGGTGGGGTTGCTCGTCGGAACTGGGCACGGAATAACCATGCCATTGAAACAGCGATCGAGTACAACCGTCTCCATGCAGGAACAGACCACATCACCATTCCTTATCTGGCAGATGAAGATTTGGTCAAAGAAGCCGTTCAAAAATTGTTTTAACATCAAAAAATAAAAACTGAGAAAGGGGAGGAAATGCAAAGACTTCTCCTCCCCAACTTCTCCTATAAAAAGAGGTAATCATATGGCAAAAATTGTTGAGTGTATTCCAAACTTCTCTGAAGGACGCAATCAAGCTGTGATCGACGGATTAGCAGCTACAGCAAAAAGTATTCCAGGTGTCACTTTACTAGACTACTCGTCTGATGCCAGTCACAACCGTAGCGTCTTTACACTCGTTGGGGATGAAGAAAGCATTCAAGAAGTGGCTTTCCAATTGGTGAAATACGCTTCTGAAAACATTGATATGACCAAGCACGAAGGTGAACACCCTCGTATGGGGGCAACAGACGTTTGTCCATTCGTTCCGGTTAAAGATATCACTACAGCTGAATGCGTTGAGATCGCTAACAAAGTGGCCGAACGCATCAATCGTGAATTAGGTATTCCAATCTTCCTTTACGAAGATGCTGCAACTCGCCCAGAACGGAAGAACTTGGCCAAAGTGCGTAAAGGACAATTTGAAGGAATGCCAGAAAAATTGTTGGAAGAAGACTGGAAGCCAGACTACGGTGAACGCAAGATTCACCCAACTGCAGGGGTTACAGCCGTTGGTGTCCGTATGCCACTCGTTGCGTTCAATATTAACCTTGACACAGACGACCTAGATATTGCCAATAAAATTTCTAAAATCATTCGTGGATCAAGCGGTGGATACAAATACTGTAAAGCGATCGGCGTCATGCTAGAAGATCGCAACATCGCCCAAGTCTCCATCAACATGGTCAACTTGGAACAATTCCCATTGTATCGTGTCGTTGAAACCGTTCGTTTCGAAGCGCAACGCTATGGTGTTCGCATCATCGGAACAGAACTCATTGGACTGGCTCCTGCTAAGGCTTTGATCGACTCTGCTGAATACTACTTACAATTAGAAGACTTTGACTACAGCAAACAAGTCTTGGAAAATCACTTGTTGGGTTAGAAAGGGAGTTCTATGAAACTAGTTGACTTAAGTATTACGGAGTTTGCCAAGGTCCTTGGTTCGGATGCTCCAGCTCCAGGTGGTGGTTCTGCTGCTGCCCTATCCGCTGCAAATGGGATTTCCCTTACAAAAATGGTCTGTGAACTGACCATTGGAAAGAAAAAATACGCAGAATTTGAAGACCACATCAAAGGGGTTCATGAAAAAAGCGCTCACCTCCAAGACCAATTACTAGAAGCCATCGACAAGGATACAGAAGCTTTCAACGTCGTATCAGCTGTCTTTGATCTTCCAAAAGAAACGGAAGAAGAGAAAGCCGCTCGTCGTGAAGCCATGCAAAAAGCTTTGAAACATGCGACAGTATCTCCTTTCTCTATGATGGAGCTCATCGTTGAGGCGCTTGAAACCACCAAAGAAGCTGTTGGCAAGTCCAACACCAATGCGGCGAGTGACCTAGGGGTGGCTGCTCTGAATCTCAAAGCTGGCCTTCAAGGGGCTTGGCTCAATGTCTTGATCAACATTGCAGGAATCAAGGACCAAGACTTCGTCCAAGAATACCACGGCAAGGGACTCAAACTTCTCCAAACCGGTTCTGATCTTGCAGATAACATTTACCAAACCATTTTAGAAAGTCTATCTTAAACCTAGCAAATAAAAATAAAGAAAGAAGGGATTCTATGGTTTTATCGGATATTGAAATTGCCAATTCTGTCCAAATGAAGCCCATCACCGATATCGCTGCTGAACTTGGATTGACCGAAGACGATATTTCGCTCTACGGAAAATACAAGGCAAAAATTGATAGCAACCAACTGGAACAACTCAAGGATAAGGAAGATGGAAAGCTGATCCTCGTGACAGCCATCTCTCCGACACCTGCTGGAGAAGGAAAGACAACCACCTCTGTTGGCTTGGTCGATGCTCTTTCAGCTATTGGTGAAAAAGCCGTCATTGCCCTGCGCGAACCGTCTCTTGGCCCTGTTTTTGGGATCAAGGGTGGAGCTGCCGGTGGCGGGTACGCCCAAGTGGTTCCAATGGAAGATATCAACCTTCACTTTACCGGAGACTTCCATGCCATTGGGATTGCCAACAACCTCCTTGCAGCCTTGATTGACAACCATATCCATCACGGCAATGAGTTGGGCATCGATTCTCGTCGCATCACCTGGAAACGGGTGGTCGATATGAACGACCGTCAACTCCGTCATATTGTCGATGGCCTTCAAGGAAAAACAAACGGAGTTCCTCGTGAAGATGGCTTTGACATCACCGTGGCTTCTGAAATCATGGCCATTCTCTGTCTCTCAGAAAATATCCTTGATCTCAAAGAACGTCTTGATCGCATCATTATTGGGTACAACTACCAAGGACAACCGGTCACAGCCAAAGACCTCAAGGCTGGAGGGGCCATGGCAGCTGTCCTCAAAGATGCCATCCATCCAAACTTGGTGCAAACCTTGGAGCATACTCCTGCCATCATCCACGGCGGACCATTTGCCAATATCGCCCATGGCTGCAACAGTGTGCTGGCTACTAAACTAGCCCTCAAATATGCAGACTATGTCGTGACAGAAGCTGGCTTCGGAGCAGACCTCGGTGCTGAAAAATTCATCGATATCAAGTGCCGTATGGCCGGGCTCAAACCTGCTGCCGTTGTCCTCGTCGCAACCATCCGTGCTCTCAAGATGCATGGTGGAGTTGCCAAGGCAGACTTGGCAACTGAAAATGTCCAAGCCGTTATCGATGGTCTACCAAATCTAGACAAACACTTGGCCAACATCCAAGAAGTCTATGGTCTACCTGTGGTCGTTGCCATCAACAAATTCCCACTGGATACTGAGGCAGAGCTAGAAGCTGTCTATGAATCTTGTAAGAAACGCAATGTAGATGTGGTCATCTCAGATGTCTGGGCAAAAGGTGGAGCTGGTGGTCGTGACTTGGCTGAAAAAGTCATTCAACTGGCTCAAGAAGAAAACCACTTCTCTTATGTCTATGACGAAGAAGACAGCATTGAAACAAAATTGACCAAGATCGTCACAAAAGTCTATGGTGGTAAAGGCATCAGCTTAACACCAGCGGCCAAACGCGAACTGAAAGAATTAGAAGCTCTGGGCTTCTCAAACTACCCAATCTGTATGGCCAAAACCCAATATTCCTTCTCAGACGATGCGAAGAAAATGGGAGCACCAAAAGATTTCACAGTTAAAATCAGTAACCTTAAGGTGGCTGCCGGAGCTGGCTTCATCGTAGCTCTCACGGGTACCATTATGACCATGCCTGGCCTACCTAAAGTTCCTGCCAGTGAAAAGATTGATATCGATGCCCACGGCAATATCACTGGTCTCTTTTAAGAAAGAAGGCGTCCTATGGTGACTCTCCTTCATCTTACCCCCGCAGATTATCAAATTTCTACCTGGTCCGGTGGCCAAACCACCCAACTCTTTCTCTCCCCAGAGGGAGGAAGCTATCCAGATCGGACCTTTGACTTCCGCCTCTCTACTGCAACGGTAGAGGTTGAAAAAAGTAACTTTACCGATCTCACGGGCTACCACCGAATCTTGATGCCCTTGAATGCCTCCATTAGGCTCACCCATCACCATAAAGAAGTGGTTTTGAACCCCTTTCAAAGCTACTTCTTTGATGGGGGAGATCCTGTATCTAGCCAAGGGACTTGTCAAGACTTTAATTTGATTTACAAACCTTCTTATCAGGGGCATATGAGTGCTATATCCCCAAAAGAGAGTGTCAAAAGTCAGAGTCGCTATCAATTGATCTACGCTCTCTGTCCATTAACACTCGAATGGGAAACCAATCATTCTCAAACCCTCCAAACTCACGAGCTCCTGGTGATCGAACAAGCATCTCCTCTTCAAGAGATGACAATCACGTTTTTACCCCATCAGTCTGGGGAGCAACCGATTGCTATCTGGACTGGACTACAATAATGTTCACAAAGGAGAAACATTATGAACGGAGCACATAAACAGTCGATTGAGGAACAAGAAAAAGCGAAATTCAGCTTTAGCGGTGCCACTCTTTACGGTATCAATGCCGTCATCGGATCTGGTATCTTCCTCCTCCCTCAAAAAATTTATTCTGGCCTCGGACCAGCTTCTCTAGCTGTCATGTTCGGGGTTGCCATTCTCGTCATGCTACTATCAGCCTGTCTGGCTGAAACAGCTGGCTACTTCGACAAAAACGGTGGAGCCATGCAATACTCAAAAGCCGCTTTCGGAGACTTCGTTGGCTTTAACGTTGGGATTCTCGGTTGGGCCGTTACTGTTATCGCTTGGGCTGCCATGTTAGCCGGCTTTGCTAAGATCTTCATCATCACCTTCCCAGCATTTGAAGGCTACAACCTTCCGATCAGTATCGGTATGCTGATTCTCTTGAGTCTGATGAACATTGCTGGTCTGAAAACCTCTAAGATGTTTACTCTGACAGCTACTGTTGCAAAATTAATTCCAATTGTCCTCTTCTCACTCTTTGCCATCTTCTTCATTTCCGGTGGGGTGAGCAAGGGCAACTTCACACCTTTCCTTCAATTGGAAAGTGGAACAAGTCTCTTCAGTTCTATTTCTAGTACAGCCGTCTACATCTTCTACGGTTTCATCGGATTTGAAACCATGTCTATCGTTGCAGGGGAAATGCGCAACCCTGAAAAGAACGTTCCCCGCGCTATTCTAGGTTCTATCAGTATTGTATCTGTTCTCTACATGTTGATCATCGCAGGAACAATCGCCATGCTTGGTGGTCGCATTATGCAAACCGGTGCACCAGTACAAGACGCATTTGTCGAAATGATTGGCCCTATCGGAGCTCCCCTCGTTTCTTACGGAGCCCTCATTTCAATCGCTGGATTAAACATTGGTGAATCCATCATGGTCCCTCGTTTCGGTGCCGCATTAGCAACTGAAAAACTCTTACCAGAAGGGCTTGGAAAAACAAACTCTAAGAATGCCCCTGTCATTGCCATTATCATCTCTGGTATCTTCGCTTTCTTACTCTTGTTATCTGGCTCTTTCGAATCATTAGCAACCTTCAGTGTTGTCTTCCGTTTCTTCCAATACATTCCAACTGCTTTGGCAGCCATCAAACTCAGAAAAATGTACCCAGACAAAAAGGTTACCTTCCGAGTTCCATTTGGTCCTGTTATCCCAGTTCTAGCTGTTGTCATCAGTATCTTGATGATTGCAGGGGACAACCTAATGAACTTTGTTTGGGGTGCCATCGGTCTAGTGATCGCAAGTGGACTCTACTTTGTTTTCCACGGTGATAAACTACACAAATCTAAAGCCCTTCCTCACTAATTTTCTTTACACAGTAGATGGGAACAGAGACGGGAGCGAAGCTCGGTTTTGCTCCCTAACCCATCTAGGACTCCACGAATGTCAAACCTGAGCCCTTTTCTCTATGACTCTTTTCAATTTTTTAGATCAATAGACAATGGGCCCATGTTTGGTATTCAAACCGAAGTAAACAACACTACTTCCACAGAACAACTATTCATAATCGGAGGTTTTATATGACTCAATTGATTCATTTAGATGGTAATAGCTTAACACTCGAAGAAGTCATCGCTGTAGCTCGGCACGGTGCCCAATGTGAGCTTGATGAACAAGCCAAAGAAGCCGTTATCGCATCCCGTAAAATCGTTGATGACATTGTCCGGGAAAAACGAGTCGTCTATGGTGTAACCACTGGCTTTGGTTCCCTCTGTAATGTCAGCATCTCTCCAGAAGATACTGTTCAACTGCAAGAAAACCTGATTCGAACTCACTCATCTGGCTTCGGTGATCCACTTCCTGAAGATGCCGTTCGTGCCATCATGCTGATCCGTATTAACTCACTATTGAAAGGTTATTCTGGCATTCGTCTATCAACCGTTGAAAAACTGTTAGAATTGCTCAACAAAGGAGTCACTCCTTATATCCCTGAAAAAGGCTCTCTCGGAGCTTCTGGAGACTTAGCACCACTTGCTCATATGGTTTTACCAATGTTGGGTCTTGGACGCGCCTACTACAAAGGAGAACTTCTCAGTGGTCAAGAAGCCTTAGATCGTGCTGGAATTGAAAAGATCCAATTGGCTGCCAAAGAAGGGCTTGCCTTGATCAACGGTACAACCGTCCTAACGGGTATCGGTGCTCTTGCGACTTATGATGGTATCCAATTGCTCAAACTCTCTGATATCGCTGGTGCTCTCTCAATGGAAGTTCACAATGGAATTACCAGTCCATTCGAAGAAGACCTTCATTCCATCCGCCCACAAAGTGGACAATTGGCAACTGCTCGAAATATCCGTAACCTTCTTGAAGGAAGCAAGAATACCACTGTTGCGACTCAACAACGGGTACAAGATCCTTATACACTTCGCTGTATCCCTCAAATACATGGAGCCAGCAAGGATTCTATTGCTTACGTAAAAGAAAAAGTTGAAATCGAAATCAACTCTGTCACAGATAACCCAATCATTACCAAAGAAGGACACGTCATCTCAGGAGGTAACTTCCACGGTGAACCAATGGCGCAACCATTTGACTTCTTAGGCATTGCCCTTTCTGAAATTGGGAACGTATCTGAACGTCGGGTGGAACGCTTGGTCAACAGCCAACTCAGTAAATTACCATCCTTCTTGGTCAAACACCCTGGACTCAACTCAGGCTTCATGATTACCCAGTATGCTTGTGCATCCCTTGCATCGGAAAATAAAATTTTGGCTCACCCTGCTAGTGTCGATTCTATTCCATCTTGTGAAAACCAAGAAGATTTCGTCAGCATGGGAACGACTGCCGCTCGTAAAGCAGCAGAAATTCTTAAAAACTCACGTCGCATCGTTGCTACTGAAATCATGGCAGCCTGCCAAGCCTTAGATCTCAAACCAGAAAATCATGAACTTGGTAAAGGGACAAAACCAGCTTATGAGCTGATTCGTCAAAAACTGAACTTCATTGAATTTGACAAAGATATCGAAATCTTTGAAGAACTCAATAAAGCATCTGCTGTTGTCGAAAGCGAAGAATTCTTAGCAACCATCGAAAAAGCAGTTGACTTAAGCATTCAATACTGATACAGTAAGAATAAAGCAAAACAGAGGCTGGCGATCTTCTCAGCCTCTGCCTGCTTTCAGAAAAATAAGGGAGGCGACAAGCTTGCTCACAAACTACTATCCAATGACCTACAGCTACTACCAAGGTAGCATCGAGGACAATCCCTACACGGCCAAATGGGGAATGGTCACCAAATTTTTAGACCTAAACGACGAGACCCTCACTCCATTTGAGGGTATGACCTTTGGGATCATCGGCTTTAAGAGCGACAAAGGAGTCTATATCAATAATGGGCGTGTAGGAGCAGTCGAGGGTCCTACAGCCATCCGTTCTCAAATCGCTAAACTTCCATGGCACTGGGGAACCAATGTGACAGTGTATGATGTGGGAAATATTGACGGGCCCAACCATTCACTAGAAGAACTCCAAGAAAGTCTCTCACAAGCGATCCAGCGCATGTACCAATTAGGGATCCAACCTATTGTCCTAGGAGGCGGTCACGGAACTGCGTACGGCCACTATCTAGGGATTCAATCCAGTTTAGAAAAAGATGAACAACTGGCTGTGATCAATCTGGATGCCCACTTTGATTTGCGGCCATACGACCAAACCGGTCCCAATTCTGGAACAGGATTTCGTCAAATGGCTGATCATGCTAAAGAAAAAGGTCAGGACTTCCCTTACCTCATCCTTGGGATCCAAGAGCACAATAACAACCTCTTCCTCTTTAATTATGTCGCTAAAACACCAAGCATTGATTTCTTAACAGGGCAAGACCTCTTCCAGATGAGCCACCAAGCCATTCTGGATCGAATCGATCAATTTTTAGAAAACCAAACCGCGATCTATCTGTCTATTGATATGGATTGCTTTGCGGTCGGCTCTGCTCCTGGTGTTAGCGCCATCCAATCATTGGGTGTCGATCCCAAACTGGCCCTTCTGCTTCTCCAACACATTGCTGCTAGTGGTAAGCTAATCGGATTTGATGTCGTGGAAGTTTCTCCTCCTCATGACATTGACAACCATACTTCAAACCTTGCTGCGACCTTTATCTTTTACTTGACCCAAATATTGGCGCAACAAAAACTGAACTAAGAAGATTTCTACACACATAAAAAGCATAGAAACACCCATTGCTTGGGTATTTCTATGCTTTTTTCATTTTCGCCTGAAAGGAGGCATGGCCTCTTAGCCTTCTCTTATGATTTAGATAAGAGACACTACAGGTCTTTTAATTTCTTAAGAAACTGACGATCTCTGTATGGATTCAAGTGTTGCTCTGCCACCTTTTTGTAGTAATTTTTATCTTCTTTTAAGAAGGTGCTCAGGGCAGGAGCGAGCTCTATTCCTTTCTCCTTTTGATCAGATAAGTAAGCTAATAGATAATGAACCATCCCCTTATCCCGCGAATTGGCAGATGGATTCATCGTCCTTTCTTTTCGAGCCAGATAAGCCGCAACCTTCTCCTGATCCCCTTGCTGGCAGGCGATTAAGGATTGATAAAATTCGAGCAATTCTTCCTTCCAAGGGAAGCGAACACTGGATAAAATCTTCTGGGCTCTGTCAAAACAAAGGCGTGCTTGAACCAAATCTCCCTTCCAATAATAGGCGATGCCCAGATCAATATCAAATACGACACGGACAGAATCAACCGCTTGATCTCCCACCAAACGCAAGACCTCTTCTAAGTGGGTGACGGCTACTTGGAAATGCCCCCTAATTTGCTCTATTTCAGCGAGGTAGGCCAAAGAAGCCGCAATTTGAATGGCATACTTGGCCTGCATACTATTGGTCAAACTAAAGCAATCAATGGAGCGATACAGATGCCGGGTCGCCTGCTCCTCATCCCCAACCATTAGATGATACAAGCCTTTCAAGCGCAACTGGATCGCGATGATCTCATGATTGTTAGCTTGGATAGCATCTTCCAGAGCCAAATCTGTATAATAGGCCATCTCAGAAATATTTTCTGTTTGAATGCAATAATAAATGATTTGCCGATAACCCTCTAAAAGGAAGTCTGACTGTTTGAGTTCCCGCGCATAGGAGATGACTTTTTGGATATCATGAATCCCCTTTTGATACTCCCCACTTCGAATAAAATAGCGGCCTTCTAGGTACAAGTAACGCAGTTGTAAATGCTTGTATTCTCTATCTCTTTGGTGCCTTGAAAAGAGGTTATCTAATTCTTGGCGAATGCGGGATAGCTCTCCAAAAATGTCCAAATGGCTATTTGTACCATCTGATAGGAACCCCTCATCTACCTTGGAATAAATCGGAAACAGCTCATGCTCCAGCTGAAGGATTTCTTCTAAATAGGTCAACTCAAAAGATATGGAACGCAAAAGATTTTGGGATTGCTTGTATTGGTAGGCAATTTCCTTATAAAGAAGAAGGTCCGTTGAATCTTCTAAGCTTTCTTCCAATTTTTGCGCAATTTGTTGGTGGAAGAGCCGCCGTCTAGCTGGCGAAAGAAGATGGTAAAAGTACATGGCTACCAATTGCTTGCAAAATTGAACCAAGAGAGCCTCGCCTTCTTCTACGATTGAGACGATCGCTCTTTCAGATAAAGGCTCGATTAATTCTGTCAAAACAGGAAGCTCTGTAGCCGTCAATTCCGCCAAGATAGACAGAGAAATTGGCTTATGAAAACAAGATAGGTAGTGTAGAAGAGCCTCTTCCTCACTGCTCATATCCCCAAGCTCCTGAGAAAGATAGGCTTGAATGATATCAGGCAAGGGTTCTAAATTTTCATTTTCTTTCCACTCTTCGATATAGCTGGACAGCAAGAACGGACTGCCTTCACTCCATTCGACCATCTGCTCCATCACTGCCGGCTCTATTGCTCCCAGTTCCCCTTTCAAGAGAGCACGACTTTCACTTGGATCAAAATTGGTCAACTCTAGTTGAGACAACCGTTTCTCTACCTTCAAGCTCCCCAAGAAGTTGACGAAGGAAGCTGGCAGAGGCTCTTCCGCTGTAAAAATCAGTTGCCATTTCTCCTGGTTTCTTCTCTCCTCTAGTTGTTTCACTTTTTCTAGAGACACTGCATCGATCCACTGGGCATTTTCAAGCAGGATCAGGAGCGGTTTTTCTTTGCTAAGGCTCTGAAGCTGATTCCATACCGAAATAAGATCATCCTCCTCTTCCAGAAGGGAAATTCCCATCTCATCCCCCAGTTTCTCTAGCGCTTGTCTGAGATCATTCCAGGCGCTTCCTTCATAGCGCTGACTGGTAGCTTTTCCTTCCACCTTGATAAAGTTAAAACTGCGATTGGACATCAAGACCAACTGCCGCAAGAGACGTTTCTTACCTGTTCCAGATTGCCCCATCACCAGAAAAGGACCTACCGCTTCACCCGTCTCGACTAAGGAAAGGTATTCCTCGAGTTGCGAGAGTTCTTGTTTCCGACCAAAAAAGGAAAGTTCACGGATATTCAAGCGATTGGTCAGTTTATGAGTTCGTTTGGCTTCCAAAACGGAGTGATAAAGTTCCTCAATCGCTCGACTGGGACGCACACTGAGCTCGCGATCCAATAAATCGACTAGCTTATAATAGGTCTCGAAAAATTTTCCTAGCTGGTGGTGGAAGCTATAATACTCCATCAAGAGCTGGTAGTTTTTCTCTTCATATTCATCCAATTCTACCAAATGATGGAGCAAGAGTTCTATACTAGGGTCTCCGAAACCGACCTTTTCAATTTTTTGATAGCAGCTTTCGACATAAAGCTTCCTATAAGCATCTCGTTTGCGAGAAGCCCACTGGTCAAAGTCTTCATCATCCTTGACATAGAAGCCCTCTAGAAAGTCTCCCCGATAAAGATCCAAGGCACTTAGTGGATCTCTTTCAAAGAGCTGAACATCCAGCGAAAGATTCAAGTCAGGATTAAGGGCCAAACTGCTCCGACTTGGAGAGACAATGATATCTCCTTCAAAGATTTTATTGGCTTGGTAAACCGTATTCCGTAAGTTTTTGCGAGCTACTTGGTTTTCCTTATCTCCCCAAAGGATACCGGCTATTTCATCACGGTTAACTTGGCCCATGACCGCCAAGTAATAAAGCAAGGCCTCCATCTTCGAGAAAGAAAAGCGAATATCTTTCTGATTGAAAACAACCTTAGGGGGTCCAAATAACTTTAACGTGAGATCTTTCTTCATTGCAAGCGCCTCCAAAATCGTCTTAGTTATACTATAAAAAAAAAGTTGGTTTTTAGCAAGTGATTTATCCAAATAAAAAGAGATTGAGAACGATTCTTTCTCAATCTCTACAATTTCTACTAAAAGTGTTGATTAATTCCCTTCAAGATTCGGTTGATGAGCAAATAAAGCCTTTGTTGCTTGGTAGACGTGGTAAGCGACATCTTCATTGTTCATGGTGTAAAGATGGACACCTGCCACATCTTGAGTAACCAAATCAACGATTTGATCGACTGCATAAGCCAAGCCAGCTGCGCGAAGAGACTTTGGATCATGCTCATACTTGTCTAAAATCGCTTTAAACTTCCGTGGGATATGAACATTTTCACAAGTCTTAAGGAGACGAAGGGCCTGATTGCGATTGAGAATCGGCATCACTCCTGCATGAATAGGAACATTGATCCCAGCCAAGGTACACTTATCTTGAAAATCATAGAAACGCTCATTGTCAAAGAAAAGTTGAGTGACCAAGCTAGAGCATCCTGCATCTACCTTCTTTTTAAGATTTTGAATATCTGAAATTTGGTTGGGAGAATCTGGGTGTCCCTCAGGATAGCAAGCACCAATCACCTCAAAATGAGGAGCTTCTGTTTTAATAAATTCAATCAGATCTGTTGCATAACGAAAGTCTTTTAAAGGTTCCACACCGGGGATAATATCCCCACGCAGAGCCAAAATCCGATGCACCCCAACTTCATTTAACTCCTGAAGAGTATCAGCCACTTTTTCCTTGCTCAAATAAACGGCTGGCAAGTGAGCAATCGTCGGAATAGACAATTCATTTTGAATGTAATTGGCTAAAGCAACCGTCGTCTCTTTGATATTGTATTTATTATTGCTAGCGGTCACACTAATAAAGTGGGGAGCTAGCTCCTGCATATTTGCCAAGGCACGTAAGAGTTTGGCATTGCCTACTTCAGGATTTGGAGGAAAAACTTCAAATGACAGAGACGGTGTGTGTTGTGACATATTCTATCCTTTTCTTTTGTTTCGTTGATCAAGAACTCTGAGCCACTATTTCTAGGATAAGGGAACGCTTCGAAAACCCTCTACACGATGATAGAAGGTCCTCGAAACATTTCTTACAAGTGTTCACGCGCTTCTTTAGCGGCATTAACCAGCTTGATCAAGCTTTCTTTTGTTTCTTTAATTCCGCGAGTCTTCAAACCACAGTCAGGGTTGATCCAAACTTTGCCACTTGGTACTTTGGCCAAGATTGCTTCGATAGTATGATCAATTTCACCGTCTTGTGGGACACGTGGTGAGTGGATATCGTAAACCCCAGGTCCAACTTCTGTTTGGAAGTTTTTCGCTTTCAACTCATCCAAGATTTCAAGGTTTGAACGGCTTGCCTCAAATGAGATAACGTCAGCATCCAAGTTGTCGATCGCTGGGATGATATCTGTAAATTCTGAGTAACACATGTGAGTGTGAATTTGTGTGTCTGGTGCGACAGTTGAGTGTACCAAACGGAAGGCTGGAATCGCCCAGTCAAGGTAGTCTTCGTACCAGTCGCTACGACGGAGTGGCAATTTTTCACGAAGAGCAGCCTCGTCGATTTGAATGATTTTCACACCTGCAGCTTCAAGGTCAAGAACTTCATCCTTGATAGCAAGAGCGATTTGAAGAGTAGAATCCTTGATAGAGATGTCTTCACGTGGGAATGACCAGTTAAGAATGGTAACAGGTCCAGTCAACATCCCTTTAACAGGTTTATCTGTACGGCTTTGTGCGTAGCTAGACCATTTCACAGTGATTGGGTTAAGACGAGTCACATCTCCCCAGATGATTGGTGGTTTCACCCCACGCATACCGTATGATTGTACCCATCCATTCTTAGAGAAGAGGTAGCCAGACAAGTTTTGACCGAAGTACTCAACCATGTCGTTTCGTTCAAACTCACCGTGTACAAGCACGTCAAATCCAACTTCTTCTTGCCATTTGATCCATTCGTCGATCGTTTCAGCAAGGAAGGCATCGTATTCTTCTTGTGTCAATTCACCCTTACGGAAGGCCAAACGTTTGGCACGTACTTCCTTAGTTTGAGGGAATGAACCGATGGTAGTTGTTGGAAGTGCTGGAAGCTTGAAGGCTTCTTTTTGGATTTCTTCACGTTCCGCGAAAGCTGGCAAACGAGTGTAGTCTGCTTCTGTCAAAGCTGCGATACGAGCATGAAGTTCAGCATTTGCTCCAACGCGTTCTGTTGCAAAGAGTTCTTTGTTAGCAGCAAGAGCTTCTGCCCCTTGACCATTGCGGATGGCATCCAAGTCACGCAATTCACCCAATTTTTCAACTGCAAAGGCGAAGTGGTTCAAAATAGCTGGTTCAAAATCTTCGTTAGCCGTTGTAAATGGCACATGAAGAAGGGAGCAAGAAGTCGTCAAGACAACCTTTTCAGCTGGAACTTGATCCAAGATTTCCAAGCTCTTTTCATAGTTGTTGCGCCAGATGTTTTTCCCATTCACAATACCTGCATAAAGGGTCTTATCAGCTGGGAAGCCACCTTTCACCAATTCAAGTGTTTTCTTGCCTTCAACAAAGTCAAGACCAATACCATCTACTGGCAAGTTTACAAGGTCATTGTAGACATCACGAACATCACCAAAGTAAGTTTGGATCAAGACTTCAAGACCTTTCTTGTCAGCCAAGAGTTTGTTGTAGAGGTTCAAGAAGAGAGCTTTTTCTTCAGCTGTCAAATCTTTAACAAGAGCTGGCTCATCGAGTTGAATACGAGTCGCACCAAGCTCAGCCAATTTAGCAAAGACTTCTTGGTAAGCAGCAACCAAGCTGTCAACGAAGTCTTCCGCTTTCACACCATCTTCAAAGTCAGATAATTGAAGGAAAGTGAATGGTCCAACGACTACTGGACGAGTGTTGATCCCCAATTCTTTAGCTTCTTGGTACTCATCAAAAATCTTGTGACCAGCCAATTTCACTTCTGTTGTTTTTTCAAATTTAGGAACGATGTAATGGTAGTTGGTGTTGAACCATTTTTTCATTGGAAGGGCACGCACATCCCCTTTTTCACCTTGGTAACCACGCGCCAAAGCGAAGTATTGTTCAAGGTCTGTCAAATCCAAGTTTTGAACAGATGCAGGCACGACGTTGAAAAGGAAGGCTGCATCAAGGAAATTGTCGTAGTGTGAGAAGTCATTTGAAGGAATCTCTGAGATGCCTTGTTCTTTAACAATGTTCCAGTGTTTAGCACGCAAGTCTTTAGCAGCTGCCAAGAGCTCGTCTGCTGAGATTTCTTTTCTAAAGTATTTTTCAGTTGTAAATTTTAATTCACGGAATTCACCCAAACGTGGGAAACCGATAATTGTAGTTGACATGTTGTGTCCTCCAAAAATTCTAATTGACACTATCATATCAGAAGATAGCCATCTTGTATAATTGCTTTTACACGAATTTTGATATAGGTAAAAACTATAACACGGATTTAATAGGCCTTGGGACCAGAGATCAAAAGCAAAAACTAGGACTGCTTATAAATATTTCCTATAGCCCATGCATCACCGAACCATTTTTGAGCGGATTTCTGAGCGGATTCTGCTAGAAGAATAACCCCTAAAAAGCAAAACAGGCCTCCTCTACCAAGAAAGACCCGTGGGAGCATAAACAAACTGCTCTTGTTTACAAATCTAATAAATCTAATAAATTCTATAAAAATTTATTAGTTAGAATGATTCTATCAACTACTGAAACTTTCCGCCGTGAGAAAAGTGCTAGAAACACTTTTGTTTCTAGCACTCGGGAGTTTTGAGACCTTAGGCTCAATAATTAGTCTTGAAACTTCGTAGAAGTTCGCTGACGTCCGTACTCACCTAAGGAAAGTTTTTTAGATGACGTCGTTCCCAATCTGACAGGCCTTCTCTACTGAGAAAGACCTGCTTCTACGAGGAAGTAATTTCTTCTATTTTCCTTAATTGTATTAGGCTAATTTAACACAGAAGGCATCCCAAGGGGCTAACTTGCCTGATTCGAGGACTTGTTCTACCTTGGTATTGGCAATGAGAACCTCTTCAACTCCATTGACAAGCGGTAAGTCTTGCTCTTGACTTGAGAGATTGACAACGACGAGGTAGGCTTGCTCTCTTTCTACCCGCTTGTAAGCAAAAACCTTGTCTACTGCGTCCACCAATTCATAATCAGCCGTCACAAGCCAAGGATGCTCTTTTCTCAAGGCCACCAGAGCTTGGTAGGTATAGAAAATGGAGTCTGGATCTGCTAGAGCAGCCTCAACATTGATCTCTTTGTAGTTTGGGTTGACAGCAAGCCATGGTTGACCTGTCGTAAAGCCAGCTTCTGCTTCATCATTCCACTGCATCGGTGTCCGTGCATTGTCCCGACCAATATGGCGGATCTGATCCATGATCACTTCGAGTGGCACTCCTTTTTCTAAGGCTTCATGGGCATAGTTGATTGACTCGATATCTTCCACATCCTCGAGGGTCTTAAATGGATAATTGGTCATCCCAATTTCTTCCCCTTGATAGATATACGGAGTTCCCTTCATCAAGTGAAGCAGAATAGCTAAAGCCTTGGCAGATTTGACACGGTAGTCGCCATCATCCCCCCAAGTTGACACAATCCGTGGGAGATCGTGGTTGTTCCAAAAGAGGGAATTCCAGCCTTCGTCTTTTCCTAATTCCGTCTGCCACTTGGTGAAAATTTCCTTCAATTTAGGCACATCCAATTCCTTAGCGTAGTGCCACTTTGGTTGACCCGGTTGGTATTGAAGGCCGATGTGTTCAAATTGGAAAACCATGGACAATTCTTGATTTTTTGGACTGGAGTACTGCTTGGCAATCTCTGGAGTCGCTCCCCAAGTTTCTCCTACTGTAAGCAGATCCTTATCACCAAAGGTTGCTTGATTCATTTCCTTCAAGTAAGGATGGAGCATGGGACCATTGCTGATGATTTCCTGATCTGGGATCTTACCGATCATATCGATCACATCCATACGGAAGCCACCAATTCCCTTGTCAATCCAGAAATTCATCATGTCATAGATCTGATGACGAAGCTCCTCATTTTCCCAGTTAAGGTCTGGTTGCTTCTTACTAAAGTTATGCAGGTAGTATTGGCCTGAGGCTTCATCAAATTCCCAAGCAGAGCCACTAAAAGCAGAAATAATGCCATTGGGCTCATCGCGCCAAATATAGAAATCCCGCTTTGGACTGTCTGGGTTTTCACGCGCCTCGATAAACCAAGCATGCTCATCAGAGGTATGGTTGACCACCAAGTCCATGATGATTTTGATCTTGCGTTTCTGACCTTCTGCGATCAATTCTTCCATATCTTCCATGGTACCAAAGATGGAGGCAATATCCTCGTAATCCGAGATGTCATAGCCGTTATCATCCATGGGACTCTTGTAGACTGGTGAGAGCCAGATGGCTGTAATCCCTAGCTTTTCCAGATAGTCTAGCTTGCTCGTGATCCCCTTGAGATCCCCGATGCCATCGCCATTACTATCCTTGAAACTTTTTGGATAAACTTGGTAAATTACGGCATTATGCCACCATTTTTGTTCCATTTTTTCTTCTCCTTTATGATTGTGAAATCACTTTCATCATACAAAAATAGGGGTAAAATTGCAAGAATTTACAAGTCTTCATTCTCTTCACTGGAATAAATCACTTCAAAGAGACGTTGACGCAAACCTTCCTCTAAAGGTGTAATGATCTTCATCAACTGTTTCCAATCCTTGGCTCTTGAACAAGCCGCAAATAATTCATTCTTCCTATCGTAGGCCAGGTTGGCAGATTTCAAGAGCTCAAACATCCGATCTTCTTTTGCAGTAGGACGCGATTGCAGCTCACCCATCGCAATTTCTTGACTTTGATTGTCTACTAAGATAGGGGCTGTCTCTAAGGTATGGAGGAAGAACCGGTGCTGTCTCTTTTCAGGAAGCAGCGTTAGATCACCTGTTAAATCCAGCCTAATCTTTCTTTCATCCCAATTGACAGTTAGGCGGGTTTCAACCCTGTTATCTCCTTCTCCTTCAACGAGTACGAAGGAACGATTGTCACCTGGGAAAAGATGCCAGTCCAGCATTTCTGGGAGCTCTACCCCTGTCTGCGGTTGTGCATCCATAGGGATGATGGCTCCTGCACGAGCAAAGACCGGAATATCCTGGCTAGCTCTAAAGACTGTAAGCTTGCCTTTTCCTTCGTACTTCCAATCATGGAAGAAATCATACCAAACTCCGTCTGGGAACCAAACACTCACAGAAGCACTATGAAAGACCGGATCCAGCGATTCGGTAATTGGGGCCACCATGAGTTCACTACCAAAGAAATATTGATTTTTAGCCTCATAAGCCTCTTCTTCGTTTGGGTAATGGTAATAGAGGGGCTGAACCAAAGGCAGTCCTTCTTCATGCGTCGCCACATTCATGGTGTAAAGATAAGGCAGTAAGCTGTGACGCAGGCGCAAATACTGCTTCATCCAGCGACAAGTCTCAGGCGAGTAAAACCACGGTTCCTTGCTGTTAAAGGCATTACAAGAACTATGGAGACGATTGATCGGACTAAAGACCCCAAACTGCAACCAGCGAAGAGCCAAGTCTTCATCATAGTAACCCCGCATATGGCCACCAATATCGTGACTCCACCACGTATAGCCGATATTTGAAGCTGTGCTGGTAAAATAGGGTTGAAAGGCTAGGGATTCCCAAGTCACAATGGTATCCCCTGAAAAACCGATCGGATACCGGTGGCTGCCAGGACCCCCATAACGCGATAAGATGAGACCAGCTTGGCCTTTTCGGCAATTGTCTAGATAATGATAGTGATTTAACAACCAAAGGGGATCCATCTTGCCATGACTTCCCTGTTGCCAATCAATCCACCAAAAGTCGACTCCTTGATTTTCCAAGGGATGGTGGACATCTTCGAAATAAGCTTCGCGAAAGGCTGGACTGTAAAAGTCAAAGCTAGCCGCTTCTTCTTTTTCCGCATCTAATCCCAAGCGTTTTGCGACCTTGGGGTAAGCATCTTCGAAGGCGCGAATGCCATCTGCTGGATGGACATTTAAGGTCACCTTTAAACCACGCTCATGAAGACCATGTAAGAAGGCAGCTGGATCAGGAATCAAGTCCCGGTTCCAACTATAGCCCGTCCAACCACTTCCAAAGCGAGCAGGAATTGCTGTCTTGTGCCAGTCCATATCGATCACACTGACAGCCAAAGGCACCCCTTCAGCTTTGAAACGATCCATTAAATCTGTGTACTCCTGACTGGTATAAGGCCAATACCGACTCCACCAGTTTCCCAGAGCATAACGTGGCAAGAGTGGTGGCTGTCCTGTCAGATGGTAAAAATCTTTCAAGGCCCCTAGATAATCGCGCCCATAACCGAAGAAATACAGATCCACTTCTGAACATGGCCGTGCTCTAAATCCGCTTTCGACATCATACAAGTAGGAACTGGAATCGTCCAAAAGAGCATAACCGGCCTTGCTCAAGATCCCATCTTCCAACTCCATAGCTCCATCGACCTCGTCAAGCGTCCGACTGGTACCTTTCAAGGTCTCAGGCTGATCTCCATAGTGCCACCGGCTACCATAGACTGCATACTGACCCTTGAGCTCAATAAAAAGCCGATCCGGTGTAAAAGGTCCCTTTTCAAAATGAAGGTGGAGATGCTCCGTATGCAGATCGAGGACCTCTTCTGTCTCTACGACCTCATAAGCAACAGGTCCAAAATCACGATTTTGCACAACTTGCGTCTGACCATCTTCAAAAACACCATCCTCTGAGTATTCTAAGCGAACCAAAGATTCCGTTAATACGGAGATTCGGTAGTTATCTCCCTGTATCACTGATCCTGCCATTTGTCTTTCCTCCTCTTTTTATAGGGCATCTGACTGCCCGCTTTTTATCTGCTCCGCCTCTCCGTGTAGGCGTTTACGATTTTACTATAGCACTCAAAAAAAGGCCTGTCAACACCTGACAGAGCCTTTCCTAAAATTTTATAAGATCAACTTCCCCAATGGATCAAGAGATACATGAGACTAGATCCAAACATATCTGCCAAGGCATGCATGAGGAAAAATGGCAAGAGATTCTTGACGAACTTTAGGACGGACGTTAGGTTAAATTATCCAGTGGATGATTTCAGCAATCCAGGAAGTTCCATGACTAATTAAGATACAGAGGGCGTCTGCGGAGTAAAAATTAAAAATCATATTTCTGCAGAATCATTTCACCTATTTTAGTTAAAAAATAGGTTATCAACATTCTGAGGCTGGGACAAAAGTCCTAGCCTCTTAATTGTTTTTGGATTGTTGAGCAAGACGCAGTGGTTGAGTGGGCTCTACTACGCTGATTTCATCAGCTTTTACAGCCCTACTCAACTGTGCGGAGGTGGGACGACGAAATCGAATTCTAATGAATTACCGATTTCTGTCCCACTCTCAATTACACGATTAGTCTAACAAGTCTTGGATTCTATCCAGATACTGGTTGTCTGTCACCGCCATCACGCGCACCCCTTCTGGCCAGATAAAGTCGGGAGCAATCTGAATATGAAGCGGTTGATCTTCCGCATCTCGATAACCAATAATGTTGAGATGGTACTCCTCTCTGACAGCCAAGTCCTGAAGGCTTTTTCCTACCCAGCTGGATGGAACCGTAAACTCGACTACTACCACTTCTTCATCCAACTGGAAAACTTCAATCCGGTGTTGGAAAAGAACCATTTTAGCGAGGGACATGCCTGCTTCTACCTCTGGCAGGATGACCAAATCAGCCCCAATCTTTTCCAGAATTTCTTTGGTCACTTCATTTTTGACCTTGGCAATGACATGCTCGACTCCAAGCGCCTTACAGTGCATGACAGCCAGCACACTGGACTCCAGGTTTTCACCCGTCGCGATCACGACTGTGTCACAGTTCCCAATATCTGCTGCATCCAAGAGGTCCAACTCCGTAATGTCTCCAACAATTCCAGTTGTAATCATAGATTCATACTGATTAATCACATCTTCGTGATCATCAATTGCAACAATATCCACATCCTGGTCCTGCAGAGTTTTCAGGACACTCTGTCCAAAAATTCCTAATCCTAATATTCCAATGGTTCGATTCGCCATAAGTCTCTCCTATCCGATAATGATGTCTGCTTTAGCATATTGCAAGGCATCTGCCTTTTTAGCTTTGTAATTGTTCAAACTGACCATAAGGGTCAAGGGGCCGATCCGACCGATAAACATGAGCACCATGATGATCCCCAGCCCTGCTCCATTTAAGGTCGAGGTCACATTGGCTGTCACGCCTACTGTCGCTAGAGCCGATACTGCCTCAAAGACCAGGTACAAAAAGCGTTGACCATCCGGAGTCACGAGACAAAGACCAAAGAGTCCAAGGAGAAAAGTCAACTGGAAAATCACTGCCGTCCCCAAAGAGCGTTGGACCAAGTCTGGTGCGATGGTGCGCTTTCCCAGGTTGGTATGTGGCAAGCCGAGCAACTCTTTGCGCGCTAAGAGAATCAGCACCAAGAAGGTGGTGATCTTCATCCCTCCTGCTGTCCCGCCTGGTGCTCCTCCTAGGAACATCTGTAAGAGATAGATAAAGAGCGTCACTGGCCGGACTGCCGTATAATCTAACGAGGCAAAACCAGCTGTCCGCATACTGACAGTTTGGAAGAAGCTGACCAAGATCTTCTCTCCTAATGGAAGGGACCCAATCGTTGCTGGATTATTAAACTCGGTCATAAGACTAGTCACTGTCCCAAAGAGAAGGATCGCCGCCGTTAACCAGAGAACCACCTTGGTATGGAAGCGAAGAGTCCGCCGTCCTGATTGATTGCGGGCCTTGGTGGCTAGGTCAAACCAGACCATGAAGCCCAAGCCCCCAGTAATAATAAGGGCAGACAAGGTCAGATTGACCAACCAATCGGTCTGGAAGCTCATCATACTATCGCCTCCAAAATTATCAAAGCCCGCATTACAAAAGGCCGAGACCGCAACAAAGATGGAGTTAAAGATCCCATGCCCCCAGCCAAAGCGAGGGATAAAGCGGGTCATGAGGAGCAAGGCCCCCACCCCTTCGATGGTAAAGGTGGTAATAAAGATGGAGCGGACAAAACGGGCCAAGCTCTGGTTATTGCTAAAACTAAAACTGTCCCGAATGGTCTGCCGGTCCTTGTAACTAAGTTTTTGGCGACCTTCCATAAAGAAGAGACCGATAAAGGTCAAGATCCCTAGGCCTCCGATCTGGATCAAGAGCATACAGATCAATTGCCCCAAACCATTATAGGTCGAAGCCACCGACTGGGTAAAGAGCCCCGTCACACAGACCATGGAGACCGCTGTAAAGAGGTGGTCGATATAGCCTGCTGTTGAGCTCGCTTGCTGGACAAAAGGCAGACTCAATAAGAGCGAGCCCACCAGGATAACCAAGGCAAAGCTGAGAAAGATTCGCCTTGCCGGAGACAGACTTTTAATTTTGGCCTGCCATTGTTTAAAAAATAATTTGACTAACATAGCTTCATTGTATCATAAAAAGTGAAAAGACCTACAAGTGATGAACCATCTCTAGGCACAATTCTAGGGCCTTCTCAAAAGCTTCAGCACCCCAGTCACGCTGGTCATAATTTTCTAGGTCTGCAAGAGAATCTGCGGTAAATAGGAGCAAGCCCCAAACTGCATCACGAAGCTGGGCGACTGCTGCAAGTGAGGCACACTCCATCTCCACAACACGACACCCTTCTTCAATGCGATAGGCCACCTTGTCAGGTGTTTCTCTATAAAAACCGTCCGTCGACCAGGTCATGACCTCTTGATAAGGAATATCTTTTCCTTTCAAGACAGTTTCGATGGCGGTCAGTGCACGACTGTCCACTTCGATATAACGAGAAGGCGCTACATAATGGTAACTAGCTCCCTCATCTCGCAAGGCCTTGGTCGGGATCAAAAAGGCATTTTCTTCCATGTCCACCAAGACGCCACAGCTTCCTGAGGAAATGATTTTCCTCACCCCATAGCCAATCAACCAATCCATGAATTGGGCAGCAGGTGCAGATCCAACTGGCGCTTGTGCCAAGCAGAGTTTCTCCCCTTGGTGCTCCAGAACATAGACTGGATAAGCCTTGGTAGCTGAGACAAAGGTAGCCACTTGCTCAGCTCCAACAGTTTTGGCAAAGCGGTCAATCTCATCCGCTAAGAAAGCATAAACGCATTTTTCAGGCAGGTGCAGGTCTAACCCCTCATGGGTCGGCATCAGGACTGCCTGTGGGTTGTCGTCAAACTCTAAAATAGGAATTTCATGTTTTTGGATCATCCCTTCTCCTTTTTAATGGGTATTTCTTTAATGATACGGGCTGGGTTTCCTCCAAGAACTACATTATCTCCAAAGGATTTGGTCACGACTGCCCCAGCGCCAGCGACCACATTATCACCCAGCGTGACACCAGGAAGGATGGTGACTCCTCCTCCTGCCCAGAAATTGTCTCCTATCGTAATCGGAGCTCCGTACTCAAGACCCGAGTTGCGCTCATCTGGATCCAGCGGGTGTAAGGGGGTCAAAAATTGGCAATTGGGGCCAATCATGGCATTCTTTCCGATCGTAATGGGACAAATATCCAACATGGTCAAATTGTAATTGGCATAGAAATTTTCTCCTAGATGGATGTTGACCCCATAATCCACAAGAACCTGACGATTGAGATAGAGGTTTTCACCGGTTGATCCAAACCACTCTTTGATGATAGTTGCCCCTTTTTTAGGATCCACCTCTTGGTTAAAAGTTTCTTGTTTCTCTCGAGAGGCTTGGGCTAAAGCCCGCAATTCAGGGTCCGCAGGTCTATAGTAGTCACCCGCAATCATTTTTTCATATTCACTGGCCATAAGGAAACCTCCACGTTATTTTGACATATTATAGCAGAATTCCCCCTTTAAAACAAACGTCAGAATAAGGGTTTGTAAGAAAAAAGATCAGAAACGCTTAAAAACACTTAATAAAACTTGCATCCGCTTACAAAATGGTGTACAATGAAGACAAGAACAGAAATAAGGAGCGAATTCATGTACCAGGAACAACGGCTCGAAAAAATCCTAGAACTTTTAAAAGAGCGAAAACAGCTATCCGCTAAAGAAATGGTTGATTACTTTAAGGTCTCAAAAGATACTATTCGCAGAGACTTTGCCCTCCTTAGCCAACGCCAGCTGGTCCGTAGGACCCACGGTGGGCTCCTTCCCTTAAACAAAGAACCTGGCCCTTCTTATCTAGACCGTAGTCAAAAGGCTAACAACGAAAAGACTACCATGGCTCAAAAGGCCCTGCAATTGATCCAAGATGGACAAGTGATCTTTCTCGACGTTTCCACCTCGATGACCCTGCTTGCTGGCTTGCTTAATAAGGAAGTCACAGTCTATTCGCATTCCCTTGACAATGCCATCCAGCTCAGTAGTCATTCCCAGGTTGACTTTCATCTTTTAGGAGGAAAATTCTACCCTAAAAACCGCTTCTACTATGACGCGAATCAAGCACAAATACTGGACAATCTTCGCTTTGATCTGGCTTTTTTTGGAGCGAGTAGCTTAGCCAATGGTGAAGTCACCTTTGAGGATTCTGAAGACGTTGCCGTCAAATCCCTCGTCTTTGAACGGGCTCGCACCAAGATCCTTGTGGCAGAAAGTTCTAAATGGACGAAAAACGGAAACTACTATCTTGCTCGTCTCAAACAATTTGACTATTGGATCACTGACCAAAAACCAAGCCCTGAAATCCTTAAACAAGTCGGCAACGAAACCACTATTCTCTACTAGGAGGTCCTCATTATGTCTCACATTCGTCTCATCATCAGCGATATCGATGGCACCATCTTAAATGACCACCATCAGATTGATCCACAGTTGGCAGCACTGATCCCCGATTTAAAGCGTGAAGAGATTCCTTTCGTGCTGGCCTCTGCTCGCTCCCCCAAAGGGATGGCTCCCATTGCTAAAGAGCTCGGCATAGAGGACTGTCCCATGGCCTGCTACAACGGAGCCTTGATCCAAAAGGGAGAGCAGGTTCTTTTCGAGCATCCCTTAGATAAGATTGAAGCTCGTCAGTTTATCAACTGGGTCAACCAACACTTCCCTCAAGTTTCGATCAACCTCTATAGTGGAAAAGACTGGATGACCGATCATCTTGACCAATGGAGCCAAGAGGAGGCCCGGATTACAGGAGAAAAACCTCTCATCCTTCCCCTATTGGATCCTTTGCTGGATATGACAAAACCCCTCCACAAATTGCTCTTAATTGGAGAACCAGAAGAGATCCAAGCCCTCTATCGTGCTATTTCTGCCGACGACTTCCCTTCTACCGCCTTTTATCTCTCCAAAGCCAACTACCTAGAAGTTACTGCTAAGCACGTCTCTAAAGAGGATGCTCTGGTTGAGCTCGCTAATCACTACCACTTGAGCTTAGAAGAAGTCCTCACCATGGGGGACAACTTCAATGACCTTCCTATGCTCAAAAAAGCAGGCATCGGTGTCGCTATGGGCAACGCTCCACAAGAAGTGAAAGAGGGAGCAGCAGTCGTGACAAAGACCAACAATGAAAACGGGGCTGGGCATGCGGTTGAAACCTATGTGTTGATCTAGTCATCCGTTTAAAAAGGACGTCGAGTATAATATCCGACGTCCTTTTTGACGAATGTATAGCACTAAAACTACATCATTTTCATATAAATGCTATCCCAACAATGTCTGCAGAATTGGAACCACAATCACAAATAAGACTGTGCTGAGAGTGACCACATTCGTTGAAAACTCAACATCGCCTTTACCTTGATTGGCAAGAATAGGAAGAACTGCCAAAGCTGGTGTTGCTGATTGAATCATAAAGGTTCTAAATTCTGGTGCCACCATATTTGGAGAGAAGAACTTCAGAACCAAGAGCATGATGACAGGTGCAAGAATAAAACGACCAACCAGTGTGATAATGGTATCTTTATCAAAGCGAATCGTCTTAAGGCCTGCCTTAGCTAGGACGATACCGATATAGACAAGAGATAAGGGCGTTGTTAAACTACCAATATAAGTCAAGGTGCTTTCTGCAAAACTTGGAACAGGAATACGCAACACCAAAAAGACGAGGGCTACGAGAAAACCTAATAAAGGAGCTGGGAAAAGCTTCTTCCAATTAAATTTTTGAGCCTGTTTTGAAGCCCCTTCTTTACTATCAGAAGTCATCAGATAGACACCTAATGTCCAAGTAGATACTGTATTTGTAATATAATAAACCAAGAAGTAAGGAAGGGCTTGATTTCCAAACAGAGCGATATTTAAAGGCAAACCAATAAATATGGTATTAGCATTAACAAAGGTATTAATCATGGTTCCTCGACGACCTGGGCGCACTTTAAAAACTTTCACTGCGATAAAGGCCGCTAGGTAACCAAGAATGAAGGCGATAAACGTATACAACAAACCGCCAGACAAGCTAATCAATTTATCTAAAGTTAAATATTTAAGAACAGAGGTAAAAATTGCAACAGGCATGGCCACGTTCATAATCAGTTTAGATAAGTCATTTCCAAAACTCTCTTGAAACCAACCTCGGACTTGCAAGAAATAACCAAGAATGATGATGACGATAATGGGTACAATACTCTGAATTGACGTTAAAAAGATTTCCATAGTCTCCCTTTCTATCTAACAGGACATACAAGAAAAGGTGTACAAGGCATCCAGTCGCACTCGTACACCTCCATTAAATTTACTTATTTATATTCTGGATACCATTTCAAATCACGTACCGCTTTAGCCATATCTGTTTCTTGAGCACGCGCAAGACCTTGTTCTTGCGCTTTTTTAGCAACTGCTTCTGCTACTTTGATAGAAACATCAGCTACATACTTGAATGGAGGTAAGACTGGTGCTCCTGGTTCGCCTGGATTGACAATCCCACTCAATGAATGTGCGGCTGCTCCAATCATTTCATCCGTCAAAAGACTCGCTTCAGAAGCCAGCATACCAAGTCCAAGACCTGGGTAAATCAGGGCATTATTCGCTTGACCAATCACGTAGTCCACACCTTTATAGGAAACTGTACCAGCTGGAATTCCTGTTGCAACAAATGCTTTTCCGTCTGACCATTCGATCAAATCTTTGGCACTTGCCTCAGCTAGTTTGGTCGGGTTTGACAATGGGAAAATGATAGGACGTTCAGTGTTTTCACACATAGCTTCTACAATTTCTTTTGTGAAAGTATTCGGCTGAGTTGAAGTTCCCACAAGAATGGTTGGTTTAACCGTCTTCACTACTTCAAGAAGGTCCGTCAACTGATCTGCATTGGCAAAATCAGAACGTTTCTTAGCAAATGGTTTTTGTTGCGGCGTTAAGTCATCCATATCATCAAAAAGGAGACCTTGTTTGTCGACCATAAAGAAGCGTTTATAAGCTTCTTCTTCAGGTAGACCTTCACTAACCATTTCACGAAGGACACGAGAAGCAATCCCTGCACCAGCAGTCCCACCACCATAGCAGAGATAAACTTGATCCGTTAATTTTTCACCTGTAATATCCAATGCCCCAAAGATCCCACCTAGGGTAACAATACCAGTTCCTTGGATATCATCGTTAAAGGTTGGGATTTGCTTCCGGTATTTTTCAAGGATGTTAGCAGCATTTAAGCGACCAAAATCTTCCCAGTGCAGATAGAGTTTAGGGAAGAGGCGTTCTGCAGTTTGAACAAATTGATCGATAAAATCATAATAACGATCTCCACGCACACGTTCGTGACGATTTCCTAAGTAATTAGGATTGTTACGCAATTCTTCACGGTTGGTACCTGCATCAATGACCAAAGGAAGCACCGTTGAAGGATCGATTCCTGCAGCTCCAGTATAGACCATCAATTTCCCAACAGAAATATCAACACCATTTGTACCCCAGTCACCAATACCGAGAATACCTTCTGCATCTGTCACAACAATAAGACGAATTTCACGGTCCCCTGCTGCATTTTTCAAAGTTGCTTCGATATTTTCAGGATGATTGATATCAAGATATGCGGCATATTGTGGATCTACAAAGAGATCGCTATACCCTTCAATGGTATCAGCAATAGTTGGATCATAGACAATTGGATTAAACTCTTCCAAATGTTGAGCAAATAGGTAGTAAAATAGAGTACGATTTGTATTAAAAATTTCCATTAGGAACAAACGTTTTTCCAAATCATTAACCTTTGTTTGCATTTGCGCATAAGTTTGCGCTGCTTGTTCTTCAATAGTTTGGACGTAAGGTGGCAGGAGGCCAATGAGACCTAGTTGCTTACGTTCCTCTAAAGTAAAGGCAGTTCCTTTATTGAGGAAAGGGTTGTTTAAAATATCATGTGCAGTCATCATGTGACCTCCTTATTTAGTTTATTCTATTATAACACTTTTTCTTTAAATGACACTTTGTTATCTATATGATACAATATGAATAAATCAGTCAATGAAAGTTCAGGCGATACAACCGAAAATGATGCGATTTCAAAAGATAACAAAATAATAGGCTTATCCATCACTTCCTAGATCGTCATAGTCATCTCTTAAAAAAGCCTGTTCCTTTCCACCTTTTAGAAGGTTATTCTCATCAAAAGATCCACTGTTTTCAGGTATTCTTTTTTCTACTTATGATGATCAATACCTATAAAAGCCATAGATAATAAATCCAAAATATGTTTGTTATAAGATACTTTGTTTTGTTTAAGGTGTTATTTTTGTCATTTAAAACTTGTATTCTGGTTACATGAAAACAAAACATTATTTACAACGGTATATAGCGCAAAAGGTCAAATATTTGCGAAAAAAACAAAACATGAGTCAAGAGGAGCTATCGGAACGGGCAGATCTTGGATTAAAATACATCAATCAATTGGAAAATCAAAACGTGAATCTGACCATTCACAGTCTTGAAAAAGTCATTTCTGCTCTTGAGTTAACGCCTGAAGAATTCTTCAATTTTAATTCACTTGAATCATCTTCAGATCCTAACGACAATCTTTCACTTAAGAGAGTAAATATGAAAATTAAGCAACTTCCAGTTGGAAAAAGGGAGAAGATCCTAACGATTTTCGAAGATCTTTTAGATAGCCTTTAATTGTCCTCTGACTCACCTCAGATTGTAACAAACAAAAAATCATATAGTCAAATTAGCTATCACGGATAATTTTTGCTTATCCATGTCTGTCTATTTAGAAGAGGGAGCCCAATGAATCTTAAGGACTTTTATTATTTTCTTGATCTTAGTCAACAGCAATCCTTTACTGGGGTTGCCCAAAAACACGGGATCAGTCAACCATCCGTTTCCTATGCGATTAAACGACTAGAAAAGGAATTTCACTGTCCATTAATCGCGCACGATCCTTCTCATCGTACTTTCAAATTGACGCCCCAAGGAGAAATCTTGCTACGACATATTCAAAAGGTCTTACCTGAGATTCAAGGGGCCAAAAAAGAGATCCTCCGGAGTCTCTCTCAATTCAATACGGTTGGTTTCCCACCAATCATCATTGACTATCTTGTCCGAAAACAACCCGCCTTTATCAGTAATGTTGCAGCTCTTCAAAGTATCCATCCTGTCCAAGAAGGATCTGTCGAACTTTTAGAAATGCTTTCCAAAGGGGAACTAGATGCTAGTTTTTTAGGGAGTTTGGAACCGATTAAAGATCATCGCTTCCAGGTAAGAGAAATAGCCAAACGAGATCTCTTCTATATCCTTCATCATAACCATCCACTAGCCTCCAAAAAAGTATTACAATTTTCAGACGTCATCGATGAAGATTTTATCATTCCAGATGAGCACTTTGTTCATTTAAAAGCCTTTGAACAGTTGAATGAGCGCTATCACCATGAGGCTACACCCTTCTTTCAGACGGATGATATTCAGCTTCTAAAACAACTCCTTCGTAAACAAGTGGGGATCAGTTTACTAGCAGATCTTGCACTAACAGATGGTGAAGAAGAACTGATCGCGATTCCGATGGCAGAAAGTGAACGGATTAGTTTTTACGTTTCACTAGTTGAACCGAAGGAAAGTAATCTCAAACCAGAGGTCATCCAATTCTTTGAAAAATTACTAAACTAATCGTAGTCTTTGTTCTTAGTGCTAATGCAGAAACATAAATAAAGTGACTAGCTAGTATTTTTTACGACTAAAAAATATAGTAGAAATGCCGATAAAATAAGGATTCCTGCAAATTTGTGGGAATCCTATTTTCTTTTGCACACTTTGTATATTTAAATTATTTTGTGTATATTTTTCTCATTCAGCTTTTTATCAATAATTAGGGATATAAAAGTCGGTAAAACCCTTGATTATTATACTGTTGACAAGTTTTTCAAAAACCTGTATGATAGAAAAAAGTTTATTAAAAAGGGGACGTATTTTGAAAAAATATACTATTTCACGTAAACAAACTTTAACTTTGGCTTCCGTTGTTTTAGGAACGGTCTTCACAGGAACGACTATTGCTTCTGCTGATGACGTTGCACCTGCAACAACCCAAGCTGCTCCTGCAGCTACTACAGCAGCAAAATCACCTATCACTGCTGCAACAGAAGAAATCAACGCCAAAGCCAATACACCAGTTGTTCCTGCTGATAAAGCAAAAACTGGGGATGTCATCGCTGTGGACGTTAAAAAAACTGGCCCATCTGCTAAAACAGACGGTGCAGATACAACCACTACCTCAACAGCAACCATCAAAACTACTAGCTTAGCAGATCCAAACACACCTGTTGGCACTTCAAAACCAGTCTCTTCTACCAAGACAGCTACATCAACCAAAGAAACAGCTGACTACACTGAGACAACTACAGAAACTGTCAATAAAACAACTGTAGTCGAAGTGACAAAAGAAGCAGATATCGTCAATAAAAAAGAAGTTCAAGGAACATCAGACATCGTCTTTGTCATTGATAAATCAAGTTCGATGAATTCTCACATCAATGATACAATGAAGAATATCGAGACCTTTGTTCGCAATCTATCTGCCAAGAAAATTCAAGCTCGTATAGGATTAGCTGAATACGAAAGATCTAAAGAGGTTAAATACCATGATTTCGATGGATCTAAGTTCACAAGTGATCCAGAAAGCTTTATTTCCGCTCTGAACACTATCAAAACTGGTGGTAGTTATGAAAATACTACTGTTCCATTACACCATATTGCCACTTCAGCAGATTACAACTGGGGAACTGGAGCAAACAACCATCGCTTTGCTTTCGTCATTACAGACGAGCCAATCGATATGGATACTCCATTTAAGAATCCCCTCCCGACAAAAGAAGCAACACTGAAGGCCCTTCAAGATGCTGGTATTTCTTTGACCGTAGTTGGCGAAAAAGGTGACAAAAAAGACTTTGATCCATTGGTTAACGGGACAAATGGTCTTTACTTGGATATCCGCAAAGATTTCGGTGACTTGTTGAACGTTCAATTTGCTAACAAAGTCGTTGAAACCGTCCAAAAAGGTCGTGTCTTCAAAGTCCAAACAGACAAGTATGAGTTGATTTCAAAAACTCATCGTGTAGCGAAAACAAAACCACAAACACCTAGCATCCAAACGCCTGCAACACCGACTCCTACTCCTCAAAAACCGGCTGTTGTAACACCTGCGAAACCGACCGTATTCACACCAGCTAAAAACGAGCCTGTGAAAACGGAAGTTTATATCGCACCAGCAGCTCTTCCTCAAAAAGAAGCAAGCCTTCCAAATACAGGAAGCAAGACCTCAACTGCCTTGACAACTCTTGGCCTTGGTCTTCTCAGCATGAGTGCTGCCTTTGGCCTCTCTCGTAAAACAAAGAAAGACTAACATGAAAAGCCTAATCCATTGATTGGGCTTTTTATCACTAAAAATTTCCCCTTCGCTATTTTCATTAGAAAGCGGAAATCTTCAATTTCTAACAAAAGATTCTTGTCCTCCGCTATGATATAATGGGGACAGTACAAGGGAGGAAACCAATGTTACAAGAACTAGCCTTTACAGGCCAATGGAGACACTATCAAAAACGCGTTCTCGATAAGAGTGACGCTTTTATGGCGGATGGCCACCTGCATTTGGTAGCAGCTCCTGGCTCTGGAAAAACAACCCTGGGAATCGAATTTATCAGACGCTTCGGCCAGCCAACCCTGATCTTGGCTCCAACGGTCACCATTCGTCAACAATGGGTGGACCGGATTATCCAGGCATTCTTGAGTGATGAAAGCCAAGCGGAGCAATTGATCTCTCAGGACCTCAAACATCCTAAGCTGATTACAGTAGCTACCTATCAGGCCCTACACAGCGCCATGAACCAAGTCGTCGGTCAATCGCAAGCTGAAGATACTGATGACCAGGCAGAGATTGAAACGTTTGATTTCAAAGGTTTTGATATCTTCTCTACTTTCAAAGCCATCTCACTTGGGACCCTTTGTTTAGATGAGTGTCACCACCTGCGCAATGAATGGTGGAAAAGTCTAGAAGCCTTTCGTCAGGCCTTTCCTGACTTAAAGATGATCTCGCTCACCGCTACCCCTCCCTATGAGGGGGATCCTGCCCTTTGGGAACGCTATATCCGCATGTGTGGGGAGATTGATGAGGAAATTACGGTTCCCGAATTGGTCAAAGAAGACACCCTTTGTCCCCACCAAGACTATGTCTACTTTGCCTTTCCAACCAAGGAAGAGCAAGAGCAGTTGGACGCCTTTAGCCAACAAAAGAATGCTCTCTTACAGCAACTGACTTCCGATCCCCTCTTTTGCCAATACCTCCAAAACTGCCAAGCCTTATCGGGTCAGATCAGCGATGATGAATTGCTCAATGATCCCAAGTATCTCTCTGCTACCCTGATCTTTCTTCGAAGCAAGGGAATCGTCTTTCCCAAACGTTTCCAGGACCTTTTAGGAGCTAAGAAACTACCTGCTTTCACCCTGGACTGGCTTGAAATTCTCCTGCAAGGTCTGCTCTTTCAGGTTCCTCACTGGTACAATCTACCAGAGGAATACGAGAAGCAAGTCCTCCATGAACTAAAAGCAGCGAGCTTGATCGATCGAAAACAAGTTAAACTGGTCCGCAACAAAAAACAAGACCTCCTGCTCAACCAATCCCTCGGAAAACTCAATGCTGTGCGAGAGATTTTCAAGGCGGAATACCAGGCTCTTGGAAGCCGACTGCGCCAACTGGTCCTAACAGACTATATCCGCCAAGATTTTGAAGTTCATCTAGGAGATCAGGGCGCCCAATTTACTCAATTGGGAGTGCTCTCTTATTTCGAATCTATTCGCAGGGAAAGCTTAGAGCAAGCAACTGCTCCTGCCATCGCTGTCTTGACCGGCAGTATCGTCATCATCCCGACGGTTGCTAAGTCAAGACTAGAAGAGCTTCTAGGTTCGGACAGACTGACATACCAAAGTGTCGGCCAATTATCCCCTGATGACTTTCTCAAGGTTCGCTTGGTTGGTTCTCAACATGATTTGGTGACAGCTGTGACCCAGCTCTTTCAAGAAGGGCTTATCCAAGTCGTCATTGGAACCAAGTCCCTTCTAGGAGAAGGCTGGGATGCTCCTTGCGTCAACTCTCTGATCCTAGCGAGCTTTGTCGGCAGTTTCATGCTCAGCAACCAAATGCGGGGTCGTGCCATCCGAGTGTGGCCTGAGGATCCAGACAAGACCAGTAACATCTGGCACCTGGTCTCCATCAATCTTTCCCTAAAGAAATGGTATGAAAAGTCCGATCTTGAAAAAGAAGAGATCGAAGCTATCACCGATCAACTGAAAGAATACAGCCCTGATTTGGAGCTCTTAGAAAGACGGATGAAGCAATTTTTAGGCCTTCATTACAAGGAGCCCTTCATCGAATCCGGTATCGAACGCCTAGCCTTTGACAATATTCGCTATACCAAAAAACAGTTACAAAAACTCAATGAAGAGACCTTAGAGCGCTCCACCCATCGTCAAGAACTCCGAGACGGCTGGCAAAAAGCCCTGCCTATTCTGGAGAATATGGAGATTGCAAATGAGGTCCAAGTGGATAAACACTTCCTGCCTCTGGCCCTATTCTTCGATGCCAGAAAGCTGGCTCGTTGGCTGACGGCCGCCACTTTGACCGATGCTTTCGCCAACCTTTTTTACTATTCACATAGAGGAGGAGGGAATAAAGCGTCTCTAATTCTTCTATTCGTTTTAGCTGTTCTCGCTCTCCTTGCCTGGCTCCGCTACTATCTCTATAAGAACCCTTATAAACGGTTAGAGGTCTTTGGACAAGCTATTCACCAAGCCTTGCTCCTCTTTGGGCATATTCAAACCCAGGAGACCCGTATCCAAGTCGTACGAGACAGAAAGGATGCCATCAACACGCTGATCTATTTGAAGGGCGGAACCATGCGGGAGAAGGAACTCTTCTCGCAAACTATGATCGAGTTTTTCGCGCCGATTGAAAATCAGCGCTATATCCTGAAAGCACAGGAAAAAGTATCCGATCAGACAGAATATTTCGCTGTACCAAGCCTCTTTGACAAACGGAAAGAGGATGCCCAAGCCTTTGTGGAGCAAATCCGAAAGAGCCTAGGCAAGTATACCCTCGTCTATACCCGAAGTGCGGAAGGTCGTGCTATTCTCCTTGATGCGCGCATTAAGGCCTTAGCCAACAAACAAGAGCGTACCTTCACCAAGAAACAAGTGATGTCGGATTTGAAATAAGAATTTATTTCACAATAAAAGAAAAGTCTAGTAGTTTCATTTCTACTAGACTTTTTCATTACTCAAGCACAATCATAGCCTTAATAGTCTTGCGTTCATCCATATCTTTGTATGCCTGATCAATCTCGTCCAAGCTATAACTATGAGTGAAGACGCGACCTGGATTGATATCGCCATCAAGGACAGCCTTAAGCAAGAACTGTTTGTCGTAGGTAGTGACCGAGGCTGCTCCACCTGCCACCGAGATGTTTTGAGCAAAGGTCGAACCAAGGGCACGATTATTGTAATGAGGCACGCCGACAAAACCTAAACGTCCTCCATTGTGAAGAACCCCAAGGGCTTGATCGACAGCTGCTGCGGTACCGACACATTCAAGGGCCGCATCTGCTCCACCTCCGAGGATTTCACGAACCTTGGCAATGCCTTCTTCACCACGCTCAGCGACAACTGCTGTCGCGCCTGACTCCAAGGCCATCTGTTGACGGTCTTGGTGACGGCTCATAAGGACGATTTGTGATGCTCCCCGCATTTTGGCTGCGATCACTGCACATTGACCAACGGCACCGTCCCCGATGACCACTACTTTGTCACCAGGCTTCACGTCTGCTACACGCGCTGCATGGTAGCCCGTCGGCATGACATCAGCCAGCGTCAAGAAGGATTTGAGCATAGCTTCTGTATAATCAGATGGTTGACCTGGAATCTTGACAAGGGCCCAATTAGCAAAGTGGAAACGGATGTACTCTGCTTGCACCCCGTCAGACCAGTTGGTGCCAATATGGCGGTCACAAGTCCCATCATAGCCAGCACGACAGGCATCACACTCCCCACAACCATGGGTGAAAGGCGCAATGACAAAGTCTCCTGGCTTAACCGTTGTAATGGCCTCACCGATTTCTTCCACGATCCCAATAGCTTCGTGGCCACTATTTTGATGACCTGCTTCAATATCTGGATTGCGGTAACTCCATAGATCGGAGCCACAGACACAGGTGCGAACGATGCGGAGAATGACATCATCTGGCGCTTCGATGCGTGGACGTTCTACTTCTACTAGCCCCACTTGCCCAGCTTTTGTATAGACTGTTTTCTTCATAGGAACAACCTACTTTCTATTGCTTACTTATCTACAGTATACACTTTTTATCGAGCTTCTGCTCATACCAAGTCGTCATTAATGGTGATGATCATGTTCATGACTTTGACTTACTTCCAGCTCTTCGATATTTCTCTTGTGGGCGCGGTGGGTTGCTAAGTCTTCATCAACCTCAATGGTGACGTTTTGAAAGCCACAGTCTTTGAGCAAGTCTCGGATAGACTCTTTACAGACCTCCATGTGGTTGACATGCTCTAGACAAACATGGACAATGGCGTTCTTTTCCAGCCCATCCATGGTCCAGAGATTCAGCTGATTGATACTAGCCACATGCTCCAACTGCTCCAAATCACTCTTGACTTGCTGGATATCCACTCCTTCTGGCACGGCATCCAGGAAAATCTTGAGCGTGCTCCAAAAACGTGGAATGGCTTTGGACAGAATAAAGATGGAAATAGCAAGGGATAAGAGCGGATCTAGAATATACCAGTCGGTAAATCGGAGAACAATAGCCATTAGGATGACAGCCACCCAGCCCAGGGTATCTTCCAAAAAATGCAGGCTGAGAATGGATTCGTTCTTGGTTTGCCCTTTGCGAATGACGAAACTCGCTAGCACATTGATGCTGACGGCTATGATTCCAAGCCAGAGAATGCCCTCATCGTTGACAGGTTGTGGGTGAAATATTTTCGTTATATTTTCTAAAATAACCAGAACGGACCCTGTCATGAGAATCACTGCCGTTACCATGGCCCCTAAAAGGCTAAAGCGCTTGTAGCCCAAGGTATAGTGGCTGTCTTCTTCACGGTTAGAAATGCTCTCCAAAAAGGCGGAGATCCCAATAGCGATCGCATCCCCCAAGTCATGGACCGAATCCGCAAGGACAGCGCTGGATCCAAAAATCCCTCCTGCAATAAACTCAACAATGGCATAACTCAAATTCAAGAAAAAAGCGATCCAGACCGCATGTTTTGTCTTCATAATCCTTAATCCTTTGTTATAATAGATTCATGAACATCATGTTCATTATCATTATCTAACATTCACAACAGAAAGGATAGGAGCAAACTGTTTAGGGTGTCCGTTACTGAACAGTTTGTTCTAAGTGTCCATATGACAGCACAGGATCGTCGCATCACCAAAACTCGAAAAGCTATCTATCAAGCTTTTTTACAATTACTCAACCAAAAAGACTACGAGGCCATCACGGTTCAGGAAATCATTGACTTAGCCGATGTGGGGCGATCAACCTTTTACAGCCATTACGAAAGTAAGGAATTATTGCTAGATGAACTCTGCCAAAAGCTCTTTCACCATCTCTTTGAGCGTGCTGAACACCTCTCTCCACAAGACTACCTGGCTCATATCTTCCAGCATTTCAAAAAAAATCAAGACCATGTGACTAGTCTCTTGCTCTCTAAAAATGATTATTTTATCCGGCAACTGCGAAAAGAACTAGAACACGATGTCTACCCAATGGTAGCCGACGAACTCATCAAGGCCCATCCAACTCTCCCTCACTCTTACCTCAAACACCTAGTCGTCAGCTATTTCATCGAAACCCTCAGCTGGTGGTTGAAAAAAGGCAAGTCCTACACCGAACAAGAAGTGATCCAATTTTATTTGGAGATTCTGAAAGTGGGTTCGAACTAGAAGGGAGTATTTTCAATGACCAGCGTGCAATTTTACTTTCTATTTCCATCACTCTTCATGCTTCACGAACTCGAAGAAATCGTTTGGATGCCATCCTTTGTCAAAAAAATATCAATCCAGTATCCAAACAATCGAATCCTAACTTATTACACTCCTTTTGCTTTCAACTTTATTGTCTTGGAACAATTTCTCATCCTAATGACGTCGCTATATCTTAGTTACCAGTTTAACAACTATAGCATTTACGCAAGCATCATAATCGCTTATATCTACCATGTCTTAGGACATCTGATTCAGACAGTCGTTATTCGAAAATATGTGCCTGGATTGTTGACGGGCATTTTAACGAGTTTGTTTGCTCTTTGCAATCTCAAAAATGAATTTCCAATTAAACTTTATGGTTACTCTCTTTTTACCTTATTGGTTATTATTTTAAATCTTGTAGTATCATTTATGATTCTTCATAAAATCAGTCATAAAAAATAGCACTCAGGCAATCATATCTTAGAAAGGAAACCGTATGTTCTTCTCCATTCTTCTCGGCTTTTTGACAGCCTTCTTTGCCCTTGCTTTTGTTCTTCTTCACTTATTGGCTTCTCTTTCTGAAGTTAAAAAGGGAAATCACACTCTAGGAAATACATTTCTCCTCATCGGAAGTAGTCTTGCGACCTTATCTCTCACCCTCTACTTCTTTTTACCGATTGTCTCTCTAGTCCTTTGGTTGATCGGCTGTGGTTTGATTTGCTACGGGGCCTATTGGAATGGAAAACACAAAGGAAACTTCCACCCAGTCCACCACCTGATTCGGATGGGCATCGCTCTGGTGATTACAATTTTATTAGCTCTCATATAAGAAAAGCTCAGGTTTTCAAAAAACTTGAGCTTTTGTAGTTTCTATTTATTATGCCATCAACAGCATGAGAATAGGGATCACCACCATGGTAGCAAGGGTCGTCTCTGTCACCATGACGGCTGCATAGTCACTATCAGCACCGTAGAGTCTGGCAACAACTGGCGCATTGGTCATCACAGGCATGGCGGACTGGATGATAAAAACTTGCTTCATCAAGCTTGGAAGAGGGGCCCAGTAAACAATGGTCGCCATCAAGAGAGGGGCAATCAGGAAGCGTCCGAATAGAATCAGTAGCTGATCTTTTCCCAGAACCAACTGCTTCACACCTACATGAGACACTGACAAACCGATGAATATCATGGATAAGGGGGTTGTTAAATTACCCAGATACTGTAAATCACTGGCTAGAAAAGCTGGCAACTTGATCTGAAGGATCACAAAGACTAACCCTAAGAGAAAGCCCATGAGGGGCGGAGAAAAGACTTTTTTCAGACTGATTCTGATATCAAACTGCGCTTCTCCTTCGCCATCTCGCTGGATCAGGTAGGTCCCCAAGGTCCAAAAAAAGGTCGTATTACACATGTAATAGATCAAAACATAGGGAATGCTGGCATCCCCGAAAAGGGCCTGGTTGATGGGGAGCCCCACGAAGATGGTATTGGAGTTAAAAAACATGGAAATAAAGAGGCCACGACGGTCCTGTCTCACTGCAAAGATCCTTGCTACCCCTGTCGCGATGCCAAGTAAAATAACCATAGACAGGGCAGGAAATCGCAAGGCTGGCAACATTTTAAGTAGATCTGCTGCTGTGAAGCGTTGCGTAATGGTGTAGAGCATATAGCAGGGAAGAGCAACTTGAGTGACCAATTTAGCGAGTAGGCCACGCGACTTGTCATCGAACCAGCCTTTTTCACCAATGATAAAGCCCACTAAAATCATGCCCAGGATGACGAGAATCCCTGATATGCTCCTCAAAAAGATGTCCATGTTCTCCCCTTTTCTTTTTTAAATTTGAACTAAAAAAAAACATTTTTTACAAGTCTCAAAAACTACTCTAGTATATCATAAAAAGAGGTGGGGCAACATGCCCAACCTCATGCATTTTATTAATTGTCACTAATACCCCTTCTTAGCTGCCTTACTCCATTGGTACCAACCAACGAGACTGTTGATAAAGTAAATCAAGAAAAACCAATAAAATGGTGGGGACTATGGCGAAAATAGATGATTCAGTTAAAAAGAAAGTTCCAGAATTGCGATTTAAAGGATTCACGGATGAATGGGAACAGCGTAAGTTGGGAGACAAAGTTCGAATAGTGATGGGACAGTCTCCTAATTCAGAAAATTATACTGATGATCCTAATGGGCGCTAAAAATGTGAAGACCTATGAAGACCTATTTTGTATTAGTCAAACAAAAGATCCAAAAGAAATGGTATATGATTATGACCATGAAATAAAGTAAAACCAAACCGAGTGATCTGAGGAAGCACCCGATGATCATGAAACGTTATTAAACACAAAAGTCACCCATGTGAGTTCTTACCAGAAGCTGAAGTTAATCCTTCAACCTGGAAAACCCGCAGAGGTGACTTTTTCTATACATCTCGATTTTTCTGGTAATAATCATTAACCGATAAATATGTCTGTGAATCACCCAGCGACTCCGCTATGTCCATAATCCGCGGTGGTAGTAATCCCACTCGCTGGACAAGTTCGTGATCGCTGAACAATTCCCGTGGACTGCCGGCGAAGCCAAACTTCCCGTGTTCCATAACATACACCGACTCAAACTCGGCGGCGACCCAATCCATGTCATGGGTGATGGTCACAACTTGGTGGCCCGAATCAGCCAACTGATGGAAAATTGCGGTCAACTTGCGCCGGCTTTCCCAATCAAGCGACATCATCGGCTCATCAAATAAATAAATCGCCGGATCCACTGCCAAAACTGTGGCAACGCTTAACAGCTTGCGTTCCGACAATGACAGGTCATATGGACTTTCAGCTGTTTTATCATCCAAGCCAACTCTTTTTAGAGCCGCTAAAGCCCGCCTCGTAATCGTGTCGCGGTCATCCATGACCTGCGCGACACTCCACTCCACCTCTCGTTGAACGGTCGGGTTGAAAAGCTGATCGTCAGGATTCTGAAAAGTAATCCCAACCTTCAGTAACTTTTCGACTGGTTTAAGATCATTAAAATTTTCTCCATCGATCTTAATCACACCGGTTTGTGGTGTCAGCAAACCCGTCAACAATTTGAAGAGCGTTGATTTGCCGGCACCATTTTGGCCGACAATCGCCACCATCGGATCGGCGAAGTGTTTGTCTTCAACATCCAAGCTAAAGGACCGTTCCGGATAAGCGAACGTCAGGTGGTTCAGTTCAATTGTGGGCATAAAAAACCTCCTTCAGTTCAGCGTCATTCACCGGATACCGGCCATCAGCCAAGTGCCAATCCATTTTTTGAGCAAGTTGCTGGATTGTCGGAGCTGGAATCTGCCAGTCAGCTTCCAAATGATTAAACACCTCACCCGGCCTGCCCTGGGCTACCATTTGACCCTCATGCAGCACCCACACAACGTCGGCGACTTCGCACAAATCGTCAATTTCACTGGTGACAATGAAGACAGTCGTCTCTTTGACTTGGGCCAGCCATTGGAAAAATTGTCGGCGGCCAAGGGGATCCATCTGACTGGTCGGATCATCCATAATCAAAACAGCCGGGTTAGTCGCAATCGCCGTGGCAATTGCCAACCGCTGGCTCTGACCACCGGAAAGGCTCTCGGGACGCAAATTCAGCTGTTCAATCAGCCCCATTTGCGTGGCAACTTCTTCAACCCGTTTTTGAATCAGTCCTTCAGCCATTCCCTGATTAATCAAGTCAAAGGCGATTTCATCGGCAACCGTGTCTGCCAACCCGCTTAGTTGGCCAGCTGGATTTTGCAGTACAACTCCATTCATGGCATTATAAACGGGCCAATTGTCGGACACTCGCTGGCCAAACATGTGCCAGTCGCCCTCAATCTCAGCAGACACCATTTTGGGAATGACCCCTGCCAGCACATGGCACAAAGTCGATTTGCCGGAGTGGCTATTCCCGATAATCCCAACCACCTGGCCGGTATGAACCTCCGCGTTAATCTGACGCAGTTGTGGTTGCTCAGTACCCGGATAACGGGTGGTCAAATTTTCAATTACAATCCGTTTATCTTCGTCCATATCTTCCACCCAATCAATAAAATTGCCAATCCAGTCAGACCAATGTGCAGCGTCCGCGACAGGCGATACACGCGCTGGGAGGTTCTGACAGTCCGGTTAAGATTATCAAAACCTCTCAGTTGGAGAGAAATCGACCGCGCCATCGATTGATCCAAGGTCTTAATCACCAATGGAATTAGAACCGGCAGGACTGACTTTAATTTCTGAATCAACGTTTTTTGCGGATTGGTTCCGCGAACTTTTTGTGCCTGCTGGATTTTCCGCATATTGCGCATCATTTCCGGCAAAATATAACACACCGACATCAGAACGTAGACGGTTTTATAAGACAATCCGGACAGTTCCAAATAGGCCGCGTTTTCTGAAATACTCGTGGTCACCATAAAAAAGCCACTGGTCAAAATAATCACCAATACTCGACAACCCAGAGTGGTGGCGTAAATCAGGCCTTCTTTGTAGAACGACACCCCAAGCACAGAAAACAGCACAGTTTGATTCCGACTGTAAAATAACCCTTGGATGATCAGCATAGTGCAAATCAGAAACAGGCTGAATCCCAGCGCCTTAAAGATGGTAGAACTCAATTTGGAAAATAACAATAGCAGTGTTGCGACAAGAATTAATCCGGCCTGAAGCAATAAATTCATACTGGCAAAGCTCAACAACGTCATGTCCAAGATGAACAAGAGCTTAGTAATCGGATCGATCACCTGGTACCACTTGAGCTTGACCCGTGGCGCTCCAGAAATCAATGTTTGATCAGTCATCATTTATCACCGCTAAAGAAGTGCACCATCCGCTTCGGCAGCTGACGATAGATGAAGAATGCCAGGTAGGCCACGCAGACTTTATCCAAAATATCCAAGACAAACTCATCGGTAAATGAGGCCAGCCACACTGGTGCATGATTGGCGACCATTACCGCAAACAATGAGTCACCCCAAGCGATACCGGTCTGACCACCCCAAAAGATGACGTTGAGTGGCGTTGAAACGACAGCTGAAACGATGGCAATAATAATAGCAGAAACAAATACTCGTCGCACTGACGAGAACCACCCATTGGCGTGCAAAACTCCGACAGCAATCCCAATTCCGATGCTGGTAATCGCATACACGGTTGAAATTGGCGATAAGGTCAGCCCATAGATCACGTTGTTGATGAAACCACTGATGGCACCGGCAACCGGCCCAGCCAACATACTGGCAAGAAAGGTTCCCAAAGACCCCAGCCAAACGGGCAACTTTAACCCCTCCGCCAAGGCTTTGGCAACATAGTTAATCCCCACGGCAGCGGGAATCAAAGTCATGGTGGCAGCACTTAACTTAAATTTCCACATACTGGTACGATGAATCGGTTCTGTTTTCATAATCTTCTCCTTTTGTTTTTAAAGAGCCGTGTCTGTTTAGACTTTCGGACGCAACGCTCTATAGATTTTCGATTTGAACCGCTTCTCCTTTCACAGATCCCTTAGTCGACATCAGGGATTTTCTTGAAAATGATTGTTCAACAGTTCACAACTAATCATACTCCGATTTTCATAGAAGTCAAGAATTTTCTGAATTTTTTTTGAAAACGTTCGGGAATTAAAAAATAGAGCAAGCGCCCATGAGAATGATCGCAAGACAATTATAAGAGGCCACTATAAAAAAACAAACACCATCTCTGGTGTTTGTTTCATTTTATAAAGGAAGCACTAGCTTATTTTTTCTTTTTCTTCAAAATATAAGCTGCAATGCTTGCCAAGACAAAGGCTAAAACTAGGCTAATAATAGAGATGGTCGTACCTGTATTTGGTAAGAATCCTAAGATCTTGCCTGGTTTCTTCGGCTCTGGTTGGCTTGGTTTTTTAGGTTCAGGTTGACCCGGTTTCTTTGGTTCAGATGAACTTGGAGGAGTTGGTTGTTTTGGAGTTTCTTTTGGAACATGCTTGTTAGTAATCACAACATTTCCTTTACCATCCTCGTCGTTACGAGCTTCATAGCCCTTTGGAACACTGACTTCTCTCACTGTATAAGTGATGGTGTTTCCATTTGCTTTTTCATCTAAATCTGCAAAGGTATGGGTCCACTTGTTTTCAGCTGACAATTCTACTTCTTGACCGACTTTTTGATCATTGGCATAGAGTTGAACTCGAATACTCTTCGGACGAATTCCATCCTTGTCATTCTCATCATCCCACTTCTTAGTGACCGTGACGCTTGTCTTACCAGGTGCATGGGTATTGGTAATGGTATAAGCAGCCTGATCAATTGTAGTCGTATATTCAGCTACCTTCTCTTCTTGAAGAGTATAGACGATTTCTTTTCCATCCTTGAATTTTGGTAGACCTGTGAAGCTTTCTTTCCAATCTGTCGCATTGGTCAGTTCTTTTTGAGCAACTTTTTCACCATTGGCAAGAAGATTCACCACGATACTTGCTGGACGAAGACCATCTTGATTGTCTTGGTCATTCCAGATCTTAGTCACTGGAATATCGATCACCGCTGGCGTATGCGTATTGGTCAAGATCGTGTGAGTAGCATCAGAGGTATCAGCAGTGACTTGGTAGCCTTCAGGAACAGCGACTTCTTCCACACGGTAGCTGATCGCTTGGCCAGCTTTCTTTTCAGCTAATTTGCTAAAGGTATGAGTCCATTGATTGTCCGCTGACAATTCAACTGGGTCTCCTACTTTTTCATCCCCAGCATAGAGTTGAACCTTAATGGATTTTGGACGAAGACCATCTTGGTTGTTGGCATCTTCCCATTTCTTCGTGACTTTCATCTCTGTCAAAGCTGGTTCATGCGTATTGGTCAAGACAACATTGGCCTTGTCCTTATCATTTACCGTTACTTTGTAACCATCTGGGACAGTTACTTCTTTGACTGTATATGCAATTGCTTTTCCGGCTGCCTTGGTATCAAGGTTTTCAAATGCACCTTTCCAGTCATTCGCTGCTGAAAGTTCTACCACTTGATCCGTCGCAAGACCATCTTTGTATAATTGAACTTGAATGCTTGCTGGACGGAGACCATCTTGGTCGTCTCCATCTTCCCACTTCTTGCTCACTTCTACTTTGGTCTTTTCTGGTTCGTGCGTGTTGGTCACGACTACTTGACCTGGGTTAGTTGCTTCGACAGCTTGTGTGTAGCCTTCTGGAACATCGATTTCCTTGACTGTATAGTTGATAACTTGGCCAGCTTTCTTCTCATCTAGGTTTGAGAAGGTATGGGTCCATTTGTTATCTGCTGACAATTCAACAGCCTTACCAACCTTTTGATCACCAGCATACAATTGAACCTTGATTGTTTTTGGACGAAGGCCATCTTGGTTATTGGCATCCTTCCAATTTTTCGTAACAGTGAGGCTTGTCTTACCTGGTTTGTAAGTATTGGTAATCGTAGTTCCATCAATCTTAGTAGTGTAATTGTCCACTTTGTCTTCCGTCACTGTGTAGACAACTTTTTGACCATCTTTATAGACTGGTAGGTCTGTGAAGGTATGAGTCCATTCATCTCCTTCACCAGTCAGATCAAGAGCTTGCACCTCTGTTCCATTTGCCAAGAGGTGAACTTTGATGGTAGATGGGCGAAGACCGTCTTGGTTTTGTGCATCATCCCAGACTTTCTTGACTGTTACCGTCGTGGTCTCAGGAGTGCGCTTGTTGGTGATGGTGGCTTTTCCATCTGTGAAGCTGGCTTCTTCTGTATCGACCGTATAATGAGTCGGAACTTTCACTTCTTTAACAGTGTAGGTATTGAGTTTGCCGTCACTGTCTTTATCTGGAAGATTCGTAAAGTGAGCTTTCCAGTCTGTTGCGGCTGAAACCGTGACTGGTTTCCCTTGAGCTTTGCCATTCTTGTAGAGTTGGAATTCCACACTTGCTGGGCGAAGCCCTTCTTGGTTGTCTTGGTCATCCCAAACTTTTGAAGCTTCAAGATCGAGATACTTGATATCTGCTTCATTAGCGATCTCAACTGGGACTGCTTTGGATCCGACTGATTTTCCATCCACCGTGACGTGGTAGATTTGTTTGTCCGCATCATAGGTGACAACCACAGCATGTTCTGTTTCATCCAACTTGTAGTTTTCAGGTGCTTTGGTTTCTTTGAGCGTATAGGTTCCTTCTGTTAAGGTGTTAAAGGAAAGTTCCCCTTTTTTATCAGAAGTTGCCGTCGCAACAACCGCGCCATTTGCATCAGTTAAGGTAAATTCAGCACCTTCAAGAACTTTCTTAGGATCATCCTTGTCCACCTTCTTGACTTGGAAAGCAGCCGAGAAGATTTGTGCAGTTACGGTATTAGACTCACGATTTCCTTCATGACCTTTCGCCTTGTAACCAAACTGGTTATGGGCTTGGACTACACCTGAACGACCGCCGTTATCTTCATTATCTTTCGTGCGTTCTTTCATCAAAGCCTTGACTTCATCTGTCAATTCACTTGGATTTACAACTGGGACACCAAAGCTGGCTTCACCACGCGCAGAAATAGATACACCCTGATTCGCGACTAATTTGATACCTGTCACCTGACTGTAATCAGCCACAGTTGTCGTCCAAATATCTTTGTCAGCAGCCTGTGCCATGGTATCTGTCGTAACGCTTGTATCAGTTGTATAGTAGACCGTCCATCCTTCTGGAGCAGTTACTGGTCCACGAAGACTAACCGTATATTCTGTCATTCGACCAGATCCATCTAAAGTGTTGACATCTTTGACTTTTGGCAATATATCATAGATGACTCCATCTTCTACTGGTTTGTCAGTGTTATTTTTAATGGTCAGTTTATAGTTAAAGGTTTCACCTGGTTTGAAAGTACGTGTAACCGTAGAAGCATCTGAAAGGTCATCATTTTTAGCAATGTATTTCCGTGCATAGATTCCCTCAGCAGCCACAATTGTATAGTTTGATTGAGCATATGGAATCTTATCTGTTGTTGAACCATTCCCATTCAGATCGTAAACGTCTTCCGTTACCCGATCAGGGTTGGCATTTTCAAGATCGTGGATGCCGTTTCCAGCGACATAGACTTTATTTGTGAAGATCCCACCATCGTCTTTCCCTTTCAGATCAGCCACGATAAACGGTAGACGCACGCGATTAAGATCTTTAAGAGAAGCTTTAATAAACTCTTTTTGATCCAAATGCATGATGAGAGCTGTCCGTCCAGAATTGTGGTAGTTTTCAATGACATCGTAGCTCTTTAAGAATTTCATACCTTTTTCATTAGAGGCAAGGTTTCTCTCAAAATCTTTATAGTCGACTTTAAGGGTATTTGGATCATACAAATCAATGATTCGCAGGTCTCCATAATCCTTATCAGGATCTAAAACTACTTTGGTTGCCATCAAACCAAAACGAATATTTTGTCCATCAGTATAACGAACATCATTGTAATCCGTCGTTTTTGAAATCTCAAAGCTTTCCTTCAAAGGAATCAGCTTAAAGGTCCAATCTGATGTTTGGTCTTTAGCAATATTTGATTGTGTTTGATAAGTGACACGACCTGTATTCTTGAATTCATTCTTGGTCGCATCATTTTCATCGTAACGAGTCTTTTCTGGATCTTTGAAGCTTGTATAGGTATTGAGGCGAATTCCTTGACCAGATTTTAGGACAAAATCATCCTTCATTTCCATCCGCCAACCGACAACGGTTCCATACTTGGTTAAGTCGATAAAACCATTGTCGTCTTTATCGGTTTCTGGCTGAACTTCTTTTTGACTACCATCTTCTAAAGTAAGGATGATGCGTTTCACATATTTGCTAATATACTCACCAATACCGTAATTTCCTTGCATAAGACGAGCGTAATCAATCTTGGTGAATTTTAACCGAGAGTCCACTGTCTCATCATAGAAAACAAAATTCTTTTGTGTCGAAGGAGTTTTATTATCAAAAGCGATGATCCATTTATAGTTTGCTGCCTTGTATTCAGTTGAATCATAGACATCACCATCTGCTTTTTTGGCAAAACTTCCAGCCCCTTCCAGGTCACGAGAGGTCAAGCGGAAAATAAGAGAATCTTCAGCTGTAATATCCGGTTCTCCCTCTCCACGATTGGCAGGAATTCCCACAATACTTCCTGAGTTTGTCAAATCCTTACTAAGGACGTCTTTGAGAGTCTGGTCCTTTTCCAAAACTAAATCAGGAAACTTCAAGTAAAGGTAACTTGTATTCTTGATTTTGGTCATAAATTCTTGGTGATAAGCTGCTGGATTGTCGTTTGCATCCGCCTTGAACGTCTTAGAAACGGTGCCATCTCCATTATCTACCCAACCTTCAGACTTAGCTGTATCTAAAACTGCTGTCCGGGTATTGCCATTTTTATCTGTATAGGTTGGCAACTTATCGGTAAGCGTTACTGATTCTAATTGACGATATTGTCCCCCATACTGTCCTTGCATTCCCTCCAATTGAAATGCAAATGGAACAGATGATGGGGTTTCAATATAATTTTTTCCGTCAGCCCCTTTGACAACACCAGGCATGGCTTCCGCATAGTCCTTGGACATGGCTTCGTTCAAGTTTTGGTTGATATACTTGGTTAAGCGATAGTCATTGTACTTGGGTTTCCAAATGATATCATTGAGTTTTGCTTCTTGACCATTGATATTCAAGGTACCCGTAATATCCAATGAATAATTGGTCGGTGCATAACCGACTTTAAATTTTCCAATAAATGGTAAAGTCAGGACCTCTGACTTTTGGTAATTGTTAAAGTGAAGTGTGACTTGATAATCATCTCCAACTTTTGTAACCGTTGGTTTGTCATGCTCTGAAGCACTATTGAAGTCAGGGAAACTAACTTCTCGTAAGTACTTTCCAGGAACCTTCAAGGTCACCGTTACTTCATTAATATCCGTTGTCAAATTCTTAGGGGTGATCTGGATATAACCAGACATGGTATCCCCTGTGTAATAGGACATCCCATCTGGATGGTTCTGTTTATCCCCATACAAGAGGGTAACATCCAAGGCCCCATTATCCCCGACTGCTAGCTCATTGGCAAAGGCTGTGATCGCCCCTTGACCAAGCTGGCCTAGCATCATGAAAATTGTTAAAATGGCAAAACCTTTTTTCAAAAAGTCTTTCCATAATGAACGAAGCTTTTTCATGTCTTATCTCCTTTACTTTTGTTAGCCTTACAAAAGGCCCTCCCTTTAATTTTATCACTTATTTTTTAAAATATCCTTTGCTTTTCAAATTAAATCATCACTATTCAATAATATAGACATTATTTGCAATGATGTCTATATTATAAATCACTATCTGGTACTGATTTCCCCTTTCTTCTATCCAAGGGCAAGAAAATAAAACATTTATAAACAAGGAGGAGCAGTCTGCCAATTCTTATTCTTCCTTGATTTTCTTCATACAAAAAAACTCAAACACATCTGCTTGAGTTTTGTACACCCTACTATTGGTTGATTATTTTATCTAACTCTTCACCATTTGAAGGAATCTTTTGTTTTTCCCTTCTCTCTCGTACCCACAGCATAGCTAGTCCAAAAAGGTGACTACCAAACAAGGCAGTCACAAAAATCAGCTTGCCCCTGTCTGGATAAGAGAGAGGGAGGCTGCTAAAGCCATAGCGAGCCCACTCGATAAAGATCGGATGCGAAAAGTAAAGAGCTATACTCATTTGCTTTAAATACTGTAAATTATAGCTTTTCAAAAAGGACGATCGCAGGCAGGCATTGACAAAATAAACGGTCACAAAAGGAAGAAGAAAGAAAAAGTTCTTATCAATTCCTTCGTGTTGAAAAATAATGATCCCTTCTAGACAGAGCAATCCAAAGGCAAGAGCTAGCTTTTGCCAACGGTGAATTCTAAAAGTTTGTGCATGAAAATGGTCATACAGATAATAACCCATATAAATAAAAATGGGCGTGTAAAAGAGACCATTTCGCGCTGTAAAAAATAAATTGCTGTAGAGCTGGTAACCTTTGAGAAGACTTGTGGTGTCCAGATAAGCCGAATAGGTCTCGATCAAGCCCCAGCAGTAAAGAAGAAAGGTGATCACCCCCGTCCAAACCATACCTAGGTGTTTGACCAATTGATTGACCAAAAACAAACCCAGCAAAAAGGCTGGGATATACCAGAGTTGGTAGCACATCCCCAGATAGATCAGTGCAATGAGAACACCTGCTGGAAAAAGATAGATAGGAAGATGGAGACTAGAGAAAAAGAGCCAGGCATAAGGAAGGTAAACAAAACTCCAAAACAAATAGGTTTTTACGATTTTGGCCAGATAGGTCTTCATTTTCTTAGAATTCCCTAGTGATTGCTTGAGGAAAAAGCTGGCACAGACGATAAAAAATGGCACTGCTAGCCGGCCAAGCATACTCTTGAGACCAAAATGCAGTGGCTCATAAGAGGTCAAGCGACCACTATGCACCAAAATCACTGCAATCGCAAAGAGGTATTGAAAAAAGCTGATACTAGAGGTGTTATAGAGGGGATTCTTTTGCATAGTCCTACTCCTTGCCCAAAGCAGTTTCTATGGTTATTTTAGCATGAAAGGGAAGGCCAAGCAAGGAATCTTACATCCTTATCTACCTTTTTTCCTCTATTTTTGATATACTCAAAGCATGCATAAACAAACCATTATTGATTTTAAAGAGCTTGGATTGCGACACCTTTTCACCAAGCCCATAAAGGAATTAAAAACTAGAAACCTCGACCAGGTAGAGGCTCTTCTTAGAGAAGTCGAAGCATACCAGGAGCAAGGCTTTTATGCGGTTGGCTATGTCAGCTATGAGGCTGCTCCTGCTTTTGAGAAGAAGTTTGCTGTCCATCCAGCACCTCTTATGGGAGAGTATCTCCTCTATTTTACTATCCACGAGGAGGTCGAAACCCTTCCTTTCCCAGAGCACTATGAAGCTGTGGATCTTCCAGCCAATTGGAAGGAAGAGGTAGAGGCACCTGCTTATCAAGAAGCCATCGAGACCATCCATCACCATATCCGCCAGGGAGATACCTACCAGGTCAACTACACCGTCCAGCTTTCTCAAGAGCTAAAGTCTGACCCTTTGGCTATCTACAACCGCTTAGTGGTTGAGCAAAAGGCCCATTACAATGCCTTCATCCAGCACGATGATGTCTCCATCCTCTCCATCAGTCCTGAGCTCTTTTTTGAGCAAGACGACCGACTACTGACCACGCGCCCTATGAAGGGAACGACGGGCCGTGGTCTCACTAACCAAGCAGATCTTCAAGAAGCTGCTTGGCTAGAAGCCGATCCAAAAAATCGAGCAGAAAATATGATGATCGTGGATCTCCTGCGCAATGACATGAATCGGATTTCGGAAATTGGAAGTGAGCAGGTGACCCGCCTCTGCCAAGTCGAGCAGTACTCCACCGTTTGGCAGATGACCTCTACCATTGAAAGTCGCCTGCGACCCGAAGTCGATCTGGTCCAAACCTTCCAAGCCCTCTTTCCTTGTGGCTCGATTACAGGAGCACCGAAGATCTCCACTATGGAAATCATCCACAAGACAGAGAAGGCTCCTCGAGGTGTCTACTGTGGTACGATCGGCATCCTTCTTCCAAAAGGGAAACGGATTTTTAATGTAGCCATCCGGACCCTTCAAATGCAAGGAAATCAAGCCATCTATGGCGTAGGAGGAGGCATAACTTGGGACAGTAAGTGGGAAAGTGAATACCAGGAAACCAAGCAAAAATCGGCTGTTCTTTACCGGCAAGAGCCTCGCTTTGAGCTCCTAACGACTGGCCACATCCACCAAGGAGAGTTGACTTTCCTGGAGCAACACCTAACCCGTTTGAGAGAGGCTAGTCGCTACTTTGCCTATCCTTATAATGAGCCAAAACTCCTGAACGAGCTTCAAGAACAACTCGCTCGTGTAGATCCTAGCCTTGACTACCGTTGTCGCATTGCCTTGCAGAAAAACGGAAGCTTCCAGCTGACGATCACCGAGCTAACAGACTTGCCAGCTAGCTATCTGCAGGCCCAATTGACCGAACAAAAGCTTGATCTAGCAACTCCGTTTACCTATTTCAAGACTAGCCAGAGAAATCATCTATCAGCTAACCATCACGAGCAGATCTTCTATCTGCCTGATGGCAGTTTGTTAGAAACGACCATTGGCAATCTTGTCCTTGAAATCAAAGGCAAGCTCTATACCCCACCAGCTCACCTCCCATTATTAGATGGCATCTACCGGCGCCATCTTCTTGAGACCCAGCAGGTGGAAGAAAAACTCTTGACGCTGAAGGATTTAGAACTTGCTGACAGAGTCTATGCCTGCAATGCTCTTCGTGGTCTCTACGAACTCGATTTTCAAAGAAAGGATTCCTAATGAAACTGATTTTTTTACATGGACTAGGGCAGGATGTCCTCTCTTGGCAAGGAGTCCAATATGCCCTTTCACCCATGCACTCCAAAACTTTTGATATTTTCTCTCATCCAAGAGAAAGCTATCAGGAGGTCAAAGCAAGGCTGATGGAGCGCCTCCAGCAAGAGAGTGAACCCTTTATTCTGGTAGGCCTCTCACTAGGTGGTGTCCTTGCACTTGATCTCTCCAGCCAAGACTTTCCACAACTCAAGGGATTGGTCCTTGCAGGAACACAATACAAACTCACCACCAATCCCCTCTACAGGCTCCAGATCCTCCTCTTTCGTCTGCTTCCCAAGCATGTCTTTGCAAAGCAAGATGCCAATAAACAACAGATGCTTCAAATCTTGACCGAATTAAAAGGACTCAATCTAACCGATACTGCTAAAGCTTGCTCTCTCCCTAGCTTGGTGATTTGTGGCAGCAAAGATTGGGCCAATCAGTCTTCATCTAAGAAGTTGGCCAAGCTCCTGCCCAAAGGTCGCTATCAAGAAATCGCAGACGGAGGCCATCTACTCAATACAGAGAAACCCTATGAACTCGCGCAAGCCATCAAGGAGTTTGTTGGTGAATTTAAAAATGAAGAAGCTAGCTTAAAAAACAGTTCCTCTTAATGTAGATAAAGTATTTTTCATGTTACATAACTTAAAAAATCAAGAAATTTAAAGAAATGTTTATTTTCTAAAGTTACTCATGAATACCTTGAGGCTTTCCGCCGTGAGAAAAGTCCTTGAAATAGTGATATTTCAAGGACTCGAGAGTTTTGAAACTTTAGGTTCAAAACTAAGTCATGGAACTTCTTTGAAGTTCGCTGACGTCCATCCTCACTTAAGGAAAGCCTCTAGAAAACTTAAAACTACAAGTAACGACTAACTTTTAAAAGGTTAGTCGTTTTTTTAGAAATATTTGAGAATTGCTTGATAGTTATTTGAAAAGCAAGCTGTATACTAAGAGTGTAAAGAAAACAACTAGTCATTTGGACGAAGGAGAAAACCATGGAAAAAGTATTAGAAATTTCCCATTTGAGTAAAAAATTTGGTCAACAATACGCCCTTAATGATGTGAATGTGACTATTCGCAAAGGTGATGTCTATGGCCTCATCGGTAAGAATGGAGCTGGGAAAACCACCCTCATCAAGGTCATCACCCAACTGATTCAAGAAACGGACGGAAGCGTCTCCCTCTTTGCTTCTTCAAATCGCTCCCAGTGGACGCAAGCCCTGAAACGTGTCGGATCTGTCATTGAGAGCCCCGTGGCTCACAAGCATATGACTGCCTACCAAAACTTAGTCTACTATTGCAAGGCACGCCATATTCCGAATCCCGACCAGGTCATCAAAGAAACCCTGAACTATGTTGGGCTGAATAATACAGGTAAGAAGAAATTCCGTGATTTTTCACTAGGGATGAAACAACGGTTGGGAATTGCCATCGCGCTCATTGCCAAACCCGACTTCCTCATTCTAGATGAACCCATCAATGGTCTCGACCCAGTCGGAATCAAGGAATTCCGTCAGATGATCAAGCGCCTCAACGATGAACTCGGCATGACCATCCTCATTTCCAGTCACATCCTCTCTGAACTCTATCTGGTTGCCAATCGTTTTGGCATTGTAGACCAAGGACGCCTAATCAAAGAAATTAGCAAGGCCGAATTCGAGGAGCAAGGCGAAGACTACATCATCCTCAAGACCAGCCAGCTAGCCCTTGCGAGTCAACTGATTCAAGATCAACTCCATCACCGTATCAAAGTCATCGATAAGGATGGAGAAATCCATATTTTCGGACAAACTCACGATATTAAAGTCATTGTCAAAGCTCTCGTTCAAGCAGATATTGATGTGGACGAAATCTACTATGCCCGCCAAGATTTGGAGAAATTCTTTACAGACTTGGTAGACTAGTCAAACCACCGTCTTGTATTACTTATCCCACATATTTCATTTAGGAGATTTATCATGTTGCATACCATTCAAGCAGATTTTTATAGACTTTTTCGCTCCAAAGGTTTTTGGATTACAGAAGCCATTCTCGTTCTCAACATCCTGTCTGGAGTCATTTTTGGTGCTACCGGTCACGTCGGTGTCAATACGGAATCCAAATTACCCCAAGCGACAGAAGTTTGGACGGGCTTTAAAGCCTTGACCAACTACTCCGCTAGCATCAGTGTGACCATTCTCTTTACCATTATTGTCATCACCTTGGTCCTGGGAACAGACTTAACACAAAACTTATACAAGAACAGTCTGGCCTACGGCGTTTCGCGCACCAGCTACTACTTTGCCAAAAGTGCAGTTGTCCTGACCATTGCTCTATTCCAATTTCTTGTTTCTTATGGTCTCGTCTTCTTGATTGCGACCCTCTACAATGGAATGGGTACCATGCCAGAGCACTTCCTTGCTCATTTTGGTCTAACCGTGCTGATTCAGTTCCTTTCCACCTTGGCTTGGGTCAGCATCATTTCCTTCCTTCTTTATGCTAGCCAATCCATCACCTTGGCCTTCGTTGGCTACTTCATTGGAAATATCTTCTTAAGCCTTCCTGCGCTCTTCTTTAAAGACATTGATCTTCTCCACTATCTAAACTTGGAATTCCAATATTCCATGGTCCAAAGTACGACAGCAACAAACAACACCCTCTCGATCGCTCTTGGCTTCATCCTTGTTTTCGGCTTCCTAGGACTCGCTACCTTTAAACACAAAGATTTATAACAAAAAGGCTTGACGATTGGTCAAGCCTTATTTTTTAATGTAATGGTCAAGATAAACCAGTCTGCCTCTGTTGCCAGTTGCAAGTCGCCCCCTAAAATCTCTACAAAATTTTGAATAATGTAGAGACCCAAGCCAGAAGACTCTTCTGTATCCGATAGATTTTCTGAGTAGAATCGACTAGCCAGTTGGTCTAAATGCTGAATCGGTTGTTGCACAATATTGCGCAGCTCGACCCGAATCGTGTCCGGGTCCGACATCAGGGTCAAATGTGCCTGCTCCTTCCCATGCTTGAGGACATTGCTGAGCATATTTTGCAAGAGGCGCTCCCAAAGCTCAGGATCGGTAGCATAATGAAGATGTTCTTCTAACTCTACCTCTAAGGCAATCCCCGCCTCAGACAAGCTATCATAATACTGGAATAACTGCTGGGTTAGGACTTGGCTGAGATTAACGTCTGAAAGCCGAGGCTGGATGGCTCCCTCCATCAAGCGTCTGTACTCCAAGAGAGATTCCAAGCGTTTTGAGACAACTTGAAGATTGGAAGCAATTTTCTTCAGCTTTTCCTCTTCTTGCGTCCCTCCTTTGATGATTTGTTGGGTATAGCCCGAAGCAATGGTCAAAGGCGTCCGGATATCGTGAGCAATATTACTGATGGCCATATCCAAGGTTTTCTTCTCTTGAAAGGCAATCCGATTGGTCCGCTCGATCTGTTCAAACAGATCACTGACCTGCTTGGTCAAGGCGACCAATTCTTTTTTTGAGACCTGAGAGGTCAACCGTACCCCACTCCCATTTTGGAGCTTCTTTTGAATTTGCTCCTGCAAATCTTTGAGGGCAGAGAGTAGGCGAAGGTAACCTAGTCCCAAGAGAAGGACAAGGACGACTAGAACTAGAACCAATCCCCACATTACTTGTCTCCTTTCAAGCGAACTCCCAAGCCCCAGACGGTTTCAATATAGTCCTCATCTGGATCGAGCTGAGCAATTTTCTTTCGGAGGTTGCTCAACTGGGCATTGAGCGTATTGTCTCCAGGCAGATAAACTTCTTCCCAGACTGCTTCATACAACTCTTCCTTGGTAAAAATCTTCTTTGGATGCGCCAGTAAGGTCTCAAAAATTTGAAATTCTTTTTTGCCCAAGCGAAGCGTCTGTTCTCCAGATTCCAGTTCAAAGGTTTCTGGGTTCAGGACCAGATTTTTAAAAGTCAGCTTTTTCGATGATGGAGGTTCCTGTGCCGGAGTGTTGTTATTTCTCAGCTGCACCGTTACCCGAGCTGCCACTTCGTCCAGATTAAAGGGCTTGACGATATAATCATTAGCACCTGCAAGGAGATACTGGCTAATGAGGTGTTTGTCTCCAAGAGCGGTCATCATGATGACTGGCACCTGACCCTGCAAACGGATCTCCTCCAGGACCTGATCCCCATTTTTCCCAGGAAGCATGATATCGAGAAGGACCAAATCAATGGCTTCTTGCTGGAAGACCCGCAGCCCTTCTGTACCTGAAAAAGCCTGAAGGACCTCATGTTCTTCACCTAAGAGACTGTATAAAATTTCTTGGATATCATTATTATCCTCGATTAATAAAACCCGTGCCACTTGCCTCACTCCTTTTTCCTTTGAACTCCAAATCATTTCTATTCCTCTAGCCTATCAAATAAAGGGACCTTCGTCAATGAAAATCTGATAAAATCCTATAGTACCCCTGCAAATCTGCATGTTAGGTCATCACAAGATGAACTTGACTATCCTTTCTTTCAAAGGGTATAATAGGACCAATGATAGAATAGGGAGAATCATCTATGAAAAATAACGCCAAAACTAAAATCAGCCTTGTATCCATCCTCGTCATCCTGGGCGTTGCTGCAAGAATGATGCGAGTTATCCACCGCCAGCAAATCAGGGAGCAAAACAGACAAACCATTCAAACGACTAATAAGGTTGCAGAGTTTCAGAAAACACTAGACGAGGAAGAAACGAAGAAACGGAACGAAACCTTCAACAAGATTTATAATGAATCCCTTGTTCGGAATAAGTTTGAGAATTGGCAAAAAGCCGATGAACTTCATGGTTTGGGACAAAGAACTGGGCAGTTTTATATCTATAACTTTGAAAAAAAAGAAGAGATTCTCTTAGAGAATACTGATCAAGCATTTGTTCTACCTATTCGAAACAAGAGTGATAACGTCACATTTCAGGCTATCTTTGCCCACAAGGACGGTCAGTGGCACATCATGAAACCAGACGGAAGTTCTCAGTTGCAACTAGGAGAAGCCAGCATTTCCGCTGAATCTAAGTTTGTCATCGAGAACAATGTCTTAGACTACGACCAGTAAATCAGTAAGGACTTGCCTTAGCTACATACAAAAAGCTTAGGACCCCAGCTTGTGGTAGGGATTCTAAGCTTTTTAGTTTATAGGAGAGAGTCGGCCAGCAAGTACCGAAAACTTTTATTCAACAGAGGCTCCATTTGTCGCAATGACTTCTTTGTACCAATAGAAGGATTTCTTCCGTGAGCGGGCTAAAGTTCCTTTCCCTTCGTTGTCCCGATCGACATAGATAAAGCCGTAGCGCTTCTTCATTTCTCCAGTCCCGGCAGAGACCAGGTCAATACAGCCCCAAGTCGTATAGCCCCAGAGGACGACGCCGTCTTCATGGATGGCATCTCGCATGGCCTTGACATGGGCAGCCAGGTAGTCAATCCGGTAATCATCCTCAATCTCCCCGGCTTCATTTGGTGTATCAACTGCCCCTAATCCATTTTCCACGATAAACATGGGCTTTTGATAACGATCCCAGATAGTATTGAGGGTAATGCGGAGACCAAGAGGGTCAATCTGCCAACCCCATTCCGAGCTTTCTAGGTAAGGGTTCTTCAGAGAGGCAAAGATATTGCCCGCTGTTTTCTCCCTTTCAGCTGGATCCCCTGAAGCGACCCTACTAGCATAATAGGAGAATGAAATAAAGTCCACCGTATGCTCTTTCAATAATTGCAGGTCCTGCTCGGTCATCTCAACCGTGATTCCCTGACGCTCCCACTCTTTCTTAGCATAGTTTGGGTATTCCCCACGCGCCTGCACATCGATGAAGAAATAGTTCTTGCGGTCTTCTTCTAGACCAGCCCAGACATCTCGCGGAGCACAGGTATGAGGATAGTTTGGTCCTGCTGCCAACATACAGCCGACCTTGTTGTTCGGATCAATCTCATGGGCTAGCTTGGTGGCAATGGCTGAAGCAACCAACTCATGGTGAGCTGCCTGGTATTTGACTTGCTCTTCATTCTCCCCTTCTTCAAAGCAGAGCCCCGCTCCCATAAAAGGCGCATGAAGGATCATATTGATTTCATTGAAGGTCAGCCAGTAGTTGACCAATCCCTTATAGCGAGTGAAGAGGGTTCGGCAGAGACGTTCATAACATTCCAACATCTTGCGACTACGCCACCCTCCATACTCTGTAATCAAATGCATGGGGCAGTCAAAGTGGGTAATGGTCACCAAGGGTTCAATACCATACTTGTGGCACTCCTTAAAGAGGTCTTCATAGAACTGTAGACCCGCTTCATTCGGCTCCAGTTCATCCCCTTTTGGGAAGATCCGAGACCAGGCAATGGACAAGCGATAGGTTTTAAAGCCCATTTCCCCAAAGAGGGCAATGTCTTCCTTGTAGCGATGGTACATATCAATGCCATCTTTAGCCGGGTAAAAATAGCCCTCTTCAAAGTCAAACATCTTTTTCTGACCCGTAATAATCGCATGACGATCAGGCCCAATCGGTACCACATCCACATTGGCCAAGCCACGGCCATCTTTATTATAAGCTCCCTCACACTGGTTAGCAGCCGTCGCACCACCCCAAAGGAAACCATCTGGAAATTGAAGTTTGTCGGTCATCACTTTACCTCACTTGATTGGATAGTTCTATTATACCCCTCTCTAACCCAAAAGTCTTACAAGATCCTAGGAAAAACCGAACCTATTCTAAGGTAACTATCGCTTTCATGCAACACAAAAAGATCGGATGACTCCGATCTTTTAATAGTTCATATTCTCATATTCTGTTTTAAGAATAGCTAAGGTTGACGTTAAATGACCACGCCTCCTATTTCATACGATAAAAATCAATGACTAGACCGGCAGGGCCTTCAACTAGCAGACTTTCTGTTCCCCAATCTGTTACAGCTGGTCCGTTTAAAACCTGGATACCAAGATCTTTCAACCGTTGGTAGTTCTGATTTAGATCCTCAACCTCGATATGAAGAATGATTCCTGACTGAAAATCTTCCAAAGGAATCAAATGATTTTGGGATAACATTAGACAATGACTGCCAATCGTGAACTGAGCAAAACTATCATCAGCATAATCTGCCTTTTTATCCAAGATATGCTCCAAGTCAGCACAGACTTGGGGAACATTTGAAACGATGATATCTATTTGATTTAAATTCATTTACTATCTCCATAAAAAGACCGGATTGCTCCGATCTTTTAAGTTTCCCTCTAAGAAAATCAATGCATAAAATCTACACTGTTTACTTTTGATTTTCGGCGAGAGGAATTATTTAATTGCGCGTGATTGCAATCCTTCTTCTTCCAAGAAGAGGCGGAATGGTACAAGCTCTTCAGCTTCGTATTTTTCCTTGAAGGCTTTGATGGCTTCTTCTGAGTGTTGTTTTGGATCCAACTCAAGAACTTCTACTGGAAGTGGACGGTGTTGAGTGATGCGAGCATCGATCACAACAGTTTTACCTTCTTTGTTCAATTTAACAGCTTCTGCAACGACTGCATCGATGTCTTCGATACGGTCAACTGTAAATCCTACAGCACCTTGAGCTTCAGCGATTTTCGCATAGTCAGCATTAGGGAAGTCACAACCAAACAAGTGTTTGTTTGTGTCTTCGTATTTGTCCTTGATGAAGGCATATTTACCATTTGAGAAGACAACGTTGATAACTGGAAGATCGTATTGAACGTTTGTGATAACGTCTGGGTAGCACATGTTGAATGCACCGTCACCCATGATGTTCCATACTTGGCGATCTGGATTGTCTTTCTTAGCAGCGATACCACCAGGAAGGGCGATACCCATTGTCGCAAAGAGTGGAGATGTACGCCACATGTTCTTAGGTGTCATGTGAAGGTGACGAGTAGATGTTTGAGTAGTGTCACCGACGTCGATTGAGTAGATAGCATCTTCGTCAGCGTATTTGTTAATAGCATTGTAAACTTGATACAATTGCAATTCACCCTCAGTTTTACCTTCGAGTTTGTTCATGTAATCACGCCAGTTTTGGTTGTTCTTAACGTTTGCACGCCACCATGGAGTAGACTCAACTGGGTTCACTTTGTCAAGGATTGCTTTCGCTGCTTGACCTGCGTCACCAAGGATTGAAGCGTCAAGGGCGTGACGTTTACCAAGTTTGTAAGGGTCAATATCCACTTGGATGAATTTTTCAGTGTTCTTGAATGCTTCGTAAACTTCAGCAAATGGGAAGTTTGAACCAAGGAAAAGAACAGTGTCTGCTTCAAAGACCACTTCGTTGGCTGGTTTCCAACCAACACGGTATGCAGAACCTGTCAAACCTTCGTAGTTCCATTCGAAGGCCTCGAAGTTTTTACCAGTTGTAATGATTGGTGCTTTAATTTTACGAGACAATTCAGTGATCACATCACCCGCACCAACTCCACCGAAACCAGCGTAGATCACTGGGCGTTCAGCATTGTTCAAAATTTCAACTGCTTTATCGATTTCCACTTCGTTCAAGGCAGGAGCGATAAAGTGACGTTCATAAGAACCTGATCCGTAGTAAGAGTTTTCGTCGATTTCTTGGAAACCAAAGTTTACTGGAATTTCAACAACGGCTGGACCTTTTTTAGAAACGGCAGCACGGCAAGCTTCGTCGATTACTTTTGGTAATTGTTCTGCGTAAGCTACACGTTTGTTGTAAACAGCGATACCGTTGTACATTGGGTTTTGGTTCAATTCTTGGAAGGCATCCAAGTTCAGCTCGTTGTTTGGACGTGATCCAAGAATGGCAAGGAATGGAGTGTTATCCATAGCTGCATCGTAAACACCGTTGATCAAGTGAGTCGCACCAGGTCCACCTGAACCAACTGCAACCCCGATAGAGCCACCAAATTTAGCTTGCATAACCGCTGCAAGAGCACCAGTTTCTTCGTGACGAACTTGCAAGAAACGGATATCTTTGTCTTCAGCCAAAGCGTCCATAAGTGAGCTAAGTGTTCCAGATGGGATACCGTAGATCGTATCTACGCCCCATGTTTTCAATACATTAAGCATTGCTGCAGATGCAGTAATTTTCCCTTGAGTCATTCTAACTCTCCTTTAATTCTATTTTGATCCCTTAAAATGCAGCATAGCGCTTCTACTTCATCTTTGCGATCATCTCGCCTTGAAAATGAGTTTTTTCTGACTTTTCTCATGAAAACGATTTACAAAACGATTACAGTATTAATTTATCACAAAGAGATTCACATGTATAAGGATCTGCTCAGAGATGCTCAATCCCTATTCCATAACAGATGCTCTTTTTGAGAAATTTTCACAAACTATCCTACAATAGGGTATTATACTATATTTTCTTACCCTCTATTTTCCCTTAGAGCTGTAAGGAATGATAAAAAAGTACTACAGCATGCTGTAGTACTCAAATTGATGGCAAAGTATTTTTAAAAAAACTTTCCTTAGGTGAGTACGGACGTCAGCGAACTTCTTCGAAGTTCCATGACTTAGTTTTGAGCCTAAGGTCTCAAAACTACCGAGTGCTTGAAATGATAATGTTTCAAGCACTTTTCTCACGGCGGAAAGTTTTCTGTATTTTCTTGATTCAATCTAAAAATTGGAACTTATTTTACTTTATTCGTTGAATCACTTAACTTATATTACTTAAAAAAGTTTGACTACGTTCTAATCGCTACTGCATACTGTATCACTTCTTATTTTCATTAATCAATCTTTGCGACATTGAGGAGCAGCGAGCTGGTCAAAACAGACAAAGAACTAAGGGCCATGGCAAGACCTGCTAGTTCTGGATTGAGGGTCAATCCCAGTCCTACAAAGACTCCAGCAGCAATTGGAATCCCAAGGATATTGTAGATAGAGGCCCAGAAGAGATTGAGTAAGATCCTGCGGAAGGTCTTTTGACTCATGTCAAAGGCGCGCACAACGCCAAGCAAATCATTTTGCGTGAGCACGATGCCACCGGACTCGATCGCAATATCCGTTCCAGATCCCATAGCGATCCCCACATCCGCGATCGAGAGAGCTGGAGCATCATTGATCCCATCTCCAACAAAGGCGACCTTGCTAGTTTCTTGCAGTTTTTGGATGGCGCTAGCTTTTTCTTGAGGAAGGACATCAGCAATGACGGTGTCAATTCCCACTTGCTTAGCAATAGCTTGGGCCACCCGTTCATTATCCCCCGTTAACATGACCGTTTTCAAGCCCCGTTCTTTGAGCTTTTTGATCGCTTCTTTTGAGCTGGCCTTCGGAGCATCTTGAATGGCAATCAAGCCAATCACTTGCCCATCCACAGACAAACTGATCACTGTTTTGGCCTGCTCTTGCAACTCTACCATCCGTTTTTCAAGCTCCGGATCCATCGCTGTCCCGTCATGAAGTTTGCCATTTCCCAAGGTCACCAACTGCTGGTCGATCTGACCTTGGACCCCTTTTCCTTCAATCGCTTGGAAGTTTTCCACAGGGGATAACACCAAACCTTTTTCTTCTGCTTGGGATAACACCGCTTGGGCTAGTGGATGTTCTGAAAAAGTTTCAAGACTAGCAGCCAGTGTCAAGACACGCGCTTCATCTCCTACAACATCGGTTACAAGTGGTTGGCCAATGGTAATAGTCCCTGTCTTATCAAACACAACGGTTTGAATCTTTTGCACTTCTTGAAGAACTGTTCCATTTTTAATCAGAACCCCCATCTTGGCACTACGACCAGTTCCGACCATAAGGGCTGTTGGCGTCGCCAAACCAAGGGCACAAGGACAGGCAATAATGAGGACAGAGACTGCATAGAGCATGGCCTCTTGGAGCGACGCGCCCAGAAGCACGGACCAAACCCAGAAAGTCGCAATGGCCAAAATCGTCACCACTGGAACAAAGATACCTGAAATCTTATCCGTCAAATCTTGAATAGGAGCACGACTGGATTGGGCCATTTTGACAAAGTCCACAATTTGAGATAAGAGGGTCTCACTACCGACTTTTTCAGCCTTAAAGAGAATGGTCCCATTGCTGTTGATAGTGGAGCCAATGACTGCATCACCAACTGATTTTTCCACAGGCAAACTTTCACCTGTCACCATCGACTCATCAATGGTCGTACTTCCTTCTACAATCGTCCCATCAACCGCGATCTTTTCCCCAGGACGGACCCGAATCAAATCACCAATGTGGATATCTTCCGCCGCCACCTCGACATAGTTCCCATCACGAAGAACTTGAGCCGTTTTTGCCTGCAAATCCAACAACTTTTCCACAGCCTCGGAGGCATTGTTACGCATCCGTTCCTCAAAGATTTGCCCTAAGAGGATAAAGAAGATGATAAAACCCGCAGCCTCAAAGTATACTGGCTGACCAGTAAAAAGGGCAAATACACTATAGACATAGGCTACCAGGGTTCCAAGAGCTACCAAGGTATCCATATTGGAATGGTGCTTCTTAAATGAGGCCCAGGCACTCTTGATAAAAGGAACTCCTGCCACTAGCATAATCGGCGTTGTCGCTAGAAAAGTCCCCCAGCGACTGACTTGATGGGATACAAATCCTGCCATCATCCCGATCATCAAGATCAATAAAGGAAGAGTAAAGATACTAGTAATCCAAAAGCGACCCAGTAAACCTAAGACACGACGGCGTTTTTCCACAACCGTGTAGGAACCCTTTTGCATCTTCATTCCACATGAAAACTCGAAGTCCCCTGTTTCTGTCGGGGTAAAGGATATCACCTTATCCACACCGACTTCCAAAGGCTCTAAAATCCCCTGATCTTCAAACAAAATTTCCTTGTAACAGCCGGAAGGATTGACCCGATGGAAGGTGATTTCAGCAGGGATCCCTTTTTGAAGTTGAAATTCTTTGGGACTATAGCCCTTTTCTGCTGTAATACGGATCTTTTGCACTCCGTTTTCCACAACTGCTTTTTGTTTTTCTACCATACCTACTCCTTTATTCCACAATCATTTGACCATGCATCATGTTCATTCCACATGAATACCCATATTCGCCCGCTTTTTCTGGCGTAATTTCAATGACATGTTTTTCACCTAAAGGCAAATCTTCATGAACGCCAAAATCTGGAAAGATCACTTGAGCCAGACATGAAGATGGATCCTTGCGATTAAAGATGATCCGGGCTGGAACATTTTTTTTCAGGACAATGGTTTCAGGCGAATAGCCCCCCATGACTTCGACTTCAATTTCTTGATAACCTGATTTCTGACGAGCGTGGCCGCTTACCTTTTCATGCTCTGCAAAGAACCACCAAGCAATAAAAGCAACCAAAAGTAAACAAACAATACTAATTAACAATCCAAACATGGAATTTCCTTCTTTCTATTACATACAATTGCAAGGGACTGTTTCGACAGCCTCTGCTTTCTTTTCTTCCAGGACCTGCTGCAGCTGATTAAGATCTGCAAGCGTAAAGTCACTCTCCTGAATCAAGTTTTCAAGCACCTGGACAATTCTTTTTGAGCAAACCTTGTCTTTCACCTCCTCAACCACCAAGTCTAAACTCTGGTCCTGCTTCAACAAAGCCGAGTAGACAAAGGCTTTGCCAGATTTTTCTCTGGTCAGACAGCCCTTTTCAACCAAGCGCGTCAAGAGGGTCTTGATGGTCGACTTCGACCAGTCAAAGCGCTCGGACAAGACGGCGATCAAATCCCTGCTGGTCTGCTTGCCTTCCATCCAGATAATTTTCATGATGCGCCATTCCGCATTGGAAATTTGCATGGCTTCTCCTTTCTAAATCTACATTTGTAAATCTTATGATGCTATTCTACTCCTAAGATTTACATTTGTCAACCAAAAAGACAAAAAAATTTCCTCTTGGAAATAGAGGAAGGTAGACAATCTGTTTTTACAAAAAATCATCTAAAGAAATCTAAAAAGAAATAGAATTGATTTCAATTATAAGAACCATTCAAATATTTCCTGAAACTTTCCGCCGTGAGAAAAGTGCTAGAAACACTATTGTTTCTAGCACTCGGGAGTTTTGGAACCTTAGGTCCAAAACTAAGTCATGGAACTTCAAAGAAGTTCGCTGACGTCCGTACTCACCTAAGGAAAGTTTTTAAGAAGACTTTATCTTCAATCTGAAATTTTTCTTTGAAGATTTGTCTAGTTGGGCTTTTTCGCTCCCTATTTTGTCTCTATAATGTCTCCTGCAGAGCTTGGGCTAGAACTCGGTAACCAGCCACACTTAAATGGAGGCCATCTGTCGTATAGGCTTCTGCCAACTGCCCCTTTTCATCCAATAAAGACGAATACACATCGACATAGCTGACCTGGTGGTAGGCCTGAGCCAATTCGCGATAGGCCTGGTTGAGGGACTGAATTTTTTCATTGGTCCGCACATAGACCTTTTGTTTGTAGCGCTCTTCTTGACTCACCGGTAAAACCGAGATCAGGTTGATGTGGGTCAGCGGAAAATCTCGCATAATTGCTTGTAAGACCGCTTCTACATTGTCTAGGGTTTCCTTTTGAGGAATTTCTTTTCCGATATCATTGGTCCCGATCAAGAGAAAGATCTGATCCACCGCCGTTCCAAAGACATGGGCGTCTAGATGCTCACGAAGGAGATCCGTCTTATAGCCTCGCACTCCTCGATTGACCATGTGCTTGGGACTTTGTAATAGTTCATGAATGGGAAAATACTCTACGATGGAGTCTCCGATAAAGATCAAACCAGGCTCCTTCAGAGGGGCTTGATTGAGTTCCCGATAGGTTGTTATGATTTTCTCCTGCTCCTTTAAGAGCCAGTCTTCTAACAGTTGTACCGCCATCTATTTCTCTCCCTTCACTTGTTCCCAGGGGGTCAATCCTAGATACTCTTCGATCACCTGGTAGACACCACCTTCTTGATGGCTCGGTGCTAGGTGTTTGGCAACAGCTTTGACAGCTTCTTCTGCATTGGCTACAGCATAGGAGTGACCTGCCATTTCAAGCATTTCGATGTCGTTTCCACTATCACCAAAGGCCATGACCTGGCTGGCGTTAAGCTGCCACATCTCCATTAATTGAGCCAGTCCCCAAGCCTTGTGAATGCCAGCTTGTAAGAGATCCATGCTGCCAAAACCGCTCGAAACCGCCATCAGCTGATCTCCAAAAGCTTGTTGGACTTCCTGGCTCACTTGATCAAGACGATCCAAGCCTACCACCAAGCTCATTTTAAGCACCTGATCAAATAGATCTGCTGTCAATTCCGGAACAAACTTCATCCGCTTGTACAAGGCTTCAATCACTTCTGGCTGCATGAATTTCTCAACTTCTGTAAAGACCGTTCCTTCCTTGACAAAGCCACCATTGACAGCTGACACAACCAGCTGGTCTGAAATTTCCCGCCCCTTAAAATAAGCAAGAACCGCCTCTACTAGTTCTCGATCCCAGAATTTTCCTAGAATCATCTGGTCATCCTCAAAAATCCGAGCTCCGTTGGCTACGACTAGAGTCACCCGTTTGACCAAAGGACCCAAGAGCTGGCGCATGCGATGGATTTCATTTCCCGTCGCAATGACAAAGCGAATCCCTTTTTGATCCAAGTGGTCCAATAGCCTTTCCAGGCGCGGAAGATCTACCTCTCCTCGCTCATCTAATAAGGTTCCATCCATATCTGTTGCAATCAACTTAATCATACAATCTAACCTTTTCCCTTTCATAGGGTGCAAACTATCTGTTCCCATTATACCACAGATCAAGCAAGTCAAAACCACCCGTGAAAACAGGTGGTTTACTTTTAGTCTGAAAGTTGCTACTAAAGACCAAGTGATATCATAAATATAATCCCTTTTCTACACTTTCCTGAACCAACTCTTCCGTCAGTTTCCATAATTCTTCCGATTCACTTTTTATAAATTTTTTCTTTTCTAATACCATCTCTGAACGGATATGATCAGGATTATAATTGACTTCTGATACTTCCAAGTGATTGATCAGTGGTACCAATGCGTCAATCACTCTTGCATATCTTGCCTCAGGACTCTGGCCTTTTTCAAACTCCAACCACGAATTTTTCATATTCACATATGTTGCTTCTGGAAGGAGGCTCATTGTTTTTTCTATAGATGCTAACTCTCTATCATGAGCATGAAGCTTTTTTTCATCATCAAACACCCAAGTATCTCCGGCATAAATCTCACCTAAATCATGAATCAGTAACAGAAACATGACCTTTTCCATATTCAATTTTTCAGGATAATAATCTTGCAGAACCATCGCAGCTATCGCACCCTGCCAAGAATGCTCGGCACTATTTTCAGACCGTCCATCAAGGGTTCTATTAAACCTTGTTACCGACTTTAATTTCTCGATTTCTTTAATAAATTCAACTGTTTGATTCAAATCACTCATGGCGACTCCAACCTCCCTATTCGAAATTACGACTATCATACCAAAAATCAGGTTTTCCATAAATGAATTCCCGTATTTGCACAAATAAAACTCCCTCCTTTTCGGAGCACCTCCATTTTTCTAACAAGACTACAAAGACAAGTAAAAAAACTAACCAGTCTTTGCCGGTTAGCTTCTGTTTTTTAGCCAACAAAGGCCCAAATAATAGCAATCAGCACTGCTGGAAGGAGATTGGCGACCTTGATTCGTTTGCCCCAGATGAGATTGATTCCTACACAGAGAATGAGGCTGGACCCGACTAGGGACAGATTCGAAAGGGCTTGTGGAGTCATGATCGGTGCGATCAAATGGGCCAACAGCGTGATCAAGCCCTGAAGGATCACGAGTGGAACCACCGCAAAGATCGCTCCCTTTCCTTTTGAAACGGTCAAGACCAAAACGATAACCATATCGAGAATAGCCTTGGCCAACAAGGTCGAGGTGTCGCCTGTCAGGCCATCCTGGACGGCTCCGACCACCGCCATAGCCCCGATACAAATGGTCAAGGCCGTGGTCATAAAGGCATCAACAAAGCTGGAATCGCCTTGGTTGCCCGTCTTTTCCTTCAGCCAGGTTCCCAGGCGCTCAAAACCCTCCTCAATCTTCAAGAGTTCCCCGATAACGGACCCGATTACTAGACTCAGAATCAACATCATACTGCCGTGACTCTCCACATGACTTCCATGCACCACCAGCATCTTTTCCAAGGTCCCTGCGATGCCCAAGACAAAAACAGCAACTCCTGTCACTTTCAGAAGGGTCTCATGAAAATCTTCTGATAAACGTTGACCGATGAGCAATCCTAAAAGCCCACCAAACACGACCCCTAAGGCATTATAGAAGGTCCCTAAACCGATCATTTACAAACTCCTTCGTTCATTTCATTTTCATTCTTTTTTAATTTCTTTCAAAGACCAGTGTCCCGTCTCTTCATACTGGTCAATCAAGTCCTTGGCTGTTTGCGTAATCTCCTCTGGATAATGCAGACTTTCTAGGGTATTGACCGCATTCTTGGTCACGGCTGACCCTGGCTTGATCTGGTAGTCAAAGACGATCTTGCCATCCACATAACGACTGTCAAAATGGTAATTATCATTGACCTCACTAGAAGCTGCGACCAGCTCAATATCATGACTGGAGATCATGTAGAGGCAGTTTTGAGCAGCTAACCAGCGGACAATCCCAAGGCCTGATCCAATCCGCTCGATGGTATTGGTCCCCTTAAAGAGCTCGTCAATAAAGAAGTAGTGAAAACCAGGCTTTTTCAGATGCTGAATCATACGCAAAATAGCTTTACTTTCAGTGATAAAGTAGCTATCTCCAACTTCAATATCATCGCTCACATCCATAGCCGTCAGGACATGACCGTAAGGAAGGGCCAAGGTTTCTCCATAGGCAAAGCCCAGCCCTTGAGCCAGAATAGCATTGATAGCGACGGTCTTCAAATAGGTTGATTTCCCAGACGCATTGTCCCCACTGATGACCATATTTTTCTGAAAATGCACATCATTCGCAATCGGATTAGACAGCAAAGGATGATAGAGCGTCTCGCCTTCAATCCCACCCGCCTCCGTAAAGACTGGCTGGCAGACCACTTCTAGATCTCTTTTGTGGCGCAAGAGACTAATAGCAACTTCCATCTCCCCTAGCAGATCCAGAAGCTTCTGGGCCTCTTTTTGATGAGCCTTCACCTGATTGTAAATATAAACCTGGGCGATCTGCGGGAGTAAAAAGAGGACATTAAGGTAGAGGAGAATGATTTCCATCTCAGAGGTCCCCGTTGGACTCTGCAAGACACTGGCAAGGATACGCGTTTTCTTAAAGGGTTTGACTGCCTGCTTGAGTTCTTCTTGTTGTGGCAAGGCTAGATGGCTTAAGCGTTCTGCCGAAGCAAAGATACGGACCAAATAGCTAACATTGTCCAGACGGATTTTATTGGACCAATTGCGCAAACTCGAAAAGACGATATTAAAGACCACACTGATCACCAAGAGGGTAATCGCCCCAACCGGCTCAAAGGGGATGGCAAAGAGACAGAGGATTGGAAGACAGGCCAAGGCTATATAGAGGGGCAAACCTGCATAATGCTTGCCAGGATTTGCGACAATGCTACGCGCCATGTTGTGGTTCTTCTTGCCTAGTTGGTTGAAAATGACCTGAACCTTGAGCCGCAAATCCGGATGCTCTTCAAAGAAGGCTTCTAAGTCATGAAGCTGATCCTGAGGCTGGAATTCCAGCAGGCGCATTTTTTGATAGAGAGCTTCTGCCCCAAGGCTCGATTGGGTGTAATTGAGCTGATCAAAGACCGCATCCAAAGCCAAATCATGCCAAGTCTGATCATCCACTTGGCTATCGAACGTCCTTCCCTTAGCTGGATAAGCCAGACTGTCTATCAAACTTTCTTCCGTGTCTTTCTTACGAAAGAAAGGCGCTCCATCCCAAGCTTTTTTCAGCTTTTGCTTGAGGCGGATGGCCGTCAGAAATTTGGTTGCCCAAATTACCACCATCAATCCTAGAATCCCAAGCGGAATCCAGTTCACATTTCCTTCCATGCTCTATTCCTTTCCATTCTGAGGCCAGTCCAAGTGAACATGTTCCTTCATTTCTCGGTAGGCCGTGTCCACTCTCTCCTTGGTCTCCTCATCCAGCTTGTCGCGGTATTTGCCACCCTGGATAAAATCTTCCAAAATATAGGTCTGGTACTTGTACAACTCATAGCCTTCAGGAGAATAGGTCCCCTTCGGAGTTCGACTAACCCAGGTTGGATGAGCAGTAGCCGTCTTAATCTTTGTCTTGCGGCCGACCTTTTCGATGGTCACATCCATCAAGACTCCTCGCTCTGTCCACTGGGCCGTCTCCACGTCCCCCATGGTTTCCAGACGCTGATTAGAAAGGAAATTCCCCATCGAGTAGATGATGAGCTTGTTTTGACCATCTTTATTGACCACTTCAGCAGGCTCTACAACATGGGGATGCCCGCCAAAGACAATATCAGCTCCCCATGAAATCATCTTATGGTAGAGCTCTTTTTGCTCTTCTGTCGGCTCCAACTGGTACTCAATTCCCATCTGGGGCATGACAATGGTGATATCAGCCTCTTGCTCTGCCTTTTGGATCTCCGCCTTCATCCGCTCTTCATCCAAATCAGACAAGACATCTGCTTGCTCCTCTGGAGTGAGGGTCGTTTCCATCCCATTAAAGCCGTAAGCATAGGCTAGAATAGCAATCTTGATGCCATTCACTTCCTTGATCACCAAGGGAGCTTGCCCTCTCTTTTCATGCGTGTAGACACCGACAGGTGTGATGCCTGCATCTTCAAAGGCCTTGGCTGTCGAATAGACCCCATCTAGGCCTGAATCCAAGATATGGTTGTGTCCCAAATCCATGACATCATAACCAGCATCCTTGATGGCTGGTACGACTTCGCTCGGCGCATTAAAGAGAGGATAACCTGACAAATAGTAATTCGGGTTAATGGTTCCCTCAAAATCACCCAAGGCCAGATCCGCTTTTTGTAGCCAGGGTTTGACATACTCATAATTTTCATGAAAATCATAGCTTCCGTCTTCCTTTTGTGCACTCATATAAACCAGATCATGATAGAGCTGGTCTCCATTCGCCATGATCCGCGCTGTATGAGGAATCTGATCAGCCGGTGTTTTTGCCTTGTACACAACCTCTGGCCGTTCGGTTGCGGTGATCGGAAAGCCTTGGAACTTTTGCACCCACAAGATGGCATTGGCCACGATAAAAACGATGGACAAGAGCACATAGACAAACTGTTCATTGGTCAGCTGAATTCTTGAAAAGAGACGATCAAAAGCCCAATCAAAGGCCGATGACAACTCTTTTCCCATCGTTTTGATGGTCCCTTTCACATTCTCCCACTTCTCTAACATTCCTACCTCTTCTTCCTACCTAGTTTCTCCAATGCTCTGCCAACAGATTGAGCTGTCATTGAAATACTTTCTCTTCATTGTATCACAATTTTTAAGAAGAGAAAAAAGAGAGCAGGACAGAAACGCCATTGTTTAGAAACGCTTCATCGTCCTGCTCTTGCACAGTTGATTGATTCATATAAATGGTCGCAAATCACTTCTTATCGTTTGATTTGGACAAGCTAATCGCAACCATGACAAGACTTAGGAAAAAGGCCGAAAGCAACCCTTTTGTCGTCCGATTCATAAAAGGTTGATGAAATACAAAATGATTATAGGCAATAAATCCTAATCCAATTAGAGTCACCAAAGCCGAAAACACAAAAATCGTTCGCCATAAATTTCTATTTTTCATCATAAACTCCGTTTCTCGATCTGCGAGAAAGACCTACTTATTTCAAAGCATTTAACAAATATCCATAACCTTCTTGCTCCATCTCTTCTTTTGGAATAAAGCGCAACGAGGCCGAATTGATACAATAGCGAAGACCACCCTGGTCTTTTGGTCCATCGGTGAAGACATGGCCTAGATGGGCATTGCCTGAGCGGGAACGAACTTCGATCCGCTCCATCCCGTGGCTATGGTCCTGGTAATAGTGGACGACATCTTTGGCAACGGGACGGGAGAAACTTGGCCAGCCACAGCCAGACGCAAACTTATCCTTGGCAAAAAAGAGAGGCTCCCCCGTCGTAATATCCACATAGATCCCCTCTTCAAAGGTCTGGTCATAGGCATTGTGGAAAGGACGTTCCGTCGCGCTTTCTTGAGTGACTTGGTACTGCTCTGCTGTCAGTTTCGCCTTTAGGATTTCTTGATCTGGCTTCTGATAAGCTGCTGGATCAATCAAGGGCTGCTCAGCATCTGTCACATCGATATGGCAATAGCCTCCAGGATTCTTCTTCAGGTAGTCTTGATGGTAGTCCTCCGCCAAAATATAGTGGCGCAAGGGTTCTAGTTCAACCGCAATTTTGCGTCCCAGTTGCTTCTCTTCTTCTGCAAACACTTGGGCGATCACTTCACGATCTGCCTCGTCTGTATAATAGACACCCGTCCTATATTGGCGGCCTCGATCATTTCCCTGTTTGTTAATGGATAAGGGATCGATCACCCGGAAATAGTAGAGCAGAATCGCTCGTAGAGTGATCTTGTCTGGATCGTAGATAACTTGTACAGTCTCTGCATGATCCGTTTCCTTAATCAGTTGGTAATTGGTCGTTTCTACCTGGCCATTGGCATAGCCCACCGTCGTCTGTTCTACACCGGGGATCCGTGAAAAATATTCCTCCAAGCCCCAAAAACAGCCACCTGCTAAATAAATCTCTGCCATCTTTTTTCCTCACTTCCTGCATTCCCCACAAGGAACGCTTCTCATCTATTAGCTCCATCATAATCCAAGAGCCTCAGATTTTCAAGGATTCTGCATCAAAAATCCCTTCTACTATATGTAAAAGGGATTCAATCCTTCTTATTTTTCAAATAAGAAAAAGAGCGAGTAGTAGAAATTCCAAAACGAAATGCTTAACTGATGTAGAAAATCATGAAGAACTACCATGACCAACACCTCCTCTGAATATCTGTGGACAAACACAAAGCTAGTATCAACTACAAAACCACCGTCGGTCCGTAGACCTGTAACTGAGGCTTCACTACCTCATAATGCCAGTGATCATAAGCTCGCCAAGCTTGAAAGGCTTCTTCGTTCAATGCTAGCCCGCCCAGACCAATCAATAGACTGGCGGTCTGATAAAACTTTTCCAACTCGATCAACAAGCGATTGTCTACCCGCCTAGCCTTTCGTAAACCTTTCAACATCTGCTCCAGATTTTCTCGAAATCGAAAGGCATCTGGACTGGGGGTGAATCCTTTCAAAAAGGCTGTTTGAAGAAGGCTGACCGTCGTCCTTGCCTCTTGAATCACATCCCTTTCTTCCATAGCAATCACCTTCCTTTTCACCTCCATTGTACACCTTTTTCTCTCTATAAAAATGGAAAATTCCTAAAACTAGGAACAGAATGTTCTCTCTTGACAAGAAACTATAAAAAACTTCCCCAAGTTTCTACTTGAGGAAGTTCTTTTCGAAAGATTAGTCAATGTAGCGCAATTTGCCACGGAAGTCTTCCAGGCTTTGGTAGCCTTTTTCTTCCATGATGGCTTTGAGTTCCGCAGTGATGCGTTCAAAAGCCCCCACTCCTTCTTTATGAAGCGTAGTTCCGATTTGTACCATACTAGCCCCACATAGAATATGTTCAAAGGCATCACGACCGGTCAAGACACCACCAGTCCCTATAATCTGAATTTCTGGATTCAGGCGTTGGTAAAAGGCATGAACATTAGCAAGGGCAGTTGGTTTGACATACTCTCCACCAATCCCACCAAAGCCGTTCTTCGGACGAATTACCACGGATTCATCTTCAATGTAGAGACCATTCCCTACGGAATTGACACAATTGACAAACTTAAGCGGGTATTTGTTAAAGATCGCTGCTGCTTGATCAAAATGAACGATGTCAAAATAAGGGGGTAACTTGATACCTAGAGGTTTGGTGAAATAGGCAAAGACCTCTGACAAGATCCGATCAGTCGTATCAAAGTCATAAGCAATCTGAGGTTTCCCAGGGACATTAGGGCAAGAGAGGTTCAGTTCTGTCAAGCCTTTAAAGTCGCTGTCTTGCACCTTTTTCAAGATGGTATGGGTCTCTTCAGGAGACATGCCGACAAGAGATAAGAAGAAGGTCCGGTCAGGATCTATTTTTTGCAACTCCAATAAGTAATCCAAATAATAATCCAAGCCTTGGTTGGGAAGGCCCATCGAATTGATCGAACCAAGTGGCACATCATGATAGCGTGGCTCGGGATTTCCTGCACGGAATTCTAAGGTCGCTGTCTTGGTCACAAAAGTCCCAGCAGCTGAGTTTTTCACTTCCTCTAATTCCTCAGTAGTCATACAGGCTACACCCGCCGCATTCATCAGGCAGTTGTCAAATTCAAAACCAGCAATTTGCGTTTTTGTCGATACCATCTTGTACTCCTTTTTGAAACACCCATCAACAGAATCGTTCGGGATGCTCTCTATTTTCTTCTTTCATTATACCATCACTTGGAAGCTTCCGGACAAACAAAGCTAAAAATTCTTCCAAACATTCGGAGTTTCCTAGCCGCAATAAAATTTTCAGAAAATTCAACTTTTTTCTTTACAAGCCAAAAAAAGTCTGCTATAATGATCCATGTAATAAAACGTGACATTGTTTGTCAACTGTCTCAAAGCCATTCCCCTAGCGGGTTTGCTGGTTTTCGTTTCATTCACAAAGGAGAATTAACATGACAACTGCTAAAGAATATATCCAAAGCACTTTCGAAACTGTAAAAGCTCGTAACGGCCACGAAGCTGAATTCCTTCAAGCTGTTGAAGAGTTCCTCAGCACTTTGGAACCTGTTTTTGAAAAACATCCTGAATACATCGAAGAAAACATTTTGGCTCGTATTACAGAACCTGAACGCGTGATTTCTTTCCGTGTTCCTTGGGTTGACCGTGAAGGAAACATCCAAGTAAACCGTGGTTACCGTGTTCAATTCAACTCTGCTGTAGGTCCTTACAAAGGTGGTCTTCGTTTCCACCCAACTGTTAACCAAGGGATCTTGAAATTCCTCGGATTTGAACAAATCTTCAAAAACGTCTTGACTGGTCTTCCTATCGGTGGTGGTAAAGGTGGATCTGACTTCGATCCTAAAGGAAAAACAGACGCTGAAGTGATGCGTTTCTGCCAAAGCTTCATGACTGAATTGCAAAAACACATCGGTCCTTCTCTTGACGTCCCAGCTGGTGATATCGGGGTCGGTGGACGTGAAATCGGATACCTTTACGGTCAATACAAACGCCTTCGCCAATTTGATGCTGGTGTCTTGACTGGTAAACCTCTTGGTTTCGGTGGTAGCTTGATCCGTCCAGAAGCTACTGGTTATGGTTTGGTTTACTACACTGAAGAAATGCTCAAAGCCAACGGCGACAGCTTTGCTGGTAAGAAAGTCGTGATTTCAGGTTCTGGTAACGTTGCTCAATACGCTCTTCAAAAAGCAACTGAACTTGGTGCAACTGTTATCTCTGTATCTGACTCAAACGGTTACGTGATCGACGAAAACGGTATTGACTTCGACCTTCTTACAGACGTCAAAGAAAAACGTCGTGCACGTTTGACTGAATACGCTGCTGAAAAACCAACTGCTACTTACTACGAAGGTTCTGTATGGACTTATGCTGGTAACTATGACATCGCTCTTCCATGTGCAACTCAAAACGAAATCGATGGCGATGCTGCAAAACGTTTGGTCGCTCAAGGTGTGAAAGTTGTCTCTGAAGGAGCAAACATGCCAAGTAACATCGATGCCATCAACGTATACAAAGAAAATGGTATCCTTTACGGACCTGCTAAAGCAGCCAATGCTGGTGGGGTTGCTGTATCTGCTCTTGAAATGAGCCAAAACAGCCAACGTCTTTCATGGACACGCGAAGAAGTGGACGGACGTTTGAAAGACATCATGACCAACATCTTCAACACTGCTAAAACAACTGCAGAAACTTACGGTCTTGGTAAAGATTACCTTGCAGGTGCCAACATCGCTGCCTTTGAAAATGTCGCAAATGCGATGATTGCACAAGGTCTTGTATAATCAATCGATATTTTTCTTTGAGACCTTCGGGTCAAAGCCTCTCAACTCCTGAAACTAGTGTGTTTCAGGAGTTTTTTGTAGCTACTGATCTCTTTAAGGACAATTGGTCTCAAGGGAAGAAAGACATTTTTAAAGAAAGGAATCTTAACCATCATTAGTGATGAGAGATTTGAGCCATCTCTTTTTCTGTATCTTTTTCTAAAAAAATTTTATTTTTTTTACTTTACCCCCTTGCATTTTTAATAAATTAGTATTAAACTATAGCAAAAGGAGGTGCGCTTATGTTTCATTTTGCTCAAGACAAGTCAACTACCATTGAATTCCTTAAGTCTGAATTGATGCAACTGCTTTCTGATATGCGTCAGGAGATTGCAGCAAGCCGTCAAGCACAGACTTGTACTGCTTGCCAGCATATCCAACACTGCATTAACAAGATCCAAAGGGCAAAAAGTTCCGTAGCCCTAGCCCTTCCGATCGAATCATTGGATCTCGAAATCACTGCCCTATTGCGCAAGCAATTATTGATCTTACCACCTGAGGCTCGAAAGATTTGGGATCAGATTAAATATTTGGATGACAAATACTGCCACTTAAGATCGTAACATCGATTAAAATAGCTCAGAAAAATATTTCTGAGCTTTTTTACATGATTCCGTTATTTCCTGTTGGAAGGTTGATTCCTGCTTCCATCAAGGCATCATGATAGAGTTTACAGTAAGTATGATAAACAGTAACCTGTGTCCCATTTTGCGCGGTCATCGCAATACGGAAGGAATAGCGACCATTTTTTTCGATCTGTGGGCCTAAAATAGTAGGACCTGTCAACACTTCTGGGTGTTTGTCTTGTTCAGACTGATTGACCTGAGCGATGACCTGGTAGATCTTGTCAAGATCGGTATTCGCATCTAGCGGAATATCCACCAGCACGCGCATATCGCCGCGAGAGAGGTTGCTGACGACAGTGATATTGCGGTTTGGGACAAAGTGGAGAGTCCCGTCAAAATCACGTACTTGAGTTGTCCGAATTCCCACACTGCTAACGATGCCGGCAATATTAATAGAACCATTGGTAAGTCGGACATTGTCCCCCACATCCAGCTGGCGTTCTAAAAGGATAAAGAAACCATTGACCAAATCGGAAAGGAAGCCCTGGGCTCCCATCCCGATCGCCACCCCAGCAATCCCAGCACCAGCCAATAGACTAGAGACTGGAAGACCGAGGATCGACAAGATCCAGTAGATCAAGATAAAATACAAGCAGTAGTTCAAGAGACTCTCTACTAAACGGAGAATGGTTTTTTTACGGGCTTCATCCTGCACCGTATACTTAAAAGAAGGGGTTAATATCCGCTTGACCAGGCTATGGATGACCTTTTTAGCGATAAAAAATAAGAGAAAGACAAAAATCAGAGAGATGCATTTTGAAATTAGGTCATCAAAAATCTTTGTCCAGTCTATTTTACTGAAATAACGTTGGAAAGCTTGACTCATTTATTCGGGCCTTTCTAACAAAGAATAGTATGATTATATCAAATATTCGGAAATAAGGCTATTTTTTAAAAATTTCATTGCTATTACCCCCTAACTATCGTATAATATTCCTTAATTATTTTTTAAGGAGGCCTTACATGATTCATCGACTGATTACCACTTGGAATAAAACCAACCTTATGAAAAGAATCGCAATCGGAATTGTACTTGGTGTCGTTCTAGCACTTGTATTTCCGAAAGCAACTGGGATTGGACTCCTAGGAGAGTTCTTCGTTGGAGGGCTCCGTGCCATCGCACCCCTTCTGGTCTTTGCACTCGTCGCAAATGCTCTCTCCCAACACCAAAAAGGAACAGAGACCAATATGAAAAAGGTCATCGTCCTCTATCTCCTAGGAACCTTTGCAGCTGCCTTCGTCGCTGTTTTGATCAATTACATCTTCCCCATCACCATTACCCTGACTGGAAAGGCCGCTGAAGGATCCTCTCCAAACGGGATTGGCGAAGTGATTAGTAACCTCTTACTCAAGATCGTCGACAACCCGGTCAACGCCTTGCAGCAAGCCAACTACATTGGGATCCTTTCTTGGGCCACTGTCTTTGGGATCGCCATGAGAGAGGCCAGTGAACATAGTAAAGACCTCCTGCAAACCCTAGCAGATATCACTTCAAAAATTGTCGAGTGGATTATCAACCTAGCTCCATTTGGGATCTTGGGCTTAGTCTTCACGACCATCGCTGGCCAAGGACTCAGTGCCCTTAGTAACTACGGGATTCTCTTGGTAGTATTGGTGGGAACGATGGCTTTTGTCGCTCTGGTCATCAATCCATTGATCGTCTTTTTCATGATCCGCAAGAATCCCTATCCCCTTGTTTTTAAATGCCTTCGTGTCAGTGGGGTAACAGCCTTCTTCACCAGAAGTTCTGCAGCCAACATCCCTGTCAACATGCGTCTCTGTGAAGAATTGGGGCTGAATCCAGATACCTATTCTGTCTCCATTCCGCTTGGTTCAACCATTAACATGGCAGGCGCAGCCGTGACGATCAATATTTTGACGCTAGCTGCTGCCAATACTTTGCACATTCAGGTTGACTTTGGAACGGCGCTCATTCTGAGTGTCGTAGCGGCTATCTCTGCTTGTGGAGCATCTGGAGTTGCGGGAGGATCTCTCCTTCTCATCCCTGTTGCTTGTAGCCTCTTTGGCATCACCAACGATTTGGCCATGCAAGTCGTCAGTGTCGGCTTTATCATCGGGGTCATTCAAGACTCTTGTGAAACAGCCCTCAACTCTTCGACAGATGTGCTCTTCACTGCCATCGCAGAAATGAGCAGCTGGCCAAAAGAAAAACGCTATTAAAAGATCCTATCTCAAATAGACAAGAAAACCCAGACCTCGCGATCTGGGTTTTCTTATTTCTTAAAGTAGCGTTTACTTTCTTTGATAATGACTGGGGAGAGGGCTAAGAGCGCAATCAAGTTGGGCAGAGCCATAAGCCCATTGACGATATCCGCAATGACCCAGACCAGGTCTAACTTGAGGAAACCACCAAGTCCAACCATTAAGACAAAGAAAGCCCGGTAGAGGTTGATATGTTTGACACCAAATAGGAATTCGAAACACCGTTCTCCATAATAAGACCATCCAAGAATGGTCGTTGTCGCAAACAGCACCAAGCACAGCGTTAAGATAATACCTCCAACTGGGCCAAAGACACCTGTAAACGTATCCTGAGTCAAGGTGCTCGTGCTGCCCTTGGCCATCCACTCAGCTGAAACCAAGAGCGAAAGTCCTGTCAAACTACAGATGATAATGGTATCAATAAAGGTTCCTGTCATCGAGATCAAGCCCTGCTCGACAGGTTCATTGGTCTTCGCAGCAGCTGCTGCAATGGGAGCCGATCCAAGACCCGATTCATTGGAGAAGACACCACGCGCCACCCCTTTTTGGATGGCCATTTTGACCGTTGCTCCTGCAAAACCTCCTATGGTTGCAGTCCCTGTGAAGGCACCTGAAAAGACCGATTTTAAGGCTGGAAGCAATTGGTCCAGATGCAAGGCAATGATCGTGACAGTCGCAAAGATATAGGCAGCAGCCATAAAAGGAACCACTTTTTCAGAAACTTTCGAAATCCAGTGAATCCCACCAAAGATGATGGTAGAAACCACCAGAGCAATCACTACACTAGCCACTTCTGGAGCTGTTCCAAAACTGGCTTGGAGAGATCCCGTAATGGAATTAACCTGGGTCATGGTTCCGATCCCAAAGAGAGCCACCAGAACACCTGCAACCGCAAAGAAAATAGCCAGTGGTCGCCACTTCTCTCCCATCCCGTTAAGAATGTAGTACATGGGACCACCCGAGATGTGCCCATTGTCATCTTTGGTCCGATAACGAATAGCTAAGAGCCCTTCTGCATACTTAGTCGCCATTCCAAAGAAGGCTGCCATCCACATCCAAAAGAGGGCACCTGGGCCACCTGTCTGAATCGCTGTAGCCACCCCTACGATATTCCCTGTCCCTACAGTTGCCGCTAGGGCTGTCGCAAGGGCTCCGAAACTCGAGATATCCCCATGCCCCTCATCTTCTGTAAAGATCAGGCGGAAGGCTTTTGGAAGATAGCGTATCTGAAGCAAGCCCAAACGAAGGGTCAGGTAGATCCCTGTTCCTACCAAGAGCACCAAAAGTGGGGCGCCCCATACTAAATTATCGAGTTGCTGAAAAAATTGCAATACATGATCCATTCTCTGTCTCCTTTTTATCGACCGCTCGACAGAAATGAGAAAAAGAAAGAGTACATGTCAAACATGTACTCTGGTCCTGCTTAAAATAGGGGACTTTCCCTATTTTTCGCTCTGTCCTTTTACCTGAGAGTTTGAGTAGATGCATCCTCTACCTTGCCCCTTCGGTGCCATTTCTGGTCTCTCCAGAGTTCCGTCCATTCACAGTCACTCACGCTCCTGCAAACTTCATTCGGTCGTATGTAATTTTCTCTATTTTAATCGATTTTCAAAGCTTTGTCAACGATTCATGAAAATATCTTGCAAGTTTTCTGCAAACGCGCGGTTCTTAATCACTTAAGGAGAAGTGATTGGTCATGAGGTTGCTAGCATCGAGCAAAATCTTGTCCAAGAGTTGATCCGTCGCTTCTTGAATCTGATCACTCATGGCTTGGTTTTCCACCTCAAAATCGACGGTTTCACCTGCTGCAAGGGCACGATCGACTTTATTGATGCGTGCATGTCCCCAGGCCATTGTCGATTCTTGGTAATCATCTAGATCCCCAACATGGTGGGCATAGTGAGGATCTGCTAGTCCTGCAATAATCCGGTTAGCCCAGTAGAAGGAATCCGTTGTCACCTTAGCCGTCGTATTGGCAAAGTAATCTGGCGTTGTATTCACTTGGGTAAAGAAAGGAACGGCTGTATTGTAAGGCATGGAGCCATAAGAAATCCATTGGATGCCTGTCGTTTCTTGCGGTTTGTTGGGACGCAATTGCAGAATCGCTGTCTGGCTGGTCCGGTTGATCCCAATCGTTCGGAAAGTTCGCTGACTCACGTGGTCTCCTTCCGGTCCATAAGGATCGTAGATGGTATCTTGGTAGTGATTGCTCAAGACATATTTGACATCCTCAATCGTCACCTTGCGATAGGGTTTTTGACACCAAGGAATCTCAAAGCTCCGTGGATCCTGCTCAATTTCAGGATTAAGGAAACGCTGGATGGCCCAAGCCCGCGGTGTATTGTAGTGACGGTCCTTGTCTTTTTGGCTACCAAAGGCATAGCGTGGATTAAAACCTTTTCCTTCTTGATCCAGAATCAAATGGTGCTCTGTGACAAAATTTTCAAGATCTGGGTCACAGAGAAACTCGCCTGGATTTCCAAATTCAAAATAATCACTTCCCAGTTGGTTCGGGTTGGTCACATAGGCATCATCTGGAACACGGCGCGCCATCCAGTGGTGACCTCCGATGGTTTCCAACCACCAGATTTCATTCACATCTGAAATCGCAATCCCGTTAGATTCATAGGTTCCATACTCTTCTAAAATCTTTCCGAGACGCAAAACCCCTTCGCGGGCAGTCTTGACATAAGGCAAGGCCAAGGTCAGCATGTCTTCCTCACCGATGCCACTCTCTACAAGAGGATCTGCCCCTAGCACACGGCTATTGGTCGTAATGGTCTCTGTCTCACTCATAGCTACATTGTAGACATTGATCCCAGCTTCTCCCCAGATCCCGTCTTTAGGAATGGCATCTGGAACCGCTGTATAGCGAACTGGATTATCTGGTAAGTCGATTTCAAAAGTTGATAAAACCGACTTGTAATGACGCGGTTGATCTTCTGGTTTGACCACGATCAATTTCTTGGGCGTAAAAACGCCATTTTGAGAATCCTCTGTTCGTGCTACAATGGTCGAACCATCATAGCTAGCATTTTTTCCGACTAGAATCGTTGTACACGAATCTGCACTTTCACGTTTACGCATGCGTATCCTCCCAAATCATTCATTGCCTCTATTATAGCACTTTTAAAAGGGAGGACCTACTGAAAATCAGATTTAAAAGCGAATCCTTTTCAACAACTTTCAAATATTTTCATTTTATAAAATTTTAAAAAACCTAGCTGATAAACAGCTAGGTTTCGATTATCCTTTAAACGTGACAATGGTCGCGCCGCTTCCACCTGCATTTTGGGGGGCATATTCAAAACTTTTGACGTGTTTGTTGCGGCGAAGATACTTGGTCACCCCTTCACGGATGACACCAGTTCCAATCCCGTGGATGATATCGACTTGGGCCATGTTGTTGAGCAGGGCTTGATCGATAAAGCCATCTAGCTCTTGCATAGCCTCTTCATAGCGTTTTCCACGGAGGTCCAGACGTGCTCTCGGCCCACTCGTATTCGATCGTTTGACGACATTCACTTGGCGTTTCTTAGGTTGAGCCGCTTCTTTTTCAGCCTTGATGAGGTTGAATTCTTTTTCTTCCAAGGTCATCTTGATCAAGCCGACTTGCGCCTCCCAGCGACCATCTTTGAGTTGCTTGACCAGGGTTCCGCGTTGGCCATAGCTGATAACCAAGATTTCATCTCCCACCTTAGGAGCACGCGCCTTTTTGGCTTTTTTTAAGACCTTATTTTTAGAAAGGTCGACGGTCTCAGGCGCTAGTTTTTTCAATTGAGCCTTGGCCTCAATGATCTCATGTGGTTTTAACTGGGATTTAGCGTGAAGCCCTTGAAGGATACGGTCACTCTCTGAGAGGGCCAGGTCCACAATTTCCTTGGCCTCTTCTCTCGCCTTATTGAGCTCTGTTTCTCTCTCTCGGGTCAGTTCGTTATAGAGTTTTCGAAGAGCGCGATTGAATTTGAGATTTTCTTGTTCGACCTCTTGAATGGTATCCAAACGCTTGCGACTTTCTAAGGTCTGCGCCTCCAATTTTTCAATAATCTGATTGACATCATTATCCGTATTGGTCATCTTCATGGCATCCTGAATAATGGTCTCAGACAAGCCCAAACGGCGGGCGATCTCAAAGGCATTTGAGCGACCAGGAACTCCTTGCATGAAGCGATAGGTTGGACGCAGACTCGCTGTATCAAATTCCATACTGGCATTTTGCACTCCTGCAGTCTCAATCCCGTAGGCCTTGAGCTCTGGATAGTGGGTTGTCGCCATGGTCTTAATCCCACGTAAACGCAGGTCTTCTAGGATGGCAATAGCAAGGCCAGCCCCCTCTTGAGGATCGGTTCCAGCCCCCAACTCATCCAGAAGGATCAAGGAGGCGGTATCCACTTGATTCAAGATAGATACGATATTGGTCATATGACTGGAGAAGGTCGACAAGCTCTGCTCGATCGATTGTTCATCTCCAATATCTGCAAAGACCTGTGAGAAGATCCCCACACGACTACCTGGATCCGCTAGGATGGGAAGACCAGACTGGGCCATAATTTGCGCTAGTCCCAGCGTTTTTAGCATGATGGTTTTCCCCCCTGTATTGGGACCGGTAATCACGATTTCTGTCAAGTCCTCGGTAAAATGCAGGTCATTCGCGACGGCATTTTCAATCAAGGGATGACGCACTTGCAAGAGCTGAATGGAACGATTGCTACTTACCTCTGGTACCACTGCCTTACAATCGCGCATAAACCGATACTTGGCCTTGATCAAGTCTAAGTGACCAATAATCCAAGCGTTATTTGCAATCTCTGCTGCGTGAGGGCGTAGGGTGTCAGACAATTCCTCCAGAATCTGAATGATTTCATACCGTTCATCGGCTCGATGGTTGGCAATTTCTTCATTGAGATTGACGACTGCCCGAGGCTCGATATAAACGGTATTCCCGCTGGCTGAGATATCGTGGACCACCCCTGCAATCCGGTTGCGATAGGTGTTTTTTACGGGCAGAACATTGCCGCCATTCCGACTAGCAATCACAGCATCCGCTAACATATCGGCCTTGCTTTTCAGCAGGTCTTGGAGAATCTCTCTGACCTGGTGTTCATTTTCCTGGATTCGGCGACGAATTTTGGCCAATTTTTCGCTGGCAAAAGACTCGACAAAGCCTCCTTCGTTGATAGCTTGAAGCCCACCTTGTAGGCGTGGTAAATCCACCAAGTTGTCAAAGAGGCGATCAAGCCTTTCCAGACGGACATTTTCCAAGTTGTCGTAGAAATCCTTAAGTTCATGTGTCACCCGAAGGACAGCTTTTAGCGCTAGTAATTCATCGATATTGAGGGCTGCCTCCATCTCCAAACGCTTGGCCACTGGACGGACATCTTGAATGGTCGACACGGCAAAGCGAGGCTCTTCCAAGAGGATCTGCTCCATATCTTCTAGCTCCATAAAGGCCGTTTCGATGCTTTCTTTTTTATCAGTTGGAGTAAGGGCTGCTAGCTCCATCTCCCCTTGTTCTGTCTGTAGATAGGGTTCAAAGAGTTGCTTGACCTTGTCAAACTCCAGAATATCTAAGATTTTTTTATTCATGTTTCTCCTACAAAAAAAGTGAGCGTCCTTCCTTGAATCGGACTTGTCTCACTCCTTTCTTCATTTTTGCTCCTTAAGCTCCGATAATCGCAGTCACCCACAAGTTGTGGAACAGACTGGAACTGATCGGGGTATGAAGGATGATAAAGCGGATCAATCCACTTGCATTGAGTCTATTTTGGATGGAAGCCATGGGAACTGTTGAGAGGACAGTCAAGCCCATCTGGATGACCAAGAGAGTTATCACGACGGCGATCACACCCGCTCCAATTTGATACTTGCGATCCTCCAATTTTTCTGGCTGAGGTACCAAGTGCATAAAGATCCCAATCACACGACCAATCAGGTAGACCATCGCAAAAATCAATACATATGCTAAACCTGCATAAAAGATGTCATCTAATTGAAATAGGTAGCGGTTGGCATAAAAATAATTTACCGATTGCTGGGTGGGACTCGAAAAAGGAACCCATAGAGACAAAACCTTAGCCAGTCCCTTGTAGCTACCACCTGCAATCAAGAGGGCTACCAAGGTCACTAGAAAGTAATAGGATTGGAGGATGATGCCTCTTGCATAGCCAATATAAAAGCTCCATGCCAAAATCAATAAGATTAAGAAAGTTAACATGTATCTCCTCTTATTTGGATGATTTATCCTTTAAGTCGTCTAAAGCCTTGCGACGAAAAGCATCTAATTCTTTTTCTTTGTCATCAAACTCAATCTCGCGATTCAGTTGCATGGACAAACTATTTACTGCCAATAAGATCGCGATGGTTTCATCATCTGCCTCTGGCATTTGTTCCTTAATTGCTTGGTATTTTTCTTTCGCAACACGTTCGACTTCTTCCATAAACAAATTATCATGGTTGGTTGTTAAAGTGAGCGCTTTGTTTCCAAATGTAAATTTATATCTATTTAAGCTCGCCATAAAAATCACCTCACGGTATTATACCAAAAAAGGCTAGCTTTGTCAGTAGCAAAGCCCCTCTTCACAGGGATTTTCCAGTAGATTCTTTCTTTCTTTTTGCTCCCTCTCTCCCTGAATTTGTGGTACAATAGTGGTTATGGAAAGTATGACACTCACTCCAACACAGGAGCAAATCCTTGATTTTGTCCATACCTATCGCCGTTCTCTCTCTCAAAGCAAGAATCCTCATATGGATTATTTCTTTCGACTAGAGGGAGCGACCGTTTCGATCTACAAGTCTGGAAAAGTCTTGCTTCAGGGCAATGACCTTACTCCTTACCTGGCCTTTTTCGGGCAAGATGCTGGGAACCCTAAAGGTTCTACTACTTCATCTGCAGGACAAGATCTAGCCATGATCGGAACCGACGAGGTCGGAAACGGCTCTTATTTTGGTGGACTTACCGTCGTTGCATCCTTTGTCACACCTGACCAGCACGACTGGCTCAAAAAGCTCGGTGTTGGGGATTCAAAGACCTTGGATGATCGAAAAATTCAGCAATTGGCTCCTCTCCTTGAGGAAAACATCCAGCACCAAGCACTCTTATTATCTCCAAAGAAGTACAATGAAGTCATTGCTTCTGGCTACAATGCTGTTTCGGTCAAAGTGGCCCTGCACAACCAGGCTATCTATCTTCTATTAAATAAAGGAGTCCAAGCAGAGCGAATTGTGATCGATGCCTTTACGACGGCTAAAAACTACCAAAAATATGTGAAAGCTGAAAAAAATCAGGTCACCCAAGCCATTGAGTTGGAAGAAAAAGCAGAAGGTAAGTATTTAGCTGTTGCAGTTAGTTCCATCATCGCCCGCAATCTCTTCCTTCAAAATCTGGAAGATCTGGGTAAGGAACTTGGCTTTAATCTCCCTAGTGGAGCAGGGGCAAAGTCAGACCAAGTCGCTGCTAAATTGCTTCAGACCTACGGGATGAAAGCTCTGGATTATTGTGCCAAACTCCATTTTAAAAACACAGAAAAAGCAAAGAAATTACTAGAAAGATAAGTTATGTCAAAAAGAAGTTCAAAACAGTCATCTAGCTCACCAGTGGTGAGATTCCTTAAAGAATGGGGCCTCTTCAGTATTATTGTTGGTCTCATTATCGCCTCTCGCATCTACCTCTGGGCTCCGGTCAAGGTGGACGGCCATTCGATGGATCCAACCCTAGCAGATAGCGAGTATCTCCTTGTGGTCAACCACCTCTCGATTGATCGTTTCGACATTGTCGTTGCTAGTGAAAAAGACGACGACGGCAAAACCAAGGACATCGTCAAGCGGGTCATCGGTCTTCCTGGAGATACCATTCAGTACGACAACGATACCCTCTACATCAATGGAAAAAAGACCAATGAGCCCTATTTGAAAGACTACATCGCTCGTTTCAAAAAAGATAAATTGCAATCAACATACACTGGAAAAGGGTTCGAAGAAAACGGAGAACTCTTCCGCCAATTGGCCAATACAGCCCAAGCTTTTACAGTAGACAAGGATGGCAATCCTAAATTTACCTTGAAGTTGCTCGACGATGAATACCTCCTACTTGGAGATGACCGGATCGTTTCAAAAGATAGCCGTCAAGTCGGAGCTTTCAAGAAAGAACAAATCAAAGGACAAGCCGTCTTTAGACTATGGCCGATCTACCCTTTCAAAACTTATTAGTATAGATTAACAGACTGAGGCTGAGACAAGTATGTCCCAGCCTCGCTTTATAAAAAGGAAAGAAATGATGGAATATTATTTTTCTGGTACTATTGAGCGCATTATTTTTGAAAATCCTAGCAGTTTTTTTCGAATCCTCTTGCTCGACATCAGCGATACAGATGCCGAAGACTTTGATGATTTTGAGATTATTGTGACGGGCACCATGGCAGATATCATGGAAGGCGAAGACTACACCTTCTGGGGGGAGCTGGTCCATCATCCTAAATACGGAGAACAGCTCAAAATCAGTCGCTATGAACGTGCCAAACCCTCTAGCAAGGGCTTGGTGAAATATTTTTCCAGCGATCACTTTAAAGGAATTGGTCTCAAAACAGCCCAAAAAATCGTGGACCTCTATGGGGACGATACCATTGACAAAATTTTGGAGGCTCCTGAAAAATTAGAAGAAATCACAGGTCTCTCCAAGAAAAACCGCCTGGCTTTTGTAGAAAAACTCCGTCAGAATTACGGAACGGAGCGCATTCTCGCCCAACTAGCCAACTATGGCATTCCCAATAAATTGGCCTTTCAGATCCAGGATTTCTACAAGGAAGAAACCCTCCAGATCGTGGAGCAACAGCCCTACCGATTGGTGGAAGATATCCAAGGCATGGGCTTTAAAATCGCGGACCAACTAGCCGAAGAATTGGGGATTGCAAGTGATGCTCCTGAGCGTTTCCGCGCGGGCCTGATCCACAGCCTTTTTAGCTACTCTATCGAGACTGGAAATACCTACATCGAAGCCAAGGACCTCCTGCGCTATACCATTGACCTGTTAGAATCCGCTCGTCCAGTAGAATTGGATCCTTCCACTGTTGCCCAAGAATTAGGACGCCTCATCGAGGAAGACAAGGTCCAAAACGTGGACACCAAGATCTTTGACAACAGTCTTTTCTTTGCGGAGGAAGGGATTCGTAGTCATATCGGTCGATTATTGGAAAAAGGAAAGTCGACTTCATTTGACCCTGAGAAAATCAACCAGGCGATTGAGGAGGTTGAAAAAGATTTAGGGATTCGCTACGATGCGATTCAAAAAGAGGCGATTCACCAAGCTATCCAAAATAAGGTCTTTATCCTCACCGGGGGACCGGGGACAGGAAAGACCACTGTTATCAATGGGATGATCAGTGTCTATGCCCAACTCCACCATCTGGATCTTCGGAAGAAACAAGACCTGCCGATCCTCTTGGCTGCTCCAACGGGACGGGCAGCTAGACGCATGAATGAACTAACAGGACTTCCGAGCGCCACCATCCACCGCCATTTGGGGATGACAGGAGATGATGACACCAGCCACTTAGAGGACTATCTGGACGCAGACTTTATCATTGTGGACGAATTTTCCATGGTCGATACCTGGTTGGCTAATCAATTAGTCAGCAACATCGCAACCGATACCAAACTCTTGATTGTGGGAGATGCTGACCAATTACCATCCGTCAGTCCTGGACAGGTCCTAGCGGATCTCTTGCAGATCCCAAGCATCCCTCAGACCAAACTCGAACATATTTTCCGTCAGAGTGAAGATTCGACCATTGTCTCACTAGCAGGAGACATTCGCCAGGGCAAGCTTCCTCAAGATTTCACAGAACGAAAAGCCGACCGCTCTTATTTCGAAGCCGGAAGCGAACACATCCCTAAGATGATCGAACAGATCACCTCTGCTGCCCTTCGCAGTCAGATCCCGGCTCGAGATATCCAAGTCTTGGCACCTATGTACAAGGGCCAGGCCGGCATTGACAACATCAATACACTCATGCAAGACCTTCTCAATCCAGCTGTCAAAGACCAGGTCGTCTTTGACTCGCCAGACTGCCAATACCGCGATGGAGACAAGGTTATCCATCTGGTCAATGATGCAGAAAGCAATGTCTTTAATGGAGATATTGGCTACATTACCGATCTTCTCCCCGGAAAATATACAGAATCCAAGCAAGATGAATTGACTATCCAATTTGATGGCAATGAAATCGTCTACCCGCGCAATGAATGGTACAAGATTCGCTTAGCCTATGCGATGAGTATTCACAAATCGCAAGGAAGCGAATTTCCTGTGGTGATTTTACCCATTACCAATCAAAGCCACCGGATGTTGCAGCGTAATTTGATCTATACCGCCATCACGCGCTCTAAGAGCAAACTCATCCTCTTAGGAGAATACAGCGCCTTTGATTACGCCACTAAAAATACAGGTACAGCGCGCAAGACCTATTTGGTGGAGCGCTTCAAGGACCTGGACGGAGGCGAAGCCACCACAGACTATTCTTCATCCGTTGCAACGGCTTCTGCTACAGTCGAATCTGCACGAAGCAAGGAAGAAACTGTTGAAACAAAAGCAGAGACGTCTAAGCCTACTGTCTATCGACTAACAGAAGACAATCTCCACGCCATCTCGCCTATGATTGGACTAACAGAAGAAGAGATTGCAGCCTTCTTTGACGTCAAACAACCTAATTGATACCCCAAAAATTAAAATAATATATTTTTTAAGACTCATTCAAATACAACTGAAACTTTCCGCCGTGAGAAAAGTGCTAGAAACACTATGGTTTCTAGCACTCGGGAGTTTTGAAACTTTAGGTTCAAAACTAAGTCATGGAACTTCGTAGAAGTTCGCTGACGTCCGTACTCACCTAAGGAAAGTTTCTAAGATGACTTTGTCATCAATCTCAGACGACTAGTGAATAGACTAGTCGTCTTTTTCTTCCTCTACCAGAGACAGTTCAGTATGATCAACAAAGTTGGTCATGGTGACACCCAAGAGGCGGATTCCTGTATTTATCGATTCGATTTCTTGAAAAATGTGACGTGCTGAACGATTGATGCGCTCAGCATCTCGCGTTGGCTCCGTCAAGGTGATGCGCTTAGTCAAGGTGGTAAAGTCTCCATAGCGCACTTTTAAGACCAAGGTCTTTCCTTGCTTACCATGTTTTTCCAGCGATTGGGCCACCTTACTGGACAGATTGGCAATTTCTTCTAAAATATCATCTTCTGCATAAAGGAGCTTGCGGTAGGTCCGCTCTTTTCCAATCGACTTGCGGATGCGATGACTTTTGACAGGGCTATTGTGAATCCCTCGCGCCTTTCGAAAGAGATCATAGCCAAATCGCCCAAACCGATCAATCAAAGTCATCTCCGGGATGGCTAAAAGATCCGCGCCAGTATAGACACCCATCTCATGTAGTCTCTCTACTGTCTTCTTTCCTACTCCATGAAATTTGGCAATGTCCATTTGGCTCAGGAAATCCTCAGCGTCCTCCGGTAAGACCACCGTTAGGCCACGGGGTTTTTGGTAGTCACTTGCCATCTTGGCCAAAAATTTATTATAAGAAACACCCGCTGAAGCTGTGAGATGCAACTCTTCCCAGATAGCATGCTGAATCAAGCGGGCGATTTTGACAGCTGATTTGCTCTGGATTTTATTTTCCGTCACATCTAGATAGGCTTCATCAATACTCATGGGCTCGATTAGATCTGTATAACGCTTGAAAATCTCACGGACCTGCTCACCTACTTCTCGGTATTTCTCATAATTTCCAGAGATAAAAATGGCTTGAGGACAAAGGTCCAGCGCCTCTTTAGAGCTCATAGCTGAATGAATGCCATATTTCCTTGCTTCATAGTTACAAGTCGAGACAACACCTCTCCCTCCTGACTGACGAGGGTCCTGGCCAATCACGACAGGCTTGCCCTTCAAACTAGGGTTGTCTCTTTCTTCGACGGCAGCAAAAAATGCATCCATATCAATATGAATAATCTTGCGACTGGTATCATTCACTAATGGAAATATCAGCATTTTTCACCCTCCTTTCTTTCTATTATAGGAAGAAAATTTCAGAATTGCAAAAATCGGCTCTCCAGAAAACATGAAAATTGTTGAAAAACTTTGTTTGTTTTCAAAAATATAGTACAGTATCGCAGAGGATTTGAAACTGTATTACAAAAGAATCTGTTGTTTTTCGCAATTCGCCTTTGTGTAACCGATTTCTGTATGGTATACTACTATTGTAAGTGCAACAGATATAGTTGCTAGAAAGACAATAGAGGAAAATAAAAATGGTTGTTAAAACAGTCGTTGAAGCACAAGATATTTTTGACAAAGCCTGGGAAGGCTTCAAAGGTGAAGATTGGAAAGAAAAAGCAAGCGTTTCTCGCTTCGTTCAAGCTAACTACACACCATATGATGGAGATGAAAGCTTCCTAGCTGGTCCAACTGAACGTTCTCTTCACATCAAAAAAATTGTTGAAGAAACGAAAGCTCATTATGAAGAAACTCGTTTCCCATACGATAACCGTCCAACATCTATCGCTGATATCGCAGCTGGATATATCGATAAAGAAAACGAAGTCATCTTCGGTATCCAAAATGATGAATTGTTCAAATTGAACTTTATGCCTCGTGGTGGTATCCGTATGGCGGAAACTACTTTGAAAGAAAATGGATACGAACCAGATCCTGCAGTTCATGAAATCTTCACAAAATACGTTACAACTGTAAACGACGGTATCTTCCGCGCTTACACTTCTAACATCCGTCGTGCTCGTCACGCTCACACTGTAACTGGTCTTCCAGATGCTTACTCTCGTGGACGTATCATCGGGGTTTATGCTCGTTTGGCTCTTTACGGTGCTGACTACTTGATGGCTGAAAAAGCAAACGACTGGAACTCTATTACTGAAATCGATGAAGAATCAATCCGTCTTCGTGAAGAAGTAAACCTTCAATACCAAGCACTTCAAGAAGTTGTTAAATTGGGTGACCTTTATGGTGTAGACGTACGTCGTCCTGCCTTCGATACAAAAGAAGCGATCCAATGGACAAACATCGCCTTTATGGCTGTCTGCCGTGTCATCAACGGTGCTGCTACTTCTCTTGGACGTGTGCCAATCGTTTTGGATATCTACGCTGAACGTGACTTGGCTCGTGGTACTTACACTGAATCAGAAATCCAAGAATTCGTTGACGATTTCGTTATGAAATTGCGTACTGTTAAATTTGCTCGTACAAAAGCTTACGACCAATTGTACTCAGGTGACCCAACCTTCATCACAACCTCTATGGCTGGTATGGGTAACGACGGACGTCACCGTGTTACTAAGATGGACTACCGTTTCTTGAACACTTTGGACAACATCGGTAACTCTCCAGAACCAAACTTGACAGTTCTTTGGACTGACAAATTGCCATATAGCTTCCGTCGCTACTGTATGCACATGAGCCACAAACACTCTTCTATCCAATACGAAGGTGTTACAACAATGGCTAAAGACGGATACGGTGAAATGAGCTGTATCTCATGTTGTGTATCTCCACTTGACCCAGAAAACGAAGAACAACGCCACAACATCCAATACTTCGGCGCTCGTGTTAACGTCCTTAAAGCTCTTCTTACTGGTTTGAACGGTGGTTACGACGATGTTCATAAAGACTACAAAGTATTTGACATCGATCCTATCCGTGATGAAGTTCTTGAATTCGAATCTGTTAAAGCAAACTTTGAAAAATCTCTTGACTGGTTGACTGACACTTATGTAGATGCTTTGAACATCATCCACTACATGACTGATAAGTACAACTACGAAGCAGTTCAAATGGCCTTCTTGCCAACTCACCAACGCGCAAACATGGGATTCGGTATCTGTGGATTTGCCAACACTGTTGATACATTGTCAGCAATCAAATACGCTACTGTTAAACCAATCCGTGACGAAGATGGCTACATCTACGATTACGAAACAATCGGTGAATACCCACGTTGGGGTGAAGATGACCCACGTTCTAACGAATTGGCAGAATGGTTGATCGAAGCTTACACTACTCGTCTTCGCAGCCACAAACTTTACAAGAACGCTGAAGCAACTGTTTCACTTCTTACCATCACTTCTAACGTTGCTTACTCTAAACAAACTGGTAACTCACCAGTCCACAAAGGGGTATACCTCAACGAAGATGGTTCTGTGAACTTGTCTAAATTGGAATTCTTCTCACCAGGTGCTAACCCATCTAACAAAGCTAAAGGTGGATGGTTGCAAAACTTGAACTCACTTGCTAGCCTTGACTTTGGTTACGCAGCTGATGGTATCTCACTCACTACTCAAGTATCACCACGTGCTCTTGGTAAAACTCGTGACGAACAAGTTGATAACTTGGTAACCATCCTTGATGGATACTTCGAAAACGGTGGACAACACTGTAACTTGAACGTTATGGACTTGAACGATGTTTACGAAAAGATCATGTCAGGTGAAGACGTTATCGTTCGTATCTCTGGATACTGTGTAAACACTAAATACCTCACTCCAGAACAAAAAACTGAATTGACACAACGTGTCTTCCACGAAGTTCTTTCAATGGATGATGCCTTGAACTAAGATTCAAATAGGTCTTAAAAACCAGTCGGAAACGGCTGGTTTTTTCATCCCCATCGCAAGAGTATTCTGAATTTTGAAAGAGTTTAAGAGCCTACTATATAGGGTTTGACAGCGCTTTCTCCAAGTGTTATAGTAGAGCTGTAAATAATATAGAAGGGGTGATCCTATGTTTTTAACATTTATTTTCGCTATTATTTGGCTCTTTATCCTGATTGCACTGATCTTTTTAGCAACCCTTCTCGTCCAGGACAGCACCGTGCAGCACCACCACCCGAGTTAGCGAATGATAAGCCTAAACAATAGCTATTCTAAACGAATTCAGAAAGGATAAGAAACAAACTAGAATTGTCAGATTTTAGTTCTGTCTCTCGTCCTTTTTTGCTATAATAGAAACAGATTATTTAGTAAGAAGGAAATTATGGAAGAGTCAAAACAGATCAACCAAGTGATCGACGTCCTGATGTTAGCTGGAACCCTCCTGATAGAGAGCGGTTCTGAGATTCACCGGGTCGAAGATACCATGATCCGGATCGCCCATTCACAGGGAATCGTCGATTGCAATGTTTTAGCGATGCCAGTCGCTATTTTCTTTTCAATTGAGAATGCCAATGTCACACGCATGAAACGGATCTTGCGGACCAATTACAATATCGAGAAGGTCTGTGACGTCAATCAGATCTCTCGTCAACTTGTCTCTGGAGAGATAGATCTCGAGCAAGCCTACCAGGCCTTGAGAGAATTGAAAAATAAGCGCGTTCCTTATACTAATCTCCAGTTGACCATTGCAGCAACTCTCAGTGCGCCTTTCTTCTCCATCATGTTTGGAGGAAATTTCTATGATGCGATTGGAGCGGGTATTGCGACTGTCTTTGCCTTTGCTTTTTCTCTTGTCGTTGAGAAATACGTTCGCATTCCTTTTGTCACTGCCTTTGCGGCCGCCTTTGTCTTTGGTTTTTTGGCCCATATCTGGACGCGCTATAGTGGTTTTCCTTCCAATACCGATCTCATTATCGCAGGCTGTGTCATGCCCTTCGTTCCTGGAATCGCTATGACCAATGCCGTCCGAGATCTGATGAATTACCACCTCAACTCTGGGATGAGCAAACTCTTTGAGACTCTCCTCATTACTCTTGCACTTGGTGCCGGTACAACGGTCGCCCTCGTCCTTATGAAATAAAATCATGAACCTAACTGAATTTTTAATCCAAGCGGTGGCCAGTTTGATTGCCATCATCACCTTTTTAATCGTCCTAAATGTGCAGCGCTCCATGTTGATTCCTGGAGGAATCCTCGGGATGGGCATCTGGCTACTATACTATATTCTAAAAGGCCCTACCAATGTCATCGTAGCAACCTTTATCGCCGCCATTGTCGGCTCCTGTATCAGTCAGATTTTAAGTATCATTCTCAAGACGCCTGTCGTGGTCTTTATGTTGTCCATTCTCGCACCCTTGGTTCCTGGATATATTTCCTATCGAACCACTTCCTTCTTTGTCAGTGGGCAATATCGCCAAGCAGTAACCAGCGTGACCCTGGTGGTTATTCTGGCCTTGGTGATCTCCATCGGGATGGCTAGTGGATCTGTCGTTTTGAAACTCTACCATTCTTACCAACGCCATCAAAAAAGAAAAATGACCAATGCCAACTAGCATTGGTTGTGTTGGTGACAAAGTCTTCTTAAAAACTTTCCTTAGGTCCAAAACTCCCGAGTGCTAGAAACAATAGTGTTTCTAGCACTTTTCTCACGGCGGAAAGTTTTTGTATTTTCTTGATTCATTTTAACAATTGGAACTCATTTTTATTTTTTGAAGAAAACTAAAAGTTTATGTACAATTGACTAAACTAAAGCTAAACCATTGATACAACTGAATTAGAAGCATAAAGTACATTCTTTAAAAAGTGTACTTTATTTTTGTTTTGTAAATTATTCTGAAACTACTTTCACATATTAAAAATTGAATCTAAATTGCTGTAGGCCTATAATAAAGATAGGAATAATAAGAATTCTTCCTAGAAAGGAGTATACTGTATCATATGTGACAGTATTATAAATGAATCATGAAAAAAATAATTACTATAGTACAGTGCATTTTGTTCCTCGTGTCTCCTTACATAGCTAGAGAACTATGCTTGATGAGTAAAAATCTGGTGGATAATATGTTCCTCACATTCTTTATCATGCTAACAATTTCTTTTTGGCTTGGTATTTGGAAGTTAGGAGATCTTGCGGGAAATCCAAAATAGAAAGTAATAAGTTGTGCTAGAGATGAAATTTCTATTTATTTTAATTATTTTTATACCTTATTTATTTTATTTTATATGGAAGTATAAGCCTAAACAAAAAAATAAGTCCTTTTGCTATCTTTATAAGTTTTACATGATTTACTTGTGGTTTATCCTCATA
>NZ_JACLQU010000008.1 GCF_016648855.1 Streptococcus parasanguinis
CCCTACTCAACTGTGCGGAGGTGGGACGACGAAATCGAATTCTAACGAATTACCGATTTCTGTCCCACTCTCTTCTTTTTCCTTAAATCTGCACAATCTTACGATAGCTCCGAGAGGTGATCCAAAAGACGATCAGGTAGGTGATAAGAAAGACGGCGCAGACGCTGAAGGTCACGACGAGGACTTGGCCACTATTGATGACACCGAGGACTTTAAGAATGAGGCGGATCATATGGTAGGCAAAGGCCAGGTGGATAAAGGCAAAGATGAGAGGGAGGAAGAAGACGGTCCGCACTTGACGGTTGATGGTTCGTTTGACCTCGTGTTCATCGAGCCCCACCTGTTGGAGGATGACGAAGCGATCACGGTCTTCATAGCCTTCTGAGATTTGCTTGTAGTAGATGACGATGACCGTTCCGACCATAAAGATCAGTGACAAGAAAATTCCGATAAAGAAAATGCCACCAAAGAGGCTATTCAACTCTGCCACATCATTGGCTCGGTTACCTCCATAGATAAATGTTCCTTGGCCCTGTTGGCTGCTCAATTCATCGATCATCTTGTCATAACTAGCTGCTAGCTTGAGCTGCTGGTCTTCATCGACATTGACATTGAAACCACCATAGATATTGGTATAGATGGCAAGATTTGGAAACTGGGCGATAAAGGCTGAGAGGTCAGGTACGATTAGGTAATTGAAATCCTCCGTTATCATGTTATACATGTTGGGCACGTGATCGGTGATAAAATCCTTGGTCACTTCTTCCTTGACTTGGAAGTCTTGGCCATTGATAGTGAACTGCTTTTGCCCCTTAAGAGCCTTGTTATGAGCAAAGAGGATGACTTGGTTGCCGGTCAGATCAACCTTTTCTCCTGTCATTTGTTCATAACTAGCTGCATCAAAGACCAGAAAGACAGTTTTAGGAGTGACGCTGCGTTCATCAGCTGGATAGACGGTGAAGTCTGTGCCCTTTTGTGATTTAACCCCAAAGTTGGCATAGGTCATCAGGTCTCGATTTTTGATCTTGAGATGGTGCTCAGAGGCAAATTCATCAAATTTCTGATTGATCTGCTCCAGATCGACCCCTTTTCCTTGGACAGAGAAATCATGAGGAGCCATGATTTTCTTGACCATTTCGCTACCGACATAGATGTTGGTGGCTGCAGAGATGGTCACAAGCACCATGGTCGAGAGGATGGCAATAGTCGCAAGCCCCACTGCATTTTTCTTCATACGATAGATGAGGTTAGAGACCGAGATCATGTTGTTAGGTTGGTAATAATACCCCTTCTTTTTCTTAAGCAGGTGCAAGAAGACGGTGATCCCAGCATTAAAGAGCAGGTAGGTCCCGATCATGACCAAGATAACGGCTAGAAAGAAGATCAAAATCGCAGACATGGGGTCTTTGACAGACAAAGCCAGGTAGTAGCCAAAACCGAGAGAGGCTAAGCCCAGGATGGTTTGGGGCCACAAGAAGCGAGCTTTCTTTTCACCACTCGCTTTCTCACGTGTCAGTTGCAGAGCATTCAAACGAAGAATCCGCCAAGCGTTGAGAAGAACCAAAAGGGCAAAGATGAGACCAAAGGTGACAAAAACTAAGACCACAATCCCAGGTTGGAAGGTGGACACTAGCTGGACCTTCATCTTCATGAGTTTCAAGAGAAAGGCAAAGATCAGCTTGTCAAAAAGGGCTCCAATCAAGACACCGACTGAGATGGTTAGAAAGCCAAAAAGCAAGAGTTCCTTGAAGATCATGCTGATGAGATGGCGTTTTTCAAGGCCTAGCATGCTGTAGATCCCCAGCTCCTTGGAGCGATTTTTCATGACGAAGCTATTGGCATAGAGCACGATGATAGCTCCCGCAGCATTGACCACGAACAGTCCCAAGACCAGGGTAAATATCATGGGATCTCCCCCTCGAAGCTCATGAATGTGAGGATTAAAGGTCAGGGAGTCAAAGAGGTAGGCGATGGTCACTGCGAGAATGACCGCAATCGCAAAGGGATAATAGAGCTTGCGGTTCTTGATGAGATTAGAGCAAGCTAGTTTAGTGGTTAATCGAAACATCTACTCCACCTCACTTGCCATGATCGTCAGAGTATCCGAGATTTCTTGGAACATCTGACGCTCCGTTTTTTCCCCGCGGAAGATCTGGTTGTAAAGAATCCCGTCCTTGATGAAGAGCACGCGCTTGGCACGCGCTGCCGCTGCGGTTGAGTGGGTCACCATGAGAATGGTTTGGCCCATGGTATTGATATCTTCAAAGACATCCAGCAAAGCAGCTGAAGACTTGGAATCCAGCGCCCCTGTTGGCTCATCGGCAAGAAGGATTTCTGGCGAGGTGATGATAGCCCGTGCTACGGCTACCCGTTGTTTTTGCCCACCAGAGATTTCGTAAGGGTATTTTTCAAGAAGTTGGTGAATGCCCAACTCCCGACTCACGCTATCGACCTCGCTCATCATTTCCTTGACCGGTCTGCGAGAAAGGACCAGTGGCAAGAGGATATTATCCTTGACAGACAAGGTATCGAGCAGGTTGAAGTCTTGAAAGACAAAGCCTAGTTTTTCCCGACGGAAGCTCGACGCATCCTTGTTCTTGATGGTGGAGGTATCGGTGCCATTGAGGTAGACCCGTCCTTCGGTCGGCTGGTCCAGCATGGCTAGGATATTGAGAAGGGTCGATTTCCCGGATCCTGATTCCCCCATGATAGCCACGTACTCACCCTTTTCCACGGTGAAGTGGATATCCTTTAAGGCTTCAACCTGCGTTCCTTGAAAGCGGGTTTTGTAGATCTTTTTGATATGTTGAACATCTAGTAATGACATACTTTTCTCCTTTTACTAGTAGATCAAGAAAAATTCTTGGGTTTGTTGCAGGACTTGGAGACCAAATTCCGTCTTTTCCAGATCGGTTTGGTTATTTGGTTTCTCAGTCTTTTTGGGTTGTTTCATCCATTTCAAGAGTTTCATTTTCTTGACCTCCTTCATTTGATGAGACTATTGTATAAAAAATAAAAGGCGGCTACCATAACCTAACCTTTCATTTTGACCTTTATTTCTTACATTTTTGTAAGATGGGGAAAATTAATCCATGACCAACTTCTTCTCTTCAAAGCGAATGGCAACGGTCGTGCCTTGGCCGACCTCTGAATGGAGGGTGATCCTGTGGCCCAATTGCTCTGCGATTTTCTTAGATAGATAGAGCCCCAGCCCTGAAGATTGCTGGGTCAGGTGGCCATTGTAGCCGGAGAAGCCCCGCTCAAAGACGCGGAGGACATCGCTATTTTTGATCCCAATCCCGCTATCTTTTATATAGAGAGTCTGGTCTTTAAAATAGATTTCAATTCCCCCTGTGCTGGTGTACTTGAGGCTATTAGATAAGAGCTGCTCGATGATGACCAGGAGCCACTTGCGATCGGTGATGACCTCCTGCTCCAAATCATGCAGATCCACTGTCAAATTCTTTTGGATAAAAAAGAGGGCATACTTGCGGACTACTTCTTTGACCAAGTCTTCTACCGACACGCGCTTTAAGACTAGATCATCATGAAAACTCTCCAGTCGCAGATACTGCAAAACCAGATTGGCATAGGAGTCAATCTTAAAAAGCTCCTGCTCCATCTGCTGCTTGACAATGGGCGTCTCGACATCTTGCACCAAGAGCTGACTAGCCGCAATGGGCGTCTTAATCTGGTGAACCCAGAGGGTATAGTAATCCATCAGGTCATTGAACTTGGCCTGGGCTATCTTCCCTTCCTCTAAGCGCGCCTGCTGTTCTTCCGTGTATTTTTCATAAAGGAGGTGTTCCAGAGGCGAAGCAACCTCAACTTCCTCATAAAGTGCGGCTTTGCGGTAGTCCCGAAAGGTCATGGCGAAATCCCAGATCAAGACACAGAAGGCAAAAAAGCCTAGCACTAGGGTCGCATAGAGGAAAACCGTCCCCGTCTCTGGAAAGAGATAGGCAAAGACCCAATCGACGATCAAAAAGATGACCAATAGATAGAGTAGGCGCCTGCGGGATACCACATACTGCCAGAAGATCGTTCCAAATTTATTCATGGGTCAACCCGTAACCGATGCCTTTCTTGGTTTCGATGAAGTTTGACAAGCCAGCCTCTTCTAATTTCTTACGAAGGCGGGCCACATTGACAGACAAGGTATTGTCATCAATAAAGAAGTCGCTATTCCAGAGCTCCTTCATCATGTCATCGCGCGCCACGATACTGCCTGCATGCTCAAACAAGACGCGCAGGATCTGAAATTCATTCTTGGTCAGCTTGATGACTTCCCCTTCATACACCAAGTCCGTGGACTTGAGATTGAGGATGGCTCCCCGGTGCTCCAGCAGATTTTGATCTGTCCCAAATTCGTAGGAGCGGCGTAAGAGCCCTTGAACCTTGGCAAGGAGGACATTTTGATCAAAGGGCTTGGTGACAAAGTCGTCTCCACCCATATTGATAGCCATGACAATATCCATGGCTTGATCCCGTGAAGAAAGAAACATGATCGGAACCTTTGAAACCTTGCGAATTTCCTGGCACCAGTGGTAACCATTGTAGAGAGGCAGGCCAATATCCATGAGAATCAAGTGGGGGTCACTTTCGACAAAGATCCCGAGGACATCCATAAAATCCTCGACTGCGACCACTTCATAGCCCCATTGTTCCAATAATTGTTTGACCTGTTGGCGGATAATGTCATCGTCTTCGACTAAGAGAATTTTATGCATGGCTTTCTTTCCTTCTTTTTTTCTTCTTCCTATTATAACAGATTAAGAAGCAGAGAAAAAGGCTGTTTCAGAGGGAAAGAAGAGCTGGGGCCTACTTTCTTGATGGGAGTCGCTTTTTCTACATCCATTTTTGTGCTATACTGAAAGAAATAAGACACGGGAGGCACAGATGTCAACTATTTTTGATTACCTAAAAGAAGTGACCTACGATTCTATATATGACCGCCCATTCAAGGAGCTGGATGTTCTCGCCTTGACAGAGCTGACCTATCTGCCCTTTGGACACATTGTGCCTCAAGGAGATACAACAGGAATCCCAGTGCGCCTGTCTGATGCGATGGAACTGATCGACCAGACAACCGATTTCATCGTGAGTAACCAGCACCTCCAATTAGTCGATGAGTTGGCTACTTCAAAGCGCTTTAAGAACATCAAACTCCTTAACTATGTCGATGAGTACGATCCCGATGTGCAAAAACAGTTCGCGGCCATGACCTATCGCCTCACCTTGGATGTGTATTTGGTCGTTTTCAGAGGGACGGATGACACCTTGATTGGCTGGAAGGAAGACTTCCACATGACCTATATGGACCATGTACCAGCTCAGAAGCGCGCAGCCAGCTACCTGCAACATGTCATGAAGGAATTTCCGAAAGGACGCTTCTTAGTGGCCGGTCACTCCAAAGGGGGCAACCTTGCAACCTATGCCTGCTCGTACCTACCTGATTCCTTATTTGAACGGGTAGACGTGATCTACAGCTACGATGCTCCTGGCCTCAACAAGGCCATTATTGAAACCGAAGGCTACCAGCGCACGTCTCCAAATATTCGTCGCTTTGTCCCTCAGGGATCCATCGTTGGCATGATGTTGGAAGTGCCAGAACCAACGACCATTGTCAAAAGTCGCGCCTTGGGTGGCTTTGCCCAGCACGACGCCTTTACTTGGGAAACTAAGGACCTCAGTTTTTTGACTGTTACTGAGACCAGCCCAGATAGCCAACAGACGGATCTCACCTTGAAACAATGGGTTCGTGAGACCTCGGCAGAGGAGCGCAAGAAGTTTTTTGACACCTTTTTTGGCATTTTTCTGGATGCCGGCATCACCTCCATCAATGATCTAACCGATCTCAAGCAGCTAGCCAAGGCCAAAGAAATCCTCCAAAATGCCCAGGATTTGGATCCAACCGAGCAGGAGATGCTGGAACGCTTGGCCAAGCAGCTCATCGACACCCGCTTTCAAGCTTGGAAAAAATGGCAGACGGTTCCCCGCATCCTGGTTCAAATGGCCGCATTTTTCAAGCGAAAAAAAGCAGTCGAGCTTTCCTCACCACTGCTCCTGGAGCACAAGGAGTGAGACTCAAAAACTGAAAAAAGAGACCACTTCTTCTATTCACTAGAATGCAAAAAGAGGCTGGGACAAAAGTCCTAGCCTCTCAATTATTTTTGGATTGTCGAGCAAGACGCAGTGGTTGAGTGGACTCTACTACGCTGATTTCATCAGCTTTGACAGCCCTACTCAACTGTGCGGAGGTGGGACGACGAAATCGAATTCTAACGAATTACCGATTTCTGTCCCACTCTCTTTTCTATTTTCTATTGGTTCTGAGGAGATGGAGCATCTGGTGTGCTTGCTTCTGTTACAGCTGCGCTTGCAGGCTCTGTTTCTGTCTCAGTTGTGGCAGGCTTGCTTCCTTCTGAAGCTGCTGCTTCTTTTTCCACCGGAGTTTCTGTAGCGACAGGCGTTTCAGCTGTGGAAGCTGATTTGCTCGCTTCGCTTGCAGATGGTGCTGCAGCTAATTCTGCCTGGAAGGCTTGGATGGCCTGTAGTAAGGCTGCTTTATCACTCTTTGGATTAGACAATTGGTCAAAGAGAGCTTCTAAGCGATCAAATACAGCATCACTAGCTCCCTTGTCCTGCAATTGTTGGTGTAGGGCCATCAACTGGTTATAGAGCTGTTGGTAAAGAGCGACATCCCCAATTTGAGGCTCTTCCGTTTGCTTTTGTTTTTGCTTTTCAATGGTATCACTGATTTCGCGTAGAAGTGCTTCCCCACTTGGAATAGCCTTGTCTGGATCAGATTCTTTTCCAAGTTGAGCCAAGCCTACTTCAAAAGCTGTTCGTTTACCTTGGTCTTCGACTTGTGGCAAGAGCGACTGGATTTGCTCTAAGAGGGCTGTCAAAATCTTGTTCTGTTGACGGGCTTCTGTTGCCTTATCCAACTCTCCATACAAGCCTTTGAGGAAATCATAAACCGCTACATTGTAGGATGGGGTTTGACTTCCTTTTTGATCCAAAACTGTTTTTTCAATAGGATAGGTTTGGCCTTTTTCTTGGGAGAAGAGCTGGTCAATAGCTTGCTTAGTTTGGTAGAGCTCCATAAAGTGAGACTTGGAATCCCAAGCTTCTTCAAAGGCTTGAGCTCGGTAGAGCTTCAAGGCTAGATCTGCTGCCTTAGTGCGGAGTTCTGGTGTCAAGCGCGCATCGCTCAAGCTTTGGTAGAAATACTTGAGGTAATCGACAGATGTCACACCCGTCCGATCTTGCATCTCCTGAACAGCTTCTAATAGCTTCCCTTCCTGCTCTATACGCTTGCTGTCCTTGGCAGTATAGGCTTCCTGCAGTTGAGAGACCAACTCTTCCTTCTTCAATTGGAAGGCCTCTGTATCTAGCAAGCGCACTTGTTCCAGCAATTCTTGGTAACGACGATCCAAGGCTGTCTCTTCTTTTGGCTTGACCGCTTGAGTGGCATGAATGTACTGCTCATCAACCTGTTTGAGACTGGCTAGATAGCCCTCTGTTGAGTTACTTGGGAAGCTCTTGACATTTTCCAAGAAATGACCCAAGATCAGCTCAATCCGTCGTTGTTGCAATGGATCAGAAGCATAGAGGCTTCGGCTTTCTGCTAAGAGCTGGTTGACCTTGTCCTCTACGACTTTCTTATCCAAGTCTCCTTTTTTGTATGAAGATTGGATGGTTGGAAGACGGTGGGCTAAGTAGTCTGCTAGACCTGCTGAGCGCACCTTGATGTAGTGGTTATGATCGCCATGCGGGATGACAAACTGACCATTTTCAATCTGGAGGCTATAAGGAGAAATCCCCGAACGAAGCGCTGTTGCATAGAGTTCATTGATAAAGTCTAGTTCAGGATTGCCAGTTTCAAGTGGGATCCGGACATGTTCCTTCCGAACGGCATAAGGATGGATGTGGGTCGGATCGTATTCTTGGTCTGGATTGTTAAAGACAAAGAAACCATTGGAAATCTTAATGGCCTCACGAGGGACACCATAGGTCTTGCTGATGTACTGGATCTTTTCCTCATCTGAGGCATCGCGAGAATAGGTCGCAACGTCATCTGTCAGGGGCTGACCCTTGTCCTCTTCTTTCTTACCAGCTAGAGTTGCCTCTGCTGCTGCAATCTCTTGAGGAGAGAGGTCCTTTCTATAGAAATAATGGGCATGGTTGCCATGAGCGACCATATAGCCTTCCTCATCCTTGCTGATGACCTTGTCTGCGTGGAAGCCATGGTCGTGCTCCTCTTCGTGCTCGTGATCATGACTGTCCCCATGTTCATGTTCATGATCGTGACTGTCGCCATGCTCGTGATCAGGATCAACAGGTTTTGTGCTTGGATTTGAAGGCAAGCTTGGGTTTGCTTCGGTTGGACTATTAGTTCCTTGAGCACGAAGCAATTGGAATTGCCGCGCCAACTCACGCTCTAAAGGAGATAGGGAGCTGTATGGGATAAAGTGGAAATGATCCCCATGAGGGTAGACAATCCCTTGATCGGTCCACTTGGTAATCTTACTTGGATCAAAGACAGAACCATCAGACTCCATATGACGAGAAGTTAGAGGGGCTTTCTGCAATTCTTCGATCAAATTGCTCAGGCTTGGACTCAGTTTAGAGGTAGCCGGTTTAGAAGTCGTTGGGGTCGTCTGTGTAGGGGTTGGACTGGCTGACGGCTGGTTGCTCGCTTGTTTTCCTAAGCTTGGAGAGGCTTGATTTGGAATCCCTTGATTCTTACCTGCTTCTACACTTGGGCTAGCTAAGTACGAGCTTCCAGCCTGGTGGCCACTTTGACCGCCTAGGACAGAGAGGGCCGCTGCTAACTCGCCAGCAGATAAGGCACTCTTTGGAATATAATGGTAATGTCCACCATGGGGCACAATGAAGCCATCCCCTGTATCTGAAATGACATCTCCAGGGCTAAAGACATAACCATCGTCCGTACGATAGCCTCCTCCTGAATGATTTTTAGCAGTCAGCGTTTCAAGGGTCTTCCCCTCTTTTAGCGCTTGACTAGGTTGACGGAAGTCACGGGTTTTGCCTGCCTTGTGCGAGGAGCTCGCCTGTACCGATCCCGTTTCCCCTTCTTCTTTAGCGCCTCCTTTTTGTTGTTGAGCGATCTCTTCGATCGAGCGCACATTAACCGTATGCTGAGCATCCTTTAAGTAGAGATAGTATTTGCCAGCGCGTTTAATGATATAGCCGTCCTTGACCTTGCTGACAATATCAGCTTCTTGGAGCTGATAAGTTGGATCTCGCAAAATCAACTCCTCACTAAAGATGGCATCAAATGGGACCTTACCACTATAGTAATGAAAATGATCCCCATGAGAAGTGACAAAGCCTTCATCCGTAATTTTGATGACAATCTGCTCCGCCTGAGTCTTTTCCTTGGCATTGACTGCTTCGATGCTGTCTTCCTTTTTGCTGGAGGCAGTCGATGACGCTTTCTTTTCTGCCTGTAGATACTGAATCTGATTCTTTTTCTCTTCCTTAGCTTGTGGTTGCTGACTGAGCGCATAGGCACATAGCCCTATTCCCAAAGTTGCTACAATTCCAATCGTTCCCTTTTTCTTCATTCTTGATTTACTCCTCTAATTCTTTGGCTAAACTCGCCATATTTTCTTCTAAATTTGCTAATAGATCCTTATCGTTTTGCGGATCAGCTTCCAGTGGATCCAAGACCTTGACACGCGCCCCTGTTGCCTTGGCGATACTATCTGCCACCTTTGACGACGTGTGCTTCTCTACGAAGATCGTTTTCACCTGATAATCTTTAACAAACTGCTGGATCTCCGCCAATTGCCGGGCGGTTGGTTCTTGCTCTGGAGAAATCCCTGCAATTCCTAACTGCTTGAGACCAAAGCGTTTGGCTAGATAAGAAAAGGCCGTATGCTGGGTTACAAAGGTCTTTTGCTTGGCCTTGGCAAAGAGAGGCTGGTAGCGGGCTACTAGTTCCTCACAGCTCTGTTCAAGCTTTTGAGCATTGGCCTGATAGAGCTCCTTGTTCTTTGGATCGATCTCGCCCAGGCGCTGAGCGATGATCTTTCCTTCTTCTGCAATTTTCGCAGGGTCCAACCAGGTATGCGGGTCATACAGGTGCTTGGCTTCTTTTCCCTGACCAGCCTCGACATCCTCTAATCCAGTCACCTTATCAAGTGTCATTCCTTGACTACCTTCGATCACCTGTAACTTGGAACCTTGTAGGTTAGGATCTAAGCGACCAGCCCATGATTCCAGGGTCTGAGAATGATAGACAAATACATCCGCATCATAGATTTGGGCCACTTCCTTGGTTGAGGGCTCGTAATCATGGATCCCTGCACCGGACTGAACCATCCAGATGTCATTTTGATCGCCAGAGATTTCCTTAACCAGAGCATAGATGGGATAAAAACTCGTGACAATTTTGAGACCTTTTTTAGAAGGGGGCTTGCCTGAATTTCCTTGACTAGCACAAGCTACAAGCAGAAAGAAACCGAGGAACAAGATTCCCAGCACCTTCATTTTTCTCCTTTTCATCCTTCACCTCTTTTTTATTTTTGTTAACCAGTTTATTAATCAGTTAATTAACTAGTTAATAATACTGCTAATCATTTGCTTTGTCAAGTCTTTTTTGCATATTTTTCCTTTTAATGCTAGAGACTAACAATTTCCTAGACCCCACGAGCCTTTCTTACAGTAAAAAAAGAGGCTGGGACAAAAGTCCTAGTCTCTCAATTGTCTTTGGATTGTCGAGAAAGACGCAGTGGTTGAGTGGGCTCTACTACGCTGATTTCATCAGCTTTTACAGCCCTACTCAACTGTGCGGAGGTGGGACGACGAAATCGAATTCTAACGAATTACCGATTTCTGTCCCACTCTCTTTTATTGACGGTAGAAATATTGATCAGCTGGGTAGTTGCCTGCAGATTGAGTGACCACTAGACGTGGCTTGCTGGTATCAGACTGGTCTCCATCTGGATTTTGGAAACCGATTTTCAGCAGTCCAATCGCAGCACCAGTATCACCCATCTTCATCTCAACATAAGGGATCTTGCTCTTCTTATCCGAATCCGCAACAGCCTTGAGGCTGCCTTGACCCTTAACTTTTCCGTCTGCTTGGATGACGATTTCAGCTCCCTTGCCATTGCGCCAGGTTCCAGCTAAGCTTGAGAAATCGCCTCCGTTAATGGCCGCAATATCCAAGTCTTTCTCTTTTTTCGGTTGTGGGTAAGCTTTCCACCACTCTAGATGGTAATCACGGTAGGCCACATCCCCAAAGAGAATCCGACGTTCTTGGGAAGCTACTCCATCAGGACCTGTCACACCCGCTGGGATTAAGTACAAGGTTTGCTCTTGCCCTTGGATCGCAGTCGCATTGGCCCCAGTGAAATAAACTTCATAATAGCCTTTTCGCTTCTTGGGCTCTTTTTCTTTATTGAACAAGTAACTTGCCCGAGTGCCTCCACTCCAGAAAGTCCAGCCAGTCTCCCCATTTACAATACTTGGAAAGGCATTGGTCTTGTTTTGGTAATATTCTTCTGGAGTATAGCCATAAAGTTTAAAACCGGAATCTGCAATTTCCTTTTCATAGGTATCATTGGAATAAGCACCTTCAAACGGTGAGAGATTGCCATCAAGGACGATATCATTTGGATCTGTCGATTTGAAAAAATCCTCCCGATTGGCAAAGACCATCTCGTGGTCGGGATTTTTGTCAGACATGGTGACCGTTATCAAAGGCTTCTTATCTGTCTTGTATTTGAAAACACGAACAGTGACTGTAAAGTCTGTATTGCCATCGGACTTTTTCATCTTGCCTGTCGAAACTTTGTTAGACCCTTCGACCTTCCAATCCGTGCTAAATTCAGCAGATACCTTGCCGTCAGCTGTTTGGTAATCGATCTTCCAGGCCTTGCCTTTTTTCTCGATTTTGGCTTCATCCCGTTCATTTGAGACATAGTCACCACTCAAGTCAATAGCTTTTTCCTTTGGCTTGGTGACCTTCTTGCTGGTCTGCTTAAATTCCTTTTGATGGTCTGGTTGGATGTTGGAGCTAGAGTAGAGATAGACTCCACCGATCAGAACAACTGCTCCGACCAGCCCCAAAATCGGCCCCAGGTATTTTTTCTTCCACTTAAGATTCATTTTACTACCTCCATGGAATAAGATCTTTACACTAGTATACCCTAAATCGAAAGTATAGTAAAATTCCCCTCTATGTAGTGGTTTCCCAGGTTTGAACTGACTAGTTTGAGTAGAAAATACCTGTTTCTCAAAAATAATATTTTGTTTATCATTATTTTTTTATCGTTTTTCGATACTTTTTTATTGACTAATTTTTTATAAGGAGTATACTATAAGTGAAAAATAAATAAACTTCAAGGAGGCTTGCGATGAAAAACTCAAAAACCTTAAAAAATGTCATTGAAGTCTTAACGGCTTTCATTTACTTCTGTGGCTTTATGACCGTGGCTGCATTGGTCGTCCATCTGCTTTCCCGCATGGGCCTTTTCAAAGATCTCATTCAAACTGGACGCTTGTCCTTTGATGTGAATGGCATCCAGCTCTTCCCCAAACATCCGCAACCTCTCTGGCAGTTGCTCTTCCCACTAGCCTCAAGCGCTATCTATATTTACCTTCTCATCACCATTCGCAGCTTCCTCCAAAATCTCTACCAAGAAAAGATCTTTTCTCACTCCAACATTGATCTTTGCAACCGAGCTTGGAAGATTCTCTTGGTCTTGTCCTTTATGTCTGGCACACTTGAAACCAGTGGAAATGCTTATCTCCTTCCCTTCACTTTCCAATTTACCTTTAACACAGGGCTTCTCCTTGCCGTTCCAATCGTCTGGGTCTCTGGCAAGATTTTAGAGAGAGGTATTGAGATTGCTGAAGAAAATGAGCTAACCATTTAAGGAGGGTGCCATGATTATCGTCAATCTAGATGTCATGCTGGCCAAGCGGAAAATGAAATCCAACGAGCTAGCCGACAAAATCGGCATCACGACTGCTAACCTCTCCATCCTCAAAACCGGCAAGGCCAAAGCCATCCGCTTCACCACCCTTGAAGCCATCTGCAAAGAACTCGACTGCCAGCCCGGAGATATCCTGGAATACCGGCCAGATGAATAGGAACTATATTCGGAGACTTTCCTTGGGTGAGGACGGACGGTAGCGAATCCCTTTGGGATTCCATACCTTAGATTTGAGCCCACTGTCTCAAATCTTCCGAGAGTCTGAAACAAAAATGTTTCAGACTCTTTTCTCACTGCGGAAGTCTCCATTAACATTCATTACTAATAGGACCCATCTTCTATCCTTGTAAAATTCAATGATGGGAACTATATCAATACAAGAAAAGCACTCCCGCGGGAGTGCTTTTTTATATATGTTTAACCAATAATGCTTCCATTTGGTACAGATGGATCAACGGTTAGGACCGTTAATTGATCTCCATGTTCTGCAGAAAGAATCATACCTTGGCTGACATATTTCTTCATCATCTTACGTGGTTTGAGGTTGGCCACGATTTGGAGTTTCTTGCCGACCAATTCTTGTTCGTTTGGATAGAATTTCGCGATACCAGAGAGGATTTGACGGTCTTCGCCATCTCCTGCATCTAGGCGGAAGCGAAGCAATTTGTCTGATCCTTCGACGCGTTCCACTTCTTTGACTTCTGCTACACGGATTTCAACCTTGTCAAAGTCTTCAAATTTGATCTCATCTTTTTCAGACTTGAGTTCCACTTCTTCTGGAATCCATTCTTTTTCTTGTGGTTTTCCAGCAGTCATTTGAGATTGGATGTAGGCAATTTCTTCTTCCATGTCGAGACGTGGGAAGATTGGAGTTCCTTTAGCAACCACTGTGACATTTTCAGGGAAGCCTGCTAGGGTCAAGTTTTCAAGATCGAAGTCCAAGCCCAAGCCAAGTTGTTCCATGATGGCATTTGAAGTGTTCATCATGAATGGTTGGATCAAATGAGCCACGACACGAAGACTAGCTGCCAAGTGAGCCATGACCGCTGCCAATTGTTCCTTGTCCCCATCTTCTTTAGCGAGGACCCAAGGAGCTGTCTCATCGATGTACTTGTTGGTCCGAGAGATGATGTTCCATACGGCTTCCAAAGCGCGTGGGTAATCAACCGCGTTCATTTGCTTGTGGTATTCAGCGATGTTTTCTTCAACTACCTTAGCCAAATCGGCATCAAATACTGTGACATTTTCGACATAAGCTGGAACTTGACCACCAAAGTATTTATTGATCATGGCTACCGTCCGGTTGAGGAGGTTTCCAAGGTCATTGGCCAATTCATAGTTGATGCGAGCCACGTAGTCTTCTGGTGTGAAGGTCCCATCTGAACCAACTGGCAAACTGCGCATGAGGTAGTAACGAAGTGGATCCAAGCCAAAGCGTTCCACCAACATTTCTGGGTAGATGACATTTCCTTTAGACTTAGACATCTTACCGTCTTTCATGACAAACCAACCATGGGCAATCAAACGTTCTGGCAATTTGATATCCAACATCATGAGAAGGATCGGCCAGTAGATCGAGTGGAAACGAAGGATGTCTTTTCCAACCATGTGGAAGACGGTTCCGTTCCAGAATTTGTCAAAGTTTTCATGATCTTCTTGACCATAACCAAGAGCTGTCACGTAGTTGAGAAGGGCATCAATCCATACATAGACCACGTGTTTTGGATTAGATGGAACTGGAACTCCCCAAGTAAAGGTTGTCCGAGATACCGCCAAATCTTCCAAACCTGGCTCGATGAAGTTTTTCAACATTTCATTGAGACGGCCGTCTGGCGTGATGAAATCAGGTTGGGATTTGAAAAATTCAACCAAACGGTCTTGGTATTTGCTGAGGCGAAGGAAGTAAGATTCTTCGGAGACCCATTCTACTTCGTGGCCTGATGGGGCTACCCCACCGATGACCTTGCCATTCTCATCACGGAATACTTCAGCCAATTGGCTTTCTGTAAAGAACTCTTCATCAGAGACTGAATACCAGCCAGAGTACTCACCCAGGTAGATGTCGTCTTGCGCAAGCAAGCGTTCAAAGACCTGAGCCACCACTTTTTCATGGTAATCGTCTGTCGTACGGATGAATTTATCGTATGAGATATCGAGTAATTGCCAGAGTTCTTTCACTCCAACGGCCATCCCATCTACATAAGCTTGCGGCGTAATCCCAGCTTCTTCTGCTTTTTGCTGGATCTTTTGACCGTGCTCATCAAGACCAGTCAGGTAGAAAACATCATAGTTCATCATACGTTTGTAACGTGCCAAGACGTCACAGGCGATTGTTGTATAAGCTGAACCAATATGCAATTTACCAGATGGGTAATAGATAGGGGTTGTGATGTAGAATGATTTTGTCATTTTCTTTTCCTTTCAGGGCTAATGGAACCCAATTTAGTAACACTCTATTATAACATTTTTAGGAGACCCTGAAAACCCAAAACCAGCTAGGATCTAAGGAAGACAAGCAAAAAAGCTGACCGAAGTCAGCTTTCTATGATTGATAACGAATCACGCTATCTTACTTTCCAAGATAGTATTCTTTTACAACGTTCAATTTTTCGTCAAATTCGAATACCAATGGTGGGAAGTTAGGGATTTCCACATCCATGATTTCGTCGTCTGACAATTGTTTGATGTGTTTTACAAGAGCACGGATTGAGTTACCATGTGCTCCTACGAATACGTTTTTACCGTCTTTAAGAGCTGGAGCGATTTTATCTTCCCAGAATGGAAGGGCACGTTCCAAAGTAACTTTCAAGTTTTCAGCATCTGGGATCACTGAATCGTCAAGTGAAGCGTAACGACGGTCAGTGTGTGCTGAGTGTTCATCATCACGGTCCATTGCAGGAGGCAATACATCGTAAGAACGACGCCAGATGTGAACTTGTTCATCACCAAATTGTTCAGCAGCTTCTGCTTTGTTTTTACCAGTCAAACCACCGTAGTGACGTTCGTTCAAGCGCCATGATTTTTCAACTGGAACCCACAATTGGTCAGAAGCTTCAAGAGCTAAGTTAGTCGTTTTGATCGCACGTTTCAATACTGAAGTATAAGCTTGGTCAAATTCGATACCAGCTTCTTTGATCAATTTACCAGCGTCGATCGCTTGTTGTGTACCTTTTTCAGACAAATCAACATCAGCCCAACCAGTGAAAAGGTTAGCTTTGTTCCATTCAGACTCACCGTGGCGAGCAAAAACCAATTTTACCATTAGATGGATCTCCTTTTTATTCTCCGAGGTTTCCCCCGTTTATCTATTCTATTCTACTAGATTTTCAGTAAAAAATCTAGTGGCGACCATAGAAAAGTGCAATTTCTCACAAAAAAGAGCCTGACGGCTCTGGTTTGAAAATGAGGAATGTTTCTTCTTTCACTTAGACAGGCTACTCTGTTGCTTGATTCTCTTCAGTCAAGGAATTTCGTTGTTCAATCATTTTTCTTAAATCTTTTAAATCACTATACATATGAACCATATAAATTAGCAGACAAAGATAAACACCAAACCCCAAATTATAATAAACTTTTTGAATTGTTAATGAAAATGCAGCATATATTAGAATAACACTACAAGATAGGTGAATCAAAAAAGATTGCAGGCTAGCCAAAAATGGATACCCCTTTTTTTCAAAAGAATCATGAATAATATAGGCTATAACAGGTAAAACAATTAATAGTATGAGAGAAATAATAAAGTAAGAATTCACCACACCTTTAAATTCTTGCCCCCAAAATACTGAGTTGCTTTTTCGAAATAGAAAAACCTGTGAATCATCTGAATACGAATAATAAAGACCATTCAAAAATGGAAATCCAACAATTGATAGAACTAGAACAATATACAACGCAAGCTCCCAGACTAAACTAAGATTACTTTCTTGTTTTGTTTCTGACATCTTTAATTCCTTTCCTTAACCACTCTGTCTTCAATCTCAACCTCATCGAAATTCGAATCTGTCACAGTTCCTAAGACATAGAGACCATTTGGCAAACTCGATGTTTGTACAATCGCTTCTAATTCATCCTTAAATCGGATATGATCCCTCTTCACACCTTTAGGTAATGTCACTTGAACATATAGGACATCATTATCTAAAGCTTCTTTTACCGGAAAACCATACCATCCTCCAAGAACAGTCCGTCCCTTCTTCGCCGATTGTTTCTCGTAATCTTCAAGCCAATGTATCCCGCCAATATACTTTATTTTACTTGAAATACCAAGTTTTAATTCAACCTTCGATCCTTTTAAGATAGAATTTTGATCTATTTTTTTCTTTAATTCCTGCTCCAACTTTTTTCTCTCAGGATTCAATTCTAGGGCTTTTTCAAGAATGGGTACATACGTGCTAGGAGGCTCACTATACATTCCTATTGAATCACCAAGCAATCCAAAACGTACTTCTTTAGCTACAGGTGGATAATATGGCAAAATGACTTGTTCCAACATCATTTGTTTCTTCAATGGAATAGAGATGACTTTCCCATTAATCGTTTCAGAATAGGTATAATTAGCATTAATCACTAGTTTTGATTCACTTGTAATCGAAAGGCCCGTGATCCGAACCTCTCCTGAATAATGATTATTCTTGTAGATTTCCTTGATATTTGATTCTAAATTTTTATAAAAACAAATAGTTAAAAGGATAAAAAAACCAACAATGACCAGTAAACTTTTTAGTTTTTCACTCTTTATCTTCATTTTTTAAATCTTTCTATAAGTCCTTATCTCACAAACATTGTTACTCTATCCAACTATATGAGGGGCCGTTTTCAAGAAAAAGAAAGACCATATAGCACCAATCATAAAAATGGTCACTGCCGCTAAGGCATAGACCTGCCACATCTTCCAAGAAAAATTCTCCAGCTTCTTCATCTCGTTCTCCTTTTGTTTGATCGTAAAAGTATATTATATCATGATTTTCCCTATTTTTCTCCCGGTATAAAATATAGGCAGGCTTTCATTGCATCAAAAAAGAGCCTGACGGCTCTGCTTTCTCTCACACTAATTTTTCTGACAGTCGGGGCAAATGCCATAGACGGTCATCTGGGTCTTGGTGATCTGGTAGCCACTTTGACTGGCTGCTTCTTCGCGAAGATCTGGGACTTCAATGTCCACATCTGCGATACGACCACATTTTTCACATACCACATTCAAATGGTCATGCCCCATGAAATCAAAATAGGTCGTGGTATCATTGCGAACCTTGATCTCAGAGACAACCCCCTCATCAATTAAAACCTTGATATTGTTGTAGACAGTTGCTAGACTCATGCTTGGAAACTGAGGCAATAAATCACGATAGATCTTCTCAGCGCTTGGATGTTCATGACTCGCCACTAAATAGGAAAGAACTGCTCTGCGGGTATCGGTAATCCGAATGCCCTTAGCACGCAAATTTTGCAAGACTTCTTCCACGCGCTCTTCTTCATGACGATGCAATGCGTTCACTATGATTCCCCCTTTCCAATATGATTTAACCGATTCGTTACCCTTATTATATCATGTTTCAAAATAAATCACTATTTAGAATGCTTTTAATTAAAAAAAATGTCCGGGGGACATTGATTCACGAGCCTAAAAATGGAAAAGCGAGCTTATGTCCAGGGGACATTGATTCACGAGCCTGAAATAGATTCATCTACTCTCAACCGATCCAACTGGTCATCCAGCGCACGGTTCCTAGGATCATTTTGACCACGAGGATCATAAAGCAAAATTCCAGTACAAACCACAGCCCTTTCAGTAGATACAAAATAGGTCGGATAAACAACAAGGCAAAGAGGCCTAAAATGAATCGCATGGTCTTTTCTCTCTCCTTCTTTTTTCCTATTATACCCTTATCCTATAGAGCTGTCCAACAAAAAAAACATCCTAGAAATCTAGGATGGCTTTTCAAAATGCAATTATTTAACTGCTTCTTTAAGAGCTTTACCAGCTTTGAATGCTGGAACTTTAGAAGCTGCGATTTTGATTTCTTTACCAGTTTGTGGGTTGCGACCTTTACGAGCTGCACGTTCACGAACTTCGAAGTTACCGAAACCGATCAATTGAACTTTTTCACCTTTTGAAAGGTATTCTGAAACTGCTGCGAATACAGCATCAACAGCTGCTGCTGAATCTTTTTTAGTCAATTCTGTAGCTTCTGCCACTTTTGCGATCAAATCTTGTTTGTTAGCCATTTAACAAATCCTCCAAATTTTTTTAGGCTTTACGCCTTAACAGTACTATAATATCTAAAAAAAGCCTTTAGGTCAAGTACTAAACCTGTTTTTTCAAATATTTATTCAGCTTATTCGTAGCGTACCAAAACTGCAAATGCATTCTCACCTGTATGGGTTTGAATAATCGATCCAGTTTCGAGAACTGGGATTGCTTTTTCAACGAGAGATTGCAACTGAGCCTTCATTTCATTGGCCCACTCTGGTGTCCCTGCGTAAGAAATCCCGATCTCAGCCACCTTACTATGGGAAAGTTTCTCTACCAATTCATCCAACCATTTCTTAAAGGTCTTGTTACCGCGCCCTTTGACGATTGGTTCTAACTGATGGTCCTTCATTTGCATCACGACACGGATATTGAGAAGGGAGCTCAAAAGTCCTGTAACACGGCCAATGCGCCCACCTTTAACCAGATTTTCCAAGGTAGAAACACCGATATACAACTCTGTCTTTTCTTTGACTTCTTCGATGCGAGCCAAGACAGTGTCTAAATCAGCTCCGTCTTTGGCCAACTTGGCTGCCTCAACCACTTGGAACTTCATAGCTTGGTCTGTAAAGCCACTATCAATCACAGTTACTTCTGCCCCTGACAAGGTTGCCCCTTGACGAGCCGCCTCTACGGTTCCTGACAAGGCATGAGACATATGAATCGAAACGATATGAGCTCCGTCTGCTGCTAACTTTTCATACACCTCCGCAAAGACTCCAACGGGTGGTTGGCTGGTCTTTGGAAGATTTTTGCTAGACTGCATTAAGCGCAAGAAGTCCCCTTCGCCCAACTCACTGTCGGAATAAAGGACTCCATCCACCATAACAGAAAGTGGCACAATGGTAATGCCATATTCTTCAACCACTTCAGGCTCAATTGTAATAGATGAGTCTGTAACTATTTTAATATTTGCCATATATTTCTATACTCTTCCTAAGAATGTTCTGCTTTCATTATATCAAAAAACACGGGGTTTTGCAGTGAAAGATATCCATTCCTGCTTCCTCAGTCGTCTGCGGCAGAAAAACCTGTATTATGAAGGACATGGTCATGGACAATGCCTTGATCATCCAAGAGCAATCCATGGAGGACTCCACCAAAGACAGCGCCCCCATCGACACCCATCTTCTGATCTGAAATCCAAAGATTTTCGGTGCCGACTGGCTCATTGAGCAGTCCATAGACTGGTGTATGGCCAAAGACGATCCATTTACCTGTATGATTCTCCGATTCATGGAATGGTTTTCGGATCCAGACCTTTTGGTAATCACTGGTTTCTCGCCAATTTTCAAGGGTTAGATCCACACCAGCGTGGACAAAATAATAGGTCTCAGTCTCGTAGTCAAAAGGCAAACTACGGATGAAAGCCACCAAGTCAGGAACGGCATTTTCTACTGCTTGCGCATCCGCAATGCCATCTACAGGAGCATCGAGTGGCCGGCCTAACAGAGAGTTGATGGTCGTATCGCCACCATTTCTTCGGTAGTGGTCATAACGCTCTTCTGGATTGTCCAACCAGGCTAAAAACATGTACTCGTGATTCCCGGAAAGGCAAACAGCTCCGTGATGGTCTACGTAGTCCTTTACGATTTCAATTGATCGTTTGCTGTTTTCGCCTCGATCTATCAGATCCCCTAAAAAGACCAATTGAGCTTTTCCATCCCACTCTGTCATGAGCTCTTCTAGCATTTGTGCTTTTCCGTGAATATCTCCGACTACAAAGTATGTTGACATTGTTTCAAACCTTCTTTCTCTTAACGCTTGAGAAGTTGCTCTGCTTGTTGACGGGCAGCTTCCGTTAGATCCTCTCCTGCCAGCATCTTGGCAATTTCTTCGATTCGTTCTTCTCTATTGAGCAAACGCACAGTAGATACAGTTGAGTGTTCATCACTGATTTTCTCAATATAGAATTGATAATCTGCTGCAGCGATGACTTGAGGCAGGTGAGAAATGGCAAGCACTTGGCCATTTTGACCAATCTTATGAATTTTCGCTGCGATGGCTTGGGCCACGCGCCCAGAGACCCCTGTATCCACCTCGTCAAAGACGATACTGGTTTTTCCTTCTTTTCGAGAAAAAGCAGACTTAATGGCCAACATCAAGCGTGACAATTCTCCACCAGATGCTACCTTGACAAGGGGTTTAAAGTCCTCACCTGGGTTGGTCGAAATGTAAAATTCGACAGCTTCATTTCCCTCACGATTAAACTTAGCCTTGCTAAAACGCACTTGAAAACGCGCCTTGTCCATGTAGAGATCTGCCAATTCTTGCTGGATTTCATTTTCCAAGGCTTGGGCCAAAGTATGCCGCTGATCACTCAAATCTTGAGCCAAGGTGACCAAACTCTTTTCCAAACGTTTGAGTTCTTTTTCCAAGTCCTCAGACGAGAGGTCACTTCCGGTGAGGAGGCTATATTCTTTGGTGATTTGCGCCAGGTATTCCAATACGTCCTTGACTTGGCCACCATACTTGCGCGTGATAGAGTGAATCAAGTCCAAACGCGATTCCACCTGCATGAGGCGATTGCCATCAAACTCCAGACCATCGACCACATCTTCTAAGCGCTTGGTAATATCCTCAAGGGCATAGAAGGTTTCAGATAATTGGCTTGAGAGCTCTTTGTAGCTGGGATCATATTCTTCGATGCTCTCCAGATCATTCATGGCTGAGCGAACATTGGCTAGACTCGAAAATTCTTCTGCATCCAGCATGGTATAGGCATTGGTTAGGGTATCTGCAATCATCTTGTGATTGAGCAGGCGTTGGCGTTCTTGCTCCAGACGCAGGTCCTCATCCACTTCCAAGGCAGCCGCCTCAATCTCTGCGATTTGAAACTCCAACATCTCGATACGAGCCTTGTTTTCCTGCTGGTTGCGCTGGAGTTCCACCACTTGTTTGCGCAGGCGTTTGTAGTCTTCAAAGGTCTGACGATAAGCGTCTTTGGTTTGGAAAAAGGCTGTGTCTCCAAATTCATCCAGCATAGCGATATGCAATTGGGGCCGCATAAGTTCTTCCTGATCATGCTGCCCATGGATATCCACCAAATGTTGACCGACTGCCTTTAAGACAGATAAATTCACCATCTGACCATTGATCCGGCTGACACTTCGTCCATTTTGCAAGATCTCTCGGCGAATGATCAATTCATCGGTCCACTCTAGTCCTTGCTCTTCAAAAAGAGCCGTCAAGTGGCGATTGCTCTCAACGGTGAAGAGCCCTTCGATTTCTGCTTTTGGGGCTCCGTGTCGAATGACATCGGTCGTTGCGCGACTTCCCAGCATCATGTTCATGGCATCGATAATGATGGATTTCCCTGCACCTGTTTCCCCTGTCAGTACCGTCATTCCCTTTTCAAAATTTAAGGAAATCTCTTCGATAATGGCAAAGTTCTTAATCGAAATTTCTAATAGCATAGGCTCTTACCACCCAAAAATTGATTTGAGGATATTCTCTGCTTCTGGAGCTGAATAGGCGATCAGTAAGATCGTGTCATCATCTGCAACAATACTAAAGATATGCTCCTTATAAATCTCCCGCAAGCGACGTTTAACTAAAGGCGCTGTCCCTGGAACCATGGTGAAATTGACATATTCTCCCATGCGACGATGAGATAAAATATTGCTTTCGATCATCCCGATCCCTTGGTGGTGCTTACGTGGCAATTCATAGACATAGGTCATGTCTTTCAGAGGGCGTTTTACGATGCCCAATTCTTTGATATCCCGTGACACCGTCGCTTGGGTTGCTGAGATGCCTTCTTCTTTCAAATGTTCGACGATCTCTTCTTGAGTCCCCACTTCATGATCGCGAATGAAGCGGCGAATTTTTTCTAATCTGATATTCTTACTCTTCATGTTTAAATTCCTTGTGTGCCAGCTCCACAACAGCCTCCAGCTGCTCTGAAGTTGGCTTTGTTTTCTCTTCTTTTTTTTCTAGATACATCAAAAATTCGATGTTGCCATGGCCTCCTTGGATAGGGGAATAATCCACTCCCATTACCGCAAAGCCATGTGTCCCTGCAAATGCAGCGACCTTTTCAAGGACGGCTAAATGAATCTTAGGATCTTTAATGATCCCATTTTTCCCGATCTGTTCGCGTCCTGCCTCAAACTGAGGTTTCACCAAGGCCACGACTTGTCCATTTTCTGCCAAAATCCGGTGAAGGGCTGGCAGAATCAAGTCTAAGGAAATAAAGCTGACATCGATACTCGCAAAGCTCGGTGTCGCTTCAAAATCATCTGGCTCGGCATAGCGGAAATTGAACTGTTCCATCGAGACCACCCGAGGATCATTACGTAATTTCCAGGCCAACTGATTGGTCCCGACATCCACCGAAAAGACCTGGCTGGCTCCATTTTGCAGCATGACATCTGTAAAGCCACCTGTAGAAGCTCCGATATCAATCGCAATTTTACCCTCTACAGACAAACCAAATTGGTTCAGGGCTTTTTCTAATTTAAGACCGCCTCGGCTGACATATTTGAGCTTTTCGCCCTTTAATTTCAACTCGGTCGCTTCATCAATTTTTTCACCCGGTTTATCGAAGCGCTCACCATTGATAACGGCAACGACAAGACCTGCCATCACCCCTCTTTTGGCTTGTTCGCGGGTATCAAATAGGCCTTGTTTATAGGCTAATACATCCACTCTTTCCTTAGCCATCTATTCGTAATCCTTCTATTAATTTCTTGATCGCTCGCGGATCAAAGTCGCAAGCAGCTGTAATCTGATCCAACAAGTCCTCGCAAGCGTCTAATTCACTTGTCAGCAAAGCTTTTGATTCTTCCAATCCCAACAGGGCTGGATAGGTCGATTTTTCAGCTACTAAGTCCTTTTGAGGAGTCTTACCCAAAGCTTCAAAATCAGCGACCAAATCCAAAATATCATCCCGCACTTGAAAAGCCAGGCCTAATTTTTTCCCGATTTTTTCTAAGAGCTGAGCAATGTCTGCTTGCAACTCTAAAATCAAACCTGCTGCGATGAAAGGATAGGCAAGGAGGCGTCCTGTCTTATTGGCATGGATGGTCTTCAACTCTGCTAGTGTGAGCTGTTTGTGCTCCCCTTCCATATCAAGGACTTGGCCAGCTACCATTCCACGACTACCGGAAGCATCTGACAATTCAAGAATCAAAGAGACCTTGACCGCATCGGGAAGGGCACTCGCAGCAATCATCCCAAAGGGATCGAGAAAAAGCGCATCCCCTGCTAAAATCGCCAGGTCTTCTCCGAATTTCTTATGATTGGTCAATTGCCCCCGACGGTAATCATCATTGTCCATGGCAGGCAGATCATCGTGAATAAGGCTTCCTGTATGGATCATCTCTAAAGCCCCTGCCACTTGAAAGTGAGCCTCCGTTAATTCCAGTCCAAAGGCCTCTAACAATTCTAGAAGGAGCAAGGGGCGCAGGCGTTTTCCACCTGCCTGGATGGAATAAAGGACCGACTCCACTAAATGGGGGGCAACGGCTTTCTCCTCATAAAAAGAGCGAACCGCTTGCTCTACTCTATTTCGTTTTTCTTCTTGTCTCATGCTAGATCCGCTTCAGTACCATCTGCTTGCATGACCTTGACCAAGGTTTTCTCTGCTTGATCCAAGGTATCTTGCAATTCTTTTGACAATTTCATTCCTTTTTGGAATTCTGTAATAGCTTCTTCAAGAGCCACGTCCCCACTTTCCAATTTTTGGACAATGGCTTCCAAATCTGCTAAGTTTTCTTCAAATTTCTTTTCTTTCGACATGTTTTACCTCTACTTCTAACTGGCCATCTCTCATGATGAGTGACAGCGGGTCCCCTTCTGTTACTTTCGCAACGGAATCTAGAACCTGATCCCCTTCCTTAACCATGGCATAGCCACGCGCAATAATCCGACTGGTATCGAGCATCAAGAGGGCTTCTGATAAGCCTTGCACCTTGATCTTTTGCTCTTTTAGGACTTGTTCCATTCGGTTGGTTAAGATTCTCTTATCTTGGAGCAGGCGGTCTTGGTAGCGCTCGATGCGATGCAAAGGAGACATGGCTTCTAGGCGATGACGCAGACCTTGCAGTTGATTAGCCCCTTGTCCATAAGCATCCCGCATTCCTTGTTTCAAGCGCAATTGCAACTGGTCAATCTTTTGCATGTAGCCATCATAGAGTCTTTCAGGCTGTCTAAAAATAACCGATTGACTTAATTTGGCCAAGCGTTCACGATTATAGGCCAAGCGATTGGACATGGCTGTTGCCATGCGATTTTCCTGCTTTTGCAAATGGGACAAGAGATCCAACTTCGTTACTGGAGTGGCCAATTCAGCAGCGGCTGTCGGAGTAGCAGCTCGTCGGTCTGCTACAAAATCGGCTAGAGTCGTATCTGTCTCATGTCCAACACTGGAGATAATCGGAATCCGCGATTCAAAAATGGCTCGCACCACTGCTTCTTCATTAAAGGCCCAGAGGTCTTCAATCGAACCACCCCCACGACCGATAATCAAGACATCCAAATCATCCCGTTGGTTGGCTCTTTGAATATTAGCAACCACCTCACTAGATGCGCCTTCACCCTGAACCTTGGTCGGGTAGAGCACAATCTCTACACTAGGAAAGCGTCGGCTCACCGTTGTGATAATATCGCGAATCACGGCCCCACTTTGACTGGTGATGACCCCGATCTTTCTTGGAAATTGTGGCAGAGCTTGCTTCCACCGGTCCTGAAAGAGCCCTTCTTCAGTCAACTTTTTCTTGAGTTGCTCAAATTGGATGGCCAAGGCCCCTACCCCATCTGGCTCAGCCTTTTCAATGACAATGGAATAACTCCCACTTGGCTCATAGAGCTGAATGCGACCGATGACATTGATCTTCATGCCTTCTTCTAGCTCAAAACCAAAGCTTCGATAAACTCCAGCCCAGACCGTTGCCTGAATGACCGCTTTTTCATCTTTTAATGAAAAATACTGGTGGTTGGGACGTTTTCGGAAATTGGAGACCTGCCCTGTCAGATAAACCCTTTCCAAATAGGGATCCTTATCAAATTTTAATTTCAAATATTTGGTCAAACTTGATACGGATAAATAGTTGGACATAGGAACTCCTTTCTGCAGAATATGATCAAGTTTAATTATACCAAAAAACACCAAAAAAGGCTGGCAGACAAAGCGAAATCATGAATTTCCTTTCTCTACAAGCCTCATTTTATTCAAGACACTTTCTATTTGTCTGTTTGACACCAGCTTCCTTATTTTTCACACTTCTCTAACCGTTCAATAAAAGAGCTTAGAAGCGCTTGGGGTTCCCCTTCATTTGAATAGGCATAACTAATATAGAAGACTGTTTTTTCCTCTTCAACCAGCGGAATTTTGACAAGATTTGGATATTCTGGAAAGAGAGTCAGATCCGTCATGAGACCAATTCCCAAATTTTCTTCGATGAAACTCAAGACCAAGTTGGAATCAGTCAAGACAACAGTAGACTGGGCCAAATCATCAAAGCGAGCATTCAAGCGTTTAAAAGCCGTCATGTGGACATGATGCTCATCTAACAGAATGAAGGTCTCCTCTAACACCTCTTTAAAAGAAATTTCCTTGCGATCTGCTAGTGGATGATCCTTTGAAACAATCACAAAAAATTCTTTTTTATACAAGAGCTGACTGGTCAAATGCGCGTGCGAAATGGGCTCTAAGCTTCCCAACAGACTAAAATCTAAATCTCCACGCACCAACAAACGCATCAAATCCCTGGAACCTAGTTGCACCAATTGCGATTGACGAAAAATCTCAAGCTCTTCATCATGCGTCCCAAATTTTTTCATGATATCGCTGGTGATCAATGGCGGTAGTCCAATGCGCAACAGATTCTTTTTACTTCGTTCAACAGCTTTTTCTGTCTTTTCGATTTCGATTAAAACTTCTCGCGCGTGATTGGCTAAAACCTTCCCCGGCTGAGTTAGGTGCAAGACACGATTAGAAGACGATTTTTCTACCAACTGGCAAGCATAGTGGTCCTCTAAACGCTTGATGGCATAGGTCACGGTCGGTTGACTCACTTGAAAATAATGTGCTACGTCTGTATAAGACTTTAATTTCGACAGTTGATAAAAATATTCCAAGTCCCGGATATTCATCTCTATCCCTCTATTTCTACAATTTCCATTTCCTTCATTCTAACACAAAAGCCTTACTTATAAAAATTTTTTATAAGGATAAGGGAAGTTGACTATAAGAAATACAGAAGACTATAATGGCTTGCGTGAGAAAAAATCTTACAGATAAATTATTTATGAGGAGTATTTCGCAATGAAATCACATGAAATTTTAAACAATCCTTTCTTAAATAAAGGAACTGCTTTCACAATGGAAGAACGTAAAGAACTTGGCCTGATCGGTCTTCTTCCTCCATATGTTCAAACCATCGAAGAACAAGCTGAACAAGCTTACCAACATTTCTTGCGCAAACCATCAGACCTTGAAAAACGTCTTTTCTTGATGGAAATTTTCAATACAAACCGTACTCTTTTCTACTACCTCTTTAACCAACACATCGTTGAGTTCAACCCAATCGTCTATGATCCAGTGATCGCAGACACCATTGAACAATATTCTGAACTCTTTGTAGACCCACAATATGCCGCTTACCTTGATATTAACCACCCAGAAAATATCGAAGAAACATTGAAAAATGCGGCTGGCGATCGCGATATCCGCTTGATCGTTGCAACTGACGCAGAAGGAATTCTTGGTATCGGTGACTGGGGTGTCCAAGGGGTCGACATCTCTGTCGGAAAATTGATGGTCTACACTGCTGCAGCCGGAATTGATCCAGCTTGCGTTATGCCTCTTGTCATCGATGCTGGTACCAACCGTGAAGAATTGTTGAATAATCCAATGTATCTCGGAAACCGTCATGAACGTGTCCGTGGTGAAAAATACGATGCCTTTATCGATCAATTTGTTCAAACAGCTGGAAAACTTTTCCCTAAATTGTACCTTCACTGGGAAGACTTCGGTCGTTCAAATGCGGCTGATATCTTGAACCGTTACAAGAAAGAAATCCCAACTTTCAACGATGATATTCAAGGAACTGGGATCGTTGTCTTGGGTGGTATCTTTGGAGCGATGGATATCACTGGTGAAAAATTAACAGACCAAGTTTACCTTTGCTATGGTGGTGGTTCTGCTGGTGCTGGTATCGCAGACCGTGTTCACGCTGAAATGGTTGCCGAAGGACTTTCTCCAGAAGAAGCTTACAAACGTTTCTTCATGATCGATAAACAAGGTCTTTTGTTTGACGATATGGAAGATTTGACGCCAGCTCAAAAACCATTTGCTAAAAAACGTGCTGACTTCGAAGGTAAAGGCGATATGACCAATCTTCTTGAAGTGATCAAAACAGTGAAACCAACGATCTTGGTCGGAACTTCTACAAACCCAGGTGCCTTCACTAAAGAAGTGGTTGAAGCCATGTGTGAAAACACTGAACGCCCAGTGATCTTCCCAATTTCTAACCCAACCAAGAAATTGGAAGCAACAGCCCAACAAGTCATTGAATGGTCAGACGGTAAAGCCTTTGTCGCTACCGGTGTCCCTTCAGGAACCATCAGCTACAAAGGTGTGGACTACGAAATCGGTCAAGCCAATAACGCTTTGATCTACCCAGGGCTTGGTCTTGGTATGTTGGCCTCTGAAGCCAAATTGTTGACAGATGAAATGATCGGGGCAGCTGCTCACTCATTGTCAGGCATCGTCAATCCAGGTCAACCAGGTGCTCCAGTCCTTCCACCATTCCAATATGTAGCTGACGTGTCTATCAAGGTAGCAGAAGCTGTTGCCAAGAAAGCTCAAGAACAAGGGCTTGCACAAGCTAAAGAAACAGATATGGCCAAAGCTGTACGTGACCTTAAATGGTATCCTAAATACTAATAAGGAGCTGACTGAACAACCATGAAAAAATTGAATGAAATCAAAATTTCCGGTGTCAGTCTTCCTCTATATGCATTCATCGTCATCGTTCTTTCGGTGACGATTGCTATGGGGAAACTCCCACTCAATATGCTTGGACTAACCCTCCTTTTGGTCGTCATGGGGCATCTTCTCTACTTTATCGGTGAGAAACTGCCAATTATGAATTCTTACCTAGGTGGAGGATCCGTCTTCACCTTACTAGGAGCTACTCTTCTAGCGACCTTCCATGTTATTCCAGCAAATATTATCACAGCCACCAAGGGCTTTTTGGGAGATTCCTTTGGCTTTCTGGATTTTTATATCGCAGCCTTGATTTGTGGGGCTATTCTAGGGATGAATCGCAATCTTTTGGTAAAAGCTTCCGCTCGCTTTATTCCTGTTTCCTTGGTCACCATGGTCATTGGTGCTCTCTCTGTTGGGATCGTTGGAAGCCTTTTGGGACAAGGATTTGGACATTCGATTCTCTATGTTTCCTTTCCACAAATGGTCGGAGGAATGGGAGCTGGAATCCTGCCTCTTTCAAAGATCTACGCTGCTAATCTCCATGGAAGCCAAGCAGCCATCTTCTCTCAATTGGCACCCGCTACCACACTTGGTAATATCCTTGCCATCATTGGAGCTGTTTTGATCGTCAAAATCTTTGCAGACAGTCCTTACAATGGTCACGGTGTCTTGATTCCCGTCAATAAAGATGAATTGAAGAAAGAAAAACTCACACTTGATCCGACCCAAATCGGAGTTGGAATGATGTTTGCCTTTAGTATTTTTCTTCTCGGGGTCATCTGCAATGCCTTTGTTCCAAAAATCCACAGTTATGCCTTCATGATTATCATCGTCTTTATCCTGAAAGCTTTCAATGCTGTCCCAAAACCTTTGGAAAACTGTGTGGTCATGTTCAACCAAGTCATTATGACCAACCTCACCCATGCAGTCCTAGCTGGGATCGGTCTTTCCTTGATTGACCTTTCAACTCTAGCTAAGGCGATGACCTGGCAATTCATTCTCCTAAGCTTGACCTCTGTGGTAGCTATGGGGCTTGCATCTGCTGTGATCGGAAAACTGGTTGGATTGTATCCAGTCGAGACTGCTATCGGATCTGGTATGATCAATAACTCGATGGGAGGAACCGGAAATATCGCTGTTCTCTCCGCATCTGATCGTATGGAAATGATCGCCTTCGCCCAAATGGCCAACCGACTGAGCGGGGCTATCATCCTCATTCTCGGAGGGCTCCTCGCTTCTGTCCTCTCCTAAAGAATAAAAAGACAAGTCACAAGACTTGTCTTTTTATTCTTTAGGAGGCTATTGATTTCCTATTTTTGATAGGTTTTCACGACCCAATCGATCCCTTCATCTGCCGTGAGAGTATAGACGGGATTCTCAGTCGTTTCATAAAAGGTCATCGAGAGAGTTTTACCATCCACGAATACTTCGATTGAGTTGGTATCGCGAATGATCGAAAAATGATGATCCTTTTCAGCATCCAACTGAATCCATCTCGATTGAAATGCTGGATTTTCTTTTCCAGAAATGGGGTGCCCAAATTGGTCTCGACTTAAGCTAAAGCGTTTTTGAGAGGCGTCATAAACCAATTGCAAGACACTATCAGGATCAGTTTCATCGCCATAACCTAAGATAAAGGAGCAACCCGGTTTGGCATCTAGTTCAAACAAGGTTTGTTTCCCTCTCGCTGGGATCGTGATCTGATTGCCCTGAACAATGGTTTCTGACGCATGCTCTACAAGAAAGTGTTCTTTCACTGACTCAGGTAACTCCTGAACCAATCGTCCGTCTTTCAGAGACAATTTTCTTGGAAGAGTCATACTACCTGCCCACCCATGAGCTAAATCATGACTGGGGATAGACCGGTGCCACATTTGCATCCAGGCAACCATGTATCGTTCGCCATTTGGTCCTTGACAAGTTTGAGGGGCATAGAAATCCAAACCACCATCCAATTCATCATAGGAATCGACACGAAAGTGCCCCGTTTCCCAATTCATGTCACCGATAAAGGCAACCGTCGAATTTAAGTTCCAGTATTTTTCTTGCTGCCTTTCCATTTCAATGGGTGACAGGATCAAGACCCATTTGCCATCTAAAGGGAAGAAATCGGGACACTCCCACATAATCCCTTGCCCTTTTTCACCTTCTAAAAGAACTGATGTAAAGTCCCAATCTACTAGATTACTTGATGCAAATAGGAGAATTTGACCTCTATCATCTGGCGTCTTAGAAGCAACGACAGCGTAATAGCTTCCTTGGTATTCAAAAATTTTAGGATCACGAAAATCTGCAATATCTGCGATCCCCTCAATATGTTGAGCATGGATCACTGGATTAGTAGGCAACTTTTCAAAGGTAATGCCATCTGACGAAACCGCAAGACATTGAGTCTCTTCTCGCTTTTCCTCATCGTCTACATGACCAGTATAAAGCAAATAGAGCTTGTCATCTTTCACAATAGCACTACCCGAGAAACAACCATCCTTATCATAGCTTTCACTTGGTGCTAAAGCTACTGGCAGTTCTTCCCAATGGAGAAGATCTTTTGATTTGGCATGCCCCCAATGCATGGGACCCCAAACACTATCATAGGGATAGAATTGGTAGAACAAATGGTATTCCCCACGGAAATAAACAAAGCCATTTGGATCGTTCATCCAGCCGATTGGAGGTAACAAATGAAATGCTCCTCGATATTGCTGGTTAACCTTCTTCCTGTTTTCATCGATATACTGATTTGCTTTCCGAATGCTTTCCTTCATTTTTTTACCTACTCCCTATTTTCAGTGCTAGTAACCTGATCTTGGTCACTCCATTTCTTCATCCATTTTGGGATTTCTTGACTAATGGTCGTGGGTAGAACCACATAAGCTTCTTTACTCAAGTCTTCTGCAATGGCTGAATGAAGGTAGGTCGCAACCACCACGCGCTCATAGAGACTGACCTGTGGAAATTGACCCGCAAACCCTGCGATCATCCCTGCCAAGGTATCCCCCATTCCACCTGTGGCTTGATAGGGACCACCAACATCTAGCTGATAGCCCTCTTCTTGCCCACTTGTCCAAATGCGGGTATGAGGCCCTTTTTCTACAATGACAGTCCCTTGAGGAAAGTTCTGTACTGCTCTTCGACTCTTGTCTTCAGTCTGGCTTGCTAGATCAAGTCCTGACAGTTTTTCCCATTCTTTTTGATGAGGGGTAAAGACCAACTGAGCCTCTGGCAGGTCAAACTGAGAGGCTGCAAAAAGACTAATAGCTCCGCCATCTAAGATCAAGACCTGCTGGCTAGAGACTTGTTCAAAAATCATGTGCAAGATTGCATGGTTTTCTCTTGCTTCCTTTAAGCCTGGACCGACAAGAATCACGCTGGCTTTTTGGAGCTGCTCACAAAGGAGTTCGTGATCTGCCAAATCAAAGCCCATGGCTTCAGGAAGATGGCTATGAAGGGCTGTCAGATTATCAGGATCTGTTGCGACAGTAACCAGCCCCGCACCACTATGAACCGCAGCAAGCGCCGCCATAATGATGGCTCCCCCATAGGGGTAAGTCCCTCCAATCAAGAGCAGGCGACCAAAATCCCCTTTATAAGAATTCGCCTTTCGCTTTGCAATGACACGCTGGATCTCTTCTTTTTGAACTGTTCTCATACCTTCCTCATTTCTAGCGAAAAACGAGAAGCCACGACTCCCCCTCCTTCTTTTATTTTCCTCTGAATTCTGCGAAGACTTGCAAGATCTTAGCAGCCACAGCTTGTGGTTGATTTTGTTTGGCTACCAATTGATCATCCGCATAAGGCCGAAGGGCTGGAAAATCACCAATTTGAACTGCATAAAGAGCTTTTTCAAAGAGCTCGATATCATTTTGATCATTGCCAAAAGCCACGAAATTCTCTCCACAGAGTTCTTCTACGGTTGTCGCTTTATGCGTGTCTGCTGGATTGAGATAGATGCATTTTTCATGCGCATGATAGCGGATATGGGCCTTGTCTGTCTTTTCGATCCGCTCGATGATCTCATCCACGAGCTCCTCATGGCCACCCATATAGATCACGACCTTAATCGGATCTGTCAGCTCCTCTAATGAACGATACTGGGCTTTCTTGAGGGGTTCTACATTAGCAACAAAAGGAATCTTTTCCAAAATCTGTCCGCTGTAATCAAAGGTATCATCCACAAAAAATGGTAGATTGTAATGGCGGCAAAAGCCAAGGACTTCCCGATACACATCCTTGTCCAATTGTTCCTCATATACCAATTGCCCCTGGCTATAGGCCAATCCACCATTTAAGCCTATCACGAGTTGCTGACTCAATGGGTCCCCTAAAAGGCCCAAGCAGTCCCGGTAAGAACGTGCAGAAGCAAAGGCGACTTCATGGCCAAATTCTTCTGCTCTCAATAAGACCTGTTTGATTTCATCATCGATTGTGACACCATCGAATGACAGGGTTCCATCTAAATCAAATACAAACTTCATCTTGTTCACACTTTCATTTTTTTAAGGCACGAACAGCTGCTTCGTAGGTCTGCTCCATCAGCATGGTGACGGTCATAGGCCCAACCCCTCCTGGTACCGGGGTAATATGACTGGCCAAAGGGGCGACGGAGTCAAAATCGACATCCCCACACAATTTGCCATTCTCATCGCGATTCATTCCGACGTCAATGACGACGGCACCTTCTTTCACGAAGTCTGCTGTTACAAATTTCGCACGACCGATCGCAACAACCAAGATATCTGCTCTTCTAGCAATTTTAGGCAGATGATGGGTCCGGGAATGGGTCAAGGTTACCGTTGCATTTTTGGCGAGAAGCAACTGCGCCATTGGTTTTCCAACGATATTGGAACGACCAATCACGACTGCTCGCTTCCCTTCTAGATCAATCCCGTACTCTTTGAACATCTCCATGATCCCAGCAGGCGTCGATGGCACCATAATAGGATTTCCAGCCCACAAGCGTCCCATATTCAATGGATGAAAGCCATCCACATCTTTTGCCGGGTCAATCGCTAAAAGGACTGCATCCGCATCGATATGCTTAGGCAGTGGTAACTGCACCAAAATCCCATGCCAAAGGGGATCCTGATTGTAGTGTTCGATCACTTCTAATAATTCAGCTTGGCTGATGCTTTCAGGAAGTCGTCTCACTTCACTCCGAAAGCCTGCCGCAATAGCAGAACGCTCTTTATTTCTTACATAGATTTTGCTAGCTGGATTATCTCCTACCACGATGACAACGAGGCCAGGCACAACTCCTGTCTCTTCTTTTAATCGTGCTGTTTTCTCTGCAATCTCACCCTGTAATTTTGTAGCGAGCGCCTTCCCATCAATGAGTGTCGTCATATCAATTCTCTTTCTAGTCAAGTAATGAAAATAGTCCTCTCTATTATAGCAGATTTCAACTCTCAAACCTAACTGTTCCTAATTAGAATTTCTTATAGACGAAAACTATAGCCAGATGGACAAAAAATGAGCTTGAGACCACCCCAAACTCATCCACACAGCTACTTAGTAAAGCAATTCATAAATTTCCATTGCAATTAAATCAATGCTATCAAATGTATAGGTTTCACGCGCTTCAACATCACGAAGTGTAAAGGTTGAACCTTCTTCTTCATTGTGGTTGTAGGCTACTTCAGCGACAACAACACCGTCACGTTCAAAATTACGTTTCAAGTTTCCACCGTCTTTTGTCATTGTCTCCAAACGGTTGATAATCCGTACTAAATGTGATTCCATTTTATTTCTCCTCTTTACTTTCTACTCTCCTATTTTATCATAAAAGAGAAAGCTCTTCCAATAAAAATTCACATTTTTCCATTGATTTGCTCTTTCTTCAATCCTTAGCGACATTCCGTAGCAAATTCTTGCAAACTTCTAGAATACTGATATAATGAAACTATAAATCTTTGACTATTTTTGACCTTTCAAAAATAGGCTCGTCTCTTGATGGAAAACCATCAAAAACCTACTGTGAGGTATGTATATGCTTTGTCAAAATTGTAAAATAAATGAATCAACCATCCATTTATATACAAATGTAAATGGACGTCAGCAGCAAGTAGACCTCTGTCAAAATTGCTATAAAATTATGAAAACAGACCCAAATAACAGCTTCTTGAAAGGCATGACCCAACGGAGCCAACTCACTGGAGATCCTTTTGAAGATTTCTTCAATAACCTTGGAAACTTCCAAAGTCCGCAAGAACCTCAAACCCCTCCAACTCAATCCGGAGGCAGTTATGGAGGTGGCGGCTACGGCCAAAACAATAACCGTGGTGGCGGTCAAGACCCTCGTCAAGCCCGTCCTCAAAAGCCAAAAGGTCTTTTAGAAGAGTTCGGCATCAATGTCACAGAAATTGCCCGCAAAGGAGATATTGACCCTGTCATTGGCCGTGACGAGGAGATTATCCGTGTCATCGAAATTCTCAACCGTCGAACCAAGAACAACCCGGTTCTGATTGGAGAGCCTGGGGTCGGAAAAACTGCCGTTGTGGAAGGCCTGGCTCAAAAAATCGTCGATGGCGACGTTCCACATAAATTGCAAGGAAAAGAAGTCATCCGCCTAGATGTCGTGAGCCTCGTTCAGGGCACAGGCATTCGTGGTCAATTCGAAGAACGCATGCAAAAATTAATGGATGAAATTCGTCAACGCGAAGATGTTATTCTGTTCATCGACGAAATCCATGAAATTGTTGGTGCAGGATCAGCTGGCGAAGGCAATATGGACGCTGGAAATATCCTCAAACCAGCCTTAGCGCGCGGTGAACTCCAATTAGTCGGTGCTACTACCCTCAATGAATACCGTATCATTGAAAAAGATGCGGCCTTGGAACGTCGGATGCAGCCCGTTAAGGTCGATGAACCAACGGTTGAAGAAACCATCACCATCCTCAAGGGTATCCAGAAAAAATACGAAGACTACCACCACGTCCACTATACAGACGGAGCTATCGAAGCAGCAGCTATTCTTTCAAACCGCTACATCCAAGATCGCTTCCTGCCAGACAAGGCCATTGATTTGTTGGATGAAGCCGGTTCTAAAATGAACCTGACTCTGAACTTTGTGGATCCAAAAGTGATTGATCAGCGCTTGATTGAAGCTGAAAACCTCAAAGCTCAAGCAACCCGCGAAGAAGACTTTGAAAAAGCAGCCTACTTCCGTGACCAAATCGCGAAATACAAGGAAATGCAAGGTCAACATGTCACTGATCAGGAGACCCCTGTCATCAGTGAAAAAACGATTGAACACATCGTTGAACAAAAGACTAATATTCCTGTTGGCGATTTGAAAGAAAAAGAACAGTCTCAATTGATCAATCTGGCTTCTGATTTGAAAGCTCATGTAATCGGTCAAGATGATGCAGTAGATAAAATCGCGAAAGCCATTCGACGCAATCGTGTCGGCCTAGGATCTCCAAATCGACCAATCGGAAGCTTCCTCTTTGTCGGACCAACCGGTGTCGGAAAGACCGAATTGTCTAAACAATTGGCGATCGAGCTCTTTGGCTCTGCAGACAATATGATCCGCTTTGATATGAGCGAATACATGGAAAAACATAGCGTAGCGAAACTAGTCGGAGCTCCTCCGGGCTATGTTGGCTACGATGAAGCCGGACAACTAACAGAAAAGGTACGTCGCAATCCTTACTCCCTCGTGTTATTGGATGAAGTGGAAAAAGCCCATCCAGATGTCATGCACATGTTCTTGCAAGTCTTGGATGATGGCCGTTTGACAGATGGTCAAGGTCGTACCGTCAGCTTTAAAGATACTATTATCATCATGACCTCTAATGCTGGAACCGGCAAAGCTGAGGCCAATGTTGGTTTTGGAGCTGCTCGCGAAGGTCGAACCAACTCTGTACTTGGAGAACTCGGTAACTTCTTTAGCCCTGAATTCATGAACCGTTTTGATGGCATCATTGAATTCCAACCTCTATCAAAAGAAAACCTTCTCCAAATCGTTACCCTTATGCTCGATGAAGTCAATCAACGTCTCGCACAAAATGAGATTCATCTGGATGTGACAGAGAAGGTCAAAGAAAAACTGGTCGATCTGGGATACGATCCAAAAATGGGGGCCCGCCCACTCCGTCGTACCATCCAAGACCATATCGAAGATGCCATTACCGATTATTACCTGGAACATCCAAGTGAGAAACAACTCAAAGCAGTCATGACCAGCAATGGGAATATTAGTATCAAAGCTGCTAAAAAAGTAGAAAAGAACACTTCTGAAAAGGAAGACTAAATTTTCTAGTTTTATAAAAAGAACAGGAATTCTTATTTCCTGTTCTTTTTAATTCTCTTCTTGAATCTGATAACGAAGAATTGTTTTTAATTTATATGGATCTGTTCGATGGAGATTGTTTAGATAAATCTCACGATGAACTTTCGAAAGTCTTTTAAGTTTATGGAGTTTGCAAAAACGCTCCATTTCATCAAAAGTCTGATTTTCTGTATCAAAAGGTCCTACATGAAGCATGGCAAGACTGTAGCCTTCTTCTAGTTCTTCAAAACGAATAGCATCATAGAGCTGATTGGGCTTCTTGATTTTAACCTCTTCCAAAGCTTTATCAAACAAGTCACTCGTAACAAAATTAGGTTGACCAATCATAATACTATAAGACAGTTCACTTTTAACTAGTTTCCCTTCATTCTCCTGTTTCCATAAACCTTCTAATGGAAAAACAGTAAAATCCATGTAGTCTTGATCCAGAGGAGACTTTTTATACTTCATCTTAATAGCATATGCTAACGCATATAAGGCACTCACTCGTTGAGAAAAATCTTCTTCATTTGGATCACCTTTGCCGTCAATTATGATATAGGATTTAGAAGGTACTTGCAGGATAGTGGGCTTATCCTTGATTTGATAGAGAACTTTCTCTATTTTTCTCCATTCATATTTCATTTGACCTATCTCCTTTCTATCTCAATTCTAACATTAAAACCCTGACATCTTTTGTCAAGGTTTATAAATCTTTTGTATTTTTTCTAATCTTGAAATCATTGATCTTCTCAGATGATCCGGTTCAATAATCTCTACCCCATCTAAATAAGACAATAAGTAAGTATAAATACTCTCGTGCTCTGGCAATTGGGTTTTAACATATAAACATCCATCCTCACACTGAAAAATCTCTTCTTCTAAAAAGTCTTCATAAACTCTAAAAGCGAGCTTTTGACTAAACTTCAATGATACTTCCATTAGATTTTCCATCTTAATTGAAGTATCAATAGGTTCAATCACATTTTTTTGATTAATTGTTTCTTCCAGTAGTTGATAGTCATTAATCCTAGATAATTTAAAAAAACGCCAATCTTCTTTTGAACAACAATAAGCATGAAGATACCAGTCTCTTTTTTTAAATACTAGTTTAAAAGGCTCAACTGTACGAATCGTTTTCTGACCATTCCCACTCATATAAGTAATCGAAAGTCGTCTTTTCTCTAAGATAGCTTGTTTAATTGTATCAAAGAGATCTTTTTGCCCTTTTCGTTTCCTCCAATCTGTTAAGTCGACTTCTACCCAAGATCTAGCTGAAACTTTAAAAATAGATTCCATTTTTGTCAGTAAAAAATCTTGTTTATCTTCTGTCAAAGTCTGGAGACCTTGTAAAGCAGATAAAAGTTCTATTTTTTCCTCCTCTGATACAAGGGTGCGATCAAGAACGAAGTCTTTCATTAAAAAGGTCCCTCCAGCCTTTCCAGGAACAGAATAAAGAGGAATACCTGCTATGCTTAATCTCTCAATATCACGATAAATTGTACGTACTGAGACTTCAAATAATCGAGCAAGTTCAGGAGCGGTTATTCTCCCATTTTCTAAAAGTATGTATAAAATACGAAATAGTCTTGATTCAGCCATAAAATCACCTCCCTTTTATTATATCAATTAAACTAATTTGATAGGAGTGTTTAACTAAACAAATTTATACTTCAGACAAAGTAGCTTTTTTTGCACAAGTTCAGCAGTTTATTCTTGACAGCTTTCACCTCGTCCATTATGATAATAATAAAGATACTAGATAATGAGGAAAATTCAATGACAAATCCTACTTTTGGTGAAAAGAAACAAGATGTGACCTACGTCAATCGCTATGGTGTCTACGCTGTTATTCCCAATAAGGACAAGGATCAGATCATCCTCGTTCAAGCTCCAAATGGAGCTTGGTTCTTACCTGGCGGGGAAATCGAGGCGGGTGAAGATCACCTGCAAGCTCTGAAGCGGGAACTGATCGAAGAATTAGGCTTTACTGCTATTTTAGGGCGATACTATGGCCAAGCAGACGAGTATTTTTATTCTAGCCACCGGGATACCTACTACTACAATCCTGCCTATATTTATGAAGTCGTCGACTACACAGAAACTCAAAAACCACTGGAAGATTTTAACAATCTTGCTTGGTTCCCAGTAGAGGCAGCGATCGAAAAACTCAAACGAGGCAGTCATAAATGGGGCATTGAACAGTGGAAAATTGCCCATAAAAACTAAAGGACTTCTTTCACAAAATAAAAAAAAGTGCTATAATAAATGAAGATAGAGGTCAGGAGGAACTCATATGAAGCTCATTAATACCACCAATAGTCATGCTGCACTGGTCAAGAGCCAACTTGCCAGCACTGACGCCTTGCTTGTCGAGGTTTATTCCGCGGGCAATACTGATGTTGTTTTTACACAAGCCCCAACCCACTATGAATTATTGATCAGTAACAAACACCGTGCTATTCGTGAAACTGAAGTAGAATTAATTCGTGAGTTCTTTTTAAAACGTAAGATTGATCTTCAAAACATTGACCAATCCGCTATTAAAACCCTCTACTCCGATAAACTAATTGAAATTTCCTTTCCAATTACTAAGTAAGGCCAATTTGCCTTGCTTTTTTCTTTGGTATCTTTTTCCAAAAAAAAACCTTTCACCTCGATTATGAGATGAAAGGATTCTTTATTTCTGAAAGACCATTTTTACGTGGGAGGTAGAAGCCAAGATAAAGGGCTTGCTCACCGTTTGAAAACCTAATTTTTCATACAAGCCGACCACCTGTTCTTGAGCCTCAATTTCAATGGTCCGTCCAGGAAATCTCTGTTCACACAGGTCCAAAATCTGCTCTACCATGTCTTTTCCCAGTCCTCGACCACGGCTACCTTTGGAAACAGCCACTCTGCCAAAATGAATCGTAGCCCCTGTCTCAAAGATACGTGCATAGGCATCCACACGTCCTTCCCTATTTTGATGAAAAAGATGGATAGATCGATAATCAATATCATCGAGATCATTGTAGATCCTAGTTTGTTCCACGACAAAGGTCTCTAATCGCAGCTGAACGATCTCGTAAAACTCTTTCAGTTCTAGTTCCTTAAATTCTTTCTGGTACCACATAACTTCCTCTTTATTGAAAAGTCGCAAGGAGACTCTCTCCCTGCGATTTTTCACTTCTTATTATTTTGCTTCAAATCCTTCTGCGACTGCGTCCGCAAAGTTCTCTTCGACAATGCTTGCACAGTGATCACAGATGGTTGCGTGGTAGTGGCGTTCTGCAGTTGATGGATCGATACGACGGCAACGGTCACAAACTTCACCAGCTGCACGTTCAACAGTGAAGGCAACATCTTCGAAGGCCACTGCACCTTCTGGAGCTGAACCTTCTGCAATGGTCAACTCAGAAACAATCAAGAGTTGAGCGACATTGCTATCAACAGCTCCAAGAAGTGTTTTCACCACTTCATTTGGATAAACTGTCAAATGAGCTTCAAGAGATTTACCAATCACTTTTTCATTACGTGCTTCTTCCAAGGCTTTTTGAGCTTGACCACGGAAGTCCATGAAGGCTGACCAAGTATCCAAGATTTCTTCTTGGTTGGCAAACGTTTCTGCTTCTGGCAATTCTGATAATTGAACAAAATCCTCTGCTTCAAACTCAAGGTATGACCAGATTTCTTCAGCAGTGTGAGGAAGAATTGGCGTCAAGAGTTTAGTGATTTTCACAAGGATGTCATAGAAGACTGTTTGCATCTGACGGCGTTCAAGTGATTTAGCTCCTTCAATGTAGACAACATCTTTGGCAAAATCAAGGTAGAAGGCTGACAGATCAACATTGATAAAGTTAACCAAAGCCTTATAAATCGTCAAGAATTCGAAGTTTGCATAAGCGTCACGGATGGTCTTAACAAGCTGGTTAAAGCGGATGGTCATGTACTTATCAACAGAACGAAGTTCTTCATAAGCGACTGCATCCTCAGCTGGGTTAAAGTCAGATGTGTTAGCAATCAAGAAACGAAGCGTGTTACGGATCTTACGATAAGTTTCAGAGACTTGGCTCAAGATATCCATTGAGATACGTACGTCGTTACTTGAGTCTACACTAGTCACCAAGAGACGCAAGATTTCCGCACCAAATTGCTTTTCAACATCGCTTGGAGCAATGGTATTCCCAAGAGATTTAGACATCTTCTCACCTTTACCATCTAATGTGAAACCTTGAGACAAGATTTGCTTGTAAGGTGCTACGCCATGGTTCGCTACAGAGGTGATAAGTGATGAGTTAAACCAACCACGGTATTGGTCTGAACCTTCTAGGTAAAGATCTGCTGGGTATTTGAGTTCTGGACGGTTAACCACGACCCCATTCCATGATGAACCTGAGTCGAACCAGACATCCATGATATCTGTTTCTTTTTTGAACTCACCATTTGGTGAACCTGGATGGGTAAATCCTTCTGGCAAGAGGTCTTTGGCATCACGTTGCCACCAGACGATTGATCCGTGCTCTTCAAAGAGTTCAGCTACATGTTCGATGGTTTCAGCTGTCATGATTGGTGTGCCATCTTCAGCATAGAAGATTGGAAGTGGAACTCCCCATGCACGTTGACGAGAGATGACCCAGTCACCACGGTCACGAATCATGTTATAAAGACGCACTTTCCCCCATTCTGAGTGGAATTTCACTTTTTCAATTTCGTCCAAGATATCTTGACGGAATTTTGATACAGAAGCGAACCACTGTGGCACGGCACGCCAGATGATTGGTTTTTTCGTCCGCCAGTCAAATGGGTAGGAGTGAGAGATTTCTTCTTGAGCAAGAAGTAAATCGCCAAGTTTCTCAATAACCGTTGGTACAACCTTGTCGTAGAACTGACCTGCAAAATCAGGACCAGCATTCTCCATCATAATACCGCGTTCGTTAACCGTAACGGCTACTTCGAGGCCATTTGCAATCCCTACATTGTAGTCATCCTCACCAAAACCAGGAGCCGTATGGACAATACCAGTACCTGAATCAAGGGTTACATGCTCACCAAGGATCACCAATTCATCAACTTCCGTATCCCATGGGTGTTCTGTAACGATATGGTTCAATTCTTTCCCTTGGTAAGTAGCAAGGACTTCAACATTCTCCCAACCGAATTTTTCAGAAAGGCTTGGCAAAAGCTCAGACGCTACGACATACTTACGATCAGATCCAGCAGGTTTCACTACGACATAATCAAAGTCTGCACCTACTGTCAATCCACGAGAAGCTGTAACCGTAAATGGAGTTGTTGTCCAAACAACGATGTAGGTATCTGTATCTAGGACACCCTTACCATCTTTAACTTTGTTAGCATAGTAAAGAGAAGTTGATACCAAATCATGGTATTCAATCTCTGCTTCAGCAAGGGCTGATTCAGAAGACCAAGACCAGTAAACTGGCTTCGCTCCACGATAGATATAGCCTTTATTGGCCATTTCACCAAAGACTCGGATTTGCGCTGCTTCATAGTCAGGCGTCAAGGTGACATAAGGATGATCCCAATCACCTGAAACACCCAAGCGTTTGAAGTCTTCGCGTTGTTTATCTACTTGAGAAAGGGCGTATTCACGGCAAAGTTTCAAGTACTCAACCAAGTCCATTTCTTTACGTTTCACGCCTTGTTTAGCCAAGACTTGCTCAATTGGCAAACCATGGGTATCCCAACCTGGGATATAAGGGGCATAAAAGCCTGACATAGACTTAGAACGAACAATGATATCTTTTGAAATCTTGTTCATGGCATGTCCTACGTGAATGTTTCCGTTGGCATAGGGAGGGCCATCATGAAGTGTAAAATGCGGTTTTCCTTCATTCAACTCTTGACGGCGTTGATACAATTTTGCATCTTCCCATTCTTTTTGCCAAACTGGTTCTTTCGTTGGAAGACCAGCCCGCATTGGAAAGGCTGTTTTCCCAAGGTTCAATGTTTCTTTAAGTTTCATTGTGTCTCCTTATTGATTTAAAAAGCTATAAAAAAAACACGAGCATCCTAAAAAGGACGATTGCTCGTGGTACCACCTTTGTTCGAGAAGTCGCAAGAGACTTTCTCCTCTCATCCCGTAACGAGGGAAACGTCCGTTCTTACTCAATGATTCAGAACGAATACTGTAAAAGGATCATCCATTAAGAGGGAGTGCAGATCTTCCACCATCATCTGCTCGCTAGACCTATCATTAATGGACCTGTTTTTACAAAAATTATAAAATATTGACAGATTCACGATTTGCATCATCTTCAGGTTGAACAGTTTCTTCAACCGCAACAACTTCCTCATTTTCATGACGAGCGTGCTCTGCTTCTTCTAAAGCGGATTGAACTTTTTCATTCAAACCTTCAAACGCTTGTGTCGCACCCAATTCTAAGTTAGCTGCTTCAATACGTTTTTGCAATTCTTCGATTTCAGCTGGAGAGAATTGACGAGTCAAATCAATGTTCTCATCTTCTGCATGATGATGGTGAACAGATTCACCCAAAGCTTTCTCAACAATTTCACGGAAAGCTTCATCACTTGTTTGAATATACATAGCTGTTGGGCGAAGAATTTCATCCCATTCAGGCGTATCGATAATGCTCAATTGGCTTTCGATTGTTGATTTCAAACGTTGATGGAAGACGCGTGTCTTGTTCTTCAACTCCTCTGTTTCAACGGCAACCTTCTTGGCGTTATCCGTTGCATGACGAAGGATTTCATTTGCTTTTTGTTTTGCTTCATCTACTAAATGTTGTGCATCTTGTTCAGCTTGACGAACAATATTTTCAGAACGTTCGTTAGCTGCTTGTTTTACACGTTCAGCAGTATCTTGTGCAATCAAAACAGATTGACTCAATGAATCTTTCATTTCATCAAAATAGTTTAAGCGTTCTTCAAGAGCTTGAATTTTTGCTTCTTGATCATGATTTAAACGAACAAGATCTTCATAATCGCGAACAACGATATCTAGAAATTCTTCTACTTCGTTCGCATCATACCCTCTAAATTTAACGCCAAAAGTTTTATCTTTAATTTCTAAAGCAGTAAGAGCCATAACTCCTCCTCATTTTTTACTTAAGAGTACTTCAACAGTTACTTTATATTTTCCACTCTTTGAAATACCATTTTCAGAAACAATTTTAAGACGCCCAAAGCGTCGGACACTGACTAAATCATTCAAACCTACAGCATAGCTAACATTAGAAGTTGTCGCATAATTAACTTTCACCAAGCCAGAACTAATCAACTGACTGGCTTGTGAGCGCGAAAGCCTGAAGGTCCCAGCAATCACCTTGTCTAACCGAAAACTTGACACGAGAATATCTCGCTGCTGGCTTTCTTCCTCTACAACAATCTGTTCAGATAGAGGAACTTCCCTAAGCTTAACAGGCACACGAGAAATTTTCTGGATGTGATCCATGAAATAGGGAACAAAACGCTGTTCAACAAATACTTGGATCTTTCCTTCACTCGTTAGAATATCTCCAAAAGACTTGCGCTCCACTCCTAATTGGTGAACAATGGTCCCCAGAACCTGGGAATGGGTCAAGTGATGAAATTTGGAAGCATAGGCCATCTCTATTAAGGCCAGATCAAAGTCACTTGGATCCAATTGATAATAATCCGGAGCCACAATGACCTTGGCATACTCCATTTTCTGCTCATCACTGGAAGCAAAGACCTGTAATTGATAGCTTGCCGCAACATTTCGTAAAATAGCGACCTGATGAGGGTTTAAAAAACCCGTCACTTCAACAGAATAGCGTTCAATTACTCTTTCTGACAATTCAATACAACGATCAATAAATTCGTGATCTTCGCGATTGAAATGTTGATAAATCTCTTTCTGTCCCATCGTATTCTAACCAATCAAAAATAGAAACAACCGGGCTAATAGCTGATTCATTAGGTTCAAGACCAAAAGTGCTACAAGAACCGTAAAATCCAAGCCTCCAACCTGCAAAGGTAACTTTCTAAAAAGGCTCAAAAATGGTTCAACTAGGCGGTGAACCATTTGTCCAAGAGTACTCTGAGGTGCCCCAGGGAACCAAGAAAGTAAGGCATAGATGACAAGAATGATGGAATAGATTTGAATGATATTTGAAAGATATTGAAAGATAATCATCTTAGCGATTACGTTTCATATCATAGTCGAATTCTGTCACTTCCACATCATTTGGAAGGCGAATATCTTCCACATTAACGACTACATTAATTGGAGTCAACAAGTACATGGTGCTTGCAACACGGCGAAGATTTCCTGCCAAAACATAACGAGCCCCATCCAAATAATCCAAACAACGACGGGCTTGTACCTCTGTCATATATTGGAAGTCAATCAAGATACTCTCATTAGATAGTAATAGATCGACAATTTCAGTCGCTTCCTCGTATTTACGGGGATAGCGTACATCAATGGTAATCTTTTCATCTGTATTCGCACGATTAGCAGCCAATTCACGTTGACGTTCATGCAAGCGAGTGATATTTTCAGATGTATTTTTCGTTGTAGACACAGATTCCTTCACAGCTGCTGTAGATACAGGAGTTGTAACAGGTGCGACAGGAGTCGGTTTTGGTTTTGGTTTTACCGGTTCTTTTTGACTAATCTGTGGACGTGGAGAAGTCACTTGAGGAGTCGGCTGTGGCTGTGGAACTGGTTGTGTTTCCGCACCAGCTGCTTTTGCCTCGCGAACTTCTACTTCTTCACCGTCTTCTGTGAAGTAGTCAATAAAGTTGTTAAATTTATCTTTTAATGACATAGTTCTTTCCTATTTAAAAAATGATGTCCCAATTCTAACATAAGTCGCACCGTTCGCAATGGCTACTTCAAAGTCACGACTCATACCCATACTTAGTTCTGAAAAAGGCATATTTTTTAATTGTTTCTTTTCTAGTTGTTTCTGAAGTTGGTGAGTTTTTGAAAAAATATCCTGCAACTCTTCTTGACTAGCCTCAAAAGGAGCCATCGTCATTAAACCAACAATTTCAATTTTGTCCAGCTGTGCGATTTCCGCTAAAACATCATCCAGTTCATCGGGTGCAAATCCATGCTTACTTTCTTCACCAGAAATGTTCACTTGGAGGAAACACTTGATCGGGTGTTCTGCTCGCTTTTGAATTTCTTGAGCTAGCTTCACCGAATCCAAGGCATGAAAGTAATCGACGAGATTGATCACGTCTTTTACTTTTCGCCGTTGGAGGCTCCCAATCAAGTGCCAAGTGAGGTCATACTCTTTTAGAGCTTGATACTTTTCTAGGAATTTATCAACACGATTTTCACCGATATGTTGGATACCTGTTTTCACCAGTGCTTCTGTTGTTGCAACATCTACATACTTGGTGACAGCTATCACATTAACTTGATCTTGGCGGTTAGCTTTGTTTCTTGCTGTTTCTACTTGTTGCCGTACAAGATCAGCATTCTGTTCCAGATTCATGATTAACGATTCCGGAAGAATGGTGGTGTTTCCAATTCATCATCATCTGAAGATGAATCTACATAACGATCAACTTGATGTGTTGATGTTGGTTCAGTTTGGCGAACGATATTCTCACGGCGAATATCCCAATCACCAAAAGCTGAGCCACGGTTTGGTTCTACCGCTGGACGACTTGGAGTTGTTGGCAATTCAACATCTTGTTTCAAATCAAATTCACGGTCAAATGGTGCCGTTTGTGGGCGTTGTTCACGTGGTCCTGTTTTATAAGGACGTTGTGAGGAAGCAATTCCGCTGACGCGTTCTACCTTGTCTTGACGGACACCGGTTGCAACAACCGTCACGCGGATTTCATCTTTAAGAGATTCATCAATAGATGTACCCAACCAGATGTTCACTCCGTGACCTGCAGCTTGGTTCACAATTTCTGAAGCTTCTTCAGCTTCGATCAAAGTCATATCCAAACCACCTGTTACGTTGACGATCACGTCTTCAGCACCGTCAATGGTTGTTTCAAGGAGTGGTGAGTAGATAGCTTTACGAGCTGCTTCGATAACGCGTTCTTCACCGCTACCAACACCAATACCCATGAGGGCATTTCCTTTGTTTTCCATAACAGTCTTCACGTCTGCAAAGTCAAGGTTGATCAATCCAGGACTTGTGATCAAGTCAGTGATCCCTTGAACACCTTGACGAAGAACGTTGTCAGCTTCACTCAACGCTTCAAGAAGCGGTGTCTTCTTGTCCACAATTTCAAGCAAGTTGTTATTAGAAATAATCAACAATGTATCTACATGTTCGCGAAGTTCATTAATCCCTTCAATAGCAAAGTTCCCACGTTTTGAACCTTCAAACCCGAATGGACGAGTAACAACTGCTACTGTCAAAGCACCAACTGCTTTAGCAATACGAGCGATGACTGGTGCAGCACCTGTACCAGATCCTCCACCCATCCCTGCAGTGATGAAGACCATGTCTGCACCTTGCAAAGCTTCTGTTAACACTTCTTCGCTTTCTTCAGCTGCCTTGCGACCAACTTCAGGTTGACCTCCAGCACCCAATCCACGAGTCAATTTTGGACCCAATTGGATAACTGTTTCAGCTTTTGCACTTGAAAGTGCTTGAACATCTGTATTAGCTGCGATGAATTCTACACCGGCAACGCCTTCGTCAATCATACGATTGATGGCGTTACCGCCACCGCCACCGACACCGATTACTTTAATTACTGCACCTTGTGCCGCTGCTGTGTCAAATGAAAATGTCATAAATACTTACACTCCTTAATCAAACATATTACCGATCAAATTTTTCATTCGGTCTGTGAATGTAGTTTTTGGTTCTTGTTTGCTATCATTGCTTGCTACTGGAATTTCTTGAGCATCTACTGGAGATTCAATCTTCTCAGCATTGTACGCAGGTACTACCGGTTGTGCTGGAGCAGCAGGTTGTGGTTGTACTTGTGGTTGCACAGGTCGATCAAATTGAATCGGTTGTTGACGCAAGACTTCGTCTCCATGAACCGCAGCTTGAGCAATAATATCCACATCTGTCAAATTGCCTGCATATTCAGACAAGCTAATTACATGGGCAAAAGCTGGATTGCGAATTCCAATTTGATTTGGAACAAACAATTTCACATTTACACCAAAGACTTCTTGAGCCAATTCTTCAACACCTGGAAGGATCGCACCTCCACCGATGATGACAATACCACCAGGAAGATCCAACAAATGTCTTCTTTCAAGGTCTTGCTTGATTTGCTCAAAGATGTGTTTGATACGTGCTGAAATGATTTCAGCCAAGTACTTCTCAGTCACTTCAACTGGCTCTACTTCACCGATGACTTCTACATGGAAGACTTCGTTTCCAGCAGATGGTACATAGGCTTCACCATAGTTGAACTTCAAGCCTTCTGCTAATTTTTGGGAAGTTTTCAATACTTTAGAAATATCTTTGGTAACATAATCGCCACCTTCTTGGTAGATATTTGTAAATTGAAGTTCTTGGCTACGAACAGATGCCACCGTTGTTTGGCCACCACCCATATCGATCACCGTTGCTCCGAATTCACGTTCGCCTTCATTCAAGACTGTTTTGATCATCGCAAGCGGTGAAATGATGATGTTTTCAATTTGTAAGCCTGCACGTTCAACGGTTTTACGCAAATTGTGCAAGATTGTACGAGGTCCTGTATAAAGAAGACCACGCATTTCAAGTCGAATCCCCATCATTCCGCGTGGATCGCGGATTCCTTGGAAACCATCAACTGTGAATTCCTCAGGAATGAAGGTGATTACTTCACGATCCGGTGTCATACTTTTTGTGAGTGCAGATTTGACAACATTTTCAACATCTGCATCTGTGATTTCTTTTGAATCACTTGTGACTGGAATCATTCCTTGAGTTGCTTCGATTTGTAGTAAGTTTGCAGGCAACCCAACATTGACTAGATTGATTGAAATCCCTGCTTTTTCTTCAGCTTGGCTGATTGCATTTTTAATTGCATTTGAAGCAGCTTCGATATCTACTATAATTCCATCTTTGACGCCAGCACTTTTTGCATTGCTGACTCCAATTACATTCATTTCTCCATTGACATGTTCTGCCACCAATACTTTTATTGAACTAGTACCGATATCTAAACCTGTAAAAAAGCCGTCTCTAGCCATTACACCAGTCCTCTCTCTTTATTTGTTTTCACTTTACATCTATTTATAGCCCTTTTAGTTGGAACTATCCAAACTTCATTATATCACAAAGAAGCCTAAAATGGACATTTTTTCTTCAATTATTTGAGATAATTTATGGGCTTTACTCATTCCCAGAAGAATTCTCTCCTTCTGGATTCTGTTCTTGGCTTGCTTCCTCAGAATGTTCTTCTTGCTTTTCTGTACTTTCAGCCTTTTCTTTTTCAGCTTGCTCTTTGGCATCTGCAATGGATTGTTCACTATAGCTGAAGACTCCAGCCTCCATATCAATGGTGGAATCATCGTCTAATTGCTTACTAATGGCTTTATAGTAAGGAAGCTTGCGGGTAATTTGGGAAACAGGCACCAAGATTTTATTATCGTTTTTCATAGTGATGGTCACCAGATCCTTGGTGACCTTGCTCGGAGTCAGATCTACCGAAACAATTTTATCCGTAATGGACGAAGAAATAGACTTCATTTCTTGGACAAATTGTCTAACTAATTCTCGATCTGAGAATTTTAAGCTAATATAGGAGGACGGCAATTCCGAAGCTGGAGTTACTGTCTCCACTACTTCTCCATTTTCCAATACTGGATAGTGGTCTTCTCCCGTCACATAATAGGCAACCACTTTGTGTTCCACGATATTGACTTTAAAGGTCACTGGGAATTGATAATGCATGTGCACTTCTTTGATCCACGGACTAGCCGTTTTCATATTTTGTTCATAGACCGATTTATGAAGGAAGGTCGTCAGAGTATAATCTTCTTCTTTGATGCGACTTTTTTCATACAAGAGTTGCTGATCAACCGCCTTGTTCCCTGAAAATTCAATCACTTTCTGTGTGGACAAGGGACTTAAAAAATAGATTGAGAGAAGGGCGACAATCGAGCTGATTCCGATTACCGGAAGGGCACGATAGATATGGCGTTTTGCCACTGTCGGTTCCTTCTTTGGTTTTTTCGTCTTCAAGCCTTTAAAAAATGAAGGCTTTTTCTCTTGTTTCTCTGAAGGATCTAGCTCCTCTTTAGCCGGATCAACTTCTTCTCCTTCTGAACTTTCTCCATCCGCATCTGGATCCTCTTTGGCCTCAGATTCATCTTCCTCTTCAGACTCTTCTATTTCTTCAGATTCTTCCTCTGAGACAGAAGCTGTTTCTTTTTCTGAAAGGTCTTCGTCTTCTTTTGCTTCTTCGCTTTCAGTTTCCTCTGTCTCAGCTTCTTCCGCTTTTTCAAGCGCTTTTTTTTCTAAATATTCTTTGTTTCTTTTTTGCCAGGCTGACAATTCTGTAATTTTGTCATCCGTTGGTGTTTTTTTATTGTCGTCCGTCATCTTTTCCCTTACTGATATCCTTTTGAAGCAGGTCATAAAAATCGTCTAGTGAAAGGAGTTCTGTCGATTTTTCCATTGCTTGGTGGTAAACTTGGCTTTGCTTCAACATTTCTTGAATGGTTTCATTAAAGGTTTCGAGGGTCAATTGATCTTCCTGCAATTGCTCTGCATAACCTTTATCCACAAAATATTGGGCATTTTCAATCTGATCGCCACGGCTGGCTTCTTTTCCAAGTGGTACAATCAAATGGAGTTTGTTCATAGCCAAGAGTTCAAATAAGGTATTGGCTCCACCCCTAGTCACCACTAAATCAGCCTTCTGGAGCATGGGCAAATACTGATCGGTTACATAATCCACTCGATACAAGCCACCCTCAGCCTGATTCAATGTTGAATCGCCCGTCAAATTGATGATATTGTAGTGCTGCAAGAGCTCTGCTTGATGCTCTGTTACAAATTCATTAAAGACACGCGCACCAGCTGATCCTCCGACAAAGAGAAGGGTCGGCAACTCTTTTCGGAAACCTTTTGTTTTTTCTTCTAAAACTTCTGAAGTCGGCGGAATATGATCTGTGACCTTGGTTACCGCACCGATATGCTCACTCTTTGTCAAACCATGTGCTTGCTCAAAAGTCGTGTACATCTTGGTAGCAAATTTATAAGCAATTTTATTGGCCAATCCCATCGAGAGATCGGACTCATGGATATAGACAGGAACACGAGTGAGACGAGCCGCGATCACTGGTGGCACCGAGACAAATCCCCCTTTTGAGAAGAGAACTTGTGGACGCACACGGAGCAGAATCGCTATGGATTGGAGCGTTCCCCAAGCCACCTTGAACACATCCATCATATTTTGGAAAGAGAAATAGCGACGCAATTTCCCTGTTGCAATCGAATGGAATCGTACCTCTAAGCCAGACTTTTTGATCTCTTGGTATTCGATTCCTTTTTTGTCCCCAATATAATGAACTTCCCATCCATCTTCGATAAATTTTGGAATCAAGAGGAGATTAAGGGTCACATGTCCCACGGTTCCCCCACCAGTAAACATTATTTTTTTCATCTTATTTCAACCCTTTTACTGTAGCAAGGAATTCATCCCCACGCACTTCAAAATTCGGATACATATCCCAGCTGGCATTGGCAGGACTTAAGAGCACAACATCTCCAGGGCTAGCCAAGTCGAAGGCTTTCTTTGTAGCATCTGCTACATCTGTCGCATCGACATATGAAACACCCGCTTTATCGGCTGCACGTTTCACTCGAGGAGCTGATTCCCCGAGAATCACCATTTCCTTTAGACCAGTAATGTGAGGCACCAATTCATCAAATTCATTGCCACGATCGAGCCCTCCTGCAATCAAGATAACCTTGCTGTTATCAAAACCAGAAAGAGCTTTTTGTGTCGCTAAAATATTGGTCGATTTACTGTCATTGTAGAATTTGACACCTTGAATCTCATCCACATATTGTAGACGGTGTTTAACGCCCCCGAAGGCTGACAAGGTTTCTTTAATGACCTCATTCTCTACTCCCCGAACTTTTGCAACAGCAATCGTCGCCAAGGCATTTTCTACATTGTGGCTCCCTGGAACACCCAGTTCATCCGCACGCATGACAGCTTCTCCCTTAAACTTGAGAAGTCCATCTTCCAAATAAGCACCGTCCACTTTTTCGATTGTAGAAAATGGAAGGACCCTTGCCTTGGTTTTTGTAGCCAGTTCCTTAGCCAGGTCTTGGTTGAAGTTTAATACAATGACATCTTTTTCTGTCATATTCTTTTGAAGATTCCATTTGGCAGCTACATAATTTTCAAAAGAACCATGGTAGTCGATATGGGTTGGCATGAGGTTGGTAATCACTGCAATTTCTGGATGGAAGGCTTCAATGCCCATCAATTGGAAAGAAGACAATTCCATGACCAGAACTTCTTTTTCTGTTGCTGTTTGTGCAACTTGGCTGGCTGGAAAACCAATATTCCCAGACAATAGACCACCTTGACCAGCAGCCGTCAAAACTTCCCCGATCATGGTTGTCGTCGTCGTTTTTCCGTTTGATCCTGTAATCCCAATAATTGGCGCATCCGAAATCAGATAGGCCAATTCCACTTCAGTAAGGACTGGAATACCCTTTTCAAGTGCTTTTTCGACCATCGGATTCGTATAAGGGATTCCAGGATTTTTGACCATAACCGCAAAGTCTTCATCCAACAACTCCAGAGGGTGGCCTCCTGTCACAACTTTAATCCCTTCTTCCAGTAAACTTTGTGCTGCTGGATTTTCTTCAAAAGGTTTGCCATCATTGACGGTCACAATCGCTCCTAAGCGATCCAACAAACGGGCAGCTGACTCGCCTGACTTAGCCAAACCTAATACAAGAACCTTTTTATTTTCAAATTGTTTCACAAATTTCATGATTTCTTCGCTCCATTTTTATCACTCTCTATTTTACCTTTTTTTAGCAAAATTAAAAAGCCCAAAGGGCTTTAAAAATCACGTCACCGTTTATTTTTTCTGTTTGGTCGTCATTTTGGAAATATCTACCAAAGCCAGGTAGCCAACAAAGGCTAGAAAGGCTCCGACAAAAAACTCGGACGGTAGTTGAAATATCTGAAAAATGGCGAGACAAGCAAGGACGATAAAAGAGACGATCAAGACCACCATTGTGACACTGTTTAAGGTACCACGAATACTCTTTGGGGTCATAAAAAGGTAAAAAAGGAGAATCAAAATCCCTAAGATAAAATAGACCATTTTGTTTCTCCTTTCTTTTCGTATTATTCAGCAGCTGCTGATTTTTTCTTTTTATTTGCTTTTTCGCGTTCTGCTTTGTTCAAGATCTGTTTACGCAAACGGATAGATTCAGGTGTTACTTCCATGTACTCATCGTCGTTCAAGAACTCAAGAGATTCTTCCAAAGTTAAGATACGAGGAGTCTTGATAACCGCTGTTTGGTCCTTGGTAGCTGAACGAACGTTGGTCATTTGTTTTGCTTTCGTAATGTTGACAGTCAAGTCGTTCTCACGAGAGTTTTCCCCAATGATCATTCCTTCGTAAACTTCTGTACCTGGATTGACAAAGATCGTACCACGTTCTTCAATAGACATGATCGAGTATGTCGTTGCTTTTCCGTTATCGATGGAAACAAGAGCACCACGGTGACGTCCACCAATTTCTCCTGGAATCACTGGCAAGTATTGGTCAAAGGTGTGGTTCATGATTCCGTAACCACGTGTCATTGACAAGAACTCTGTTGAGTATCCAATCAACCCACGCGCTGGAACAAGGAAGACCAAACGAGTTTGACCGTTACCAGTTGCGATCATATCCAACATTTCACCTTTACGTTCAGAAAGGCTTTGGATAACAGATCCTTGGTATTCTTCTGGTGTGTCGATTTGCACACGCTCAAATGGTTCACATTTGACACCATCAATTTCCTTGATGATCACTTCTGGACGAGATACTTGCAATTCGTATCCTTCACGACGCATGGTTTCAATCAAGATAGACAAGTGCAATTCCCCACGTCCTGAAACTGTCCATTTATCAGGTGAGTCAGTCGGGTCAACACGAAGAGAGACGTCTGTTTGCAATTCGGCTTGCAAGCGTTCTTCGACCTTACGAGAGGTCACCCATTTCCCTTCACGACCTGCAAATGGTGAGTTGTTGACCAAGAAGGTCATTTGAAGGGTTGGCTCATCGATGTGAAGGATTGGAAGTGCTTCTACTGCGTCAGTTGGTGTGATGGTTTCTCCAACGAAGATATCTTCCATACCAGAAATAGCGATCAAGTCACCAGCTTTAGCTTCTTGAATCTCGCGACGTTCCAAACCAAAGAAACCAAAGAGTTTGGTCACACGGAAGTTTTTAGTTGTACCATCCAGTTTAGAAAGGGTAACTTGGTCCCCAACCTTAACTGTACCACGAAAGACACGTCCGATACCGATACGACCAACGAAGTCATTGTAGTCAAGAAGAGACACTTGGAATTGAAGGGGCTCATCAGAGTTATCAACTGGAGCTGGGATGTGATCAATAATGGTATCAAAGATCGGTGCCATAGTTTTTTCTTGATCTGCTGGATCATCTGACAAGGATGATGTTCCGTTGATCGCTGATGCATAAACAACTGGGAAGTCAAGCTGGTCATCATCCGCACCTAGCTCGATGAAGAGTTCCAAGACTTCGTCTACTACTTCTGCTGGACGAGCAGATGGCTTATCGATTTTATTAACTACAACGATCGGCACAAGGTCTTGTTCCAAGGCTTTTTTCAATACGAAACGAGTCTGAGGCATAGTTCCTTCGTAGGCATCTACGACCAATACAACCCCGTCAACCATTTTCATGATCCGTTCCACTTCTCCACCGAAGTCCGCGTGTCCTGGTGTGTCCATGATATTGATCCGAGTTCCATTATAAGCAACGGCTGTATTTTTAGCAAGAATGGTAATCCCACGTTCTTTTTCAAGATCGTTTGAGTCCATTGCACGTTCTTGCAATTCTTTGCGTTCATCCAAGGTGTGCGATTGTTTCAACAATTCGTCTACCAAGGTTGTTTTACCATGGTCAACGTGGGCAATGATCGCAACGTTACGAATATCTTCTCTTAATTTTGTCATGATTTCCTCTATATAATTTTAAATAATATTTCTAACTGAACAATTATACCACAGTCCCGTTTAAAAAACACAGTTCAGCTAGTTGTAAATGTTTTCATCCTTATTTCTTTTCTCCGACTCGATTTCCTTTTCTTTTCATGATACACTGGTTACAAAACTTTCAGAAAAAGAGGCGCCCATGAGATTAGATCAATTGATGGCAGACCATCAGTATGCTCGTAAAGACATCAAACAACTTCTGGCCCGAAGGAAAGTCTTGGTCGATCACCTACCAGCTAAAAAACTGTCACAAAACATCGACCCTGGACTCCAAGAGATTCAAATAGGATCAAAGACCATTCAGGAACCGCGTCACCACTACTACATGCTCCATAAACCAATCGGGGCAGTGACTGCCAAAAGAGATGCACACCATCCAACGGTGATCGAGCTAGTAGATCCCCAGCATGAGTACCCAGATCTTTATCCGCTTGGTCGCCTCGATCGCGATACGAGTGGCTTACTCCTCATCACAGATAATGGTCCCCTAGGTTTTCAACTGCTCCATCCTCAATATCATGTGGAGAAAGTCTATGAGGTAGAAGTCAACGGTCCGCTCTATGGCCCCCACATCGAACAATTTCAGAATGGGATTTCATTCACAGACGGCCCCATCTGTAAGCCTGCTTCCTTAACCATTCTAGAAAGTAGCCCTAGCTACAGCAAGGCCCAGGTCCGAATCTCAGAAGGGAAATACCACCAAGTGAAAAAGATGTTCTTAGCCATTGGCGTCAAAGTAATGACCTTAAAACGCTTGTCTTTTGGTCCCTTCACCTTGGATCCTCAGTTAGCATCTGGCGAAAGCCGGCCTTTGAATGAGGTAGAGCTCACTTGGGTCAAAGATTTCCTTGAAAAAACGAGATAAAAGAGGCTAGGACTTTTGTCCTAGCCTCTTAATTGTTTTTGGATTGTCGAGTAAGACGCAGTGGTTGAGTGGGCTCTACTACGCTGATTTCATCAGTTTTTACAGCCCTACTCAACTGTGCGGAGGTGGGACGACGAAATCGAATTCTAACGAATGACCGATTTCTATCCCACTCTCTTTTATTAGGCGTCTTTTTTCACTTTCCCATTCCAAGAATCAAGACCATAAGACAAGACATAAATGTCTGTATAGCCCTGTTTCTTGAGATAGAGGGCCGCATTGGTCACACGAGAACTACGGCTATTCTCATAGAGCAAAATCGGTTTGTCTTTGCGCAAGGCCGCAAGGCTCAACTTCAACTGAGTAGAAGGAATGTTGCGCGCTCCTAAAATATGCTTTGCATGAAACTCAACTGGCTCTCGCAAGTCAATCAACTGCCCTTTACGAATCAACTCTTCAAAAGCAGCATTGTCCACAAATTTAGCAGCTTTACGGATGCGGAAATAATTAAAGGCCATCCACCCAACTACTCCTAAAACAACCAACCAAAAAATGATATTTCCCATCACTCTACCTCACTCTTTTTCAAAAATTCTAATTCTTGTTTGTGCTCTCTTCTTAAAACAGTTTCAGCTTCTAAATAATCGAGCCGCTCCATCAAGCCTGCATCATAAAGACGTTGAAGCTCAATTTTCATCAATTCGATGTCATAGAGGCGCTTCCCTACGTAAATGATGATTCCAAAACGTTTTAAAAATTGTTGAACATCATACAGGTTTTTCATGTTCATTATTGTATCAAATTTAGAAAGGCTTTACAAGATTTTCAAGTAAATGATGACATTTTTCGATTTGTTTACGAATAAATAAGTATGATCAACTTTTATTTTTTTACCATCGGTACTTGTTTCGCCTCTTTTTTGGGACTAGTGGTCGATCGCTTCCCAAACCAATCCATTCTCACTCCTCGCAGTCATTGCGATCACTGCCAGCACGTCCTTGGAGTTTGGGATCTCATCCCCATTATCTCGCAGCTACTGCATCGTTTTCGCTGTCGCTATTGTCATCAGACCTACCCATTTTGGTACTGCCTTTTTGAGATCTGGAGTGGCCTGATCTTCTTAGCCTGTGCCAATGGTTTTCTTTCTCTGCCTCAACTTCTGACGTTACTCGGATCTGCTGTTTTAGCCATCTATGACCTACGCTTTATGGAATACCCCTTGGCCATCTGGTGTTGTCTCCATGCCTTAGTCCTCTTTTTATCCGGTAGTAATCTCCTCATGCTGGTCTTTTTACTCCTTGCGATCGGTGCCCACTTTTTCTTTATTGGAATGGGGGCGGGAGATTTTCTCTTACTCGCCACATTCTCACTCAGCTTTTCTTCTACCAAGATCCTCCTTCTCATCCAGATCTCATCCATCTTAGGCATTCTCTTCTTTGTCCTCAAAAAAGAAAGAGACCGGATTCCCTTTGTTCCCTGTCTCTTTCTCAGTTATCACGTATTACTGCTTTATACGATGTTTTTTAGATAAGTTCTTCTTATTTTGCAGCTTTTGCTTCCAAATAATCGGCAATAGCAGCCACGTCCTTATCCCCACGTCCAGAAACGTTGATGATGATGATCTTGTCTTTATCCAATTGTGGAGCACGTTTGACCGCTTCTGCAATCGCGTGTGAGCTTTCAATGGCTGGAAGGATCCCTTCTGTCTTACTGAGAAGAAGAAGAGCTTGAACCGCTTCATCATCTGTCGCTGCTACATATTCTACACGACCAGAATCTTTAAAGAAAGCATGCTCTGGACCAACCCCTGGGTAATCCAAACCAGCAGAAATCGAGTAAACTGGCGCTACTTTTCCATCTTCGCCAAAGACAGCATAAGTCTTCATGCCATCGACAACTCCTACAGTCCCTTTGGTCATGGTAGCGGCGTGCTGATCGGTATCCAAGCCATGACCAGCAGCTTCTACCCCAACCAAACCGACTTCCTCTTCTGCGACATATTCAGAAAAGGCACCGATGGCATTGGAGCCACCACCAACACAGGCAATCACATAGTCTGGCAAACGACCTTCTTTTTCCAAGATTTGACGTTTAGACTCTTCGCTGATCACTTTTTGGAATTCATGCACAATGGTTGGGTAAGGGTGAGGTCCAACAGCAGAACCCAAAACGTAAAAGGCATCGAGGTCTGCCATCCATGCTCCAAACGCAGCATCAACGGCGTCTTTCAAGGTCTTGGTTCCTGTTTCAACCGCATGAACGGTTGCCCCCATCATTTCCATGCGGAAGACATTGAGACGTTGACGCTCCACGTCTTCTGCCCCCATGTAGACATCACAGGCCATACCAAATTTAGCTGCCGCAGCTGCTGTAGCTACACCGTGTTGACCAGCTCCTGTTTCAGCAATCACGCGTGTTTTGCCCATGCGCTTAGCCAAGAGAATTTGCCCCAAGACGTTATTCAATTTGTGCGAACCTAGGTGATTCAAGTCTTCGCGCTTCAAATAAATTTTTGCCCCACCTAAATGCTCTGTTAAACTTTCTGCAAAGTAGAGTGGTGTTTCGCGTCCAGAATAGTCTTTCAAATAATGTTTGTATTCTGCAATAAATTCTGGGTCATTTTTATACTGTTCAAAGGTTTCCTCTAATTGATTGAGCAAGTTTTGAATGGGTTCTGGTACGAAAGATCCACCAAATTGTCCGAAATAGCCTTTTGTTTCTGTCATGATTGTGTCCTCTTTTCTATATCTTCAATCCTGTTTATGATCCTTTTCTCTCGCTGGCCCTTTGAGCTGCAGTCTCACTGGGTTCCTTTGAGATACAAAAAACCTCACACAGAAAAATCTGTGTGAGGACGATTCGATACCGCGGTGCCACCTCCATTGTAGGAAGATAGTCTTTCTCCTACATCTCTGACCTGTCTAACAACAGGGTGCACGATAAGGTGTGCTCACCGAATTTTTATTGTTTCAAATTCATCATCATAAACGCATCAGCCCATTTCAAGATTTACCACTGCTTGTTCGCAATCACCACAAGCTCCCTGGAAGTGAGAAAAATCTCTACTTTTCTGATGTCTTGAAGCTATTATAGCTCCCGCTTCTGATTTTGTCAACAAAAATTTTAAAAAGGCGCTAAAATGTTCGGATTTTATATTTTTCCATCTTCTGCTAGCAATCGTGCTCGGAGATACTGAAATACTAGATAAGCCAAGTAAGCCCCTAAGGTATTGGTCCACAAATCATCTAGCTCAAAGACACGATTGGCATCAAACAAAAGATCTAAGAGAACTTGGCTAGATTCAATCCACAAGCTCATGGCAAAGCCGAAGAACAAGACCCGTTTGCGACTCCTCAACCAGGGCCATAGCCAGAGAAGTTGAAAGACCAGCGGGCTTAACAAAAAGACATTGGCTACGTTTTGTAGAATAACCTTAATGAGTTGGATGACACTGGTGATCTGGCCAAAATTCATCAACGAATTCAGTGGAACCAGTAGGACGACGATGCGACCAAAATGTTGAATTCCCGGTGTTTCCATACCCGGCTCTGGCTGTTGAGGCAAAAAGCACATCAGGCACAAGAGGATAAAATAGAAGAAGCTGCCACTCTGTAACAGCCTTCTTCCTCTCTTTGTTAGTTCTGTTTGATCCATCAGCCCTTGTTTAAGGTTGCGCATGTTCAACAATCGCTTTCTCCCGATCTCGTTTCATGGTATTTGAACGCAATTGGCCACAGGCAGCATCAATATCTGTACCGTGCTCTTGACGCACCACACAGTTGACACCTTGTTTTTTCAAGGTATCATAGAAGGCCATAACCCGTTCTTTTGGACTCCGGCTATATTGGTCATGCTCACTGACAGGATTATAAGGAATCAAGTTAACATAAGACAATTTCTTGATATTCTTGAGCAATTCTGCCAACTCTAAGGCTTGCTCAACCCCATCATTGACTTCATTCAACATGATGTACTCAAAGGTCACCCGACGGTTCGTGGTTTCGATATAGTATTCAATCGCTGCAAACAATTTTTCAATTGGGAAAGCCCGGTTGATCTTCATGATGCTAGAGCGCAAGTCGTTGTTTGGAGCATGTAGAGATACCGCCAAATTGACCTGCACACCTTCATTTGCAAAGTCGCGAATTTTATGGGCCAAACCAGAAGTTGATACGGTAATATGACGAGCCCCAATCGCTAGACCTTTATCATCGTTGACGGTCCGGATAAATTTCAAGACGTTGTTATAGTTGTCAAATGGTTCTCCGATCCCCATGACAACGATATGGCTGACCCGTTCATCTTGACCCCGTTCGTCAAAGTATTTTTGGACCAACATGATTTGAGACACGATTTCCCCATTGTTCAAATCGCGTTGTTTTTTGATCAAACCTGAAGCACAGAAGGTACAACCGATATTGCATCCGACCTGAGTCGTTACACAAACAGATAAACCATAGTGCTGACGCATCAAGACGGTTTCAATCAACATGCCGTCTGGCAATTCAAAGAGGTACTTGACCGTTCCATCTGCTGACTCTTGCACGATCCGTTGTTTGAGTGGGTTGACAACGAATTGATCATTTAACTTCGCAATTAAGTCCTTAGAAAGGTTGGTCATTTCTTCGAAAGACTGGACACGTTTACGATAGAGCCATTCCCAGATTTGGGCTGCACGGAATTTCTTTTCGCCGTTTTCTTCTGCCCAATCAATCATCTCTTGGCGTGTCAAACTATAAATGGATGGTTTCATTTTCTCTTACTCCTCTTTTTGACGAATCACAAAATGACGTTTGTTGTTCGTCTTCGTTGTTTTTTTAGTTTCAGCAGACGGTCTTGTTTTTTTCGAGTTATTCGTTGACTGTCCCTTGTCGCGTTCTCGTTTTTGGAAACGATCTTTTTGTTTACGATTGCGCGAACGCTTCTTAGGCTCTCTCTCTTCTGATTGAGCTTTTTTGACCGGTGATTTCTTATCAAAGGAAGCACGATGAGGCTCCTTATTTTCAAGGACAAAATAAGCACAACCATAGCTACAATATTCTAACAAATAATCGTCTAAGCGACTTAGTTTATCCATCGTTGCAACATCGCGTTCTTCCTTATAGAAGCCACGCAAGCGCAACTGCTCATTGCTCCAATCACCAACAATGTAATCAAATTTAGTTAAAATCTCAGAAAATCGTTGACCAAAAACGGTCGCATCAAATGCTTCCTTCTCATTTTTTAACAACTCAAAAGAGAGGTTTTCTGAAAGGATCTGGTCTCCTACCTGACGAAACACAGGTCCAGGAAATTTATTGTAATTATATAATTCAGGGTCAATCTCTTTTCGCATAGTGTTCCTTCATCAAAATCTATTTACTGTAACACTTTATTCTATCATAAATTTGATGACTTGCGTCAGATTTGACTAGAAAAGAGTTGAAATTCCTTTAACAGCAAAAAGAGACAAAGAAGGCAATCTTTGTCTCTATACATGTTCATCAGATGATGAAAGGGGCAAAAAAAGAGTAATTTTCGTATAGCTATTGGCTTTGGAATCAATCTCCATACGATAGGCTTCGCCAAATTGAAGATGCAATCGTTGGTCCACATTTTTCAAGCCAACACCTCCTAAACGAAGAAGGGGTTGGTCTGTTGATCCTGATAAATCAAACCCTTGTCCATTGTCAAAAATCGATACGCAGGCGGAGTCTCCACTGACTTCAGTTGTCACTCGAATGAGACCTGGCCGATCGATCTCTTTAATGCCATGGTAAATTGCATTTTCCACTAAGGGTTGAAGCACTAATTTGGGGAGCTGATAATCGCCCAACCGTTCATCTTCTAGAATTTCATAATTGAGCTTTTCACCATAACGTTGTTTTTGAATGAAAAGATACTGGCGGACATGGTCAATTTCATCTCTCAGTAGGATTTGCTCCTGGCCTTGGTTGAGAGCCAGTCGAAAATATTGAGCCAAAGACTTGGTGATGTTGACCACGCGCCGACTATCATTAAACTCTGCCATCCAGACAATCGTATCCAAAGTATTGTAGAGGAAATGCGGATTAATCTGAGCCGAAAGTGCCCGCAACTCATAACGCCGCGCGTTTTGCTCCTCTTCCTTAACCTGTTTCATGAGGTTATCGATTTGGTCCAACATGGCATTAAAAGCTTGAACGAGGTCCACCAATTCTGGAGATCCTTTGGCTACAGCCCTCACGTGAGCTTCTCCTGCTCCAATCCTCAAAATGATGGTCTGAAGGTCTCGTAAGGGTTTGATCCACAAACGCAGAACAAAGCCGATCCCTATCAAACACATGATCAAAGCTAGTAATCCTAGGCCAATGAAAGAGTATAGGAGTTGCGACTGAAGCATCTGAAGTCCTTCAAGTGAAGCTACTCCAATCAAGGTCCAATCACTATCTGGAATCGGAACCTGATAGATAAAATTCTGTCCTCCTTTAGCATAACCATCTGTCACAGCAATATAGGGCTGCATGGCCTGCATCTCTTGGCTGGAGGAATAGACCGCTTTTTTAGGATGGTAGACAAACTCATGCTTTTGATTAATGATAAAACTAAAGCCTTGTTTCCCTAGCTGAAGGTGATCCAAATAAGCCTGTAAGCTATCGTAGCCAATATCCAAACGTACTACTCCGAGATTTTGACCAGTCTGATCGACTACTTCTTGGGTAATAGAAACCACCCATTTTTCTTTTTCCGAGGTCAGGGATTCCTTTCGAGCTGGCGTCAAAACTGGCATGGCTCTTTCCTTAATCGCCTCTTGATACCAGCTTTCATTCATCATGTCTGATGAAGTCTGCATGCTGATTTTGGAATCTGTCGCTACCAGACGTCCATCCTTGGTCACCAAGACCGCAGAGACCAAGTCCGGATCCGTTTCAATCATCGTTCGCATCAAGTGCTGAACCGTTTTTTGATCCGCACTCTTATCTTGGGCAAATTGTTGAACAGCCTGTTCCTTGCTAAGCACCGTTGTGGTCTGCTTTAATTTTTTTAGATAAGACGTAATAAACTGACTACTTTGGTCGATACTATTTCTTGTCGTCCGCTCCGTTAGCTGGCGGATCGTCCCTGAACTCGTTTGATAGTATAGGCTACCGATGAGACCAAAAAGTAAGAGAATGAAGAGAAAAAAGTAGAGGACCAGCTGAATCAGCAAGGGATATCGTTTCATTCATGCTCTCCTTTTTTGTACTGCCTTGGCGTCACCCCAACAACCTGCTTAAAGCGTTGAGAAAAATAGTTCATATCTTCAAAACCAACCTGATCTGCAATCTCATAAATCTTTAAATCTGTCGTGAGAAGCAAGAGTTGAGCCTTCTTCATTCGCTCTTGGATGAGGTATTCTTGGAAAGGAAGTCCCAATTTTTTCTTGATCAACACACTTAGATAAGAGGAGCTGAAGCCAAGTTGATAGGCCAAATCCTTCAGGGTTAACTGGGAATCTGCTAAACGAGCATGAATGGCTTCTTCCAAGTCAGTCGAATAACCATGACTGACCAAATCTTCGACTTGCGCCTTTTTTCGCTCTTGATCGAGTTTTCCCTTCACCTTTGCTAACATCTCTTCAATATCATCTTTTGAAAAAGGCTTCAGCAAATAATCATCTGCACCTAACTTGATGGCTTTCCTCGCAAACTCAAAGTCATCATAACCGGTCAAAAAAATGATATGACAAGACGGAGACTGCTCTTTGACGAGATGGGCCAGATCCAAGCCATTCATTTGTGGCATATTGATATCGGTTAGAAGGATATCGGCTGGTTGATCTTGAAACTTCTCCCAGGCCTCACGCCCATTTTCTGCCTGGTTAATGACGGTCATTCCAAACTGTTCATAGTCCACTAAGGAAGTCAGACCCTGCCGGATAAGCTCTTCATCTTCCACAATCATGATCGCATACATGTCTTTCACCTACTTGTTTTTGCTATACTTATTATAGCAAATTATGGACTGAATTGTCTCAAACATAGTCCAATAAATAACCGTAGCCCTTTTCTTTCATTTCTGCTTTGGGAATGAAGGTAATAGACAAACTATTGATGCAATAGCGAAGGCCGCCTTTTTCCTTGGGACCATCGGTAAAAACATGGCCCAGATGAGAATTTCCCACACGGCTCCGAACTTCTGTCCGCGTCATATTGAAACTCTTATCCTCCTTATAGATGGCCACATCAGGACTAATAGGACGACTGAAACTTGGCCAACCACAACCAGAATCAAATTTATCCTTAGAGGAAAAGAGCGGCTCACCGGTCACGACATCTACATAAATACCGGCATCAAACTGATCCCAGTAACGATTGGAGAAGGCCCGTTCGGTATCATTTTTTTGTGTCACCGCATACTCTTCAGGAGATAACTTCTTTTTGATTTCCTCATCGCTTGGCTTAGAGTAGCGACTAGCATCAATAACAGGATAAGAAGCCTGATTGACATCGATATGGCAGTACCCATTCGGATGTTTCTTTAGATAATCCTGGTGGTAGTCCTCAGCCTTGATGAAATTGGTCAGTGGTTCTTTTTCCACTGCTAACGGTTTGTCGTATTTTTTTGCTTCTTCTTCAAAAACTTGATTAATGGTTGGAAGATCTTCTTGGGAGACATAATAGACACCTGTTCGGTATTGAGTCCCTTGATCATTTCCTTGACGATTCTTCGACGTTGGGTCGATAATCCGGAAATAATGCAGGAGCAATTCTTTCAGAGACACCTTCTTGACATTGTAAGTGATATGAACTGTTTCAGCATGGCCTGTTTGAGGGACCAATTCATACTTGGTCGTTTCTCCCTTTCCATTGGCATAGCCTGATACGGCATCAATCACACCTGGAACACGTGAGAAATATTCCTCTACGCCCCAGAAGCAACCACCAGCTAGATAGATTTCTCGTTGGTCTTCTGGATTGACTTTTTCTTCCTGCTTTTTGTTTGCTACTGGTGTCTGACTCATGGACGCTTTTTTGATCTGTTCAGTCGTCGCATCTGATGTATCCAAGGCCATGGATCCTTTGACAAGGAAAAAGATTCCAAAACAAAATAGCCCCACTAAAAGAATGGAAATGAGTTTCCATTTTGTTTCCATTTTATGTCCTCCTTACTTCATTTCTTTTAGAGTCTGGACGATGTCTTCCTTGCTCATATAACCGATATGGGTCTTAGCGAGAGTTCCATCGCTTGCAATAAAGAGGGCCGATGGATAAGAACGAATCCCATACTCTTTTAGTAGCTCCCCTTTACTATCTAGCAAAACTGGGAAATCCTTGTAATCCAAAGATTGGTACCAATTTTTGAAATCTGCTGCTGATTTTTCGCCATTAAAGGTTGGAGCTACAACGGATAAAACCACATAATCCTTACCTGACTCTTCTTTTGCCAACTCATTGGTATCCTCTAATGTCGACAGGCAAATAGAGCACCAGGAAGCCCAAAATTTGAGGTAAACTTTCTTTCCCTTGTAATCGGATAAGCGGTAGGTCTTGCCATCCACTCCTTGCAGGTTAAACTCCTTCACTTTCTTGCCAGATGCTTGCCTAGCCCCAGCTTTGGCTGTTTGTTGGCTAATGTCCTTATTGGAAGTAGCCATTCCTTGACTCGAACAAGCCCCCAAAAGTCCAGTACACAAGATTCCTGCAGCTACTAAAGCTAATTTTTTCATCATTATCACCTCTTTAAACAAGGAGAAAGTCATCCTCAGATGACCTCTCCCTTCTTTTATTCCTTGTCTGATTTCATATCCGATGATCCACTCTTTTCGTCTTTCATTTCTGAATCGCTAGATTTCATCTCATCTTTTTTCATATCGTCCTTCATTTCAGAACTGCTGTCAGACATCATAGATGAATCTTTCATGTCTTCTTTTTTCATTTTATCATCGGACATGGATGAATCCTTCATGTCATCCTTCTTCATATCGTCCTTCTTCATATCGTCCTTCTTCATCATACTACTATCGTCCGTTTTTTTCATGTCTGAATCCGATTTTTGACCAGAACAAGCTGCTAAAGTGACGATGCTAAGTGTAGCAATAGAAAGTGCAAGAATTTTTTTCATGATTTTTCTCCTTTAATCATTTAAGATTAGTGAAACAAAGATGCGAGGCTATTAAGATTTCCTAGCATCAGCAAGATGCCCATCAAGATGATGAGGGCACCACCAATTTTTTTCAAGGTTCCCATATGGGGCTTGAGTTTAGCAAAATGTTGTAGAACCCAGCTAGAAGCCAAGGCCAAAAGCAAGAAAGGCAGAGCCAAGCCTAATGTATAGACCAGCATCAGGAGAGCGCCTTGTAAAGCACCATCTCCTCCAGAAGCGGCAATGGCTAAAACAGAACTCAAAACTGGTCCGACACAAGGGGTCCAACCAAAACTGAAGGTGACCCCTATCAGAAAAGCGTTGAAGAATTCATTGCGTTTTTCATCCTTCTTCAGTTGGATACTCTTTTGTTTTTGGAGTTGCTGAAGATTGATGAGGCCCATCTGATGGATTCCCAATAAGATGACAATCCCTCCTAGTAGGTAACGGAACCATGTAGCATAAAGCACCTGGCCAAGGGCCCCTGCACCGTATCCTAGAATCAGGAAAACAGTTGATAGGCCTGCAATAAAACAAAGAGTCTTCACCAAGCCGTACCAAGAAATATCTCTTCCAAAAATCCGAACAGTTTTCACACGTTCAGAATCCAATAGAATCCCTACATAGACTGGCATCAGTGGCAAAATGCATGGGGAGAAAAAGGATAGAACTCCCGCTAAGAATACTGAAATGGAAAACAAACTGGTTTGAATCATTTCACTACCTCCCTTTCTTTCTGATACCAGTATAAAGAAAAAATCCCTCTAAAAATAGAGAGATTGATAAGCAAAAACTTGAATTTGATTAGAAGGTGAATCTTCCTATCTGCCAACTCTACCTCGTACTTTCAAGTACGAGACTGATCTAACAAGATACTTCTAATTCTTCTTCAAATAATCAATAGCGTCTTGAAGGGTTTTGACGGGGACAATTTTCATCTTCGAATGAATTTGTTTCGCTGCTTCTTTCGCTGTTTCATAGTTTGATTTGGCCTTGGGATTGGCTTTCTTTTCTTCTTTGGAAACAGGATTATTAGGGGCAAAGAAAATTTCTGCTCCTTCTTTATCGGCTGCGACGACTTTCTTGTCAATCCCACCGATGTCGCCAACCGTTCCATCTTGGTTAATGGTTCCTGTCCCTGCAATATGGCGTCCCTGACGAAGATCTGGATCAGCCACTTGGGTGTAGATAGCTAGGCTAAACATCATGCCGGCACTTGGTCCACCAATCCCTTGGGTCGCAAACTGTACAGGAACATCGCCTTTGGCTTCAGTCCGGTCGATCAGGCTAATTCCGATTCCGTTTTTCCCATTGGACAATTTGATGATCTTTCCGTCTGCGGTCTTGGTTTGTCCATCCTCTATATAGGTCACCGAAACAGGGTCGCCAATTTTTTGAGAACCAACATAGTCAATCAATTCTTTGGAACTCTTAAAGGTCTTGCCATTCACACCGGTGACGGTATCCGCAATGTTCAAGACTCCTTTAAAGGTCGAGTCATCTGCCACCTGCATGACATAGACTCCTAGAAAGTCCATCTGGGTTTCTTTTCCAGCTGTCTTTAACCCTTGGTAGATGGCCATATTTTGCGAGGTTTCCATATAGAATTGGTTAATCCGCGTGAATTCTTGGCTCGAACTACCACCGGTCATATCCTTGGCAGAATAGATGTCTGTAAAAGGCGTTGCCCAAGCATAGATCAAATCAGCCGGGGTCGCTTCTTTCACTGCCACGGTTACAAAATCATAAGATCCTGACTTGGTATCTATTTTTCCATCCACTGTCATGACGGATCGAATATCTTCTGCCGTTCCCGGCATCTCAATATAATAGGGAAGGCGGATCACAAAAGCAGCTAGCAAGAGAAGCAAGAAAAGAACTCCTGCAATCGGCCATCGGTATTCTTTCAACCGTCCTTTTTTCTTTTTAGGGGTCAAGCTTGGTTTATTCGCTTGTGTCATCTTTAATTTCCTCCATTACACTCTCTGGGACATACGGTGAGATATCCTGCTGAAAAGCCAGCAACTCTCGAATACGCGTCGAACTAATGGCCTGGTAAGGAGGCTGAGCGTAGAGATAAACCGTCTCCAATTCAGGCGCTAACTGGTGATTAAAATAATCCATATTAGCTTCGTATACCAGATCCTGCGCATTGCGCAAGCCCCGGATCAAAGTGATAACCCCAAGATTGCGCGCCACTGTCACAGCCAACTCTTGAGTTGACGTCACAATTTCAACATTTTCCAAATGAGCCAAGGCCCCTTCTACCATGCGCACGCGCTGTTCAATGGAAAAGAGTCCGACTTTTTCCGGATTATAAAAAATTCCGACATAGACACGGTCAAACAAGCGACTAGCTCGCTCGATCAATTGCACATGCCCAATGGTAATCGGATCAAACGATCCTGTAAACAATCCACTTCTATCTGACATATACTGTTACCTTACTAATTCCATAGATTTTTTCTTTCCAGATTCCCACTTGTCCGATTTCCTCAGGAAGTTCTACGTGTTTATCGGTTTCGCACACAATCATGACGTCCTCTGACAAGAGTTGACGCTCGCACAAGGTTTCGATATCGCGAACAATCTCTTCCTTAGCATAAGGAGGATCCAAGAAAACTAAGTCAAAGGTGCCCGTTAAAAGCCCTAAGGCCTGCTTGGCCTCCATTTTTAGCAGTTGAAACCGTTCCTTTTCCTTGGTCATGGCAATATTGGCTGCTACAATCTCCTGCGCTCTACGATCTCTTTCCACTAGAACGGCCTCTGACATGCCTCGAGAAACGGCTTCGATAGAGAGCCCACCGCTTCCTGCATAGAGATCCAGCACTCTTCCACCATCAAAGTAAGGACCAATCATATTGAACATGGCCCCTCTGACCTTATCAGAAGTCGGCCTGGTTGTTTTTCCTTCAAGTGTTTTGAGGGGGCGTCCCCCATAGGTTCCAGATACTATTTTCATAGGGACCATTATACCAAAAAAAATCAGAAAATTGCGATTTGATATGGTCAAGCGACAATTAAAAGAGGCTGGGACAAAAGTCCTAGCCTCTCAATTATTTTTGGATTGTCGAGTAAGACGCAGTGGTTGAGTGGGCTCTACTACGCTGATTTCATCAGCTTTTACAGCCCTACTCAACTGTGCGGAGGTGGGATGACGAAATCGAATTCTAACGAATTACCGATTTCTGTTCCACTCTCTTTCTTTACTTATAGGATATTTTCATATTCATCGCGGACAGATTGAGGCCAGACACTGGTTTGGACTTCACCGATATGTTTCTTACGAAGCAAGAACATAGCCAAACGAGATTGTCCGATCCCTCCACCAATCGTAAGTGGGAAAAGACCATTTAACAAGGCCTTGTGCCACTCTAATTGGAGACGATCCTCGTCCCCTGTGATCGCAACTTGACGGCGAAGCGTATCTTCATCAACACGGATCCCCATTGAAGACAACTCAAAGGCTGAACCTAGAACGTCATTCCAGACGAGGATATCGCCATTTAATCCCTTGTAGCCATTTTCAGACTCTGTTGTCCAGTCATCGTAGTCAGGTGCACGTCCATCGTGTGGTTTACCATCTGCAAGCTCTCCACCAATACCGATCAAGAAAACGGCTCCGAATTCTTTGGCAATGGCATTTTCACGCTCTTTTGGAGTTAAATCTGGATAGCGTTCCACCAATTCTTCTGTGTGAACGAAGGTAATTTGTTTTGGAAGAACTGACTCAATATCATAGCGCGCTTCTACTGCTAGTTCTGTTAAACGAATGGCCTTGTAGATTTTTTCAACCGTTTCTTTGAGGTAGGCAATGTTGCGTTGACCATTTGGGATGACTTTTTCCCAGTCCCATTGGTCTACATAAACAGAGTGGATAGCGTCTAGCGAATCTTCATCTGGACGAAGAGCCTTCATATGGACAAAGAGACCTTCTCCTTCGCCAAAACCAAAACGGGCCAAGGTATGGCGTTTCCATTTTGCGAGTGAATGCACGACTTCATAAGTCTCATCAGGAATTTGAAGGACCTTTACAGATACCGGATGTTCAATCCCAGAAAGGTTATCCTGCATCCCGTCTCCGACCTTACTCAAAATTGGCCCTTGGACTTCAATGATATCCAATTTATCTTTTAAATACTGCGTAAACGTCGTTTTAACAAACGAAATTTCTTTTTGTTGGTGGATAAAACTTTTTTTCATATAGTTCCTCATTTATAGACATTTTAGAATTGATTATACTCCTTTTTCAATCAAAATCAAGTCTTTTCATTCGTTTTCAACTGAATTTTTCTCTTGCAAAAAGGATTCATTTTTGATAAACTATATGTAACCTTTAAAACGTTACGTAGGAGAAGCGACATGTTTGATGCAAAAAAACTAAAAGAAAGACGCCTGGAAAAAGGCTTGACCCAAGCAGATGTCTACGAGGATCTCAAGATTTCTCGCAAGACTTACTCCAGTTGGGAGAATGGCTTAGCGGAGCCGCACGAAAAAAATCTCAGGAGGTTGGCCAAGCGCCTCTCCGTTAAAGAGGACTACTTTATTAACAAAGACTCCGCACTCTACACCTACCCTTTATTAACCCCACCTCATCAAAAGAAAGTCGACCAGTTGGCCAGCCAGTTATTCGAACAGCAGCAAAAAGTTGTTTCCTTGACAGCTTATAAGGTTCTTTCGGTTGAGCTTGCAGCTGGTTTGGGACACACCTTTTATGACAACGAAACGGACTATGAAACTGTCTATTTTGACCAAGAGATCCAGCACGATTTCGCTTCTTGGGTATCAGGTGATTCGATGGAACCTCTCTATCCCAACGGCTCTGTTGCCCTCATGAAGCAGACTGGCTTTGACTATGATGGGGCTGTCTACGCCCTCATCTGGAATGGAAAAACCTACATCAAGAAAGTCTATCGGGAAGCGGAAGGTTTGCGCTTAGAATCCATCAACCCTGATTACGACGATTTATTTGCTCCCTATGAAGACGAGCCCAAAATCGTCGGCATTGTGGTCGGGCATTTTCTTCCACTAGAGGTTTAAATATGCTATTTGATTATTCACGTGAGCCTCATTCTGATATTGCTTTTGTGGATATGAAAAGTTTTTATGCCAGTTGTGAATGTGTCCGTCTAGGGCTCAATCCCTTGACGACTTCTCTTTGCGTCATGAGTCGGAGCGACAATTCAGCTGGCCTAATTTTGGCGAGCTCTCCCGTTTTCAAACAAGTCTTTGGCAAGAAAAATGTCAGCCGTAGCTACGACCTACCTTTTGACCTCAAAACCAGAAAATTTAATAGCTACGTCGCTAAAAAGCAAGGATTGCCCACAGATCCAGCCTTTATTGCATCCATTGAATCCTGGGCCAAGAGAACCCTGATTGTACCTCCACGGATGAATGCCTATATTCAGGTCAATATGGAGATTCAAAAAGTCTTTCAGGAATTTGCGGCACCAGATGATATTTTCCCTTACTCGATTGACGAAGGCTTTATCGATCTGACCTCTTCCTTAAATTATTTTATTCCAGATCTCTCCCTCTCTCGAAAGGAAAAATTGGATCTCCTTTCTGCCAGAATCCAAAAAAGGATCTGGCAGGAAACTGGAATCTACTCTACCATCGGCCTCAGCAATGCCAATCCCCTTCTTGCCAAGCTAGCCTTGGACAATGAAGCCAAGCATTGCCGAAATATGCGCTCCAATTGGTCTTATGAAGATGTAGAAAGTAAGGTCTGGAAACTGCCCCAGCTTACTGATTTTTGGGGCATTGGACGTCGGACTGAAAAGCGATTGCAAAAAATCGGGATCACGTCGATTGCTGAACTGGCCCAGGCTCACCCAGATCTCTTAAAGAAAGAATTCGGAGTCATGGGCCTTCAACTGTGGTTTCATTCTCATGGCATTGATGAAAGCAATGTCCACAAGCCTTATCGTCCGAAATCACGAGGCATTGGCAACTCTCAAATCTTGCCCTATGACTACCATCTACAAGCTGATATTGAACTGGTATTTCGGGAGATGGCTGAACAGGTGGCTATTCGCTTGCGACGGAAAAAAAAGAAGACCCAACTGGTCTCCATTCATGCCTCCTACTCCAAAATCGAGGGGCTTCCGTCCATTCATTGTCAGCAAAAGATTGAGCCCACCCAATCCACCAAGGTTTTATCCGATACGGTTCTGCGGCTCTTTCTCTCCAAGTACGAAGGAGGCGCCATTCGGCAGATTGGTGTTTTTTATGGAGAACTTGTCGAGGAGTCTCTTCAACTCTTTTCTCTCTTTGATGACCCAGTAGCCTTGGAAAAAGAGGAGAAACTCCAGCAGACCATTGACCGCATTCGGGACCAATTTGGCTTTACCTCTCTTCAGAAAGGCTCCTCATTACTAGAAAACTCACGCGCCATTGCACGCAGTAAACTAACAGGCGGACATTCCGCAGGAGGCTTAGATGGATTAACATGATCGACCGTTCTTATCTCCCTTATCAATCCGCCCGCGAATTTCAAGATCGTGGCATGGCCAAATGGGCTGGCTTCTTTTTGTCTGAGCACACAACCGCCCTACATACAAAAGAAATTGACCGTAGTCAGCTCACGGTTCTTCCACTTGCTGAACAGATCCAGCTCCTGGAGCAGGCCTTTCAACAACAAACGACGATCTCGATCACAACTTTAGAGGGGAATCAATTTGCTACCTACACAGGTTCGATTCACACCTTATCTGCTTCTGAGCTTCTTCTCAAAAGCGATGGCCACTACCACCGTCTCCTCGTAGACTCTATCATTTTTATTGAATCTGAGGAAACACCCTATGAAACCTATTCAGACTAAACACGAATTACAATTTGATTATTTTTCGGAGAATTACCACCAATTTGAGATGGACTTTTACAAGTGGGCCGCTACTTCTACGCCGCTCGTCTTTTTAGAAGACGATATTCTCCACTCTATGGCAGCAGGCCAGCGAAACTACTTTCGTCTTCACCATACTAAAAGTCGGGATCATCGAGACCATTATTTCTATTTCAAGGTTTCCACACTCTCCCAATCACCCCTGACCCGTATTTACGCTTATACAGGACATCACTTACAAAAGATAGATCCTCATCAGACAGAGAAAAAGGATAGCTTGATCTGAGAAGCTATCCTTTTTCTTGATTTATGGGATTCACTACAATCCTTATGAGTGATTAGAATCCATCTACGTTGGTGTAGATTTTTTGTACGTCCTCGTCATCTTCAAGAACGCTGTAAAGTTTTTCAAATGTTTCCAAATCTTCACCTGATAACTCAACTTCTGATTGAGGAATCATTTCCAATTCTGTTACTTGGAATTCTTCGACACCTGATTCACGCAAAGCAACGATCGCTTTGTGAAGATCAGTTGGAGCAGTGTAGACTGTGATCGTTCCTTCTTCTGCTTCGACATCATCTACATCAACATCTGCTTCAAGCAAAAGTTCAAAGATCGCATCGGCATCATCACCAGCAAATACGATGACACCTTTGTTGTCAAAGAGGTAAGATACAGAACCGGAAGCTCCCATGTTCCCACCGTTTTTACCAAAAGCAGCACGGACATTAGCAGCTGTACGGTTGACGTTTGACGTCAAGGTATCAACGATCAACATCGAACCATTTGGTCCAAATCCTTCGTAACGTCCTTCTGTAAAGGTTTCGTCAGTGTTTCCTTTTGCCTTATCGATCGCTTTATCAATCACGTGCTTTGGCACTTGCGCTTGTTTCGCACGGTCAATAACGAATCTCAAAGCAGTATTTAGTTCTGGATCTGGTTCACCCTTTTTAGCAGCTACATAGATCTCCACACCAAATTTAGCATACACTTTTGAGTTGGCACCATCTTTGGCAGTTTTCTTGGCAACAATATTGGCCCATTTACGTCCCATGAGGATTCTCCTTAAATTTTTTCAAATTATTTTCAATCTTTTATATTATATCATAAATCACAAGACTTGGAAGAGTTTTTTGCGTATCCTTCCAATTGGAGTTGCTCGACTATTCACCTCTTATTGATCTTCCACTCTCACTGGCACCCGCCCCCAGATCTGCTCTGGCAATTGGGGATGGCCTAGTTGATACACCTGATCGGCTTGCTGGGTCAAACTGTCCCAAGGTTCCTTACCGATTCGGGTCACGATTTCTACTGATTTTTTCAAGCCTTTGAGATGAGCTTGTCCCTTTGCGGAAAATCCTAAGACATGAATGGCATAGGGAAGAGCTTGATCCATCGCCCCTACCAAGATGTAGGTCAAGATGCGGCGCACACGTGCTTTGGTATAGCGCTTGGTTGCGACTTTCTCCACCAGGTCTTCCACAGAACTAGCACTTCGAACCGCATCTTTTATCCGATTGGCCAGTTCTTCATTGACTTGAAAAATCTGTGTCAAATCCGGATGGGTTAGGATTTGATAACGGAGCAGTTGGTCATAATACTCCCAAGATACCTGTGGAGCCGACTGAAAGAGTTGGCTATTGGGCATGAATTTAGCGACAAAGTCTTGATCTTCCTTGTGTAGGCGTAGACTAGTCGCAGAAGCATAGGCCACCTCTTTTTCTTCTGAATGGTAGCCTGCACCTTGACGTTGGATAGCCTTGAGCGCAATTCCCTTCCCAGCACAAGCCTTGGCATAGGCCAAACCCAGGATATGATTGGGAGTAGCTCCTGTGAACTCCACTCCAGCAAAGGTTTCCCACATTTTTTGAGTCTTTTGTGGATAGGATAAATCTTCTGGAAGACTTCGCAGGAAAGCTTCCATTTCCACTTCTTTCTCCGAATAAACAGTCGCAATCGCTTGGTAATCTAAGACCTCTTCTGTCCCAAAAGTCAATTGGTCGATTCCTAGACGGGACAAGATTTCTACCGCTCCCTTGGCAAAATGATCAGCCGACTGAACAGCCACGAGAAAGGGGAGCTCAACCACCAGGTCCACTCCATTTTCCAAAGCCATCTGCGCGCGAATCCACTTGTCAACTATGGCAGGTTCGCCACGCTGGACAAAATTCCCAGACATGAGCACAATCTTCAGCCCTTCTGCCTGTTCCAGCAGGTACTTGTGTCCATTATGAAAGGGATTAAATTCTGCAATAATACCTGTAACTGTCATGCTATCCTACTTCTGTGCTACAAAAAACCAACGTTTGCTGGTCTTTGTTGGCGCTTTGTCCTCAAAGTCTGCATACAATTTGAAAGATTTAAAGCCAGCCTGCTCCAATAAGATGTCATAGGTTAAAACTTCATAAGTGCGTTCCTCATGAACTTCATCGTGGCGACTAAAGGAGCCATCCTCTTCTTGGACAAAGAAGGTCAGCTCATGGACGATCGAGTGAGGGGCTGCATCCTCATAGGTATCCCAGAGCATGGCAAAGTCTTCCGCATTCTCGTGGTAAGAATATCCTGGGAATACCTCATCTGTCTGGTAGGTCGAATGTACATCAAAGATAAAAACACCATCTTCATTAAGGGCATTATACACTTCTTTGAAGACATCCCCTACTTCTACCTCGTCTTGCATGTAGCAGATAGAATCGGAATAGCAGGTCACGAAATCATAAGTGCCTGCTTGCGACAGGTCCAGCATATTGCCCTTGATAAAATCAATCTTCTGCTTGGCTGAAGCCGCTCTTTTTTCAGCAATTTTCAGCATATCCGCACTCAGGTCTAATCCTGTCACATCAAAACCAGCTTTGGAAAAGCGAACAGACTGAATCCCTGTCCCACAAGCCAATTCCAGTAATTTTTTCCGGTCCTTACTTTTAGGAAGATGACGGAGGGAAAAATCCGTCCATAAGTCATACAGACTATCATCCATGACCGCATCGTAGACCGCCGCAAACGTTTCATAAGTCGCCATATTCATGATACCAAGTCCATCCGTAATCCGATAGAAAATTAGGAGCACGACGATGGAGCTAAACTCCAAGGAGTGCTATCTATTTTCCGAGGAGTACAGGACGGGTTCAAATCCTTTCTAAGATACAAGGAGCGTTAAAAGCATAGAGAAAATAGGGAACTTTCTGCCGTATCATCAGATACAAAGGAAGTTACTCTTTTTCTCACAGCTTTTAGCTCGTGTTCAATTATCAAATTAACCAAACACGAGGCCCCATCCTTTCTTTCCATAGAATTTCAATTTAACCAACAAAACTCAGTTGCTACCAACTGAGTTTACCTGCTTATGCTAGGGCTGCTGAAAGATCGACAGCACTTGCTTCGTGCCATAGCTTTTCTAGGTTATAGTGGGCACGCATTTCTTCTGAGAAGACATGAACCACTACACCACCTAAGTCAAGAAGGACCCAACCTCCAGCTGAATCACCTTCGACGTGGCTGGCATTGCCACCAGCTTCAACGACCTTCTCGCGAATATTTTCAGCGATAGCCTCCAATTGACGGCTATTCATAGAGCTTGCGATGACAAAGTAGTCTGTCACGCTGGTTAAGCTTTGAACATCCAAAGCCACAATGTCTTCTGCACGCTTTTCATCGGCTGCTTTGACAACTAGTTCAAGTAGTTCTTTTTCTTTCATGTAATCCTCTTTCCTTAAAAAATTGATTTGTAATCTAAGACATCCGCAAAACGTTCTGCCCAAATATTTTCATAAAATTCATTAAGCGTTTCTGCCGGAATATCCTCTCCATCAAAGGTTGTGACAGCTCCTTCTGGAATAACCAACTTATAACCGTATTCAAACCCCACTTTGACGGATGTATCGACACAATATTCTGTCTGCATACCACACAGGACCAGTTGTTCAATCCCTTGTTGATCCAAGTATTCTTTTAATCCTGTCTCTTTAAATATGCTATTGTATCGCTTCTGAAATACCTTCTCATCTGCCTGCCTCTTCAACAGGGGCGATAATTGCCAATCTTCCGAAGTTAAAGCCTCTGGCGTTTCAATATGCTGTATATAGATGATTTCAATCTGCTCTTTTCTAGCCTGATCTTGCAAATAAGCGATCTTCTCTAAGAGCTTTCCTGTCTCAAAACCTGTTTCCACTAAGATATTTTGTACATCAATAATGATAAAAGCTGTCTTCACTCACTGCTCCTCTTTCAAATACTTCACAAAGGCGTTATAGGTTTCAAGGGTTTGGGGATAAATGGGCAATCCTTGGTGGGCCAGGTGTTCGACTGTGCGAGCCGTCTCATAGGCCACGGCACGATCCAAGGAGACTTGGGCAATGTCGCGCGCCTGATCTACCCCTGGAAAGGCCCGGTTGTGCTCAATGTAATCTGCCACATAGACAATCTTGTCTAAGGTCGACATCTGTCCACTCCCCACGGTGTGAATCTCAATACTGCGAAGAATGGCTGGATCTGTCAGTCCGAGGTCTTCTTGGATCTTGTAAATCCCGACCATCCCATGCCAGACATTGTTGCCCCAGTTTTTTAATGCTGGATCCAGCTCATAGCGATCGATCAAGTCCAGAAATTTCTGATCTGATAATTTCTTGGCATAGTCATGTAAGAGACCTGCTAGGCCAGCCTGCTCTTCATCAGCCCCATAGCGTTTGGCCAAGTCACGCGCAGCCTTCTCAACCCCTAAACAGTGAGTAAGCCGCTTTTCTGGCAGGATTTGACGCATTTTTTCAAGCAAGACCTCACGAGAAAAGCCGAGATAGTTTTCATAGGTCATTGATACAAACCTTCTTTCTTGATGTAGTCCAAGACTGGTTTTGGCAACATAAAATTCGGCGTCCGACCCTTGGCTACAAAATCACGCACCATACTAGAGGAGATGTCCATTAGAGGAACGTCCACCCAGATCACCGGATAAGAAGTCCCTGCCTTATAGCGTGGTCGCTGGACCCCGACAAATTGCACAATCTCCACCAATTCATCGATGCGGTGCCATTTGGGTAAATAATCCACCATATCTGCACCAATAATGAAGTAATAATCTGTGTCTGGATCCCGTTCATTGAGCAAGAGCATGGTGTCGTAGGTATAGGAAATCCCTTTCCGCTCGAGTTCAATCGTCTCGATCTCCAGACCTTCAATGCCTTCAATGGCTAATTCCAGCATCTTAAGGCGATGGTGCTCTGCAATCGTCCCCTTGGCATCGACATGCGGCGGCTCATACTCAGGCATCAAGAGCACCTTATCTAACCCTAATTGTTGGCGCACTTGATCCGCAACGACCAAATGGGCATTGTGGACCGGATTGAAATTTCCACCCAAAATACCAACTTGTTTGCGTTTCTTGTCTTTGATCTCTGGCTCTAACTCTACCTTGGTAAAGGGAGTCAATAGTTCAATTGCCATAGGTTTGCTCTCCTCGATGTCTTAAATTTCTTTTACCTTCGCTGAAATTTTACGATTTTCTTTTTTGCTCGATTGTTTAAACAAGATGAGAATCCGACCAATCTTTTGGACCGTTTCCACACCGATTTCTTCTTCCAAGATTTCTGCGACTTCATGGATATTCTCATCCGTATTTTGAAGAAGAGTCACCTTGATCAATTCGCGCGCATCAAGCGCTTGGCGCACACTGGTTTTAATTTGGTCATTGAGCCCATTCTTCCCGATTTGGATAATGGGTTTGAGGCTGTGGGCTTGGCTATTGAGGAAAGCCCGTTGTTTAGATGTTAATGTCATATTTTTACTTCCTTTTTTGATTGTTATTTTAAGTGGTGGGGACGGCCGGAACTAATTTTTCAAAGATCTCATCTTTGAAAAATGGATTTCCTCACCTCAAAATGGAGCCTTGGTCTCCATTTTGCCCTTGCCAATCTCACGATTGGCAACTACACCACGGCAATAACGATCTCTTTATGAGCTCACTTTGTTCGCTCTTCAGATATATTTTTTCCTGTTTTTTTAAATAATAGCTTTGCGGGTAACGACGGCAACGCCTTTTGGTGCCCAGACAGCTACTTTAGCTTCTCCATTGACGCGGAGCCAGCCGAGTCCTGAGATGACCAGGTCTGTCTTGTCCTTAATGGTAAACTCATGAGAAACCAAGGGTGGGAACTCTTCTTTTTCTTTGCTATTAGGTGGAGTTAGCAAGCCACCAACATGCTTGTCATAAAAGGCGGTCGCGCCCTCTAGCTTGGTTCTGTGAAGCTTGAGTTCGTTGTCAAAGAAGGCGGTGAAACCTTGTTTTTCCCCCTTAATAAAGTCAAAACGTCCCAAGCCACCCAAAAAGAGGGTTTGCTCTGGATTGAGCTGATAAGTCTTAGGCTTGATTTCCTTTTTAGGGCTGACATATTTGAGATTTTTTGCTGTCAAGTAATGAGCCATCTGGTGGCGATGGATAATCCCTGGTGTATCGTAGATGTAGGATCCATCGTCCAGTGGGATTTCAATCTTGTCCAGTGTCGTCCCTGGGAAGCGAGAAGTCGTAATGATATCCTTGTCTCCAGTGATTTCTTGGATGATTGCATTGATGAGGGTCGATTTCCCAACGTTGGTCACACCCACCACATAGACATCACGTCCCTTGCGGTACTGTTCAATCTTTTCCATTAAGTCCTTGATCGCACTCTTGTTTTGAGCAGAGGTGAGGACCACATCGACAGGACGCATGCCTTCTTCGTGGGCCCGCTCCATCAACCAATGGGTCACCTTGCTATCCTTGACAGACTTGGGCAAGATGTCTTTTTTGTTTCCGACCAAGAGAACATCATTTCCTGCTACAAAGCGTGGTAAGCCTGGGATAACAGATCCATTAAAATCAAAAATATCCACTACATTGACCACGAGAGCATCACTATCTCCTACCTCGTGAAGGAGTTTTAGGAAATCATCATCCGTCAGATGCACATCTGTGATTTCATTATAGTGACGCAGACGGAAACAGCGTTGGCAATAAACTTCGCCTGTTTCCAAACCCTTTTCAAGAGCTGATTGGGGAGTATAGCCTAGCCCCTCTTTGTTTTCTGTCTGAATGGGGGCTCCACAGCCAATACAGAATAATTCTTCCATTCTTAAATTCCTTTTTTATATACAATTGGACCATATTTTTCGGCCATTTGCTTCATGACACGGCGTTCACGCGCCCGGTTGATCTGCGTCTTGATGGAGTCATGCTCAACCAAAGGCTTGACCAAAATCGAACGAATGCCTGCACGATGGGCAGCCCGGATATCGGTCATCAGTTGATCTCCGACCATGACCACTTCATTTTTCTCATAGTGGAAACGTTTGAGGGCACGATCAATCCCAAAAGTAAAGGGCTTGAGCGACCAGGCTTCATAGTCAATATCAAATTTCTCAACAGCGCGCTTGACCCGTTTGGGGCTATTATTAGACACCACGATAACCCGAATCCCTCCATCACGAAGGTCATGCAACCACTGGCGCATTTCAGGAGTCCCATCCGGATTATTCCAAGCAATCAAGGTATTATCCAAATCCACAAGGACCGCCTTGATACCCTGTTTTTTCAAGTCTGCAACGGTGAGATCATAGGCTGCTTCCACCGCAAAATCTGGTTTGTAATTTTCGATTGACACGTTTTTCTCCAAACATTCGTATTCTCCCCATTATAGCATAAAATAGGCTTTTTAGCACGGATGACTTGATCTCAGAGGAGAGATCTACTCATAAACAAATGGAGAAGGTCTTCCTTACTTTTTTAGACAAAAAAACTTTCCAAAAAGGAAAGTTCTAATGTTAGAGTGGAGAGCCGTTTTATTCACAATTTGGACTTTTTTCCATTCTTTTCTTCCTGCGAATTCTTATAATATATGAATTGAAGGTCGCTAACAATACTAGTAGCACCTACTTTTTCTTCTCTTTCGATATGAAGCACTTTAGAAAATTTCTGAAAATCACTTTCTTCAACACTTGGTGCAATACGAATATCTACAGATTGCCAACTATCATCTTTCACTTCATATCCAACCAAAACAATCACAAAGTCATTTCCAACCTGCTGTCGACCTGATAGCAACATGGATGCTTTTCCAAACAACGCATCATAATATGTTGGATTAGATACCGCAAATAGGATAATATCTTGTCTTTTTAATTTTCCATCAACACTGGCTATGGGAATTTTATCAATATTCTCAATCATAGGTAAAACGGTGTCACGTTTTAACCCTTCAAAACTCCATTCATTGTTATAATCTGATTTGGGATTCATGATTTTATCATAACTGTATAGATACTCCGCACCCATACTAAGAAAGAATAAGACAAAAGGAATACAAGTAACAATCAGGACACGTTTTTTATTCCCAGCTAATAGATCAAACATGACATAACTGAAATAAATTAATAACCCCCAGGAAAGTGTATTTTGATTGACGAAAGTATCTCGTACATTCGTAAAAGCTATTTCCCATAATTTCTGATGGTATAAATTTATATATTCTTCCACTACATCCTCCTCTAATATCTATGATGCTAATTCGAGCCTCAATTACATCATTATACCATCTTTTAAGGCTTTCATCACCTCCATCACCAGAGCTTACAAATAGACAAAAAAATGGTATAGTAGAAGAAAAAACTACGCGGAAGAGTTATGATAACAAAAGAAAAAAAATTGAGGGAGGTATCCCCTCTTCTCCAGCACATCATTAATTGGTCGTCCATCATTGGGGCTCTTGGGACCTTGGCCTTTTGTATCTGGGCCTACTTTTCTGGCATCCTTCAATCCAAAGAAACCTTGTCAGCTTTTATTTTGCAAGCCGGAATCTTCGGGCCACCGCTCTTTATCTTTCTTCAGATCCTTCAAACAGTGGTCCCTATTATTCCTGGCGCCCTGACATCTGTAGCAGGTGTCTTCATCTACGGCCATATTATCGGGACCATCTACAATTACATCGGGATCGTGATTGGCTGTGCCATTATCTTCCACCTAGCCAGAATGTATGGACCTAAGTTCGTCCAATCCATGGTTAGTCAGAAAACCTACGACAAGTACATTGGCTGGCTCAATGAAGGCAAGCGGTTCGATCGCTTCTTTATCTTCATGATGATCTGGCCGGTTAGTCCCGCCGACTTCATCTGTATGCTGGCAGGTCTGACCAATATGACCTTCAAACGCTACATGACCATCATCATCCTCTGTAAACCCATCACCCTCGTCATCTACACCTACGGCCTGACCTATATCATCGATTATTTCTGGAAAATGGTCTAAAAATAGGTTACTTAAACTTTTTCTCTTACAGAATCATACAAAAAACACGGCATCCCGCCGTGTTTCTGTGTTTATTTAACCAACTTCTTCATCTCATCAATACGTGCAACGGTCGCATCATATTTAGCTTGGTAGTCGGCTTGTTTGTCGCGTTCTTTTTGGACGACTTCTGGTTTGGCATTGGCTACGAAGCGTTCGTTAGAGAGCTTCTTACCGACCATATCCAGTTCTTTTTGCCATTTGGCTAATTCTTTTTCAAGACGAGCCAATTCTTCTTCGACATTGAGAAGGTCAGCAAGTGGCAAGTAGATTTCTGCCCCTGTGATGATGCTTGACATAACCAAATCAGGTACCTCTACATCTGCTGCAATTTCCAAGTGTTCTGGGTTTGTGAAGCGTTTGATGTAGTTGACATTATCATTGAAGAAGGCATCGAGCTTAATGTCGCTTGTCTTGATCAAGATAGTGATTGGCTTACTTGGCGCTACGTTCACTTCTGCACGTGAGTTACGTACTGAACGAATCACATCTTTAAGAGCTTCTACACCAGCTGCTGCTTCTTCATTTTCAAATTCTGGACGAACCACTGGGTATTCCGCAGTCACGATCGTTCCTTCAGAGATTTGGCCGTAAATTTCTTCAGTCACGAATGGCATGATTGGATGAAGGAGACGCAAGATTTGGTCCAACGTATAAAGAAGAACTGAACGAGTGATGACTTTTTCGTCCTCATTGTCGCTGTAAAGCACTTCCTTAGTCAACTCAACATACCAGTCCGCAAACTCATCCCAGATGAAGTTGTAGAGGATGTGACCAGCCACACCAAATTCAAACTTATCAAAGTTTTCAGTGACTTTTCCAATCGTTTCGTTAAGGTTATGGAGAATCCAGCGGTCTGTCACGTTACCTGCTTGACCAGCAGCCACTTTAGCCACATTTTCACGCGCCACATCCAGGGTCAAACCTTCATTGTTCATGAGGATGTAACGAGAGATGTTCCAAATCTTGTTAATGAAGTTCCATGATGCATCCATTTTCTCATAAGAGAAGCGCACGTCTTGCCCTGGTGCAGAACCGTTTGAAAGGAACCAACGAAGGGCATCCGCACCATATTTCTCGATAACATCCATTGGGTCAATCCCGTTACCGAGAGATTTAGACATCTTGCGTCCTTGCTCGTCACGGATCAAACCGTGGATAAGAACATTCTTAAATGGTTGGCGTCCTGTGAATTCCAATGATTGGAAGATCATACGAGACACCCAGAAGAAGATGATATCGTAACCTGTTACCAAGGTTGAAGTTGGGAAGTAACGTTTGAAATCTTCTGAGTCGATATCCGGCCAACCCATAGTTGAGAATGGCCAAAGGGCTGAACTAAACCAAGTATCCAAGACATCTTCGTCTTGTTTCCATCCGTCACCTTCTGGCGCTTCTTCGCCAACGTACATTTCACCTTCAGCATTGTACCAAGCTGGGATTTGGTGACCCCACCAGAGCTGACGAGAGATCACCCAGTCGTGGACATTTTCCATCCATTGAAGGAAGGTATCGTTGAAACGAGGTGGGTAAAATTCAACCTTATCATCTGTGTCTTGGTTGGCAATGGCATTTTTCGCCAATTGATCCATCTTCACAAACCATTGTGTAGACAAACGTGGCTCAACCATAACCCCTGTACGCTCTGAGTGACCAACTGAGTGGGTCATCTTCTCAATCTTAACAAGGGCACCAATTTCTTCTAACTTCTTGATAACAGCCTTACGAGCTTCAAAGCGGTCCATGCCATTGAATTCACCAGCCAATTCATTCATGGTACCATCATCGTTCATAACGTTCACTTGCGGAAGATTATGACGTTGACCAACCAAGAAGTCATTAGGGTCGTGGGCAGGAGTGATCTTCACCACACCAGTACCAAACTCAGGGTCTGCGTGTTCGTCCCCTACGATTGGGATTGGCTTGTTCAAGATTGGCAAGATAACATTTTGACCAATCAAGTCTTTATAACGGTCATCATTTGGGTTAACCGCTACAGCAGTATCCCCAAACATCGTTTCAGGACGAGTTGTTGCTACTTCAAGGGCACGTGAACCGTCTTCCAACATGTAGTTCATGTGGTAGAAGGCACCTTCGACATCCTTGTGAATAACCTCGATATCAGAAAGGGCTGTACGGGCTTTTGGATCCCAGTTGATGATAAATTCACCGCGGTAGATCCAGCCCTTCTTGTAAAGGTCCACAAAGACCTTGCGCACGGCTTTTGACAAACCTTCGTCAAGAGTGAATCGTTCGCGAGAGTAGTCTACAGAGAGCCCCATCTTGCCCCATTGTTCCTTGATAGTAGTGGCATATTCGTCTTTCCATTCCCAGACTTTATCAAGGAATTTTTCACGACCGAGGTCATAACGGCTGATGCCTTCGCCACGCAAGCGCTCCTCAACCTTAGCTTGAGTAGCAATACCTGCGTGGTCCATACCTGGAAGCCAAAGCGTATCGAAACCTTGCATGCGTTTTTGACGGATGATGATATCCTGTAAAGTTGTATCCCAAGCGTGACCAAGGTGGAGTTTACCAGTCACGTTTGGTGGTGGAATAACGATAGAGTATGGTTTAGCCTTTTTATCGCCTGAAGGCTTGAAAACATCTTCGTCAAGCCATTTTTGGTAACGACCAGCCTCAACCTCGGCTGGATTGTATTTAGGTGAAAGTTCTTTAGACATGTGTGTGTCCTTTCTAGTTATTTCTATTTTTAATGTTGATCTTGAGTTTCCCACTCACTCTTCAGCAAGCCATATCTCAAATCATCACAGCGGTTGCCTTGAGCATCTTTGCGGTCTCTTATGCGAGCTTCAAGGATGAAGCCAAGTTTCTCAGCGACTCGTTGACTTTGAAGGTTGTAACCAAAGCAAGACAGCTCAATCTTATGAAGCCCCAGTTCTTTAAAAGCCAGGTTAATCAAGGCACACGCTGCTTCGGGTACATAGCTTCGCCCCCAATAGTCTGGATGCAAGGTATAGCCAATTTCCAGCACATCATCTTCGTAGCGATGGTTGAAGTCAACAGAGCCAATGATTTTATCGGTTCCTTTGACCACAATGCCGTAACCAGCTGGAAGATTTTCTTTTTGATTGCGATCGGGAAGGATATGCTCTAGATAATAGATCTCGTCTTCCAAGGTCTTGACGGGTGGAAAACCTGCTGGGTAAGAGACTTCTGGAAGACTAGCGTAAGCATGGATGTCCTCTGCATCAGCCACTGTTCGGACTCGTAAGACCAGACGATCCGTTTCGATTCGTTCTGGCAGTTCAGCTCTTGTCATTCTTCTTCCTCGCTTTCTTGATAAAGCACCCCATGGGATCGACTCGGTCATCTAGATAACGGTAAACACGCTGATGGCCGTCCCCCATAAAGTAAGTCGGCGCAAAACGGTCATTTTTAAAATGCCCCTTGTCATCTAAGAGCTCTGGATCAGCCAGTCGCTCAAGAATCTTAGCAAAGATATGGCAGATGCCATCTTCCTCGACAATCCGATCTACCTGGCAATCCAAAACGACTGGACAAGCCTCCAAAATCGGAGCCTGAGTCCGTTCAGAAATCTCGTAGTCTAGCCCTAGGTGTTCCAACTTCTCCCGATGGCTGATAAACCCAGCCTGCTCCATCTCAAGCATAAAGTTTTCATCAGGGATGTTCACAGTGAACTGTTGATAATGCTTAATCTGGTTAGCCGCATTTTCCTCACTACCAACCCCGATGACCAGCCAATCTCCCAGGCTATAAGAGGAACTGCAGGTCGTGATATTGTGCCCAAAGTTCTGGTCCTGATACCCCAAGATGAAGATCGGAAAACCATAGTAGAGTTTACTGGTGTTAAAAGATTGTTTCATGACAAGCTCCTTTGGCTAGGCTGCAACAAAAAAATCGCCCCTGTCATCAATCTGACAGGGACGAATGTTTTGATCCGCGGTACCACCCAATTTCGGGCAATGCCCGCAACTTTGTTTATTTCATTTTCATCCATTAGCAACCAGTTTTGACACATTTGTGGACTTCTCAGCACCGCCACTTTCTGTAAAATGTGGGACTCAAAACACCTCTAACAGGTTCATTTTAGCAAGTTTTCCTGGAAATAGCAAGAAATCATAAAAGCGATTATTTAAATTTAACGCCTAGTTCTTTCAATTTCTTGATTGTAGCTGGGCCGATTCCTTTAAGGGCCAACAACTCTTTTTCTGTCCAGTTTGCGAAGTCCGCAACAGAGCGAATACCTTCATCATAGAATGTTTGCGCACGATCAAGTGCCACACCTTCCAAACTTGCAGCAAATTCTTCCACTGAAGAAGCCGCTTGTTTCACTTCTTTCGCCACTGCTTTTGTAGCTTTCTCAACCTTTTTAGGTGTTTCTTTCACAGCTGCAGTTACAGTTGCGACAGCTTTTTTCAAAAGATGTCTATTTTGATGTTTGTATTGTTTCGCACGGTTTACGTTCTTCTTTGCCATTTTTCCTCCTAAATTCAGTGATCAATTCCTAAGGCAACAAGGTTTCATCACTATCATTCCATTCAAAAATCCGTTGATGTCATTTCAACTTTTTTATTGTATCACAATCCCCTAAAAAATCAAGTCATTGCTCAATTTTCAGGTAAATCTAGCTAGTAAAACGCCTTCAATAAGGTGTTTTTAATATTTTCTTTCACCAAAGAGGCCATCTGGTAAATCATGAAATCCTTTTCCAGCATGGAAATTTTCGAACTTCCCTTGCAAGAACTGATAAGCGTCCAAACGGCTTTCATAGCGAATCATAGCGATTTTAGCTCGTTCATCCTGGTCTTCATCAAAAACCTTCTTACTTTCTTCGAGAGCCATTTCATTGATCATGACCTGGGTCTTGATCCAAGCCTCAAATTCTTTCATAAATTCTTTTTCGTAGCTCATTCTTACTCCAATCCTCTATAAAATTCACTATCGATCTCCCGATAGGGTTGAATGTCCTGAACATATTCCAAGACACCTTGAAAGTCTCCAGCTTCATCACGCACGGCTGCATAGGTGACATGGATAAATTTCCCACGTGATTCTGATTTGAACCACATTTCGTACTTGTCTTTTTTCCCTTCTCGAAGCCCCTGCATGATGGCTTTGACCTTCTCCAAGTATTTCGGAGGGTGACACAATTCGACATTGCGTCCTACCTGCGACGGCGTCCGTTTGAAGATCATTTCCTCAAAAGGCGCTGCATCATTGTAATATTGGAAAATATCATCCTTATTGACAAAGGTGATCTCCATCGGCAGATGGTTCAAGATCAAGTTGGCCTGCTCCACAGAGAGAAAGCCATGCCCAAAAGCTTGTTGCTGTTGGCGATCGAAACTCTCTTCCTTTTTCTTAGGCCTGAAGGTAATGGTCAGTTGTCCCTCAGGAATCTCAATGACCTGACGTTGCTCGCTTCCATTTGAAGAAGGAAGGGCTTCATCTGAACCTTCTGTCTCTATTGCACCTTCTTCCTTGAAGTCCACACGTTTCGGCACCCATTTCTCACTCGGAATGATAATAGCATAACCATAAGCCTCGCTTTCTTCCGCGATGGAGAGCCAATCATCCTGAGTAAAGGCCTCCAATAAAATCATCAAGAGGATGGACTCTTCCTTGAAGATCATAGCCTCAAACTCTTGGGCAAAGGCTTCAAAGCGCTCTTTGACTTCTGAAATGGCAGAATCTGGTAGTTTCTTGGCCACATCCAAAGCTTTCGCAAAGAGTTCTCGAATCTGGTCATCCACTCCCCACATGACTTTAGGAGGAGAATCATGCCCATAGCGCTCCATAATGGGAAACATCAATTCTTCCTTGCGACGGTAATGCCGGTCAAATTGACCCACCAAGCCCAGCTGACGTAACAAACCCTTATGAATCTCCTGAATCATCTCAGGATCCTCAGTCGTCTCATAATTGTCTAGCAAGCGGCGTACCCGCATCATAGCTGCACGAAGGGCTAAGTTCTCCTGTTTAAAGATTTGAACAGGATGGCCTGGATGGTCTGTATCTGCCACTTCGACCCCTTGTACCGCATTCTTAAAGAGATTAGCATGGACATCGCACAGCTCCATGACATCCTCAAAGGTGATGCCTGCATCGGAGTTCATCAGCTCATGCTCCATGAGGGAAATCTCAATCGCAGACACCCCGCTAAAGGTCGCATCAAAGCGCTCTTGGACCGACTCAGGAGAAGCTCCATGATGCAGATCTAATAAGATGTCTCTTAAGACATGAATTCGTTCATCACTCATTAGTCTAGCCCCACTACTTCATAGCCATTGGCCTCTAGTGTTCGCACAATCTTCTCCATAGGAGTACCTTCTAATTTTGATCCTTGTTTTAAGGAAACCTTGCGCCCAACTGTATTTCGCATGATCGGATTGGCTAAGGGTTTAAAGCCCAACTCCACCAACAAATCCAATACCTCCGGATGTTGATCAATAACTTGAGCAACTGGAATCGATACATCAATAACATTGTCCATTTATTTATTTCCTCTACTCATTCCCTTTATTTTCTCTTTGACGAGCCCGTTCTTCTCCCCACCAAAGAGGCATCAATTCACCTAAAGTAATGGTCTTACGACTCTCATAATCCACCATAAATTCTAGATGACGATTCTCAGCATCTAGCTCAAGGAGAAATTCACGACAGGCCCCACAAGGCATCCCAGAACCTTCTCCATAAGGAGGTTTGTCTCGAAAAGCAATAATGCGCTTGACCTTGGTTTGTCCTGATTGTTGATACATGTTGAAGAGGGCTGCTCGTTCGGCACATAAATGAAAGACGCCACAGGTTCCTTCCATACAAAAGCCCGTAAAAATCTGACCATCTGCAGCCTCAACAGCAGCAACCACATGTCGAGCATAGACAAAATCTGAAACCTCTTGAGGCGCATAGAGAGCTTTCGCCTCAAGATAAAGTTTTTCCCAAATATCCATTCTTCTTCTTTCACTTCTTCACTAATTTCACAACTGCTTCTGTCCTTGCAGTATGGGGGAACATGTCCACTGATTGAATGTATTCAACCTGATAAACCTTCGTCAAAGCCACTAGATCCCGTGCCAAAGTAGAGACATTACAAGAGACATAGACCATCTTTTCAGGTGCATAGTGCAACAAGGTCTCGATTAATTTTGTCCCCAAGCCCGTACGAGGTGGATCCACGATCACAGCATTAGCCCGATAGCCTTCTTGGTACCAGCGAGGAATGATCTCTTCTGCTGTACCAGCCTCATAGTGGGTATTCTCAAATCCCATCCGTTTAGCATTGTATTTGGCATCCTCAATCGCTTCAGGAATAATATCCATCCCCCGAACACTTTTCACTCTATTAGCAAAAGCAAAGCCAATCGTTCCAACCCCACAATAGGCATCAATCAGGTGATCCTCTGGAGAAACATCTAGAGCCTTAACCGCTTCACTATACAATACTTCAGTTTGTTCCGGATTCAACTGGTAAAAAGCTCGAGGAGAAAGGGAGAATTCATAATCCAAAACACCTTCCAAAATGGCCTCTTCTCCCCAAATAATCTGCGTTTGTTCGCCATAGATTTCACTGGATCGAGACGTATTTTTGTTAACAGCAACTGTGACAATCTCAGGGTGTTTCGTGACCAAGTCTTGCACCAAATTATTTATGTTAATCTGACGACTAGTGACCACAATGATCTGAACTTGACCAGACTTCCGCGCCCGTCGAACCATCATGGTTCTGACACCCAGTTCTTTACGCTCATCAGCAATCGGAATCTGATAATAGGTCAATAAATCCGTTAGATCATTGGCAATCGCTTGAATAACCGGATCTTGAACCAAACAATCTTTTAATTCCACCAAATAATGTGAATTTTGAGCATAGAGTCCCGCCTTGACCTGGCCCTTGAATTTCCTTGTTTGAAATTGCAATTTGGCCCGATAGTAAAGAGGCTCCTGCATTCCGATTGTCGGCCGAATAGCATACTGTTCAAAGCCTTCAGGTGAGAACTTTTTCAAGGCCTGTTGCAATAAATCTGTCTTAAACTCCAACTGCTTGTCATACTTCAAATGCATGATTTGACAGCCCCCACAGGTCTCATAGATATCACACATGGGTGTCACCCGATACTTAGACGCCTTATTCACAGATAAGAGTTTGGCTTCCGCAAAATTTTTCTTGACACTTGTAATTTGGCAGAAGATATCTTCTCCCTTCAAAGCGCCTGGCACAAAGACAAGTGTTTTTTTATAAAAGCCAATCCCTTCACCGTTAATTCCCATTCGTTTAATTTTCAAAGGAATTTTTTGTTTTACTTTAACGTTCATATCCCTATCTTAACACATTTTTCGGTATAATAAAAACATGAAAATTACAAAACTAGAAAAGAAAAAAAGACTCTACCTCCTGGAATTAGACAATGATCAAAAACTTTATATTACAGAAGACACCATCGTCAAATATTTTCTTTCCAAAGATAAAGAAATCAGTGAAGAGGAACTAAAAGAAATCCAAGAGTTTGCTCAATACTCCTATGGTAAAAACCTGGCCCTTTACCATCTTTCTTTTAAAGCTCGAACAACAAAAGAAGTCCGAGACTACCTGACAAAATATGAGATTGATAGTGGCATTATTGATAAAGTTGTCCAACACCTAAAAGAAGACAAGTGGTTAGATGATCGTCAATATGCAAGAAACCTGATAGAGGCCAACCTTCTCAGTGGCGATAAGGGCCCTGCCTTATTACAACAAAAAATTCAACAAAAAGGGATCCCAAAATCTATCCTTCAAGAAATTCTTGCAGACTATGATTTCTCAGAAGTGATCGACCGTACCGCAATAAAACTCGTAAAAAAATACCAAGGAAAATATCCGTTAAAAGCCATTGAAACGAAAATCATCCAAGCACTCATTTCAAAAGGCTTTGCGTACAACCAAGCTCAAATAGCTTTACAAAATCTTGAACTAGAAGCAGATGAAGAAACAACCAATGAGCTCATCCTAAAAGAGTTAGAAAAACAATACCGTAAATACAGTAAAAAATATGAAGGCTATGACCTCAAACAACGCTTGACTCAGGCACTAGCCAGAAAAGGCTACGATTATAGTGATATAACATCAGCCATTAGAGAATACTTAGATTCATAAACCAAATTGAAAATTAAATAGAAAAATAAGAAAAAATTTGAAAAAATATGATACAATATAGAGGATATACTTAGATTGTAGAAAGTTGGTAAGTTATGAAACTACCTAAAGAAGGCGACTTTATTACAATTCAAAGTTATAAACATGATGGCAGTTTACACCGAACATGGCGTGACACCATGGTATTAAAGATAACCGAAAATGCAATTATTGGAGTAAATGATCATACACTTGTTACTGAAAGTGATGGTAGACGTTGGATCACGCGTGAACCAGCGATCGTTTATTTCCATAAAAAATATTGGTTTAACATCATCGCCATGATCCGTGACAATGGTGTGTCTTACTACTGTAACCTAGCAAGTCCTTTTCACATTGACCAAGAAGCCTTAAAATATATCGACTATGATCTCGATGTCAAGGTCTTTACCAATGGTGAAAAAAAATTGTTAGATGTTGAAGAATACGAGCAGCACAAAGAAAAAATGCACTATTCAGATGACATCGACTATATTTTAAAGGAAAATGTTAAGGTTCTAGTAGATTGGATAAACCAAAACAAAGGTCCTTTTTCTGAGGAATATATCAAAATTTGGTATAACCGTTATGTTGAACTGCGAAATAAATAAAGTTGGAAAGAGCGCAAGCTCTTTTTTCTTGTAAATTAATAAAAAAATAACTACAAAAAAAGTCTAATGACAACCATTAGACTTTTTCGATACACTATCGGGAAGACAGGATTCGAACCTGCGACACCTTGGTCCCAAACCAAGTACTCTACCAAGCTGAGCTACTTCCCGATCTAAAGCTACCGCTTTATGCACCCTAGAGGAGTCGAACCTCTAACCGCCTGATTCGTAGTCAGGTACTCTATCCAGTTGAGCTAAGGGTGCTCGTTCCTATTCAATTACTACATAGCCTTGCGACCATGCACCCTAGAGGAGTCGAACCTCTAACCGCCTGATTCGTAGTCAGGTACTCTATCCAGTTGAGCTAAGGGTGCTTCTTCTCCAACCTAAATCTATGCCGAGGACCGGAATCGAACCGGTACGATCGTTACCAATCGCAGGATTTTAAGTCCTGTGCGTCTGCCAGTTCCGCCACCCCGGCCTCCTCAAGCGAACGACGGGATTCGAACCCGCGACCCCCACCTTGGCAAGGTGGTGTTCTACCACTGAACTACGTTCGCATTGCTTTCTTTATATAAAAAAATGCCGGCTACATGACTTGAACACGCGACCCTCTGATTACAAATCAGATGCTCTACCAACTGAGCTAAGCCGGCTCATTATTATTCTCTTATGCGGGTTAAGGGACTTGAACCCCCACGCCGTAAAGCGCCAGATCCTAAATCTGGTGCGTCTGCCAATTCCGCCAAACCCGCAAAATATGACCCGTACTGGGCTCGAACCAGTGACCCATTGATTAAAAGTCAATTGCTCTACCAACTGAGCTAACGAGTCTTAAAATAATTTTCATTATCTTAACGGTCCCGACGGGAATCGAACCCGCGATCTTCGCCGTGACAGGGCGACGTGATAACCGCTACACTACGGGACCTATGGGAGTTAACGGGATCGAACCGCTGACCCTCTGCTTGTAAGGCAGATGCTCTCCCAGCTGAGCTAAACTCCCAAATGAGCCTAGTATCTACTAGGCTCAATCTCTTGCTAAGCGACTACCTTATCTCACAGGGGGCAACCCCCAACTACTTCCGGCGTTCTAGGGCTTAACTGCTGTGTTCGG
>NZ_JACLQU010000009.1 GCF_016648855.1 Streptococcus parasanguinis
TTGTTCAGTTTTCAAAGGTCTTTGTCGCTCTCGCGCGACAACTATATTAGTATATCATGACCTACCCTTACTGTCAACACTTTTTCTCAAAAAAATTTATTTTTTTGAAAGTTTTTAAGTTATATAAAAAATCAGGAGCACAGATGCTCCTGATTCTTCTATAATTTATTTGATGTTTTCAATCTCTTTTTTTGATCTCTATTCTTTTACTTCCAATAGACCGATGTCTCCATCTTCTCTACGGTAGATCACATTTGTTGTGTTATCCTCTGCATCACGATAAATGAAGAAATCGTGTGCTAATAGATCCATTTGAAGGATCGCTTCATCTAAATCCATTGGTTCTAGATCAATTGTTTTTGAGCGAACAACTTTTTCTGTGGTTGCTGCTTCTTCTACAACTGCATCGGTAAACAATTTACCTGCACCAGATTTAATACGATTTTTCTTTTCGATTTTTGTTTTATTCTTACGAATTTGACGTTCAATTTTATCTACAACTAGATCAATTGAACCGTACATATCTTGAGAGACATCTTCTGCGCGCAGTGTGATAGATCCAAGCGGAATGGTTACTTCTACTTTTGCGGTCTTTTCACGGTAAACTTTTAAGTTTACTCGAGCGTCTAGCTCTTGATCTGCCTGAAAATATTTTTCAATCTTTTCGAGTTTAGAAACGACATAGTCGCGAATGGCTTCTGTTACTTCTAGGTTTTCACCACGGATACTATATTTAATCATATTAGTACCTACTTTCTAAACATTATGTTTTTATTTATATGTATATTATAACGCTTTCATAAACTTTTTGCAAATCTTTTTTTACCTTGCGATTGAAAATGTCTTTATTTCTTTCACACCTTTTTCAATTAGTAGGCGCTTCATTAATTCGATTGTTTTGCCCGTTGTGTAGATATCATCGAATATAAGATATTTCTGCTTTTTTGAAACTTCTCCTTTTAATTGAAAGTGTTGAGAGGTTTTTAATCTTTCTTCTCTTGTTTTTTTTGATTGAGCTAAAGTGTCTTCTTTTTGGAATAGACTGTTGTATTTTATCTCTGCAAAATCTAGTATAGTCGAGACTTGATTGAATCCTCTCTCCTTCTTTTTTTCGTGGCTGATTGGAGTCGGTATTATCGTATAGCTTTTATACTTTTTCAAGGCTTTTTTGATGTCATATGCAAATACCATTCCTAATAAACGATCTCCTTCAAATTTATATCGCTTGAAATAGTCCTTCATTGCTGCATTATATCTATATAATGCTTCATGTTCGACCATATTCCCCTTTTGTATCCAGTATTCGCAATCTTTACATACTTTCTCCTCCTTATCTTTATAACATCTAGGACAATGGATTTCGCAAATTTGTTCGAAGTCTTCTTTGCATTCTTTACAAATCCATTCTTCTTGTTGATTCATAAAAATAAGGTCTGTGAAATGTTCACCAGTTTTCAACTCTTTCGTACAAAGCAGACATTCTTTCAAAATCCAGCCTCCTGATTCATTTCCTTTATTTCCTTAACCGCTTTCTTCATTTCTCGTGTTATGCCATCTGATAGAAAAAGTAGTTTACCTGTTGGTCTTTCTTTACTTCGACCGACCCTTCCTGAAATTTGTACGAGGGTACTTTTAGTAAATAATTTATGATTACTTTCTAAAACAAAGACATCTACAAACGGAAAGGTCACTCCTCTTTCTAAAATTGTTGTCGAGACTAGCATGGTTATGGCTCTGTTTCTAAACTCTTCTACCATTCGTAGGCGGTCTGTTGTCTGTGAGGATACAAAACCTACTGTTTCTTTTGGAAAGTATTTTTTTAAGTTCTCAGTAAATTGTTGTCCTAATTCTATCTCAGATACAAAGATTAACAATGGGTAGTGAGTCTGTCTTTGTTTCTTGATCAGTTGCAATAGTTGGTAAGGGATTCTTCCTTTTTCTATTTTTTCTCTAATTTTCGGCACCCATTTTATTTCAGGGACCACTAGTGGGTTCCCATGAAATCTTCTTGGAAGACTATAACGAATGATTTCTTTTTTCTTGACCCTTTTATCTAACTCATCTGTAGAGGTTGCGGTTAAATAAAGGGTATTTCCCTCTTTTTTTATTGCATTCTGAGCTGCTTTATATAAGATTGGATTGTCCACATAGGGAAACGCATCTACTTCATCTATAATAAGGAGATCAAAGGCCTGATAAAACTTTAGCAATTGATGGGTTGTAACGATCACCAAGGGGGTTCTAAAATAGGGTTCCGATTCTCCATGAAGTAAAGAGATGGGGCAGGAAAAATCTTCCTCCATCCTTCCGTACAATTCTATACAGACATCGATTCTTGGGGTGGCAATACAGACTGCTTTTCCTGACTTGATCGCTGTTGCTACAACCTGGTACATCATTTCCGTTTTCCCGGCGCCTGTCACAGCATGAACCAGGGCATGTTTCCCTGCTTTAACTGCTTGGATAAGCCCTTCAGATACCTCTTGTTGATAGGAAGTCAAGGTTCCTTTCCAGTTTAGCACCTCTTGTCCTTCAAAGTCTTGCTGTGCAATAGCATAAAGTTTTTGATCACTCCGGATCCTTCCCAATTGGATACAGGCTCTACAATACAGTACCTCTTCACTTAACTTCCACAGTTTTTGATCAATCAAACTGCCACATCGAAAGCATTGGTACCTTCCATTCTGTTTTTCTATAGCTGGAAGTTCGTAGGCAATTTCTTTTAGATCATTTGTCATTTGACTCTCCGTTAAGAGTCTTCCATAAGAATCTTCTATCTTCATACTTATTAATTCGCAAAAGTTGGAGAAAATCATTCTTTTTTTGTAAAATAAGAATATGGAATATGTTACATTTAAAGAGAACGGTACTGTTCAAGAAGAAATCAAAAAATCAAAATTCATTTGTCATGTCAAGCGAGTCTCCTCTGAAGAGGAAGCCAGAGATTTTATCAATGCCATCAAAAAGGAACACTATAAGGCTACACATAACTGCTCTGCTTTCATCATTGGAGAACAAAGTGATATCAAACGAACCAGTGACGATGGAGAGCCTAGTGGAACAGCTGGGGTACCGATGTTAGGTGTTTTGGAGAATCATCGCATCACTAATAGTTGCGTCGTGGTGACCCGCTATTTTGGAGGTATTAAATTAGGCGCTGGCGGTCTGATTCGTGCTTATGCTGGAAGTGTTGCACAAGCAGTTCGAGAGATTGGACTGGTAGAAATCAAAGAGCAAGTGGTTCTTGGGATCACACTTTCTTACTCCCAATACCAAGAATTTGCTAATTTCTTAAAAGACCATCAATTGGCGGAACAAGATCCGATGTTTACAGATCAGGTAATGACAACGATTTTTGTGGATAAAGAAAACACAAACTCTATCACAGCAGCTTTAGTCGAATTTTACAATGGCAAAGTCATTATTGAGGATCACGGAATTCGTGAGGTTGAAGTACCCCTACTTTCTGTAGAAAAATAATCAAAGAAGCTATCGGCAACGATAGTTTTTTTTTATCACACCCATAAAATTTCTATATTTTACATTCTTCTCGCAAGAGACTATACTTGTTAGTATCAAGAAAACCTAGAACTGAGGTATATTATGGCTATTTATGAAAATATTACAGAATTGATTGGGAACACTCCGATTGTCAAATTGAATCGTCTTGTTCCTGAAGGAGCTGCAGATGTCTATGTCAAACTCGAAGCCTTCAATCCTGGATCATCTGTCAAAGACCGGATTGCTTTGAGCATGATTGAAAAAGCTGAAGCGGATGGCTTGATCAAACCAGGTGATACCATTGTCGAAGCAACTAGTGGGAACACAGGGATTGGTTTGTCATGGGTTGGCGCAGCTAAAGGCTACAAAGTTGTGATTGTCATGCCTGAAACCATGAGTGTGGAACGTCGTAAAATCATCCAAGCCTATGGAGCTGAACTCGTTTTGACTCCTGGAAGTGAAGGAATGAAAGGCGCTATCGCTAAAGCTGAAGCAATCGCTGCAGAAAGAAATGGCTTCCTTCCTCTTCAATTTGAAAACCCTGCTAACCCAGAGGTACATGAAAGAACAACAGGACAAGAAATCGTTGATGCCTTTGGAAAAGATGGTTTAGATGCTTTTGTCGCAGGTGTTGGTACTGGTGGTACTGTTTCTGGTATTTCTCATACTTTGAAAAAGAATAATCCTGCTGTCAAAGTCTATGCCGTTGAGGCCAATGAATCTGCAGTCCTTTCTGGTGAAAAACCTGGACCACATAAAATCCAAGGGATTTCAGCAGGCTTTATCCCAAATACTTTAGACACTAATGCATATGATGGTGTTCGTCGCGTATCTTCAGAAGAAGCTTTCGAACTTGCACGCGCTATCGGTGGAGCTGAAGGATTCTTAGTCGGAATCTCAAGCGCAGCTGCTATCTATGCTGCTATTGAAGTCGCAAAAGAATTGGGTAGCGGTAAAAAAGTTCTTGCTCTTGCACCAGATAATGGAGAACGTTACCTTTCTACTACCCTTTACGAATTTGAATAATTCTCTATATTAAAAAAACTTCGGTAGGTTTCATCAACCTATCGAAGTTTTTATTTTTTTTCTTGTTTGCTAAAGAATACCTTTCCTTCTTTGACCCAGGTCGGCATCTGTTGAGCTAAGGGTGCAAAACCACTCTTGTGGCGGTCATTTGAAAAACGATGGTGTCGAATACTTCGTTGTGGTGTTTCTTCTAGTGTTCTCAGAGAGAGGCTAGCTTTCTTAGAATATTCATCAACATCGATGACTTGGACAAAGACTTTTTCTCCAATTGAAAGAATATCATGAATATTACTTACATAACCACTTCTAATCTCTGAGATATGAATCAAGCCTGTGACACCCGACTCTAGTTCGACAAAGGCACCATAAGGTTGAATGCCTGTAATGGTCCCTTCTAACTTATCTCCAATTTTCATATTAGTCCTCAATCTCGATGGTTTCAATCACGACATCTTCTACTGGCTTATCCATCATCCCGGTCTCAACAGCCGCGATCTCATCCAACACAGCAAAAGAAGCTTCATCCATCAATTGTCCAAATACGGTATGGCGTTGATCTAGGTGAGGAGTTCCCCCTTCTGTCGTATAGATTTCAGCAATTTTTTCAGGCCAGCCACCGCGGACCAATTCCTTTTTCGAATATGGAAGATGTTGATTTTGTACAATAAAGAATTGGCTGCCATTTGTGTTTGGTCCAGCATTTGCCATTGAAAGGGCTCCGCGAATATTGTACAATTCTTTTGAAAATTCGTCTTCGAAGCTCTCCCCATAGATGGATTCGCCACCCATACCTGTACCTGTTGGATCTCCCCCTTGGATCATAAAATCTTTAATAATCCGATGGAAAATGACACCATCATAATAGCCGGACTTAGCAAGAGCTACAAAGTTTGCAACTGTTTTTGGTGCTTGATCCGGGAACAATTGAATGTTCATCTCACCGTGATTGGTTTTGATCACAGCGACAGGACCGTCAACCGTAGCAAGTTCTAACTGTGGTAATGTCAATTCTTTTTCAACCATATTTAACTCCTCTAAGGCATAGAATATGCCATCTTCTTCTAAATTCTTAGTGATATAATCAGCTTTTTCTTGTAACTCTGGAGCAGATTTTCCCATTGCGATACTAATTCCAGCATAATCAAACAGTTCTAGATCATTTAATCCATCCCCAAATACTAAAACATTCTCTGGCTTCAAGCCCAAATGATTTACAAGATGAGAAACTCCTGAAGCTTTTGAAGCTTCAAAGCGAACAACATCTGACGAATGGGGATGCCACGAAACTAGGCGCAAATCCTCTTGCAAAGAAGGGGGCAACTCTAGCTCACTATCCTGTTCATCAAAGGTCCACATTTGGAAAATAGGTTCTTTCAGATGCAGATCTGGATCTACAGGTAAGTTGGGATAAATGATGTCAATAGCATCACTGATCAAGGGTGTCCGATTAGACAGGGCAGCTTGATGACTAGCCACTAACCCATAATCAATCTCAGATTTTTTGGCCCAATCTACAAAAGAAGAAACGATTGCTTCATTGATTGGTGATTGGTAGATCACAGTTCCTTTTGTATCTTCTATATAGGCACCGTTTAAGGTTACCAGAAAATCCGGCTTTAAGTCCATGATTTCAGGAACAACCCCAAAAATCCCTCTGCCGGTTGCAATCCCTGTTCGGATTCCTTTTTCTTTCAACTGATGAAAGACTTCTTTGACAGATTCTGGGATCAATCCAGTTTCTTTTGCACGTAATGTATCATCAATATCAAAAAAGACGATTTTAACTTTTTTGGCTTTATAACGTAATTTTGCGTCCACTTGTCTCCCCCTTATGATCATGCTCTATTATAGCATGTTTCCCTTTAAAAATCTTCTTGATTCACCAGATGGTGTCGGAAGGCATAGACGACTGCTTGCGTCCGATCACTGACTTCTAATTTGGATAAGATGTTGGAGACATGGGTCTTCACTGTTTTTAAAGAAATGAAGAGTTCATCTGCTATTCGTTGATTTTCATATCCTTTCGTCAATAAAGCCAGAATATCTCGTTCTCTAGCTGTCAAATCATCATGCAATTCAGCATGGTTCTTTCGTGACTCAACTTTTTGACTAACTTCTGTCTCAATTGCAAATTCTCCCTTTGCAACCTTTCTGACAGCCTGTAAGATCTCAGTTGCTGACGAGGTCTTTAAAATATATCCTTTTGCACCGGCATCTAAGACAGGGTAAATCTTTTCGTTATCTAAATAAGACGTCAAAATGACAATTTTAGCTTCCGGCCACTCTTTTAGGATGGCTAGAGTCGCATCGATTCCATTTAGCTCTGGCATCACAATATCCATGATGATGACGTCTGGTCTTTCTTTCAGCGCCAACTCCACCCCTTCTTGCCCATTTTTCGCCTCTAAGACTTTCTCAATATCGGTTTGCATGGACAAAAAGCTTTTCAATCCCAATCGGACCATTTCATGATCATCTACTAATAATACTTTCATACAGTTTCCTTTTCATTTTTATCTTTTACAAGGAGGGGAACACGAATATCTACAGCCACTCCCTTTTGAGGACTCGTTCTTATTTTAATGGTCCCCGCCATGTCTTCTACACGTTCTTGAATATTTTTCAACCCATAACTCAATCGTTCCAATTTTTCCTGCTCAAAGCCGATTCCATCATCCACCATCCGTAAATGAAGTTGTTTTCCTTCCTGATGCAAAAAGACATCCATTTGTTGAGCTCTAGCATGTTTCAAGGTATTGCTGACAATTTCTTGGACGATTCGAAATAGATGTTCTTCCATATCTTTTGGAATGCTCACGTCATTATGATGGAAGACAACTGTTAGGTTACTCTTTTCCTTCAATTCTCTAAAAATCATCTCCATCCCTTCTACCAAACTTTTTCCTTCCAATTCTGTAGGACGAAGATGTAAGAGCAAGACGCGTAAATCATTTTGGGCTGTCCCTAGAATATCTGACACACCATTTAGTTGCTGCTGGATCTGACTTTTCTCTAACTCAAGGGCCTGTGCTGCCACTCCAGATAAAATCATATTGGCTGCAAACAACTCTTGACTAACCGTGTCATGTAGATCACGCGCAATTCTCTTACGCTCGATTTCCACAATTTCTTCCTCATTTCGCATCACACGATTTTCACTTTTTTGTAAATTTTCTTCTAGTCGAAGCAATTTGCTGTCCAATAAATCTAACTGTTGATTCAATTCTTTGGGGGCAATTTCTTTTCGCTGTGAAGCAGTCAGGATCGCTTCTACCTTTTGTTGTACTGCATGAACTGTTACAAATTGCGTGATTTTAATAATTAAGATAACCAAAGCCGTCAATGCAAGCGTCAGACTAAAAATCAAAAATAGGAATGATTGAAGCAAGGAAAGATCTGAGAGAAGTTTGCCCCACTGAAAACCAACAAAATGGAAAATGGTATGACAAATGACCGCAACCACCATTAGGGAATAGAAATACAATAGGAGATAGTCTAATTTCTTCATGCGCGAAACACCTCAACATCCCCAACAATACCAACTAACACAATTTTTACAGAACGGTGCGATCTCCGATAATGTGCCGTTTCAATATCTATGGTTTCATTCCTCATTTTACGGACAGGAAGATCCAAAAACTTCAGATCTCCATACAAGGTGTTAATTTGTAAATGCAATTCCAAATCAATCGGTAAGATAATTTTTGTATTTCCAAACCCTTTCCGAATGATCACTACATTGTCCCAATTGCAAATGGCTACCTCCTCTAAATGGAGGGTGTCATTCCCAAAAACTCGGATCACATTCAGATCTCGATACCCTCGACTTTGCTTTGAAAAATGTTGTAAATCACCAATCCATCGAGTTTTTTCCTGACGAATTTTCGTATCCTCTTCAACATCAAACACAACTGCTTCATTTTCCTTATACATATAAGGGTAAGCAATCAATAAACCATAAACCACCGCAAATAAAATGGCTGCAATCACAAAAGGATTCAGCATCACGATAAAAAACAAGAGCACACTCAGCGCGATTAATAGAAAATTCGCTTTTTGTTTGCCAAAATAGTAATACAAAAGGAGCAAAAAGAGAACCATCAAGACAACAAATCTGGAAAAATCGATTGATAAAATGGTGATCGCTGCTAATGTTAACAAAACGGCTTCAACGAAAATAAAAATTTGTATTTTCCACATAGTCTACCTCATCTTTTCCTATTTTATCAAATTTTTCCTCATTTGACTTCCGTCTGTGGGTGGATAATAGCAGACAATCAAAAAGACCCAGAAATCCATCTGAGTCTTAGACTGATTTATTAATCTCCACTAGTTGCACTACTGCTTGAACTTTCTGTATCTGATCGTTCACCAGAGGATGAACTAGATGTATCAGAACTTGATGAGGCTTTCGTACTTGAAGAAGCTGTCACTTTAGGCTCATATACAGTCAAAACAATTCGTGTTCGGTTAATATCCACCGTACTCGAAACTTCTGGAGTTTGACTGACAATTTGACCGGCAGAAACAACTACCCCATCAGGGAGATGTTCTGTTTTTCTTAATTCGATATTGGCTTCTTTAATACCATAGATCTCAATCAAATTACTTCTAGCAAAATCATAAGTTGATCCAACATAGTTTGGCATTTCAATTGAAGTCGTTTCTTTCGCTACTTTCAAAACAATCTTAGTTTTTGAATTCAGAGAATATTGCTCTCCTGGAGCTGGAGTTTGTTCAAGAACTGTCCCTGCAGCATAATCGAAGGTCTCAACTTCTTCAATCGTGATCATTTTGCTTGATACTTTATAAGTATTTTTCAAATCTTCTTCTGCTTTTGCCCGTGTTTCACCCACGTAATTTGGCATTTCAAAGCTGTTTGGTCCTTTTGAAACAATCAAATCAATTCGACTTTGTTCTTTCTTTTGGGCCCCTGCATTTGGATTGGTTCGAATGACGTAGCCTTCTGCAACCGAATCACTGTACTCTTCTTTCTCTTCACCGACTTGAAGGTCTTGTCCCTCAATAACCGCTCTAGCCTCGGCAATGGTTTTGCCGGAAACATCTGGAACTGTTTTATTGGCTGGGCTCATATACAACAAGAAAGTAAAGGCTGCAAGAACTAGGGCAATGGCAACAAACAAGACCTTGTAGCGCGCCCGCAAGCGTCTTCTTGGCTTTTTACTTGGCGCCATGGTCTGCTGATCAGATAATGGTCGATTAGGATCTACTGAACTGATTTCACTGCGTACTTCAGAGATTGGAACAGGAGCCGTTTTTGGAGTTGGACTCACTTTTGGAAGAGTCTTTGTATCAGCTTTCGCTTGGTCTTCAAAAACCAGTTTTTTCTCATTTCTTCTCTCATAGGACAAGCAACTTGAAAGATCCACATACATCTCTGCCACTGATTTATAGCGATCCGTCAGTTTTTTAGCTGTCGCTTTGATCACTACATTTTCTAAAGCTTGTGGAACATTCTTATTTTCTTCACGAATAGATGGGAGTGGCTTTTGAAAATGCTGCAAAGCAATTGTGACTGCACTATCTCCATCATAAGGAATGTGTCCTGTCAACATCTCATAGAAAATGATTCCCATAGCGTAGATGTCACTTTGCACCGTAGCTTTTGAACCACGCGCCTGCTCAGGGGACAAATAATGAACCGACCCCAACATCGAGTTGGTCTGGGTCAAACTAGTCTCTGCAAAGGCCACTGCAATCCCAAAGTCTGAAACTTTTGCTGTTCCATCTGGTGTCAAGAGGACATTCTGTGGTTTTAAATCTCTATGGATAATGCCACGCGTATGGGCAAGACGCATAGCTAGAAGGATCTGCCCCATCAAACGAACAGCTTCTTCATTTGATAAAGGAGCATTTTCTTTGATATAGCGTTTCAAGTCTAAACCTGCAACATATTCCATTGCAAGGTATTGTTGTCCTTCTTCTTCGCCAATATCTGTAATCCGAACGATATTTGGATGGTCCAGCTCTGCCATCGCCTTTGCTTCACGCTGAAAACGCGCAACTGCAATGGGATCCGTCTGGTAATTCGTACGCAGTACCTTGACTGCAACTTCTTCCCCATCTAAAATCAAATCACGCGCAAGATAAACATCTGCCATCCCGCCGCGTCCAATTTGTTGGATGATTTTATATCGCCCGGCAAAAATTTTGCCGATTTGAATCATGCTGCGTCCTCCTCAGTAAAGTGGAGCAGTACAACAGTGATATTATCCAAGCCTCCAGCATTATTGGCAAAACGAATCAAGGTTTGAGCTTTTTCTTCCAGTGAAACATCACTCAAGACAATATCTCTGATTTCATCCGGGCCAATCATATTAGTTAAACCGTCACTATTGATCAAAATATAATCATCTGCTTCAACCGTCACCAAACCATAATCCGGCTCCAACTCATCTTTTTGGCCAATGGACTGAGTGATGATGTTACGTTGAGGATGATGGGCTGCTTCTTCCTCTGTGATTTGACCTGCTCGCAAAAGAGCATTTACAAGAGAATGATCACTGGTCAACTGCTGGTATTCGCCCTGACGAATGAGGCCAATCCGCGAATCTCCAACATGGGCATAAATCACTTGTCCTTCTACAAAAGCCAAAGCTTCCAGTGTCGTTCCCATTCCTTTGTGCTCATCATCTTGCCCAGCTAAATGGATCCGACGGTTCACAGCTTCTAAATGTTCTGCAAACCATTCCCGTACTTGATTAACCGTCTCGATCTCAGAAGAAACCCAAGCCGCACCTAGGTCTGTGACTGCCATTTCACTAGCAATATTTCCGGCACGGTGTCCTCCCATACCATCAGCAAGTAAAACCATAGATTTTCCTGCCTTGTTTTTATATTGATTTGCATAGTCTTGGTTATTTGTCCGTCTTTGACCTACATCGGTTAAGATCGTAATATCCATACTGTCAGTTTCCTCCTGATATTATGAGATTCTCTTAAAACGACTGATAAAGAAGCCGTCGCTTCCATATAATTCGGGTGTAATAAGGATACAATCATTTTTAAGAATATCTTTTCTTTCGTGATCCAATGGGACTTGTTCGAAATTTGGATGGTTTTTCAAAAATTGGTCCACCACTTCAAAATTCTCTTTACCCATAATTGTACACGTACTGTACACTATTATACCACCTTTACGCACACTTTGACAAACACTATCCAGAATGGCCAATTGAATAGCTTGTAAAGATACAAAATCTGCACTCTCTTTATTGTACTTGATATCAGGCTTTCTCCGGATCAAACCAATCCCTGAACAAGGCGCATCCACCAAAATTTTATCGAAAGCATCAGGTCCAAATGTTTCAAAGACTTTTGTCGCATCTAACTTCTTTGTCAAAATTTTGTCCGCAACATGGAGCCGATTAGCATTTTCTTGAATCAATTTGAGCTTATGGTCATAGAGATCCAAGGCTGTGACTTTCCCAGTTGTGAGATAAGAAGCCAGGTGAGTCGTCTTTCCACCTGGCGCCGCACAGGCATCTAAAACCCACTCATCTCCTTGCAAATCCAAAGCCGGTGCCACCAATTGACTGGACTCGTCTTGAATAGTAATGTGCCCTTCTTTGAACAAGGAATGCGCTGCAAAATGTCCCTGTTCTTTCACGAGAGCAGAGGGAGCAAGTAGAGAGGAGGTTGCTTCGAGTAGCTGCGCTAACTCTTCTTTTTCGTCTAGATTAATCACACGAATACTGGATTTATTACGTTGATAGAGACTCTTAAAAATAGCGCCAGCACGTTCTTCACCGTATTCTTCGATCAATGCTTTGACCAACCATACGGGTAGGGAATACTCTACCGAATAACGTTTGTTCTTTCGCTTGATCGTATCAATAGCTGGTAGTCCCTCGCGGAGGAGCTTTCTAAGAATAGCATTGACAAACTTCTCACTGCCTTCTTTACGACGTTTTGCTATCCGGACAGCTTCATTGACGATGGCATGATCGGGAATTCGGTCTAAATAGACAAGTTGATACAAACTCATCATCAAAAGATAATAGAGCCAAGGATCTAATTTCGTCCGGTCTTCAATTACGTGGGCGAGATACCACTCGAGCGTTATCTTCCGTGCTACAGTACCGTATACAACTTCCGTAACAAAGCTTCTATCTTTATCTGAAAGTTGAGAGTGTTCTAGCGCTTGATTTAGGGCAATATTAGAATAAGCTCCCTGCTCAAAAACCTCTTCTAGCACTCGAACGATCTGTTCACGCGCATTCATTTGTTTAACTTCCAAAGTGATCTCCTACTTTCAATTGACGGCCAGCGCCATTCAAAAAGTCTGTGATGGACATTTTTGGTTTTCCTGCTGGCTGCACAACTTTAAGGGACAATGCGCCTTCTCCTGCAGCGACCAGCAACTCTTTTTTGGTCAAAGCAATCACTTCTCCTGGATTTCCATTTCCTTCGCATAGTTCTGCTTCATAGACTTTGAAGCGTTGACCATTTAATAACGTATGAGCGACCGGCCAAGGATTCATTCCCCGAATCTGGTTAAAGACTTGGCGATTGGTTTTGGTCCAGTCCAAAACCTCTTCTTCCGGTAAAATATTCGGTGAAAATGTGACCAAACTTGGATCTTGTGGACATGGCTTGATCTCCCCTGCCAGGTAAGCTGGCAAAGTATCTAGGAGTAAGTCACGTCCAAGGACTGCCAATTTTTCAAACAAAGTTCCCACATTGTCCTCATCTAAAATTGGGAGAGAACGAGCTGCAATCATGTCTCCGGCATCCATTTCCTTGACCATTTCCATAATTGTAACCCCAGCTTCTTCGTCACCATTGATCAGGGCATAGTGAATGGGAGCTCCACCTCTATATTTAGGTAATAAAGACGCGTGGACATTCACCGCAAACTGAAAGTTCTCCAACAATTTTGTCGGTAAAAATTGTCCAAAAGCAGCGGTCACAATTCCATCTGCATCTAGTGATAAGAGAGTTTCCATTTCTGGACTACCCGATAATTTCTCCGGCTGAAGAACTGGTAGTTGATGTTCTAAAGCTACCTGCTTCACCGGGGTCATTCGAATCTCTTTTTTGCGACCTACTTTACGGTCTGGTTGCGTCACAACTGCCAAAATTTCATAGCGCGAATCTGCTAACAATCCCTTTAAAACCGTCGCTGAAAAATCAGGCGTTCCCATAAAAATTAATTTTGTCATTTCTTTCTTCCTTACATAAAACTTTGAGGTTCATTATCAATACTGACACGTAGATCTTGGTTGCCTCTTTCTTGTGTAAATTCTAAGATTTGATTCAAGACCTGAGTCATGCCTTCTTCGAAACGATATTTCACAATGATTTGATAATGATACAAATTATGTGTGCGTGCAATTGGTTTAGGTGTTGGTCCTAAGATTTGGACCTGATCAGATAAGCCAGATCGGAGAATTTCCATGACCTGATGTGACTTCTCCATCACAATTTCCTCACTCTTATGGGATAGGGTTAACCCAACTGTGAAGTAATAAGGCGTATAGCCTAACTGCCGGCGAATCTGCATTTCATAGGCAAAAAAACCTTCATAATCTTGGTCTTTGGCAAATCGAATCGCATAATGATTGGGGTTATAGCTTTGAATGATAACCTCTCCTTCTTTCTCTGCTCGTCCGGCCCTTCCTGCCACCTGAGTCAAGAGTTGAAAGGTTCTCTCAGAGGATCGATAATCCGGTAAATTTAAAGAAGTATCCGCATTCAAGACACCCACTAAGGTCACATTTGGAAAATCCAACCCCTTCGCAATCATTTGCGTCCCTAACAAAATATCCGCTTCTCCATTCCCGAAAGCATCTAATATTGCTGCGTGGCTCCCTTTTTTTCGGGTGGTATCCACATCCATGCGCAGAATTTTAGCTTCAGGAAAGATCTCTTGTAATTCATCATAGGCTTTTTGCGTTCCTGTCCCGTAATAACGAATAGAAGGACTTTGGCAATTTGGACAGTGTCGAGGAATCGCTTTACTATAGCCACAATAATGACAGTTCATGGTTTTAGTATCCATGTGGAGGGTCAGTGAGATGTCACAATTGGGACAAGTATCTACAGTTCCACACTCGCGACACATGACAAAGCTGGAATAACCACGGCGGTTCAACATCAAGACAACCTGCTCTTTTTTCTGCAAGCGATCAGCAATAGCTTCCACTAGAACCGGAGTGAAATTACCAGCTTCATTTTGGCCAATATAATCACGGAAATCAACGACTTTAACTTCTGGAATTTTGGCTGCCGGATTGGCCCGCTGGGTTAGACGAATTAATTCATAAACCCCTTTTGTTGCACGAGCTCGCGATTCTAAACTTGGTGTAGCAGATCCAAGAAGCAAAACTGCTTGATTGTACTGAGCCCTTAGGACCGCGACTTCCCTTGCGTGGTAGCGCGGATTACTATCTTGTTTATAGGATGCCTCGTGCTCCTCATCAATGATGATGGCTCCGATGTTTTTTAAAGGAGCAAAGATTGCTGAGCGCGCTCCAACGACTACCTTAGCCTCCCCACGTTCAACTTTCCGCCATTGATCATACTTCTCACCATTTGATAAGCCCGAGTGTAGAATGGCTACTTCCTGACCAAAACGCGAGATAAAACGGTCTGTCATCTGTGGTGTCAGGGAGATTTCAGGGACCAACATGATAGCTGTTTTTCCCTTATTTAGAACTTCCTGAATAATCTGCAGATAAACTTCTGTTTTCCCACTTCCAGTCACACCCTCTAATAAAAAAGGCTTTGATGTTTTCCCAATTTGAGAAACTACTGTTTCGACAGCTTTTGCTTGCTCTGAATTTAAAAGCAGAGCCTGGGTCTGTTCTTTGCCTTCATAATATGCAGCCGCCCGATTCACTTCTCGTTCTGTTATTTCTAAAACACCCTGATCAATAAAATAAGCCACTACTTCTCGTGAAAATTCCTGATACAATCCTGCTAAGGGTTGCTCCCCTTGCTCTAGTAACAGGCGCTCTTTCAATGCGAGCCTTTTTTTAGCTCTCTCTGATGGTTGAAGTTCTTTTAATCCTTCCAGGTTAACGCGATACCGTTTTTCTGTTTTAATTTGTTTCTTATCCTTGGCCTTGTATTCAAGTAGCAAATCTCCTTTTCTGACCAACCGCATCACTTGGGCTTGATCGGCCGCATCTAGAGAAGAAAAAGAAACTTCATTTTTTTCACCAAAAAGTTTCACTTTGAGAGTGGGATCTAAAGAAGGTTGAGGATACAAAATCTTATCATAACTTGAATTGAGGAGAGAAGGAAGCATGGTTTTTAAAATCGTAATCTTATATGAAAAAACACTTTTTCGTAATTGATCTGCCAACCAGAACTGCTCTTGATTTAAGACCGGAGTGTAATCCAAGACCTCCACAATTGCTTTTAATTCCTCGCTTGTGTCTGCCTCTTCTAAAACATCTACCACAATCCCTTGAATGAGGCGATTCCCTTTACCAAAGGGGACATGAACTCGCATACCTGCCTCTACCATATCCTCAAATTCTGATGGAATCTGATACGAATAGGGTTTATCTGTCTGCATCAATGGGACATCTACGATGACTTTTGCTATCACTTTTTCACCTCCAGCCTCTATCATATGAGCTTTACTTTATCACGGAACCCTTTAAATAGCAAAAAATAAGATTGAGAAGCCCCAACCTTAAATTTTTTCACCATCTTCTTTTTCTTTGGCAATTTGTTCCTTAATTTTGCGCTCTTCTTCTTCTTTGCGAATCCGCTCTGCTTCAATCCGACGACGAAGCGCTTCACGTTTTGCTTCTGGATCCGGGTGAACAACTACGTTCCCAGACTCGATTTCTTCAAGCGCTTGTAATGTTGATTTAACTGATTGGAATTCTTGAGTTGGCACTGCACCACTTTCCAATTCGTGGGCCCGTTTTGCCTCAAGAATGACCAATGAATATTTTGATGGTACTTTGTCAAGCAACGTATCAATAGAAGGTTTTAACATCATATTCCTATACCTAATTTCTAATTATTTATCTCTTCACAATAGTTTGTGTTTTTGGTAACATATCCAGATAATGGCCAATGACACGGTCTACACGGAAATGCTCTGCTTCGATCACACGTTTGACACGCTCTGCAGCAAGAGGAACCTCGTCGTTCACAATGGCATAGTCATATTCACGCATCATGGCGATTTCTTCTTTTGCTTTTTCAATCCGTTGCGCAATGACTTCTGCACTATCTGTCCCGCGACCCACTAATCGATCTTGCAATTCATCCAAATCAGGCGGAGTTAGGAAAATAAAAACTGCATCTGGAACTTTCTTCTTTACTTGAAGGGCACCCTGAACTTCAATTTCAAGGAATACATCGATTCCCTTGTCCAAGGTTTCATTCACATAGGTTAAAGGAGTCCCATAGTAATTTCCAACGTACTCAGCGTACTCCAACATTTGCCCTTGACGGATCAAATCTTCAAATTCTTCACGTGTACGGAAAAAATAGTCGACACCATCCACTTCACCTGGACGTTGTGCACGCGTCGTCATCGATACAGAATACTGAAACTGATTGTCCGAGTTTTCAAAAATTTCTCGTCTAACCGTTCCTTTTCCAACCCCCGAAGGGCCAGAAAATACGATTAATAAGCCACGATCCGCCATGATTTCTCCTTCAATGTCTTTCTATCTAGTGTAACAAAAATCGGCCTAATTTTCAACTGATTTTTTCATTCAAAAAGCTTGAGATGCTAGATCTCAAGCTTTTTGTTTATTTTGCGTAATCGACTGCACGCAATTCTCGAATAACGGTAACCTTAATGTTTCCAGGATATTCAAGATTGGACTCGATCTTCTCACGAATATCATGAGCCAAGATCGTCACTTTATCATCCTTAATTGCCTCAGGGCTAACCATAATACGGATTTCACGACCCGCTTGAAGGGCGAAACTTGTCTTAACTCCTTCAAAACTATTTGCAATTTCTTCAAGATCTTGCAAGCGTTTGATGTAGCTTTCAAGTGACTCACTTCGTGCTCCAGGTCGAGCTGCACTCAAGGCATCCGCCGCAGCGACAATGACTGCAATGACACTTTCTGGTTCCACGTCCCCATGGTGACTGGCAATGGTATTGACCACCACTGGGTGTTCCTTGTACTTCCGTGCCAATTCAGTTCCAATCTCGACGTGACTTCCTTCCACTTCACGGTCAATCGCTTTACCGATATCATGTAAGAATCCTGCACGTCGTGCCAAGGTAGCATTTTCACCCAACTCGCTAGCAATAATACCAGAAAGTTTAGCAACTTCAATGGAGTGACGCAAAACGTTTTGACCATAAGAAGTACGGAATTGCAACCGTCCCATGATTTTCATCAAATCTGGATGGAGGTTTGGCGCACCGATTTCATAGGCAGCCGCCTCACCGTATTCACGAATCCGGTTGTCAATTTCCTGGCGGTTCTTCTCAACCAGCTCTTCGATGCGGGCTGGATGGATCCGACCATCTTTGAGAAGGCTCTCCATTGTCATGCGGGCGATTTCACGACGAATCGGATCAAACCCTGACAAGGTCACCACTTCAGGCGTATCATCAATAATCACATCGACACCTGTCAAACTCTCAAAGGTACGAATATTGCGACCTTCACGACCGATAATTCGACCCTTCATACTATCGTCTGGCAAATGAACGGTTGAGTTTGTTTGCTCAGCAACAAAATCACCCGCCATTCGCTGCATAGCTTGCACGAGAATGTCTTTTGCGATTTTATCAGAACGTTCTTTCACTTCCAATTCAGCATCTCGAATCCGTGAGGCAATTTCTTTTGAAAGTTGCTCTTCCGTCTGACTCAAAATAATGTCACGCGCTTCTCCTTGACTTAGAGCAGCGACACGTTCCAGTTCTTCTACTTTCTTGTGTTCAAGCTCTTCCAGCTGTTGTTCACGCGCATCAATGTGTTTAGTTCTATCTGTAAGACTTTGCTCTTTGTGTTCAAGAGACTGTTCTTTGCTTGTTAAAATGTCGTCTTTGCGATCAAGATTGCTAGCACGTTCTGCCAAACGGCTTTCTAATTGCTTCAATTCTTGTCGTTCTGACTTAAACTCAGCATCGACCTCTTCACGATATTTTCTGGCTTCTTCCTTTGCCTCCAAAAGTGCTTCTTTTTTAAGTGAACTTGACTCATGCTTCGCCTCTTTTAAAATCAAATCGGCTTCGCGTTCAGCCTGTCCACGTAAATTCGTTGCTTCTTGTTCAGCATTCAAAAGGGTGAGTTCCGCAGCTTCTTTTGAAGCTTTCATTTTAAGAGCAGTTCCCACATATCCAATGACTAAACCAATGACCGCGGCAAAAACACCTGTAATAACAAAATTCATGCTTTTACCCCAAATCTATTTAATTAGTTGAATTAAAAATTCTTTTACATTTTACCATAAATTACTAAAATTAACAATCTAAAAAAACAGGAAAAACCTTTTATATTTTTGCTTTACGCTTGTTCTTTTATCGTCTTTTCTTTCATGGAACATCTGTGAGGAATTCATTAATTTCCACTTTGTTGAATCTGCTTTTTTATGCTATAATCAAGAAAAACAAAGAAGGATTTAAGTATGACAAAAGAAGTAATTGTTGAAAGTTTTGAATTGGACCACACAGCTGTGAAGGCTCCCTATGTACGCTTGATTGGGGAAGAAACTGGACCCAAAGGAGACATCATCTCTAACTTTGATATTCGCCTAGTGCAGCCGAATGAAAATGCGATTCCAACGGCAGGGCTTCACACGATCGAGCACCTTCTTGCGATGCTCATTCGCAAACGCATAGATGGTATGATTGACTGTTCCCCATTTGGATGTCGCACCGGTTTTCATATGATCATGTGGGGACAACATTCGAGTACGGAAATTGCTAAAGTAATCAAAGATTCTTTAGAAGAAATTGCATCTGTCAGCACTTGGGAGGATGTCCCAGGCACAACTATTGAGTCTTGTGGAAATTACAAGGACCACAGCCTCTTCTCAGCCAAAGAATGGTGTCGCCTGATTCTAGATCAAGGAATTTCTGACGATCCATTTGAACGTCATATTGTTTAATACGAAAAAGGATGAACCTATGGTTCATCCTAGAATGTAGACAAACTATTTTAAAGTAAAATAAGCTAAGTGATTCTGCAAAAAAATAAAATTGAGTCCCAATTTTTAAATCGATTTAAGAAAATACTGAAACTTTCCGCTGTGAGAAAAGTGTCTGAAACAATAACGTTTCAGACACTCGGAATTATTGAGACCGTAGGCTCAATAATTAGTCATGGAACTTCAAAGAAGTTCGCTGACGTCCGTACTCACCTAAGGAAAGTTTTTAAGATGATTTTGTCTTCAATCTGAGATGAACCTCTGGTTCATCCTTTTTTATTGTCATTTTTCCCAAAAAGGGGATGTCTGATCAAGCATTAATAATCCAGAGCATCTGAATGACCTTTTCCGTTTCCTACGAAATAACCAGTCTTGGCATTGATACTAAAGAGATAGGTTCCATCTGGTTTGAAGAGGTTGTAATAGCCATTACCGTTAATGATATTGACACGCTCTAAAATGTATTGATTGCCAGTGATATGTCCACGTTTACGAGCAATATTCAATACTTTTTCAAGGATCCCATCACCAAATACCCAAGCTGGGTTATTGACATCATTGATAGCTGCTTGGTTATATGGCACACGACTCAAGTTCCGCTGAAGTGGGACACCATCACTTGGAAGACCGTACCTTGAATAGCCTGGACTTGCCGTTCCTGCACTACCTGTAGCAGCACTGACAGCTGGGGCCGTAGGTGTTGCTGCTTGAGCTGGGGCTGGGGTTGCATTAGAAGTATCTGTACCACCTGTTCCAGTCACTGGTGCCGGTGTCGCAACTTGTTGTGAACGTCCTTGCGCAACCGCTTCATTCAATAAGCTATCTAATTTTTCATTGCCTGTCTTTGTTTCTGCAAAGGTCGCATCACTTTTCGCTTTGGCAGTTGCATCAAGAACTCCATCTTTGATGACTGGAGAACTAAATTGAGAATTCACTTTTTGAATAGCAGAAACTTGCTTTACAAGGTCTTCATATTTTGTTTTAGCCGCATTATAATCACTGCTTCCTTCTAATTTGTCCAGCAGTTTCTTCAGATTTTCCAAGTCTCCGAATTTATCATTTTTAAGAGCACTTTTTGATTCATCTACAAAAAAGGCATCGTAGGCTTTGGTAAACTCTTCCAATTTTTGAGCTTGTGTTTCACTGCTACTTGATTTAGAAGTAGAAGATGACTTGCTAGATGAAGACGACACAACAGTTGTACCACCAGATTTTCCACGACTGTGCATCCAGTTATAGGTCACAAAAATGGCCGAACCGACAATCGCAAGACCTAATGCAGAGTATAGAACCGCTTTGATTCGTTTACCAGCATTGCTTGGAGTTTCCTCAGGAAGGTCCTCTGCTTCTACAATTGGTTCGGTTGGTGTTGGTCCAAATTTAATCTTAGCTGGTAATTCTGTTGAGATGGCATCCATTTCAGGCCTTTGTTCCAAGACCGTTTCCGTTACTTCCGGTACTTCCGGTACTTCCACTACTTCAGCAACTTCAGCAACTGTTTCTGCAGCTGCCAACTCTTCAGCCTTAGCCAATTCCTCTTTGGCCAAAATCTTTGTATCGTATTTTTCTGCTTCAATTTCTGCTCGGTGTTGTTTGATGTATTTGTCTAAGACATTATCGCCCTCTGTTACACCTGCTTCAATTTCTTCTGCCTTTCGATTGGCCTGCCCAATCGTCATCTCTTTAGCGTCTTCAAAATCTAAAATTGATTCTGTTTCTTGCTCTAATGGCTTTTTATCCTTCTCTGTCATAAAAATCCTTTCTATGCCTTTATCTGCCTTTTTACACGTTCCCCAAAATATTGGTATAGATCAACTTTAAGGGTTCCGTTATAAAGTTTTCGTTTTTTTTCTGCTTTACTACCGAATTTAGATTCAAAACCTTCATCACTGGTTAAGATAAATTTACTCCAGGTTTTGAGAGGTGCAAATACGTGCCCCATTTCAGTATACAATCTCGTCACGCCTTCATCATCGGATAAGCGTTCTCCATATGGAGGGTTAGAAATAATCACCCCATTGATCTTATCTGAGTGGAGATCTTGGACTCGCATTTGTTTGAAAGTAATGTCATTGCTAACGCCCGCTTTCTGAGCATTTTCTTTAGCAATCTCAACCATCCGTGCATCGATATCGGTTCCCATAATATCCAATTCGATCTCACGATTGATTTTCCTGCTCGCTTCTTGACGAACTTCATGAATCAAGCGATCATCCATCCAGTTCCATTCTTCAAAAGAAAAGGTCCGACGCAATCCAGGTGCCATCTTTCTAGCAATCATCGCCGCCTCAATACAAAACGTACCAGAACCACATGTGGGGTCAATCAAGGGCTTATCTGGATACCAGTTTGACAGCAGAAGGATTGCTGCCGCCATATTTTCCTTAATAGGGGCTCCCCCTTTTTCGGTCCGATAGCCACGTTTGAAGAGGCTACTACCAGTCGTGTCAATCACGACGGTGGCTTGGTCTTTAAGGATCGATACTTCAATCTTGAACTCTGCCCCATTTTCCATCAAGGGAACCCCTTCTGGTCGGGCATAGTGTTTTTGTAACTTTTTAACAACTGCTTTTTTCGAAATGGCCTGAACGCTAGGTTCATTATGCAGTTTTGATTTGACACATTTAGCCTTAGAAATAGGAAAACGTGCTCCTAAAGGCAAATAATTTTCCCAATCCAAAGCAAAGACACCTTGAAAGAGTTCTTCGAAGGTTTTGGCTGGAAAAGTCCCAACCACAATTTTTACTCGATCAGCCGCGCGCAACCAGAGATTGGTCTCTATGATTGCTCGACGGTCTCCTTGAAATCGAACCCGTCCATTTTCGACCTGGCAATCGTAGCCAAGATCGCGTAGTTCTCGACCAACAACTGCCTCTAGACCAGCAGCTACCGTTGCAATCAATTCAAATTGTTTTTTCATCTTATTCCTATCACTTTAAAAAAGGAGGTTGAGATCTCTCTCCACCTCATCAACCTATATGCAATTTTCTATAAGCCATGTTTTGTTCCAGAAATGACTAGGTACCATTTCCTTCGATAATCATCTGTCTACTGTTTCCAGTCAGAATGCTATGTTCGTTTCCACGCATTCCATGCCCCGACCAAAGTTTGGGTTGCTAGCTTGAGGGGTTTACCGCGTTCCACTTTTTAGGTTTCCCTAAAAACTACGTCACTGTGGCACTTTCAGAGCTACTAGAGCTTATCCTTAGACTTAGCTCCTTCACTCGCCGTAACTTGAATACCAAGTCCCTAGGCTTATGGATTCACCTAGCACAAACACTACAGGCATCACAGCCTGTGCTAGCATGGACTTTCCTCATGAGAGCATTCTCCCACGCGATTATCCAAAAATTGCACGATCTATGGGATTAATAATCGCGATCTACGATCTGTTTCCCAAAAACTTCTTTTTCCAAACGATTGAGTCGTTTAAGAATATCAAAGTTCGTCGCTGTTGTCACTTGCGGGAATTCTTGCGTAGCTGTACTAGCAATTGGAGATGTTTGTGGTGTTTCCTGTGCTTTTTGGGCAAGTTCTTCACGAAGGCGTGCGTTTTCTTCACGCAATTCCTTCACCAAAGCAGCATAGGTTTCATAGTCTTTTATAACATCATCCAAAAATTCATTTACTTCATCTTTACTATAACCACGAACTTCTCGTTTGAAATCTTGATCAAAAATATCTTTCGCAGTAAAAATAATACTTGCCATTACTCTCTCCAATCTAGTTCATCATCTCAATTATATAAAAAATTGGTAAGAAAAATCAAGGTATAACACTTAGTTTTCGTAAAAATTTTCAGCAAGTTCATTTAAGTCATCAAAACTTAATTGTTTGATATAAAATAGTTCTTTTTCTTGCATCATTTTGTAAAGATACTTTAAATTGGTTTCATTTTCTGGATCGTAAAAAAGGTAAGCTCCATCCGCATTATCTATCAAAAACTGATTGTATTCTTTTAATTGACCCGGATTGCTATAGTTGGGATAAGCATATTTCACGAAATCCACCTGTTTGAAACGTGCCAACATTTCCTGATTGGCTTCATTCCAATTTTCGCCAACGTTCTCAAATAGAAAGATCGTCGCCATTTGAAAATCGTAATCTTCTTTTAACTCAAAGGCAACTTCTAGTACCCAAGCCTCAAATCCCAAATTACCAGAAAAGACTAGCCATTTCACTCCTTCTTCAAATAGACGACGAAGATCTCTTTCAATGGCTTTTTTGATAATGGTCAGTCGAGGGTCTTTATTGGAAAAGACGCCCACATCAAAACTCTTATAACCTGCAACAAGTATGGTATTCATTTTTTCCTCATTATTCTAATTTATGATATAATAGAGTGATGTAATTGTACCAATAAGGAGAACTATGGTCAACTATCCACATAAAGTAGCCAAAAAAACCTTGGTCTCTACACAAAGGAAACATCCAGTCGACTTTGCGAATCGTGGGATGACATTTGAAAAAATGATCAATGAAAGTAATCAATACTATCTTTCTCGAGGTCTAGCTGTCATCCATAAAAAACCAACACCGATTCAAATCGTGAAAGTGGATTATCCACGTCGCAGTCGGGCAAAAATTGTTGAAGCCTATTTCAGGCAAGCCTCAACGACGGACTATTCTGGAGTATACAAGGGACACTATATCGATTTTGAAGCCAAGGAAACACAGCAAAAGCAATCCATGCCGATGAAAAATTTTCATCAACATCAGATCGATCATATGGAGGCGGTTGTCCAGCAAGGCGGTATCTGTTTCGTTCTCTTGCATTTTGCAAAGTTGAGTGAAACCTACTTACTTCCTGCTCCTGCATTAATTCACTATTACAACATCGATCATGGTAGTAAATCCATGCCCCTCTCCTATATTCAGGAGCACGGCTTTCTAGTAGATAAGAATCGTCTTCCAAGCGTTCCTTATCTTGATATTATCGAACAGAAACTTCTAGGTGGTATTTAAATGAATAAACAAACAGTCATTCAATGGTTGAAATATGTTGCCATCGCAGCCATTTCATTTTTCTTACTTTTATTTGTCCTCGGTGGACTGATATTTGGTTACTATGCTATGAAAGCACCAACCTTGTCTGAAAAAGATTTGGTTGCAACAACATCTAGTAAGATCTATGACAACCAAAATAACTTGATCGCAGATTTGGGGGCTGAGAAACGAATCAATGTCACAGCCAATGAAATCCCTACTGATTTGGTCAATGCTATCGTAGCGATTGAAGACCACCGTTTCTTCAATCACCGTGGGGTCGATATTATTCGGATCGGCGGTTCCTTCCTTCACAACTTGCGAGGAGGAAGTCAAGGTGGGTCAACCTTGACGCAACAATTGATCAAGTTAACCTATTTCTCCACTTCAGCCTCTGACCGTACCCTCTCTCGTAAGATCCAAGAAGCTTGGTTAGCAACTCAGTTGGAAAAGAAAGCAACCAAACAAGAAATCTTGACCTATTACGTTAATAAAGTATTTATGGCGAATGGGAACTATGGAATGCAGACAGCTGCGAAAAGTTATTACGGAAAAGATCTAAAAGATCTTTCGCTCCCTCAATTGGCACTCCTTGCGGGGATGCCCCAAGCACCAAACCAATACGATCCATACTCCCATCCTGAAGCAGCGCAACAGCGCCGAAACTTAGTATTAAAAGAAATGCTCGATATGAAGACCATTTCTAACAAACAATACGAAGCAGCGGTCAATACACCTGTTACAGATGGTCTGCAAAGTCTCAGTTCTTCAAGCAGTTACCCAGCCTATATGGATAATTACCTAAAAGAAGTGATCGAGCAAGTCGAAGAAGAAACGGGCTACAATTTGTTGACAACCGGAATGGATGTCTATACAAACGTGGATACAGAAGCTCAAAAGAAACTATGGGATATCTACAATACAGATGAATATGTCAATTACCCGGATGATGAAATGCAAGTAGCTTCTACCGTTATTGATGTCAATACTGGTAAAGTCATTGCTCAGCTGGGTTCTCGTCACCAATCCAGCAATGTTTCCTTTGGTACAAACCAAGCGGTTGAAACGAACCGTGACTGGGGTTCAACAATGAAACCAATCACAGATTACGCACCAGCTCTTGAACATGAGGAATATACCTCTACAGCAGCTACTACAACAGATGCGCCATACAACTTCCCTCATTCATCAACGCCTGTCTACAACTGGGACCGTTCATACTATGGTAGCATGTCCATTACCTACGCAATTCAACAATCTCGTAACGTGCCTGCGGTGAAGGCCCTGGAAAAAGTTGGTCTTAAACAAGCTAAGAAATTCCTCAATGGATTAGGGATCGATTACCCAGAAATGGTTTACGCCAACGCTATCTCGAGTAACACTAGCGATTCTAGCAACAAATACGGAGCCAGCAGTGAGAAAATGGCAGCTGCCTATGCTGCTTTTGCCAATGGCGGTACCTATTACAAACCGAAATATGTCAGTCGGGTTATCTTTAGCGATGGAACTACTAAAGATTTTGATTCGGAAGGAACCCGCGCGATGAAAGCAACAACTGCCTACATGATGACAGATATGATGAAGACAGTCCTCATGGCTGGTTCTGGTACAAATGCAGCTATTTCAGGAGTCTATCAAGCTGGTAAGACTGGTACGTCAAACTACTCCGATAATGAGTTAAGTAAACTAACTAAAAATTCAAGTTATTCAAGTATCGTAACTCCGGATGAGTTATTCGTAGGATACACACCTGAATATGCTATGGCCGTCTGGACAGGTTATTCCAATCGCTTTACACCAGTATTGGATAATGGAATACAGGTCGCAACGGATGTCTACCGTCAAATGATGCTCTATCTTGCTAATAATAATAACTCTGGTCATACGGATTGGACGCAACCAAGTGGACTGTATCGAAGTGGTTCTTATCTCTACTTAAACAATGGTAAGAACAACTACAATAACTACTACTATGAGCCAAGTTATTCCACTGATCAGTATTCGTATGAAGAACCATCGTCTAGCTCTTCGAACGAAGAAAATCAATCTAAACCATCTGAGCCTTCTTCGCAAGACTCTAACAATCATAACGAATAATAGAATGGAGAAGTCGGGCTTTTGCCCGGCTTTTTTTAAAACAATGGTTAAAAAACCAGAACGAATAAAATCTGATTTATTTAGTTAGACTTCCCAGCTTTTTTATTTTTGAGTATATAAAAAAAAGAGCCTTTCGGCTCTTATTAGAATGTAGACAAACTATTTTAAAGCAAAATAAGTTAAGTGATTCTGCAAAAAACAAAATTGAGTTCCAATATTTAAATCGATTTAAGAAAATACTGAAACTTTCCGCTGTGAGAAAAGTGCTTGAAACGTTATTGTTTCAGGCACTCGGAATTATTGAGACCTTAGACTCAATAATTAGTCATGGAACTTTAAAGAAGTTCGCTGACGTCCGTACTCACCTAAGGAAAGTTTTTAAGATATTTTGTCTTCAATCTGAAAAGAGCCTTTCGGCTCTTTTCTATATCATTATTTTGCTAAAGCTCCCATTGGATCCCACGGTGCTAGGACAATTGGTTCTGCTTCATAGGCTGCTAATTCGTCTGCTGTTAGGAATTCTTTACGAACCACGATTTGATAGGTATATTCATCCATCCAAGCATCAGAAGCCACAAAGTAACCATCTGTACCGACCTTGTCTCCCCATGAATTTTCAACCTTCCATTTACGAGGCTGACCTGCTTCGTCTAAATCAACCCCTGTCAAGACCATAGCGTGTGTCATGAGACTTTCTGCATAGTCCAAGCGACCCGCCTTGTCTTGTGTCAAATGAATGTCCATGCCTGCTTCAAAATCGTAGACATCTGTTGCCAGGATTCCGGCTTTACGGTTGCTGACTTGGCCTACATCTGAACCAAACCAGACAGTTTCTCCTGCTTTCATTTGAGCAATAGCTAATTCTTTCAATCGATCCATTGGAACATTTAGGTAGCGGACTGGACGGCTACCAACCACATTGCCCAGCATATCTACGGTGTAAGATTTTCCATATGGCTTATCTGTAGTTGGGGCATTGATAATGGAGACGTAATCGTCTAATTGAAGGTCTACATATTTTTTGTAGAAGCTTTGTGGAGTTAAGCCACTTTCGGTATGGAATTGGTTGTCCTTATCACGGTATGAAAAGTCAAATTCACGCGGAGGCAATCCTAAAGACATAGCCAAGAAGTTAAAGATTTCTTGCAACAACGCTTGTTTCTTGCTCGCAACTGCCTCACTATCTGCGCCTGAGTGAATCAAGTCACGCAAGATTTGCGCATCTTGACGCAAGAGTTTATTGAGGTAGGTGTTCAATTCCCGGCTATTACTTGAAGAAATCGATTCCGGATAAACTGATTTTGGAACCACTCCGTATTTCTCAAAGAGGGATACCACCATATCCCATTGACCACCATCTTGTTGTGGGGTTTGTAGGAGAAAAGCCACCTTACGGCTGGTCAATTCTTGATCTGCTGTAGCAATCACTTGCTCCAAAAACCAGTTTGATTTTTCATACTTATCCCAAAAGAAAGTATGTGCTTGAGACAATTCAAAATCCTCCAATTGGAAGCTTGAAATCATCTTGTGACGGAAGGTATTTAAAGCCGCAAACATCCAACAACGTCCAGATGCTTTTTGGTTTGTCACCTTATCCTTGGTCAAATCAAGTGAAAAAACTGGTGTATTTTCTACTGCACTCTTGCGCGTTTCAAGCGATGCATGGATCCCATTGTGGGTAACAGCATTTTCAAGAGCCGCATATTTCACATTTGCTTCATAATTAGCATAGAGCTGGTCTGTAAATTCTTTCGTTAATTCTGACATAGCAATCTCCTTTTTTCATTATTTACTATTATAATCCTTTGAGCAGAATCTTCAAGTAAAAATCACCCTATAGAGAGGGATTCTGTTTAGAATAGATGATTTTATCCCCGCAATATCCTTTGCGTTGAATGGCATGAGGGATGGTTTCTACATACTGCATTCCTGCCTTTTCCATGACTTTCCCTGAAGCAGGATTTAAACTGACATAAGTGGCTTTGATTTCTTTAAATCCGACTTTGTTCAATAAGAAATCCAAAACAGCTATGACGGCTTCTGTCATGAATCCCCGCCCCCAGAATTTCTTGCCAAGGATATAACCTAGCTCGCATGATTGACTTTCCTGGTCTTGAGAAACCACACTAATATCTCCAATTACCTGATCCAGTGATGTTTTCAAACAAAGCGCCCATTTATAAGTATCTGGTTTACGATACTGTTCGATCCATCTTTTGATCGATTCTCTGGTTCTCTCAGTAGATGCATGGGCATCCCAAGTGACATATTTCAGGGTTTCAGGATCCGAAGCCCAATTTTCAAACATCGCTGGTGCATCTTCCAAAACGAAAGGCCTCAAGTATAAATGCTCTGTCTCTATGACAAGACTTCCAAGATGATTCATAGATTGTCTCCCTTCATTTTTTCATGCAACTTGAACGTTGCAAGTTGGTTACTTTAATCTAGAAGAAAAGGACGGATGAAATCGCCCTTCTTTTTGATGCTTTTCACAATATTGTATGGTGAGACTACGAAATCGAACTCTGCGAGTTACCGATTTCTGTCTCGTTTTCCTATTTTAAGACTCGGGCTAAAAAGGTCCAGTGGACCTTTTTACTCCCAGAAATGATCAAATACTGTGATTGGCAGGTGGCGTTTGTGTTGGCCTTTGTACCACCATTTTTCAATAGTGGCTTGAGCTTCTGGGCTCACTTGTTTGCCTTCTAGGTAATCATCGATTTCATTATAGGTGACACCCAGCGCTACTTCGTCTGCTATTCCTGGTTTTTCTTCTTCCAAATCTGCAGTTGGGATTTTCTCATAGAGAGCAGGATCAGCTCCCAAGGCTTTAAGCAATTGTTTTCCTTGGCGCTTGTTCAAACGGAAAAGGGGTAAAATATCTGCACCACCATCTCCAAATTTTGTGAAGAAACCTGTAATATTTTCCGCTGCATGGTCCGTCCCAATAACGGCTCCACTCCGCGCACCTGCTAAAGCATACTGAGCAATCATGCGACTGCGAGCCTTAATATTGCCTTTGTTAAAATCAGAAACCTCTGTTCCAGTCGCTTCTACTGCTCGTACCATTTCGTCAGCAGACTCCTTGATATTCACAACCAGGCTAACATCCGGCTGGATAAAGGCCAAAGCTTTTTGTGCATCTGCTTCATCTGTCTGTACCCCATAAGGAAGGCGAACAGCAATAAATTGATAGGAGGCATCTCCTGTCTCTGAGCGCATTTCTTCCATGGCTAATTGAGCTAATCGCCCAGCAAGAGTCGAATCTTGTCCTCCTGAGATCCCTAATACAAATGTTTTCAAGAAGGGATGTTTTTTTAGATATCTTTTTAAGAAATCAACCGAGCGGCGAATCTCTTCCTGAGGATCAATGCTAGGCTTGACACCCAATTGTTGGATAATCTCTTCTTGCAAACTCATTTTGCTTCTCCTTCTCCATTGGCCTTGTTACGCATTTCCTCGATTAGATCCATCTTATCCTGCCAAATATCTTTTGCCAAGTCAACTGGGTAATGCTGTGGATTAAGGACACGCTTGTATTCATCCCACAATTGATCGTAATTTTTACGAGCATATTCTTGAATTTCTGATAATGGTGGTAGTTGATAAACCAATTGCCCCTCTTTAAAAATATCCACTAAAAGAGGAATAGCCTCAAAGTTTCGGACCGTTTTATTAATGTAGGTATAAGTTGGATGGAACATTTTAAGTTCTGTCAGTTGTGAAACATCTACTCCATCATAAGTGATGTAGTCCCCTTCTGACTTACCTTTTTCACGGCTCGTAATCCGCCAGACTTGCTTTTTACCTGGAGTAGAAACTTTCTCTGCATTATTGGAAAGCTTGATGGTATTGATCATCTCTCCTGCTTCGTTTTCAACAGAGACAATTTTGTATACCGCTCCAAGCGCTGGTTGATCGTAAGCTGTAATTAACTTGGTTCCTACACCCCAAACATCAATTTTTGCTTTTTGCATTTTTAAGTTGAGGATAGTATTTTCATCCAAGTCATTAGAAGCGTAGATTTTAGCATTTGTAAACCCAGCCTCATCTAATTGCTGGCGAACCTTTTTAGAAATATAGGCAATATCTCCTGAGTCAATCCGTACGCCTAGGAAATTGATTTCATCTCCCATTTCACGCGCTACCTGAATAGCTGCTGGTACCCCAATACGCAGGGTATCATAGGTATCGACGAGGAAGACACAATCTTTATGGGTTTCCGCATAAGCCTTAAAAGCCTGGTAGTCATTTCCATATACCTGTACAAGAGAATGGGCATGGGTTCCTAATACTGGGATTCCAAAGAGTTTTCCTGCACGAACATTACTAGTCCCATTGGCCCCTCCGATGACTGCTGCACGAGTTCCCCAAATCGCAGCATCCATTTCTTGCGCGCGACGTGTCCCAAATTCCATCAAAGGCTCATCTTCAATGACCGAACGAATGCGTGCAGCCTTTGTGGCTATCAAGGTTTGAAAGTTGACTATATTTAAGAGGGCTGTTTCCACCAATTGACACTGAGCCAGAGGACCTTCGACCTGGACAATTGGTTCATTGGCAAAAACTAAGTCACCTTCTTGAGCCGAGCGTACTGTCAGTTCCAATTTAAGATCACGGAGATATTCCAAGAAGGCTCCATGATAACCAAGTGACTCTAAATAGGCAATATCGCTCTCAGAAAAACTCAAGTTTTCCAAATATTTCACAATTCGCTCTAAGCCAGCAAATACAGCATAGCCGTTTTTAAAAGGCTGTTGACGAAAATACACTTCAAATACAGCATGTTTATTGTGGATACCTTGATCAAAATAGACCTGCATCATGTTGATTTGGTATAAATCAGTATGCAAGGTTAAACTGTCATCTGGATACATATGAATACCTCTTTTTTTAGATTTGTTCTATGAATTCCTACCATAAAATTAGTACCATTATAGCACATTTCAGCCCCATTGAATACTGAAAGGAAAGCACAAAAAAAATCTGAGACAGGAAGCTCAGATTTTTTGGATTAAAAGTTTTCTGTGATATATTTATAAACTTCTTGGCCAGCAATCGCACCGTCTCCGACGGCTGTCGTCACTTGACGCAAATCTTTTTGACGAACATCGCCAACTGCAAAAATACCTGGGACTGTGGTTCTCATATGATCATCCGTGACCACCCAGCCATTTTCATCTAAAATACCAAGTTCTGTCGCAAATTCACTGACAGGATCTAAACCGACATAGATAAAGACACCTCCGAAGGCCTGCTCTCTAACCTCTCCTGTCTTCACATCTTTTAAAAGGACAGACGTTACTTTTTGTTCCCCCTTAATTTCTTCAACAACTGTATTCCAAGCAAAGTGAATTTTATCATTGGCAAAGGCACGGTCTTGAAGAACTTTTTGGGCACGCAATTGATCACGACGATGAGCAATGGTCACTGTTTTTGCAAACTGAGTCAAAAAGACAGCTTCTTCTACTGCTGAATCGCCACCACCAACGACCAAGAGATCCTCATCTCTAAAGAAAGCTCCATCACAAACAGCACAGTAGGAAACCCCTCTACTATTCAATTCCTCTTCACCAGGGACATTTAATAAACGGTGGTTGGAACCTGTTGCAATCACAATAGTTTTAGCTTCAAATTCTCCGTCATCTGTGACAATCTTTTTGGTTGCTCCGAGGTCTTCGATGCGCTCTACCTGACCAAACAAATGTTCCACGCCAAGATTTTCTAAAGGCTCAAACATTTTTTCAGCCAAGTCTGGGCCACTAATATTCGCATAGCCAGGATAGTTTTCAATGTCAGACGTATTGTTCATTTGACCGCCTGGAATTCCTCTCTCAATTAATGCGACTTTTAAATTGCTTCGTGCTGCATAAAGGGCAGCAGTCATCCCTGCAGGACCTGCTCCAATAATCACTGTATCAAACATACTCAACCTCTTTCTGTTTTGTTGTAACCATTATAATTCTAACACGGTCTTTTTGCAATTATCGTGCTTGAAAGATAAACAAAATCCCTATGACCGCAAAGGTTAAAATAGGAATCGTCATGATATCAATTAAGAGGATATCATACAAATGGGCTTGTCGTTGCTTGGCTGTTTTATCTTTCTTCTTAAGGGCACGGTAGCCAATCCAAATACAAGAAGCGATCCCAACTAAAATCGTTGTCGTCACTAAACTTTGTAAATATAAGGACAATAATTTATTTAACATCACGACTCCAAATATTTTTACATTTTCAGAAAACAAACCCAGCTAGCATCGCCAGCTGAGTCTTACCTCTTCTCTATTATATCAAACATAGGTCCGTTTGTAACTAGCAAAGAATTCTTTTGTCCGTTCTTCTTTTGGATGTTGCATGATTTCCTCTGGTGTTCCAGATTCAATAATCCGTCCTTTATCCAAAAATAGGACCTTATCTGCTACTTGCGCTACAAAAGACATATCATGGCTGACCAGTACCATGGTTTGTCCCGATTTTGCCGCATTGGCAATGGATTTTTCAACTTCTCCAACCAATTCTGGATCCAAGGCTGAAGTCGGTTCATCCAGCAAAAGAACCTCTGGTTTCATGGCCAAGGCACGAGCCAAAGCCACCCGTTGTTTTTGTCCACCTGAGAGGTGACGAGGATAGTGATTTTCACGATCCGATAAGCCGACTTTTGCCAGTTCTTCTCGAGCAATTTTCGTTGCTTCTTGATCGGATAAGCCCTTCACAACAATGAGCCCTTCTTTCACATTTTCAAGGGCTGTTTTTCTACCAAATAAATTAAACTGTTGGAACACCATGGCCAATTTTCTTCTTAAGGTTAAGATTTGATCTTGGGTAATGTGCTCAAAATCAACTTCGAAATCATCAATCTTAATTCTACCACTGTCTGGAGCTTCCAAATAGTTTAAACTGCGTAAGAAGGTTGATTTACCAGCTCCCGAAGACCCGATTAAGGCCACGACTTCCCCTTTTTGAATTTCCAAACTTAGATTATTTAAAACCTTTTGACCTGAAAATGTCTTTGATAATTCTGAAATATAAATCATTAGATCCGGACCTCCTGATCTGGTAAATCAATTGCTACGGGAGTCTCAATATCCAGTCGACGTTCAATGTGACGGCCTAGTATTTCAATGAGAATGTTCACAATCCAGTAAACAATCGATACCGTGATAAAGCGTTCAAAGTACTTCAAATCGCTCCCCCCAACAATCCGTGCTTGGGCAAAAATTTCAACCACACTGGCACTAAAGGCTAGCGAGGTCCCCTTGGTCAAGCCAATGAGAGAATTGATTAAGGTTGGAGTTGCAACGACTGCTGCATTGGGAATAATAATCCGTCGATAAACTTGACGGTTGGTCATCCCAAGACTACGTGCTGCCTCAATTTCACCAGGGTCCACTGATAAAATAGCTGCCCGGATGGTCTCACTCGCATAAGCCGCCTCATTAAAGGCAAGAGCCACAATTGCGAACAGCTCAGCTGGAATAGCATTAATGTTAAAAGCTGTTCCATAAGACTGATTGATCGCTTTTAAAATAAGAGGAATCCCATAATAGGTCAACATCAGCTGAACCAACAAAGGAGTCCCACGTAAAAAACTGACAAAAACAGCTTGAATCGGGTAAAGAATTCGTACACGATTAATTTTGACCAGAGCAAAAATCATAGCAAAAACAATCCCAAAAAATGCGCCTCCTAGGGCTAATAAAATCGTCACAGGCAATTTTCCTATGACTGCCGGAAATGCATCCAATACGGCTCTCAAACTAAACAGCTTGCTATCTGGAACGTGTTTTAAAAAGTCAGCATACCAGTTGGCAGCTAAAAGATTAGTTGTAAACATTTTTGTTACTTCCTTTCTCAAACATAAACATTCTATCACATTCACTATCGGAATTCCAAAAATTGCTACAGAAATAGAAAAATGATAGACTACTCAAATTTAGTCTATCATAATTTTAGACAAGTTCCTAATAGATTTTCTTTATGGAGTTCATAAAGAAAATTTATGTTTTGTTCTGAACATTTGAAACAAGGGATTAGAAAGTTTGGCGTTTGGCCTTTCGTTCCGCCCGACCACGCGCACGGTTTTCAGCTCGCTTAGCTTTTCTCCTCTTTTCATCAACTGCCCATTTGATTTTTTTCTTGTAGCCTGGTTTGATTTTTTTCTTTTTCTTCTTCACCAGACCAATCATTTCGATATCGAGTTTCTCTTGCTTTTTCTCACGATTGGCCCGTCTATCCCGATCATAAGTATCTTCAATAACCCCATTTTTCAACACTTTCGGTACGAAACGAATTCCCATTTTTTCTAGTTCACGGATATCTGAATCATCACTCGGTTGATAAAGAGTAATAGCGACACCTGGTAGACCATTGCGCCCTGTCCGACCGACACGGTGGACAAAGAAAGAAAGATCTTGTGGAATAGCATCGTTGATGACATGACTCACCCCTTCGATATCAATTCCACGAGCCGCTAAATCTGTGGCCACAATATACTCAAAATCAAGATTTTTAACCTGATTCATGATCCGTTTCCGTTCACGTGGTGGGATATCTCCGTGAATCTTTGCCACTTTCAATCCCTGAGCCACCAAATAGGCATGGAGATCATCTGCTCTCGTTTTGGTATTAACGAAAATCATGGCCAAATAAGGTTGCAAGGTCTTGGTCAATTGGTAAATTTGCTCATTTTTATCCCGACCCTTGGTGGAAACCAGCCAATTATCGATGGTATCTGAAATCACCGTCTTAGTCTTAATTTGCTCCATGACTGGGTTTGAGAGATATTTTTTCAAGAAAGGCTGCAATTTTTGCGGAATGGTGGCTGAAAAAACTAAAAATTGCAGTTGTTGCGGAAGACTTGAAGCAATCTTATCCACAGTAGACAAGAATCCCATGTCCAGTGTCATATCTGCCTCATCCACCACAAAAGTATGGGCCTTATGAATAGCCAGATCACCCGATGCAACCAGATCATAAATCCGGCCTGGAGTTCCAATCACGATATGTGGTTGTTTGACCTGGAGTTTTTCAATCTGACGGCTTTTATCCGTTCCTCCAACATAATTTACAATCCGAATCTCTTTTTCAGAATGACTAGCGATTTGACGAGCAGCTTGGTAAATTTGCGTCGCCAACTCCCGACTAGGAGCCGTGATGACCGCTTCTACTTGTTGGCTGTCTTCATTTAAGGTTTGAAAAATCGGCAAGAGGAAAGTATGGGTTTTCCCAGAACCTGTCTTTGACTCTCCTACCAAATCATTTCCAGCTAGGACAATCGGAATTAGTTTTTCCTGTACTTCGGTTGCTTCTCTAAAATTGATTTCTTTCAGTGCCTCTTGAATATAGGGCTTAAAATTAAACTCTGTAAATTTCATTTTCTCAGTTCCTTTCATGATCTCTATTATTATATCAGAAAAGCTGTCTTCTTGCCTCTCTTATGGGTCATTTTTCCTAACCAGCGAAGTCTCTCTGAGTCAGCAAAAAAACGATGGGCAAGCCCACCGTCGTTTTATAGGTAGAGAAGGACTAGAGTCACGACACTTGTCACCAAGGCAATGCTCCACATAAAGGCATCCACTTTCCATTCTGACCAGTTTTGCCCATTGCCAGAAAGGCCACCCAGTTCTAAATGATGGTGGAAAGGAGTCATTCGGAAAATCCGACGTCCTTCCCCGTAACGTTTCTTGGTCCATTTGAAATAGGTCACTTGTAGCATCACTGAACCTGTTTCAATGACATAGACCAGACCAATCAAGAGCAGCGTCCACTCGACATGCAAAGCCATTGACAAGGCTGCAAGCATCCCTCCAAGAGCTAGACTACCGACATCTCCCATAAAGATTTTAGCTGGCTTGTGGTTGAAGACAAAAAATCCTAGCAAGGCCCCAATCATACTCAAGGTGACAAAGAGAATGTCCCATTTCCCTTGCATATAGGCAATAAAGGAATAGGCACTCAGGCTAATGGCAACGGAGATGCTGGCTAATCCATCAATCCCATCTGTCAAATTGACAGCATTTGAAAAACCAACCAACCAAAATAAAGCAAAGAGAATGTAGAAATGGCCCAAGTAAAGTTCATATCCGAAAACATTCAAAAGGCTTCCTGCACCGTGGCGTTCAGAAAAAATATAGAAGATGATTCCACCAACAAGTTGAAGGGCCAATTTTTGTTTTGGGTTAAGACCTTCATTAATCTTACGAAAAACTTTTAAAAAGTCATCCAAAAATCCAACAATTCCATAAAGAATCAAGATAAATAGAATCAGTTGAACAGAGCGCGTGAAATTTCCAGTCAATACGGTAACGACAAAACTAACTAGAACGGCTGTAATGAGAAATACAACTCCACCCATTGTCGGAGTGCCAGCTTTCGCTTTGTGTTGTTTCACATCTTCATGCATTTGTTGCCCAGAAATATGAGCACGATGGTAAAATCGAATAAAGGCTGGAATAGCAGCCACTGTTAATAGAAACGATACAAGGATCGTAGCAATATACATCTTAGTCTCCTAATGTTAACGTAATCTTTTTAGTTTTATTAAGTGAGGTGTTCATTTTGACACTTTGTTTGGTTACTTTCTTTCCACTACCTTTATAGGTAATCTCAATTCCAGTCCATTCTCCAAAGATGTCCGCATTTTTCTTTGTCCAACCGTACATATCTGGAACCGCATCAAAGTCTTCTGTCAATAACAATACTTGCTGATTGGCTTTGACTTTAGAGCCTACATCCACAGACATCTTGCGGATATTTTTCCCGGTTCCTAGGACAATTGGTTGCACCAAATTGCGACGCAATTCCTCTGAATAAGCACCTGGGCTCAGATTTTGTTTCAGATTCAACTCCTTAGAGAGAGTTTCTACTGAAGGGATTTTGTAGGTCGTTTCTTTGGTCACATCATCCAAAGTTGGTGCCTCTGATGTTAGATGCAATTCGTCTTTTAAAGCAACTGCATCTTCCAAAATAGGATTGACCAGCTCTTCCCAGCTGGTGAATGAGAATTTCACTTCTGGTTGTTGGACCGTCACATACATGATGAATTCAGGATCTTCTGCAGGTGTCATGGCTACAACCGAGTAGATATAATCATTTTCTCCTTGCAAGTATCCTTGATCTGTCGCCATTTGGGCAGTCCCTGATTTCACCGCAACGTTTTGACCGGGTACCTGAATGATGGGTCCATCACTGTACAAGGTTCCATACTCTGGATCTGTTCCGACGGTGATCATATAGTTCCGTGTCTGTTGTGCAGCTGATCCTGAAACTGGTTTTCCAACAACTTCTTTTTTTGATTTGCGGGCTGTGTCTGATTTTTTATCGTAAATAGCACTAATAAACTTCGGCTCCAACATTTGTCCATCATTAGCGATGGCACTAAAGGCCCGTAACATTTGGGTTTGACTGACGGAAATCCCTTGACCGAAGGAAGACATGGCCTGACTGACATAGTTATCCCCTGGAAGACCCCCGTAAGCTTCATTTCCCATTCCAAAACGGGTCGGAAGACCGAATTTAAAGCGGGTTAGGTAGTCCATCCAGACAGCATTTCCCATCTTTTGCTCCAAGCGGGTCATCCCCACGTTACTTGAGTAAGCAAAGCCTTGTGCGATATTCATATAGCGACCTTCAGACAGTCCCATATTGACATCCCAGTCACGGATGGTCGCATCTTTTACTTGTAGTTCGTTACTGTAGTATACTTCATTATAGGCTGGGAAGGTTCCATGATCAATCGCCGAAGCTAATAACATGACCTTCATCGTTGAACCCGGTTCATATTGATCTTGATAAAGGATGGTATTCCAGGTTTTCAAGTTTTTCAGATCCAACCCTTGTTTGGTATCCGCATTATAGGTTGGACGTTGCGTTGTCGCTAGGATCTCTCCAGTTTTTGCACTCACAAGAGTCGCACTAACATACTTTCCTTTTACTTTTTCTTGGAAAACATCCATTCGCGTCTCAAGGTAGGTTTGTAATTCTGCTGAAATGGTCGTATAGACATCTTTTCCATCTTCTGTTTTGACAGAAACCTTATCTGAACCAGGAACGATATTGCCGTTTCGGTCTTTGTCATAGGTGATAACCCCATTTTGACCAGCGAGAATACGATCGAGGGATTTCTCCATCCCTGATTGCCCCTTCAGAGTTTTATTACCCTCTTTATCTTCTTGAAGAGAGGCCTGGCCTATAAATTGAGAGGCAAAAACTCCGTTTTTATAGCTCCGATTTGGACTAGTTGTAAAAGCAACCCCCTCAATCTTCGCTGCTTCCATAGCATCACGGATAGCTGTCATAGTACTATAAGTGATGCCGTTTCCGTTCGCCCCAAAAGAAACCTGTTTCAATTTCTTTTGCGACAACTGTTGAATAACGTAATCCTCATCCATCCCTAAGTACTGCTTCAAGATTTCTGCTACTTTTTTAAATTGGCTCTCTTCTACATAGAGGATTTTCCCGGTTGCTGATTTGTACTTTTTATCAATAACGGCATAAACGTTATAGGTCGTAGCATCTTCAGCAATTACTGCTCCATTTCGGTCATAGATCGTTCCACGTTTTGCAGGAACAATAACCGTCTGCTCATGGACTTTTTTTGCTTGATCCGATAAGGTCACACCGAATTTTTTGTCAGTCCCAATAATCATTGCAAAATTAATCAGAAAGAGAAAAAAGAGGAAAATCGCCAGTACACTGAGATTTTTCCCAACTTGTTTTCGATTCTGATCCGGCAAGCGACGTTTCTTTATCGAATACCTGATTAAAAATTTTTTAAATTTATTCATCACTACTTGCACTCACTGTTTTTCGATTTTCTTTTTGCAGCTTCATTCCTTGGGAGCTAGCCAACTGTGATAAGCGGTCATAACGTGTTAATTCATTGACCTCTTGACGAACATCTGCCAATTCCGTCTTTTTGGCTTCTAGTTCCGTATTCAAATCAGTCAACTCACTCTGTACTTGTAAAATTCGTGTCTGCATAAAGACGATACTAATGGCTAAAATCACAGCTGTTAAGACAATCGACCCATAAAAAGCCTTTTCTACTCTAGAGAAACGGCGAAAGTGGTCTTGCAATACCTGTGTTCTTGTTCTCTCATCTCTTGCTGCCATATCAATTCCTCTTACTTGTGTATTTTTCGAGCAACCCGTAATTTTGCTGAATGAGATCGATTATTTTCCTCAAGCTCTTCTTCACTTGGCAAAATAGGTTTCCGGTTGACTAACTCCATCTTTGGTTTCAAATCATCTGGAATAAAGGGAAGCCCCTTTGGAACCTCAACCGTCGAAGCTTCTTTAAACAATTGTTTGGTCAATCGATCCTCTAACGAATGAAAGGTAATCACAGAAATACGACCATCGAGGGCCAACAAATCCATGGCTTGCTGAATCGATTCATCCGCCGCTCCCAGTTCATCATTGACTTCGATACGAATGGCTTGGAAGATCTGTTTAGCAGGATGACCCTTTTTCTTGAGCTCCTTAGCTGGTTTAGCAGATTTAATAATCTCTGCTAATTCCGTTGTCGTTTCAATCGGTTTAATTGCTCGTGCTTGCTCAATTTTCCGCGCAATTTGCTTGGAAAATTTGTCCTCTCCATATTTGAAAAAAATACGGACTAGATCATGGTAATCGTAGCTATTTACGACCTCATAGGCTGTCAAGGAAGCTTCTTGATTCATCCGCATGTCTAACGGCGCATCTTTCTTGTAAGAAAATCCGCGTTCCCGTTCGTCTAACTGAGGACTAGAGACACCTAGATCATAACAGATTCCATCAATTTCAGTCACACCCAATTCGTTTAGACGTTCCTTTAAATGACGAAAGTTATCCTTAATGAAGGTCACCATGCCTTTCTCGATGAATGGAGCTAAACGAATCTTAGCATTCTCAATTGCATGCTGATCTTGGTCAAAGGCATAAAGATGGCCCGATTCATTTAATTTTGTTAACAAATATTCGCTGTGGCCTGCTCCACCCAATGTGGCGTCTACATAGATCCCATCTGGCTTAACATCCAGCATATCGATCGTTTCATGAAGCAAAACCGTTACATGATGAAATTCTTTACTCATATCTTTACTATTTTACCACAAATGGGTCCAAGATGCACTCCTGAAAGAAAATTCACTAACTAATCTTATCTGACCTTTTTGGATCCTACAAAATACCTAGAAAGGCTTGATTTCACTTGTTTCCTCTAGGATTTATGATACAATATTCTTATGAAAATAAGAAAACAGATTCTCATCCCACTTTTATTGGTCGATGCTATCGCTCTCTACTTTTTTCTAACCACTATTGAGGCTTGGATTTTTTGGCTTGCTGCCCTGATCCTAGTCGGCTCACTTTGGTGGCTCAAAAAAGCAATTCAAGGACAAAAAACAGAGATGGAAGAAAACTAATTTCTCCCACCTCTGTTTTTCTTTTAACCACTCCAAGAAACCCCTAAAAAAGCAAATAGCTCTGAAATAATAAAAACTCACCTAAGGGTGAGTTTTGCAGTTTATTTACTATGTTTCCAATTGCTGTAAATTCCAAAGAGGATGATCCAGATGGTTGCTCCAATCGCTCCAATGTATGTTGATTCTTGCAAGAAGAGACAAACGAATACGAAGAGGAAGAAAACAATGGTCAATGGATTCAACACTTTATAGGCTGGCATGACAAAACCATCTGGCATAAATTCTTTCGATTTACGGTACTTAAGATGGGCAAGCATAGTCAAAATGTAAATAGCAATGTAGACACCAGAAGAAGATGCCGTAATCAAGGCAAAAGCATCTGAGACACCTGGCAAGACATTGATAAAGGCTGAAACAGCAACCACAATCGCAGAAAAAATAATCGCGCGACTTGGAATCCCCATACGAGATAAGCTATTCAGTTTCAAACGATTCATCACTTTACTGTTTGGTGTTTCCTTTGCAATCTGGTACAAGTGACGCCCTGTTGAATAGAGGGTAGAATTCAAGGAAGATGCAGCAGCTGTCAGTACGACAAAATTAATCAATCCTGCTGCCCACTTGATTCCTACCATCTGAAAGACCGTTACAAACGGTGACTTATTGACAGGAAGCTGTTGCCAAGGGAAAATAGCCATAATCGCTAACAAAGCCCCTACATAAAAAATTACAATTCGGATTGGAATTTCTTTAATAGCTTTTGGCAATACTTGGCGAGGATTAGCTGTTTCAGAAGTGGTAATCCCAACAAACTCAATCGCTTGATAAGCAAAGAAGACCATTTGGAAGGCCATGACGAACTTGACCCAACCATTTGGAAACATTTGAAAACCACTAGTAATATTAGTTAAACTAGCGTGTCCAGCTGGTGTTTCAAAGTTCGTCGTCACCATAAAGATCCCTGTTGCGATCAGGGCTAAAATCGTGACAATCTTGATCATTCCAAACCAGAATTCAACCTCTCCAAAAACCTTCACAGCGATCAAGTTTACACAACTTAAAAGCGCTAAAAAGATAATTTGAATCTGCCAGGCTGGCCAATTTGGAAACCAAAGCTGGACATAGTTGGAAACAGCCGTGATCTCTGCCATTCCCAAAAATACCAAGGAGACCCAATAGGACCATCCTGAAAAATAACCCCAACCTTTTCCTAGATACTTGGTGATAAAGTTGATAAAGGTGTGTTGATCAGGGTCCATATAAAGCATCTCTCCGATCGCCCGCATCATCAAGTACATGAAGGCGCCAGTCAGCATATAGACTAAAATAATAGAGGGACCTGTCAAAGAAAGGGAACGACCGGCTCCAAGAAAGAGTCCTGTCCCGATGGTTCCTGCAATAGCGATCAGCTGAACATGCCGATTTTGCAGACCACGAACCATCCCATTTTCGTTTTCTTCACCAGGATGATGTTTTTTTGACATATGATTACTCCAATTCTTTTTCTGTACATTTTCAGAAAAGTATACTTCAAATTTTCACACAATCTACTATACCATGTTTTTAAAAATTGGTCAATCTGGTCCAGAATATTCTGAATTTTAAAGATACAAAAGAGTGCTGGAGTCTATTCCAGCACTCTTTTGATTATGAATTAGGATCATCGAGACTACGGCCATGCAAACCTTTTTCCCGTTGCACTTGCCGTAGTTTCTCAGGTGTTACATCGTTACCTTCTTCATCCACAATTTTGATACCTTCAATGTGGTGACGAACGGAGCGACGATAACCTTCAATGTATTCTTCACGAAGTTTTGCTTGTTCCACTGTTTCTTCTGGAGTCAAACCTTCTGTTTTTTTCTTTTTAGCCAGCTCATTGATTCGAGCGATTTTTTCAGGTGTCATAATAAGACCTACTTTCTACCTGTTATCAGTAATTATTTTGTGTTCAATTGGTTGAAGGCTGCAACAGCGTTGGCTTTCGCTACAAGGCCTGCAAGAAGGGCCAAACGGTTGTTTTTAACAGCCTCATCTTCTGCCATAACCATGGTATTGTCAAAGAAAGCATCAATGACTGGGCTAAGAGCAAAGAGTTGAGCCAATTTGTCGCTAGCTGAACCGGTCAATTCAAGTTCTTCAATTGCTTTAGCAAGAGCTTTTTCTTGATCATTTTCAAAGAGACTAGCATCTACTGCTACTGAAGCATTTGCTTTTTCTGCCAAGTTGAAAGCACGTGAGAGGGATTCAACAGCTGCCTTATAACCATCGGTCTTCGCAGCTTCTGAAAGAGCTTCAGCTGCTTCCAGCATATCAGCCACGACAAAGTTTGAACCAGTAAGAACAGCGTCTTTGATATCTTTTGGTGTGCGTCCCATCATCTTGTCCACACGCGCCTTGATGAAGTTGAGCACTTCTGCTTGATTGTCATAGGAAAGGCTATCAAATGAAAGTCCGTAAAGGCTATCAATCAACTCATCCATCGGAATATGCCAGCCAAAGGCATCCAAGATTCGAACAATCCCTTGTGTTGCACGACGAAGCGCATAAGGGTCATTGGAACCTGATGGAATCAAGCCAACTGAGAAGAAGGAAAGGAGGGTATCCAATTTATCTGCAAGGGCAAGGATAGCACCAACCTTAGTCTCTGGAAGGGCTCCGTCTGCTGAATCAGGAAGGTAGTGCTCACGGATAGCTATCGCTACCGCAGCATCTTCACCAGCGAGGAGGGCGTATTTTTCACCCATGATTCCTTGCAATTCATCGAACTCTCCGACCATACCCGTCAAGAGGTCAAATTTGTAAATTTCAGCTGCACGAGCGACAGCTGCCGTTTCTTCAGCAGTCAAACCAGCTTGCTCAGCCAATGACGCTGCAATAACACCCGCACGGGCCATGTGTTCTGAAAGAGAACCGATTTTTTCATGGAAGGTTACATTCGCCAATTTAGCAACCAGATCTTCAATCTTGAGTTTTTGGTCTTCACGCCAGAAGAATTCACCGTCTTCAAGACGTGCCACCAATACTTTTTCATTTCCTCGAACGACATTTTCCAAGTGCTCAGCGTTCCCATTACGAACTGAGATGAAGTTTGGTTTCAGCTGACCATCAAGGTCACGTACAACAAAGTAACGTTGGTGCGTTTCCATTGAGGTCACCAAAACTTCTTCTGGAACATCCAAATATTTAGTGTCAAAACTTCCCATAAAGGCAGTTGGGTATTCGACCAAGTTCAAGACTTCGTTCAAAAGTCCTTCTTCGATTTGAACTTGAACACCTTGTTCTGCTTCGATGGCCTTGATTTGCTCACGGATCATGTTTTCACGTTCTTTGCTATCCGCAATCACGTAAACCGTGCGAAGGTCTTCTTCATAAGAATCCGCATTGGTAATTTCCACTTCATGTCCAAGGAAACGGTGGCCACGACTAACACGACCTGACTGGATATCCAAGAAATCAAGGACAAGCGCTTCGTCGCCCAAAAGAACGATCAAGGTGTGAACTGGGCGAATGTATTCAAATGTGTTGTTAGCCCAGTGCATGCTAACAGGGAAGGTCAATGAAGCAAGCACTTCTGGAACGCCAGCCAAGACTTCTTTGGCAGGTTTTCCAGCTTCGTGTTTCGTGACATAAACGTACTCTTCACCCTTGACTTCACGAAATTCGATATCATCAACGGTCAAGCCTTTTCCACGAACGAATCCTTGAGCCGCTTTTGAGAAGTTTCCGTCTGCATCCAAGGCGATTTTCTTAGAAGGTCCTTTAAAATCTTCGGTCAAATCCGATTGTTGATCCGCCAAACCAATCACACGTACAGCCAAACGGCGTGGCGTTGAGAAGGTTTGAATGCTTTCGTATGAAAGACGGTTGTCATCCAAGAAGGCTGCCATTTTCTCACCGAGTTGTTTTTCACTTGGTGTGACAACGTAGGCTGGCAACTCTTCAAGTCCAAGTTCTACTAATAAGTTTTTTGTCATGTTTTTTCCTTTACAAAATTCTTCTTTTTGATAGGCACCTTAGGTACTGGGGACGTCGCTAACTAACTTTGTGAGACTGTTGGAAATCTTCTGTCTCCTTGACATCGATTTCCAACAGTCTCATCAAAGTGGATTTAGCCAACTGATTTTTGAACCTAACGTTTCAAAAATCCCCATATAGCAGTACAGCGGTGCCTATCCCTTTAGCAAGTCTCCGACTTGCCTCTGGGTAGCCGTACGGGCTCACTTTGTTTGCCCATTTTCCATTCTTGTAACTCTTTTTATTCTTCCTCTTCTGCTAGGAGTTTTGCGCGTGTGGCTTCGTCGAGAAGTGGGTAACCGAGTTTCTTGCGTTCTGCGACGAAAGTTTTGGCTACGACACGGGCCAAGTTACGGATGCGGGCAATATAGCCGGCACGTTCTGTAACGGATACAGCACCACGAGCGTCAAGCAAGTTGAAGGTATGCGAACATTTCAAAACGTAGTCATAGGCTGGGTGAACAAGGCCCAATTCCAAAGCACGTCCTGCTTCTTTTTCAAATTTTTCGAAGTTTTCAAGAAGCATATCTTGGTCAGAAACTTCAAAGCTGTATTTTGAGTGTTCATATTCTGGTTGAAGGAAGATTTCTCCGTACTTAACGCCGGGAGCCCACTCAATATCATAAACAGAATCTACTTCTTGGATGTAAGAAGCCAAACGTTCCAAACCATAAGTAACCTCAGAAGTTACCGGACCAGTTGTCAAGCCACCAACTTGTTGGAAGTAGGTGAACTGAGTGATTTCCATACCGTCCAACCAAACTTCCCAACCAAGACCAGCTGAACCAGTTGATGGGTTTTCCCAGTTATCTTCAACGAAACGGATATCGTGCTCCAAAGGATTAATCCCCAATTTTTCCAATGACTCAAGGTAGAGTTCTTGGATGTTTGATGGAGAAGGTTTCATAACCACTTGGAATTGGTGGTGTTGGTAAAGACGGTTTGGGTTTTCCCCATAACGACCATCAGCTGGACGACGAGATGGCTCTACATAGGCTGCGTTCCATGGTTCAGGACCAATGGCACGAAGGAAAGTGTAAGGACTCATAGTTCCCGCACCCTTTTCGTTATCATAAGCCTGCATCAGCATACAACCCTGATCATTCCAGTATTGTTGCAAAGTAAGGATGATTTCCTGGAAGGTTAGTTTTTTAGACATTATTTACTCCTTTAATTTATATTATCTTTTTAGGTTTATTTATCAAGCAACCAAGAAAAAGCTGGATCCTGAAAAATATGACGTTTGGGAATAGTTTGTAAATTCTGATCGCATTCATCTATTGTACCTAATTTCAAAGCACAGACTTCTGGTATATTTTCTTGAACAGTGAAAATTTGACTATGACAGTTCTGGCAGTAGTAGCGTTGTTTTCCTGGAGATGAACTATAGGTAACCAACTGTTCTTTTCCATGCAATACTAGGTTTTTACTGCTAACTTTAGCATTAACTGTATAGGCAGACGCAGTTGCTTTCCGACAAAATGAGCAATGACAAAAAACTAATTCCGATAATTCCTCATCTAGAGTGTAAGTCACTGCTTTACATAAACAAGATCCTTTAAGCATTGTACTCCTTTCTACTTAGGCATTAGACGAATTCAAAAAGAACCGAATTTCAACACCCAAGCCTTGCGACTAGGGGCGTCAGAAACGCGGTTCCACCCTAATTTATTACTTCATTTTATCTGTTTGTCTTCAGCTCTTTGCTGAGAGAAAGCGCCACTTGCCTACTTTGCTCTACTTGGCTTTCACTATCCCAAGCTCGCTAGAAAAACGCCATAAGCCCTTCTTTCTTGACTAGTATTATAGCAAATTTTTAGGTACTTGTAAATAAAAATCCATCTGAAACAAATGTTTCAGATGGATTCTAGGCTAACAAACTATTTTATTTTTCTTATGGACGTCTTGCAGCTTTTGGTTTTTTACCATGAAGTTTTTTCTTGGCATTTTTCAAGGCTGTCAAAGCATCTTTTACATCTTGTTGGCTTGCTCCTGGATTTGAAAGGATGGTTTGTGCATCCTTGAAGGCTACTAGGTAAGCTTCTTTTTCTTCATTTCCAGCATAGATGAATTTCGCATTCTTTTCTTGGAACTTCAATTCTTCCTTGATGTATTTTTCAAGACTTGAAAAATCAGTTGCTTTCCCGTTTAATTTTCCTTCTGCACGGCTAAGCTCAGCAAGTGCTTGATTGATTTGTTCTTGTTTCACAGTTGGATCAACTGCAAGCAAGGCTACTGTTTGGAAAGCACGATCGTAGTCGCGACGTACTTTTTCTTTGGCATTGGCATAACGACCAGTTTTTGTCGTAGCATCGTAAGCCTGCATAGCTTCTTTCAAGGCCGCAACGTTTGAATCTTTCCCATCCAAAGCTTGGCTGGCAGCTTCAAGACTAGCTAGAGCTTGGTTGACTTGCTCTTGACTAACCTTGTTGGTCAAGGCTGCTTGGGCCGCTTGCAAGGCTTGATCATAGGCTTCCTTCTTATCCGCACTGGCATTGAAGTATTGCGCTGTCTTTGTAACATCTGCTTGGTTGTTCAAAGCAGCTAAGAGATCCACTTTTGAGATCACTCCAATACGGTAATTGTTGTTGCGCCCTGCGACAACTGAAATCACTGGTGCTTCCTCAGCTAGTTCATAGCCTGTAGGAAGAGTTGCAACCAAGGTATATTGACCAGTTGCTACAGATTTACCAAAGCCATTTTTACCATATTTTTCAGCAGGCAAGACAAAGTTTTCACCATCTGCCCCTTTTAATACAATCGTAGCCGCTTTTGAAACCGGTTGATCAAAGTTGATGCTAACTGGTGCATATTCTAAAGTATTGGCAAGAAAAGCGATCGTTTGGAAACTATTATCCTCTGTCAAATCAAATTCTTGCGTCAAGCTGCTGACAAATTTCACTTCTGTACGATCATACGTAAAGATTTCTGCAGTATAATGACCAAAGTTCAAGAAGTTAATATCTTTTGTCTTATCAACTGATACGTATTGACCATTGCTATCTTTGATTCGGTAAACATACATAGTATCCAAATCTTTGTTCGTTTTAGCGTCACGAACTGCAATTTGAACCCGACCACTATTTTGATCCCGAACTAAATCAGCTAGTGAAACATAATCTACGTTACCCGCAAAGTCTTCTACATAGTAGTAGATATTCTTCTTATCGATGTTTTCAGGAAGATCGAAGCTACCATCTGCATTGGCCTTGATCACATGGTAATTTTCAAGCGCACGTGTACCATTCTTATCTTCACTGGTTTGGACCATTGTCCCCTGATCATCAAATGGAGTCACGTAGACGAGTTTTTCAGTTAAGATACCACCTTCGCCAACATCTTTGGCTTTACGTGCTACAAACTGTTGAGCCCCATCTTTGAAACGGATATATCCAGATGTGATCACTGGTTTTTGAGTATCGACTTGAACCTTGAAGGTTGTTGATTGCTCCTCAGCTCCAGGAACCATTGGGGTGTAACGAATGACATAATCATATACACCATCTGCTACTGCTTTCCCATTTGCATCGGTACCATTCCAAGCAGTGTTATCTAGTGTATAGCTGCGTGGGTTCTTTTCATTGCCATCAAAGAAGTTCTTACGATGATCAGATGGAGTTCCTTCCCACAGTGGATTTTTATGTTCCGTATCGCTTGCTGCATAGACCGTTGCATGAAGATTTTCAATGTTTCGAAGAGCAACAGTTTTGTATTCAACGAGGTCTTTATTTCCATCTTCATTTGGTGAAATGGCAATGCGAACATTTCCATTCTCATCTAGTTGAAGAGAGTGAGTTCCTTCTGCATTTTCTTCAATACCAAGGACTGTAATCCGACGACCATCACGTTTCCCTTGTGTAAGGAGAAGGTCATTTTGAAGGGTGACGAGCGCAGAAACATTGGCACTAGATGAGATATTCAAATTTTTTGGAACATGATAGTAGAAGCCATCTTTTCCTTCACGAACCAAATCATAGATTGGTTTTTCAACTGCTGGAAGGTTTTGGAATTCTCCCTTGAATCCCATAAATGGCAAGCTAACTACATCTCCATCATCTGCTGGATCGACAAAACGAACAAATCCTTCAAGGAAATAGCCATTTGGCATTTCTTTGCTTAATTCTTCTGTGAATTTACTTGTGTCGACTTTCACCGTAACTGTTTCAGAACTATGCGCTTTCACCGTTACTTCAGGCCAAGCAGTTTCTGTTAATTTACGTGGACGGAGGGTAAATTTACCATCTTTCACTTCATCTGTGTCAGTATTCACCAACATTTTCAAGGTACGATCGGTATCTGAAATATTGTGGACAGTGACATCAAAGGTAAAGCTATCTCCAACATTTCCAAGAGTGACACTTGGATAGTTGTTTTCACCAGTCACATACAAGTCTGTTGAAACAGCCGCGGCTGTGTCGACAACCCCTGCTCCTTGTTGACGTGGAGACGTATAGACACCGGTTTCTTTGTTAACATGTGGTTTAGCCGTAGACATAATCAAGGCTTTGACAGTTGCAGAAACTTGTTCAGGAGTCAATTCTGGATGGTTCTTCACAAGGTATTCTTTAACCAAGGCTGCAACACCTGCTACGTGAGGTGAGGCCATACTAGTACCACTCATATCCCCGTAGGTATTGTCATTCAAAGAAGAGAAGATATTCCCACCAGGTGCTGTGACATCTGGTTTCAACTGACCATCTGTTGTCACTCCCCAGCTTGAGAAATCAGACAATTGGTCTGCTTCTGGAGATGGACGATTGGCCATGGTATTGTTAAAGACAACTTTGTAAGATCCAGCTTTCAGAGCTTCTCCATAGCGTTTTGAAATGAAGACAGATGGAATTTTCTTAGCATCTCCATCAATTGCCATTCCAAGATTCGATCCTTCTACATTATTGTAAACCAAAGCCCCTACTGCACCATGATGGAGGGCATTCGCAATTTTTTCTGAAAATGGAATTTCTCCACGTTGGATAAGCGCCAATTTACCAGTAAGATCTAGATCTTTGAAATCATCTTCTTTCCCAAGACCAACTGATACATACTCATATTCTTTACCTTTTTCAAAGTCTGTATCTGTTGCAGATTTACTGTAGTCAAACTTCCCGTTATCTACTTCTGCATTACCTTCCAAACCTTTGACTTCAAAAACCTCTGTGGTAATGATTTTATTATTGATTGAAGCAACAGAAATAGAGTCCTCTACTGTTGATGGGTTTCCGACCAAGCCGTAATCTGGATTTTCTGCAGCTGGTCTTGAATAACCATTCCCAAAAGTATTGCTATTCCCTGCAGAGATTAGGACAGATACACCTTTAGCACGCGCCCGTTTGATGGCATCAATGATATCTGAACCTGCGTTGACCGTAGAACCAGTAGAAGATCCAAGACTCATATTGATGGTATCGGCACCAAGGGCTACAGCATCATCAATTGCTTTTACATAAAGGGCAGAACCCGTTGTTTTTTGACGATCTGAAAAGACACGCATAAACATAACTTGCGCTTCTGGTGCTACACCATAGATCTTTTCTCCGTTTCCTGCTTCTTTATCAGGATTCCCTGTTGCAATCCCTGTAACGTGCATCCCATGAGAATCTCTTTCGGCCTCTTTGATATTGTCGGTCCCATCAAAGTAGTCATAAGCGTAGACAACCTTGTCGTTGTACCATTTACCATAATCAATTCCTGCCGCTTTCTTAGCAGCTTCGATTTCTTCTTGGTTTTTAAACTTAGCTTTTGAAGGATCGGTAATCCGAAGAACCTCGTGGTTCACATCCAAGCCAGAGTCGATGACAGCGACAACCATCCCTTCCCCTTTATAGCCTTGCTTCCAGGTTTGTGGAACAGTAATAATTTCGTCACTTTCGATGCTTTGAGGTTTTTCAGCTTCCTCATGGCGATTCGTTGTTTCAGAACTTGTCGCAGTAGCCACTTCTGCTGCTTTTTCTACAGGTTTTTCTGCTACTTCCGGTTTTGTTTCTGGAACAGTAGCTGCTTCTTTCGGAGCTTCTGTTTTTTCAACATGAGCTGCTTCTGTTGTATTCGTTGTCTTTTCAGCAACTGTTGCTTCTTTTGCAACTTCTACTTTCTCACTAGCAACTGCTGTACTTGCTTCTGTTGCTTGTGAATGCTCTTCTTCAGCAGGTGCCTGTTGAGTAGTGGCTACAAGCTGTGTTCCAGCACTCGTTTGGCTGGCTGCTTGTTCTTCTGCACTCGCTTGTGCAGATCCAAATACCAAAACAGCCCCTAATAAAACTGAGGCTACACCAAATTTGTATTTTCTTAATGAAAAACGTTCTTGTCTATTCATAGAAACTCCCCTTTTATTTTAATAGTAACTATTATAACGCAAAATTATCTGAAAATTCATTCAAAAAACAAAATGTAACACAAATGTAACATTCACGAATGTTACTAACTATTAACTTATTTTCGTTCGGAAATTTTTGAAGTTGAACAGGAAAATATTATAGAACATCTGTTTTTATTGGATCCTTAAAATTATTTCATGTTTGAAAGGTTTTTAAAAACCGAGAACGAAACTGTCCTCGGTTTTCATTAATGAATAGAAATTCTCTTTTAAAAATCTTTGGTGTCCGGATCTGGTGCACCTGCTTCAACCGGAAGATGGCGCAGGAGTTCCACATCATCTGCCGCCAATTCAAAATCAAAACAATTTAGATTACTCGCAATCCGCTCAGGCGTAACCGATTTTGGCAATGGAAGGAAGCCTTCTTGTAAACTCCAAGCTAAGGCTAGTTGAGCGACGGTCTTTCCATATTTGGCAGCCATTTCTTTTACTTGTTCATTTTGGAACAACTCCCCTTGGCCAAAAGGTCCCCAAGCCTCTAGTAAGATACCCTGCTTGCGACTTGCAGCAATGGCTTCGCTTTGGTAAACCCCAGGTGCTAGACGAATTTGGTTCACAGCTGGGATGACCCGAGCAGTTTCAAGGAGCGCTTCCAAATGATGAGGAAGAAAATTGCTAATGCCAATAGCCCGAACCTTGCCAGCAGCTAGCATATCTTCCATGGCTCGCCAAACCTCAGCGTTTCGCACTTTCCAAGCATCATTTTCTCGAAGGGGGTTTGGATTTGGCCAATGAATCAAATAAAGATCGACATAGTCCAAACCCAGTTTCTCAAGAGACTCGTCCAAAGCAGCTTGAGCATCTTCATAGGTGTGATGAGTATTCCAAAGTTTGGTGGTAATAAACAAGTCTTCGCGTTTAAGACCACTATCCTTGATCGCCCGACCAACGCTCTCTTCATTTTGATAAATCGCAGCTGTATCGATATGCCGGTAACCTGCTTTTAAAGCAGCTAAGACAGCTTGATAGGCTTCTTCTCCATCTGCTGCTTTCCAGGTTCCAAATCCTAATACAGGAATCTCCACCCCATTATTTAAACGATAATGATTCATTTTTTCTTTCCTTTCTTCGATTTCGGTTTCTTAGGCCCTCGAAGCTTGAGCTCTGGCTTAAAAATATTCTTCTTGGTTGGCTCCATCTTCTTGCTATAAAAACTATAGAGTAAAAATGCCCCACCAACAATCACAATAAAGATATTTTTTCTTACAATCCCATAGAGCAAGAAAAAAATTCCCATCAATAAAAAACGTATATCAATTGCCTTCATAAGCTACCTCACATTTCAATTCCCATTATAGCATGAAAAGACAGCATTCACAAAATTGCACTACCATCGGTAAACAAAAACCTCTCTAGGTATGACTTAGAGAGGAAGTATTCTATCTTCGATTCTTGAATCTAATTGGTAGCTTGGTAACGTTTGACCCCATCGAGATAGGTCGCAACCAGATCCAAATTTTGATCAAGCACGATGAAGTCCGCGTCATATCCTTCTCGAATTTGACCACAAACATCATCAATATGGACTGATTTTGCCGGATTGAGGCTGGCCATCATCACTGCTTCGTAAGGGTTAGCAATCCCCCACTCTACAACATTTTTTAATCCATCTTTCAATTTCAAGATTGAGCCAGCTAGATTACCAGTTGATTTCAAGCGAGCAGTCCCTTCAGCAACCACGACTGGGAATTCCCCAAGCATATAATCCCCGTCTTCTAATCCCCCAGCTGTCATACAGTCAGTAATCAAGGCAACATTTTCTTTTCCTTTTTGTTTCATCAGGATATCACATGCTAGCGGATCAACGTGATGGCCATCACAGATCAACTCTGCTGTAGTATGAGGCAATTCATACATGGCACCAACCATACCGAGTTCACGGTGCGTCAAACCACGCATACCATTGTAGGCATGGACCCAGACACTCGCACCTGCATCAACCGCTTTTTTAGCTTCTTCAAAAGTAGCATTGGAGTGTCCCAGAGCGACAGTCACCCCTTCTCCTGTAATGGTCCGAACAAATTCTTCTACCCCTTCACGCTCGGGAGCAAGGGCAATCTTATTCAACAGACCATTGGCAGCTTTTTGCCAAGCCCGGAATTCTTCCATACTTGGATCCTTCATATAAGATGGGTTTTGAGCTCCCTTGTATTTTTCTGTAAAATAAGGTCCTTCAAAATAAATCCCGCGAATCTTGGCTCCTGTTGCTTCTTTGTAACGTGCACCGATATTTTCAGTTACTGCCAAAAGTTGTTCGTAAGAGGAAGTCAAGGTCGTAGGCAAAAAGCTCGTAACCCCTGTACTCAAGAGACCTTCACTCATGGTATGGAGAGTGCCTTCGATATTATTATCCATCACATCTACCCCACCAAATCCGTGAATATGGGTATCTACGAGGCCAGGCGCAATGCTGTAACCAGAATAATCCAGCACATCTGCACCTTCTGGTAAGCTTTCCACATGTTTTCCAAACTTGCCATCAACAAGCTCCAAATAGCCTCCGCGGCGAACCCCATGTGGGTAATAAAATTGATCTGCTTTAATATATGTAGACATAAAATCGTCCTTTCCATTGTAGGAACTGTGTTCCATTTATATTCATACATATTATAACGCTTTCACTTCTATTTGTAAATGGTCTAGACCTATTTTTAAATAGAATCCAACAAAAAAACAGAGTAAGCTTCCTACTTACTCTGTTTGACGTTCATTAAATTTGCTCGATTTGTACTTTTTCAGCCAGATTCATGGCATGGTCTGCAACTCGTGTATAGTGAGAAATGATATCAATAAAGTTTACTCCAGCTTGAGGTGTACATTCACCGTGGTTCAAACGACGAATATGGGTTTTCCGAAGTTTTTTCTCCAAATTTTCAATTGCCTCGTGACGTGCTACCAATTGGTTTGCAAGATTCACATCATTGTTCTCAACGGCTTTCAAAGCATCCTCTACAAATTGATGGGTTTGGTTGTAAATATCTTCCAATTCAGCCAAGGCTGCTTCTGAAAAGACGACTTTCTTACGAATTAAATAATCGGTCAGATTGATCAAGGCTTCCGCGTGATCCCCAATCCGCTCCAAATCCCGCGAGGAGTCTAAGATATTGGTGAGAACTTCACTTTCTCTAGGACTCAAGGCTTCACTCGACAAACGAATCAAGTATCGAGTCAAATCATCATCAATGGTATTAATGGCTTCTTCTGTCTTATGACCTTTTTCAGCTGTTTTTTCATTTTGGTGAACAATATAATCATAAGAAAGATTAAAAGCTTTGTCTGCATATCCACCTAAATGGAGCAACTCTTTTTTCGCATTTCCAAGAGCAATCGAAGGCGCTTGAGTGATCAAGTTTTCATCCAAGTAGAGCGGTTCATATTTGACAACCTCATCCTCACCAGGAATCAGCTTGGTTACAAAGTATGCCAAAGCTCCAATGAATGGGAATTGAATGATAGTGTTGGTCACGTTGAAAGCTCCGTGAGAAAAAGCAATGGTCATTTCAGGTGACAAGTGCAAGAGCCCTTGGAAGTATTCAATCATGGCTGTAAAAGGTGTTAACAAGATCAAACAAAGGATTGTACCGATCAAGTTAAAGAGCACGTGGGTTGCTGCAACACGCTTAGCAGAAACATTGGCCCCCATCGCTGCAATAATAACCGTCAAGGTTGTTCCGATGTTGTCCCCAAAAAGAATAGGTAAAGAACCGCGAAGATCTAGGAAACCACCTGAATACAAACCTTGTAGAATCCCAATGGTAGCTGAGGAAGCTTGAATCAAAACGGTGATGATGGCTCCTGCTAAAACACCTAGAATTGGATTTTTTCCAAGGGTGATCATGTACTGACTAAATTCTGGCAATTCTTTCAAAGGACTCATTCCCGCACTAATCAGGTTTAAAGCGTAGAAAATTCCTCCAACCCCAAAGAGAATCCGACCAATATTATTGGCCATTCGATTCTTGGTAAAGAAAAGTAAGACCGTTCCAAGAAACATAATTGGAAGGGCATAAGTCCCCAGTTTAAACCCAATAATGAATGAGGTGACCGTGGTCCCGATATTAGCCCCCATGATGATCCCAATGGCTTGACGCAGGGTCAAGAGACCCGCACTGACCAGACCAACGGTAATCACCGTTACCCCAGTACTAGACTGAATAAGGGCTGTCACAACAATCCCTACTAAGACTCCAAGGAAGGGATTGCTTGTATATTTATCAATATAGTAGCGGAGACGGTCCCCTGCAGCTTGTTGCAGTCCTTCTCCCATGGTTTTAATACTATAGAGAAAGAGACCTAACCCTCCCAAAAAGTTAAACAAAATTTCCTGCCAGTTAATGGACATGATCATTCCTCCAAATATGAGATCAGAAATAAAACTCCTCTCCTATTGTAAAGGATAATTTCCAATCACACAAGAGATTTCTGTAAATTTCTATTATTTTTTGAAACCGTTTTTTTCTTTCTGTTTTATTTTCCTCATTTTAAGAGCCAAAAAAGAGGTTGGAAATTTCCAACCCGAGACTGTAGACAAACTATTCTTTTTTATAAATCTAATAAATTCTATAAAAAGAAATGTTACTCGTTAGAGTGATTCAATCATCTACTGAAACTTTTCGTCGTGAGAAAAGTACCTGAAACTTAATAGTTTCAGGTACTCGGAATTATTGAGACCTTAGGCTCAATAATTAGTCATGGAACTTCGAAAAAGTTCGCTGACGTCCGTACTCACCTAAGGAAAGTTTCTAAGAAGACTTTGTCTTTCAATCTGGGCGTGGAAAATTTCCATCCTCTCTAGTCTTTGTTCAAATTGCGCAACATCTCATCGATCTTATTTCCGTATTCGATGGATTCGTCTTTCACAAAAGTAAGATCTGGAATCTTGTACAATTTCAGATTCCGACCTAATTCACGCTTGATGGTTCCTGTTGCTTTTTCAAGGCCTGTCTGAGCCTTTTGATTGTCTGAAGCCAAATCACTCATAATTGAATAATACACTTTGGCCATAGACAAATCACCTAGCATTTGAACATCCGTAATGGTGACGCCTTGAACACGCGGGTCACGGACTTTCTTTTGTAAAATCTCATTGACTTCCCGCTTGATTTCCATCCCTACTCGGTCTGTCCGAAAATGACTTGCCATAGGAACTCCTTTCTGCTCTGTGTTTAAAAACTAGGAAATCAGAGGATCCCCCTCTTTTTTCCTAGTCAGCATCTTATTTTTTTATTTCTTCCATGATGTAGGCTTCGATGGTATCATCTGTCTTGATATCATTGTAGCCTTCAATCATCAATCCACCTTCACGACCATTTGTGATCTCTTTGACATCATCTTTGAAGTGTTTCAAGCTTGCAAGAGCTCCATCATAGATCACGACACCGTCACGAATGACACGTACTTTGGAATCACGTGTAACCTTACCACTAAGGACCATAAATCCACCGATGGTACCCACTTTAGAGACCTTAAAGGTTTCACGAATAACTGCTTCTCCGATGACTTTCTCTTCAAATTCAGGATCCAACATTCCCTTCATGGCATCTTCCATTTCTTCAATCACTTTGTAGATAATTGAGTGAAGACGGATTTCTACCTCATCAGCTTCAGCTTGTTGACGTGCTTGTGGCGTAGGGCGGACGTTAAATCCGATGATGAAGGCATTTGAAGCTTCTGCAAGGGTCACGTCTGATTCGTTGATCGCACCAACTGCTGAGTGAACGATGGTCACTTTCACACCTTCCACTTCAATCTTTTGAAGGGAGGCAGCAAGGGCTTCAACCGAACCTTGTACATCGGCTTTAATGATGACATTAACAGATTTCACTTCCCCAGCCTTCAAGGTATCAAAGAGATTTTCAAGGCTGACGCGGTTGGTTGCTTGACGTTGTTTCATAAGAGCACGTTTGGCACGTTCTTCACCGGCTGCACGCGCAGATTTTTCATCTTCGTAAACCGCGAAGTGGTCCCCCGCCATTGGGGCTTCGTTCAAACCAGTGATAGAAACCGGAGTAGATGGTCCAGCTACTTTCACACGACGGCCAAGGTCATTGGTCATGGCACGGACACGTCCAAAGGTATTTCCGACAACGATTGGGTCTTGAACATTCAAGGTACCTTGTTGAACAAGGAGGGTTGCCACCGCACCTTTTCCTTTATCCAAACGCGCTTCGATAACAGTACCGATGGCACGAACAGTTGGATCTGCCTTGAGTTCTTGGATTTCAGCTACAAGAAGGACAGTTTCCAAGAGTTCATCGATATTTTGGTTGAACTTGGCAGAGATCTCTACAAACTCAGAATCTCCACCCCAGGCAGTTGACATAACTCCATGCTCTGCCAATTCACCGATGACACGCTCTGGATTAGCTCCTGGTTTATCGATCTTGTTGATAGCCACAATGATTGGGACATTGGCAGCTTTTGAGTGGTTGATGGCTTCGATGGTCTGTGGCATCACCCCGTCATCTGCTGCTACAACCAAGATGGTAATATCGGTAACAGATGCACCACGCGCCCGCATAGAAGTAAAGGCCGCGTGTCCAGGTGTATCCAAGAAGGTAATCTTCTTGCCATTTTCCACGATTTGATAAGCCCCGATGTGCTGAGTGATTCCTCCCGCTTCACCTGTTGCTACACGTGAATTACGAAGGGTATCCAAAAGGGTAGTTTTACCGTGGTCAACGTGTCCCATGATGGTGACAACTGGTGGACGCTCTACCAACTCATCTGGATTCAAATAACCATCTTCAACGAAGAAGCGTTCGATATCGGCATTGTCCACTTCAACCTTTTTCTTGGCTTCAATTCCATAATCCACCATCAAGAGTTCAATCGTATCTCCATCCAGCGATTGGTTTTGAGTCGCCATGACTCCCATCATAAAGAGTTTCTTGACGATTTCAGCCGGTTCACGCTTGATGCGTTTTGCGATTTCTGCAACCGTCATTCCATCCGTATACTCAAATTCACTTGGTAATTCATGGAATTTACGCTCTGTTACTGGTTTTGGAGCATCATTACGGTTGTTCTTTCCTTTTTTATTTTTCTTATTGTTATTCCAGTTACTATTTCTCTGATTTCTCACTTGATTTTGACTATTTCGATTCCTTTGTTGTTTTCTTGGACCATCTTCTTCACGATCAAAATCATCGCGTTTCTTATCTGGTCGCGCTTGTTTCTTCCGACGTGTATCGACTTGAGCTGGAGCAGCAGCAACAGCTGGTTTTGTATGGTTCTCAAGAGCTGGCTCCTGTACAGGTGCTTTCACTTCTGGTGCTTCTACCCGTTTCCGGCGCTGTTGACGTTCTTGTTCTGCTTTTGCAGCTTGTTGTTTGTAGCGATCTTCACTTCCACGTGCGTACTCAGCATTTTGTTCAGCTTTCAGTGCTGCTGCACGCGCTTTGAAATCAACTTTTGGTGCCACTTGGGGTTGTGCACTACGTCTTTGATCTGGTCGGTTATTGCGACGCTCAGAACCTTGATTTCGTTGTTCATTTCGCTCTTGTGGTCGTTGATTTCGGTTGTCACCATGACGCTGATTGTCCTTGCGATCGCGTTTTGGACGATTATCTTGTTGTTTCCTACGTTCAGCCTGCTCTTTTGCACGCGCTTCTCGTTCCGCTTTAAAGTTACGACTCTTTGGTTTAGCAGCTGGCGTTACTGATTTTGTCTCAGTTGCTCCTTCTTTTTTGACGGGCGCTGCTTCTTTTTTCTCTGCGACAGCCGTTGTCTTGGCAGCCACTTCTGCTACTTTCTTTTCGACTGTTTCTTTTTTCGCTGAAAAGCTCTTGATCAACTTTTCAGCAACATCAGTATCGACACTAGATGCATGACTCTTGACGTCAAAACCTAATTCTTTCGCACGAGTGACGACTTCTTTACTTTCCTTGCCCAATTCTTTGGCAATTTCGTATAATCTTTTCTTAGACAATTGCTGTCCTCCTCTTCTATTCCATAAGAGACCTCATTTTCTTTGAAAATCCAGCATCTACAACAGCGACGACCTTACGGGCACGTCCAATTGCAGTGCTTAATTCTAGTGTTGAAAACACGGTAGATACTTGAACCTCATAATAGTGACCCTTATCTGTCACCTTTTTTGTCAGGTTACTAGCTGCATCATTTGCCAGAAAAACTAATTGTGCTTTTTCTTCCTGGATGGCTTTGATCACGAGTTCTTCTCCAGAAATGAGTTTTCCTGCTCTTTGCGCCAAGCCCAACAAATTACTTATCTTTTGCTTATTCAAGGCCTAACTCTCTTCTCTTCACCTTATGATCTACATAAGCGATCAATTCATCATAGAAAGCTTCTTCCACTTCCATATTAAAGCTACGATTAAAAACTTTCTTTTTCTTAGCAAGTGCCGCTTCTTCATTGTCTAGCTTGATGTAAGCACCTCGACCATTGGCTTTGCCAGTTGGATCGATAAAGACTTGTCCTTCTTTATTTTTGACAATGCGGAGCAAATCGCGCTTATCAATAATTTCATTTGAAACGACAGATTTTCTTAAAGGGATTTTTCTTGTTTTTACCATTTTCCCTCCCTCTCTTAATCGACTTGCTCTTCGCCACTTTCTACTTGGTCTTCAAAAGTTTCTTGAGCTGCTTCCATTTCTTCGAACTCACTAGCAGATTTGATATCGATGCGGTAACCAGTCAAATGAGCTGCCAAACGAACGTTTTGACCACGACGACCGATGGCAAGAGATAGTTTATTATCTGGAACCACAACGAGAGCATGTTTGCTATCTTCATCATCAAAAATAACTTGGTCCACTTCTGCAGGAGCGATCGCATTGTAGATGAATTCAGCTGGATCTGGAACCCATTCAATGACATCGATGTTTTCTTCTGTCGGAACCATACGGTCTAATTTTTGATCGTATCGAGCTGGGTGGAACTTGCTGGTAATCTTTTTAATATTCGATCCACCACGACCAACGATAGTCCCAATCGCATCTACGTTTGGATTATGGCTACGAACCGCAACTTTTGTACGATCTCCAGCTTCACGCGCTACACTCATAATCTCAACAGTTCCATCATAGACTTCAGGAATTTCTTGTTCCATCAAACGTTTGATCATTTCAGGGTGGCTTCGGCTAACAAAGACATTGACACCACGTGGATTATCTTCTACCTTGTAGACAAATACTTCAATTCGATCATGAGATTGGAACACTTCTCCTGGAATCTGGTCTTGCTTAGACAATTGTGCTTCGATTGAGCCAAGATTGACATAGATAAAACGATTGTCAAAGCGCTCCACCGTTCCACTCATGATTTCATTTTCATGTTCTTTATAAGTGTTATAGGTGATGGTGCGCGTTTGCTTACGCATTTTTTCCATGATCGTTTGTTTGGCAGATTGAGCTGCTACACGACCAAATTCAGCTGGTGCTTCTTCAAACTTGATCTTATCCCCCAACTCATAAGCAGAGCTAATGGCCAAGGCATCCTTCAAGCTGATTTCTAAACGGCTATCAAAGACTTCATCCACCACTTCACGAACCGTATAAACACGGAAATCTCCAGTTTTTTCATTGAATTCAATCGCTGCACTTTCTGATTGTCCATAACGACGGCGATAAGCTGAACGCAATGATTCTGTGACGGCTTCGATGATATCTTCTTTTTTGATCCCTTTGTCTTCTTCCAAAATGCGGAAGGCTTCTAGCATTTCTTTACTCATGTTTTTCTTGCCTTTACTATAAAGGCATCCTTTCTTTCATTCTGTTACAATTTTACAGCCAACCTTGCTTTGGACACAAGGTTATAAGGAATTTCTACAGTTTTCTTTCGTGTTTTATCCATATACTCAATGGTCAAAACATCCTCTTCAAAACCTACCAAGTTCCCCTCAAAGACCTTTTGCTTTTCAACAGCCTTATACAAGCTGATATTGACATACTTGCCAACAGCTCCCTCGAGTGCTTCCTTGGTTTTCAAAGGTCTCTCCAAACCAGGACTGGTAACTTCTAAAAAGTACTGTTCTGGAAATGGGTCTGGTTTAATTTGATCCAATAGCGGGCTAATGATTTCTGTCAAATCCGCTGTATCATTCAGTGTGATCCCTTCTGGTTTGTCTACGAAAATGCTTAAGACGTAGTCACCACCCATTTTGCCATATTCAACATCGACCAATTCAAATGGTTCCTGGATGGCAGGCTGAATCACTTCTGTTACTAAGTCAACAATCGTTGCGATGGTTGCCACCTCCTCATAGATAAGAGGCGAAGATATTTCCCCGCCTCTCCTTTTCTATTCATTTAATGTATTATAACACGATTCCCCAATGATTGCAAGGAATATGCTAAAACTGTGCTTCTACACGGTAAATGACCTGTCCTTTACTTGAGAACTTCTTCTCATATTCCGTCATGACATTTCCCTCAAAATCACTAGCATGAAGGTCTAGCCAGACTCCCTTCAAAGTCATACCATACTGTGAAAAGCTCACCAAACTGTATTCAAACAGACCTCGATTATCTGTTTTAAAGTGAATCTCCCCATGTTCTGGAAGAATTTGCTTGAAGGTATCCAAGAAAGTCTTGTAAGTCAAGCGACGCTTCTCATGACGTTTCTTTGGCCATGGATCTGAAAAATTCAGATAAAGCTGATCAATTTCCCCATCTTCAAAATAGTTAGTCAAGCTATCTCCGTCTACCCAAAGCAATTTAATGTTAGGAACATCTGCTTCTAAGACCTTATCTAAAGCATAGCTCAAGACCGATTTTTGAATATCAATTCCGATGTAGTTGATCTCTGGATTGGCCTTAGCCATCCCAGTAATAAAGGCCCCTTTTCCGCTACCCACTTCGATATGAATAGGATGGTCATTTCCGAAAATCCCATGCCATTTTCCCTTAGCATCTTCTGGATTTAGGACCACATATTGTGGATTGGCTTCTAGTAATTCTGTCGCTCCTTTACGATTTCTAACTCTCATATTTCCTTTCCATATTTCAACCGGAAATTGCGCAGAGCATAGATCTCGCGATTGACATTTTCTAAATCATTATTTTCATAGTATTTAGCAATTTGCCACAAGAAGGAGTATTGACCAAACCAATAGAGTTTATCAAACACCTTTTGGTTGTACTTGTAACCATAATAACCTAACCAATCGCGCCAATTGGAATCTGGAATATAGTGACTCAAGATATGCGCCACATCCAACATCCTGTCAGTTAAACGAACGGAATCCCAATCGACTAGATAAATCAAGCCGCTCTCTGTCTCAATCCAGTTACTATGACGGACATCCCCATGGACGATCGTCGCATAATCCTCCCGAAAGGCTGGCACTGTCTTCCGTAAATTCTTTACGACTGATTGGATGTAGTGGTTCTGACGTAGGGCAATTGGCAAGCGGTTACTCCAAGAATTGAGTAACTCTAAAGGAGATTCCACAGGATACCCAAGTTTCTTTAATTGGGTCATCAAAGGTCTAGAACGGTGCAATCTCGTTAAAATATTGACCACTTGTTTTTTTGACATTCCATTTGGCGTGAGAATCTCCCCATTCAACCATTCTTGGGCACTCATCACATTTCCATCTGGCAAACGTCGACTCCATAACAATTGAGGAGCAATCTGTTCTTTTGCTAGACCCGCAAGGATTGGGGTCGTATTCATTTTTACAAAAACGCGCCCACCATCTGGGTAGGTCCCCATGTAGGCCTTCCCACTCTTCCCAGGAATTGGGGTGAGGCTTAGCTCTTTTTCATTCGAGTCCATCTTTTCCTCCGTAAAAAGTTTCCAATCTATTTTACTAATTTTAACGACTTTCGTCAACCAAGCGCGCCATTTTAAATGGAAGATAGAGCAGGGTTAAAGCAACTGTATAAGCTAATAAGCCTAGTAACAGGACTTTATCTGATATAAAGACCAGGCCAATTCCCCCTTCTATCACCGTTATCATAACCATTAACAGCTGAATCGTTTTATTTAACCCTGCCTTTTTACTGCCCCTTTTCATCGGGAAAAGAAGGGTCAAGGGTTGGTAATCAAAAGCACTATAAAGCCCCAGTAATTGAAAAATAATTAAGTAATTGAGCAAGGCTACAAGCGCAATCACCACTAGAGGTTGAGGAATAAAGATCATGGCAAGAATGGAAAGAGCCAAGAGTCGGAGAGTCATAGAGAAAAGATCTCCATTCCGTAGGAAGGAGCGCATATATAAGTGAAGCCACGTATTGCCATGTGTTTTGGGAAGAAGCCCTAAGAAACCATCCAAGTAAGCTCTTCTTTTGACACTGTTAGTAATACCTTTCACCGTTGTAAACAAGGCAAAGAAGCGAAGAATCAATTGTTTCCTTGCATTCTCACGAGCAATGGCCAAGGTCCAATTCAGATTTCCATCCTGGTAGAAGCGCGCTTCCTTCCAGCTAAAAATAGCCCCTTTAGCCATCCCTAAGACAAGGATATAAGCTACAATAGCAAGTTTATCCAGCCCCGTTGCCAGAAGAAGAGGCACAAATAATAGAAGGACAACACTTTGAATCAAAAACCAAAAGACAAAAGACTTCTTGGCCTGCCCTTTGATATAACGTTTCACTTCCTCTTCCTTTACTAAAAGGAATAAGGCATCGGGCTTCTCTAAGTAGGTCGCAATGGAGCCTATCGGAACCAAGAGGAGCAAACCAATCATGAGACTCCAGCGGATCAGGCTTGTATCTTTGGGGAGATCTTGTAAGAATTGGCTGTATTGAACCGCCAAAAATCCTATAAAAATCAGCATAAAGAGGACGAAATGATCATTGAGAACATAGCGGCTATATTTTACACATTGAGTTCGAAACGTTTGTTGCCGTTTTTTCATCAACTCTTTCATGCTGTTTCCTCTTCTGTCAAGGTCATGTAGATATCATTTAGACTTGCTTTCTCATCCCCAAAAGTTGAACGCAGCTCGTCCAAGGTCCCTTTTGCTCGGATCTGACCCTTATGGAGGATCACAAAACCATCACACATCTTTTCAGCCGAATCCAGAACGTGGGTACTCATCAAAATCGATTTTCCTTTTGCTTTCTCATCGGCCAATAACTGAATCAAATCTGCAATCGCAACAGGATCCAATCCCAAAAAGGGTTCATCGACAATATAAAGACTTGGATCCACTGCATAGGCGCAAATAATCATGACCTTTTGCTTCATCCCTTTTGAAAACTGGGTCGGGAACCAATCTAATTTTTCAGCCAAACGGAATCGTTCCAATAAAGGCTGGACGCGCACCATGACCTGATCCATGTCTAAATCATAGGCCATAGCTACAGTTTCGATATGCTCTCTCAAGGTTAATTCTTCATATAGACTAGGAGTTTCTGGAATATAGCCGATTTTTTTACGATAGTCTGTTGGAGCTTCTGGAAGACTCAAGCCGTCAATCCGTACTTCCCCAGCATAAGGATGCAGGAGACCAATAATTTCATTAATCGTGGTTGACTTCCCAGCTCCATTTAGTCCAATCAAACCAATCAGTTGGCCATCCGGAACTGAAAAACTCACCTCTTTCAGGACAGGGATGTTGACATAGCCCCCTGTCAACTTGTTGATTTCTAACATATTTTCTCCGATTTCTGGTATAATGTTCTTATATTATAACAAAATTTAGTCTAAATGAGGTGTATTTATGGTTGACGATTGTATTTTTTGTAAGATTATAGCTGGCGACATTCCTTCCTCCAAAGTCTATGAGGACGAGGAAGTCCTCGCATTTTTGGACATCTCTCAGGTTACACCAGGTCATACGTTAGTGGTTCCAAAAAAACACGCTCGCAACCTCTTAGAGATGGACGAAACCGCCACAGCTCAACTATTTGCACGTGTTTCTAAAGTTGCTAAAAAAGTAGAAGCTGCTACCCAAGCTAAGGGAATGAATATCATCAGCAACATGGAAGAAGTTTCTGGACAAACCGTTTTTCACACACATGTCCACATTATCCCTCGCTATTCCGATCAAGATGAGCTTGCCATTTCATTTACTGAACACGAGCCTAATTTTGAACAACTAGCAGTTCTCGCAGAAACCATCAAAAACAGTTAAAAAGGAGTCTATATGAAACTCAAAAATCTCTTTTGGTTTGCAACAGGAGCTAGCATTAGCTACCACCTAGTAAAAAACCGCAAAGAAATTAAAACAGAGGTGACTGAATCCAGCCAATTGGTCAAGGGAATTCAAGATAACCTAGCAAAAATCCAACGCAATCTGGATATTATCCAAGACCAAAAGACCAATCTTCAAGAATTGGTAACGGATTTCCAATACAAGACCAAACTATTTAGTCAACAAGCAACAGCTTCTCTAAAAGAAATTCAAGACATCTGGCAACCAAGTAAAAACGATTGAGAAAACTCAATCGTTTTTTTCTTATTCTGAAGGCACCGTAGGTGTCACACTGCTCGACTCTGTAGCTGCAGGAGCAACTGGTGTCACTGGTGCAACAGAACTTTGAGGTGTCACCACTCCCGTATCCTGGGTCGATGGTACAACTGGTAGTTGGTTAAACTCTTGGTAAACAGGTGCTTCCTCAGATGAGGCCGCTGGCGTATCATTTTGAGAAGAAGCATTCTTCAACTCTTCATCTCCATCTAATAGGTAAGCATTGGTTTTCAATGTTTTAATTTCTTTCATCCCCAAAGCTTTGCGGATGATATTTTGAATTTTCAAGAGATGTTTTGAAGTGACAATCTGATAACTTCCGCCATCTGCTAAGGTGGCATCTTCTCCTTTCAGCTGGTACTGATGAATCGTTGAAAGGGCATCTTTATATCCTAACAATTGAAGAAGACTATTACTGTCAAGCGCTATGTTGGTTTGCATATTGTCACTAACAGACTCAATGATTCCTTTGTAGTGACTCAAACTATTGAGGCTTAAAACTTTCTCAACAATCTTTTTGATCACTTCACGTTGGCGTTTTTGACGTCCGTAGTCTCCTTCTGGGTCTTGGTAGCGCATGCGTGAATAAACGAGAGCTTGGTCCCCATTAATCTCCTGACGTCCTGGTGCGATCTTAGCCGTATATTCTGGCTCATTTTCCTCGATCGAGATATCGAAGTCAAATGGATTGTTGACTGTGATGCCACCAACCTTATCCACTAATTGAACCAGCCCCTTCATATTGATCATGACATAGCGGTCAATATGGATATTCAAAAGATCTTGAATGGTCTTAATGGCTAACTTGGCACCACCTTGAGCATAAGCCGAATTCAATTTTGCTTGGACCGTTTCGCCATCTGAAGTAATATTGGTTAGGATATCTCTTTCCAAGCTAGTCATGGTTGTTTCTTTTGTTTGAGGATTAACAGTCACCAAAATCATAGTATCACTATTTCCGGCCCAAGGATCTTCCCGAGAACCGCTACCTGTATCAACCCCCATCAAAAGGATGGTCATTGGCTTGTTTTCTGCAATGACATTGGTCTCATTTCCAAAGCCTTTATAGGTCTTACTGAGAGTCCCAGTCGTTTGGTTTAGGATGGTAAGGCCATAAGCCCCAATCCCAATCACTGTTACCGTCAATAAGCTCAAAAACATTAAAATAATTTTTTTAACCATATAGAATCTCTCTCTAATCTATCAGTTTCCCCATAAGGTAAACATCTAAGAATTCTCCTTCAGCTGAACAAGCTCCACGAGCTTGGCAACCTTCGATCTCAAAACCTAACTTTTTATACAGGTGAACCGCCCGTTCATTGCGCACTTGGACATTCAAGACTAGTTTCCTAAGAACACCGGTCGAGTGCGCCCACTCGATCCCTTCTTCCAACAGGATCTGTCCAAGCCCTTGATTCCAATAAGCTTTTTGAACCACAATAAAGACATCACCAATATGCCGAATGGACCGTTGAGAAGCTGCAGTGATATTTAACAAAGCTGCCAGTTCCTGATCTAGAAATAGCAAGAGGCAAATCCGGTTTTCCGCCATCTCTTGCACCATCAGAAATTGCTCCATGTCTGCTGGAGACATGCCAATTCCAGCTTCATCTAGTGTCATGTAATCTGACTCTTTCCCAACTTGATTTAAGAAATCAACGACAAGAGCCGCATCTGCACTGTCAGCTTGCCGAATTTCTACTGTCACTTCCTTTTCCTTAGTCATCCGTTTTTTCCACCTGCTCAAAGGATGTCAGTAAAGCTTCTGCACGCGCTCCATGAGCTTCAAAAGCTAACTCTCGCCCATCTTCTAATTTTCGGATAAAAATTTTTAGATAAGCATCCGAAAGACTCGGCTCAATCAGCTCTCCCCATTCAATAATGGTAGCACCATCTCCAAATAGAAAATCATCTAAATCAATAGAATCTGGATCATTCCCAATCCGGTAAACATCCAAATGGTATAAAGGCAAGCGACCTTCGTATTCACGAACAATGGTATAGGTCGGGCTTTTAATCATCTGATCAATCCCTAACCCCTTTGCAATTCCCTTGGTAAAGGTCGTTTTTCCTGCTCCTAGATCACCTGATAAGATAATCACGTCTTGCTTTTCTAAGAGTTTTCCTAGCTGTTTTCCTAGAGCGATCAGCTCCGTTTCATTGTGACTAATCATTTCTCTATTATACCAAACTTTTTAAAAATCTGCTCTTTCTTTTAGAAATTGTTCGACTCAGGTTTGCTTTTTAGATAGATAGACAAACTATTTTAAAGTAAAATAAGTTAAGTGATTCTGCAAAAAAAAATAAATTTGAGTTCCAATTTTTAAATCGATTTAAGAAAATACTGAAACTTTCCGCTGTGAGAAAAGTGCCTGAAACAATAACGTTTCAGGCACTCGGAATTATTGAGACCTTAGGCTCAATAATTAGTCATGGAACTTCAAAGAAGTTCGCTGACGTCCGTACTCACCTAAGGAATGTTTTTGGTATAACTTTGTCTTCAATCTGAAAGGAATGGGAGACAACTCCCATTCCTTTTTGGCACTTTTCTGATACTTAATTCAAGGCCATGCTAACGTAGTTTAAAATAAAGAGAACATCTAGGATCCAAATCATGCTGTGCACTTCTTTGGCTTCTCCTTTAACCACTTTCACTAAGCTATAGGTGATAAATCCAGCAGCGATCCCTTGTGTAATCGAGTAGCTGAAGCCCATAAAGATAGAGGTGAAGAAAGCAGGAACTGCTTCTGACATATCTTCCCAATGGATATTTTTCAAGCCACTCAACATCATGATCCCAACAACAATCAAAATTGGGGCTGTGGCAGCGGTCGGTACAATCGCCAACAACGGACTAAAGAGACTTGAAATAGCAAAACAGATCGCTACAACCAAGGCTGTCAGACCAGTGCGTCCACCAGCTCCAATACCAGCTGCAGATTCAACATACGTCGTTACGTTTGAAGTTCCTGCAATAGCTCCGACTGAAGTCGCTACAAGGTCTGAATAGAGGGCCTTATCTAATTTCGCTGATTGATGGTTTTCCCCATTTGTCGCAACAATCCCAACTTTTTCACCCGTACCGATTAAAGTTCCAATTGTATCAAAAATATCCGTCAAGGAGAAGGCTAAGATTGCCATTAAGGTCTCAGGCAAACGAGACGTATTGGAAATCAAAGAACCCAATCCTTTTGATCCCAAAGCTTGACCAAAGATCTTGCCTAAATCATTAAAGGCAGCTCCTAGATGATTACTTGCAAAGTCGATTTTAGTGATATCAACCACATGGATGAGAATTCCAAGCACAGTCGTTGCTAAGATAGAAAGGATAATTCCTCCCTTAATCCCTTTGACAACAAAGAAAATAGTAATCGCAAGACCAACAAGAGCCAAGAGGACAGCCGGATTGTTAAAATCAACCAATCCAGGAACAGCAGATGCATTGGCTGAGATCGTTGCATTCGCCTTATCTGCTCCTTCTCCAACCACTGTATAGGTATGAGGGTCAATCGTGAATTTCAAAAATCCCGCATTCTTAATTCCAACATAGGCCAAGAAAATCCCGATCCCAGCTGAAATAGCAGAGCGAAGAGCGGTCGGAATCGATTCGATGATCATCTTCCGAACATTTGTCAATGTGATAATCAATGAGATCACACCACAAATGAAGACCATTCCCAAAGCTTCCTGCCATGAGTAGCCCATACCAAATACAACGGTAAAGGTAAAGAAGGCATTCAAGCCCATCCCAGGTGCTTGTGCATAAGGTAAATTGGCATAAAAAGCCATCATCAAGGTTCCGACAACGGATCCAATAATCGTTGCAAGGAAGACCCCTTGAGCTGGCATACCTGTTTGTGACAACATTTGAGGGTTTACGAAGAGGATATAACTCATCGCAAAAAAGGTTGTCAAACCAGCAAGAACCTCTGTTCGAACAGTGGTTCCATGTTCTGAAAGTTTAAAAAACTTATCCATTTCAGAATAAACTCCTTTTTCATCATTCTCGCTCCCAATCAATTTGCGAACGTTATTTCTATTTTACCAAAAGATCTTTCGCCTTTCAAGAAATCCTACTTCTCTTCTCGATTTTTGAGCGCTTTTCCGATTTTTCTGATATAATGGTCTCATTCTTCTCGAAAGGAACTGAAATATGCATAAAAAGATGATCGCTCTAGATCTAGACGGCACTCTCTTAAATTCCGAAAGCAAATTGAGCGACTTTACCATTGATACGATAAAAAAAATTAGTGCTCTTGGCCATAAAGTCATTATTACAACAGGCCGCCCTTACCGTATGGCACATACCTATTACAAACAACTAGAGCTAGATACTCCGATGATCAATTTTAACGGCTCCCTTACGCATCTACCTGAGAAAAAATGGGCAGATGAACAATGTTTGACTTTAGATAAAAAATACCTGTTAGATATGGTCGCTAACCGAGACACTATCCAAGCGGACTTTATAGCAGGCGAATACCGCAATAAATTCTTTATTACCGATCCAAATGAGCATGTTGCAGATCCTAAATTATTCGGGATTGAATCTTTCCAACCAGAAAATCAATTCAATCCCGAGCGGGTAACGAGCGACCCAAACTGTATTCTCTTTCAAACGAAAGCGGAAGACAAATATGCTCTGGCAGATGAAATGAATCGTCATTATGACTACAATCTGTCTATCAATACTTGGGGTGGTCCCTTAAATATTCTGGAATGCAATCCAAAAAATGTGACCAAAGCTTCTGCTCTGACCTACCTTCTGGATAAACTCAATATGGATCAGAAGGATTTGATTGCCTTTGGAGACGAGCACAACGATACTGACATGCTAGCTCTCGCTGGTCATGGATACGCTATGAAAAATGCTAGCTCCGTCCTTCTCCCTTATGCAGACTCCGTCACAGATTTCACAAATAACGAAGATGGTGTCGCGCGCCAACTCATTCAATTATTCTTATAAAACTAACAGACATGAGTTATCCCCTCATGTCTTTTTCTGCGCCAAATCCTTAATCGGTTAATCAATACCGCCCCTTTTTTCCATTTTTTTCATTGCCTCGTCATCTGGTTTGTGATATTATTAACATAGTTATTAAAGAAGCGCTTTCAAAAATTTTAAACCGCTTCTCGTTCACTTAAGGAGGAACAAAATGAAAGCTGTTGTTGTAAATCCAGAAGGTACTGGTGTTGAAATCGTTGCAAACAAAGACATGCGTCCACTTGAAACAGGGGAAGCTCTTGTTCAAATCGAATACTGTGGTGTCTGCCACACTGACTTGCACGTTGCTCACGGAGACTTTGGTAAAGTTCCAGGCCGTGTTCTTGGACACGAAGGAATCGGTATTGTTAAAGAAGTTGCTCCAGATGTTAAGAGCCTAAAGGTTGGGGATCGTGTCAGTGTCGCATGGTTCTTCGAAGGATGTGGAACTTGTGAATACTGTACAACTGGTCGCGAAACTCTTTGCCGTACTGTAAAAAATGCTGGTTACTCTGTTGATGGAGGAATGGCTGAAAAATGTATCGTTACTGCAGATTACGCAGTGAAAGTACCTGAAGGATTAGATCCAGCCCAAGCTTCTTCTATTACCTGTGCAGGTGTTACAACTTACAAAGCCATCAAAGAAGCCAAAGCTGAACCAGGACAATGGATCGTTATCTATGGAGCTGGTGGACTAGGAAACTTGGCTGTTCAATATGCTAAGAAAGTCTTCAACGCACATGTCATCGCTGTCGATATCAACAATGATAAACTAGAATTGGCGAAAGAAGTTGGTGCAGACTTTGTCATCAACGGTCGCGAAGTTGAAGATGTCCCAGGATTGATCAAAGAAAAAACAAATGGTGGAGCTCACTCTGCTGTCGTAACAGCTGTTTCTAAAGTAGCTTTCAACCAAGCAGTAGATTCTGTTCGTGCAGGTGGCCGCGTGGTCGCAGTTGGTCTTCCTTCTGAAATGATGGACCTCAGCATTGTGAAAACTGTATTAGATGGTATCCAAGTCATTGGTTCTCTTGTAGGAACTCGTAAAGATTTAGAAGAAGCTTTCCAATTTGGTGCAGAAGGCTTGGTCGTTCCTGTCGTTCAAAAACGTCCAGTGGAAGATGCTGTCAAAGTCTTTGACGAAATGGAAGCTGGAACCATTCAAGGACGTATGGTACTTGACTTTACAAACTAAACAACTGAACCTACAGGACTAGCCCAGTTGGGCTAGTCTTTTTGAGTGCTCTCAATCACTCTATTTTACAATTTATTATATATTTATTTTTTATTTTTGCGGATATAGATCGATTGTTGGAATATTTTTATTGAAATTCAAATCCTATGAAACTTACATATCATTGATTTCTTCTGCCATCATCAACTAATAAACAAGAGCCATTCAATAGCATTTAATTTTTATTTACCGATAATTTAATATAATAAATTAATATTTTTACATCGAGATTTTGATAGAAAAATTGACTTAAGTGTGGAAACGATTTATAATAAAGTAGCTTAAAGTTTTCTTAAACTGAAAGTCAAACAAATTTTATAAGGAGGAATGTCAATAATGAGTATTGGTATCATTATTGCTAGCCACGGTGAATTTGCAGCTGGAATCCACCAATCCGGCTCGATGATCTTTGGGGATCAAGAGAAAGTTCAAGTGGTTACGTTCATGCCAAGTGAAGGCCCGGATGATCTCTATGCTAAATTCAATGCAGCTGTTGCCGCATTTGATGCAGAAGATGAAGTCTTGGTTTTGGCTGACCTTTGGAGTGGTTCTCCATTTAACCAAGCAAGTCGCGTCATGGGAGAAAATCCAGATCGTAAATTTGCGATCATTACAGGATTAAACCTTCCGATGTTGATTCAAGCTTATACAGAACGTTTGATGGATGCAAATGCCGGCGTTGATAAAGTCGCTGCAAACATCATTAAGGAAGCAAAAGACGGTGTCAAAGCTCTTCCAGAAGAATTGAATCCTGTTGAAGAAGCTAGTACAGCCGCTGCTGCTCCTGTAGCCCAAGCTGCTATTCCAGAAGGAACAGTTATCGGAGATGGAAAACTCAAGATTAACCTTGCCCGCTTAGATACGCGTCTTCTTCATGGACAAGTGGCAACTGCTTGGACACCTGATTCAAAAGCCGATCGGATCATTGTTGCTTCAGATTCTGTTGCAAAAGATGAACTCCGTAAGGAATTGATCAAACAAGCGGCACCAAATGGTGTGAAAGCAAACGTTGTCCCAATTCAAAAATTGATCGACGTTGCAAAAGATCCACGTTTTGGAAATACCCATGCTTTGATCTTATTTGAAACACCTCAAGATGCTCTTCGCGCCATCGAAGGTGGTGTTCCGATTAAAACCTTGAACGTTGGTTCAATGGCCCACTCAACTGGTAAAACCATGGTCAACAATGTGTTGTCAATGGATAAAGAGGATGTGGCTACATTTGAAAAAATGCGTGATCTTGGAGTAGAATTTGACGTCCGTAAAGTGCCAAATGACTCTAAGAAAGATTTGTTTGACTTAATTAACAAAGCCAACGTTCAATAATCGATTACTTACGAAAGGATTTTAAACATGTCTATTATTTCTATGGTATTAGTGGTCGTTGTTGCCTTCTTAGCAGGTCTTGAAGGTATCCTTGACCAATTCCAATTCCACCAACCACTTGTTGCTTGTACCTTAATCGGTTTGGTAACAGGTAACCTGACTGCTGGCATTATGCTTGGTGGTTCACTTCAATTTATTGCACTTGGCTGGGCAAACATTGGTGCCGCAGTTGCACCCGATGCTGCTCTTGCATCTGTCGCTGCTGCCATCATCATGGTACTTGGGGGAGACTTCAGTGCAAAAGGAATCGCTGTCGCTCAAAGTGTCGCTATTCCACTTGCAGTTGCTGGTCTTTTCTTGACCATGATCGTCCGTACCCTTTCCGTTGGTTTGGTCCACACTGCCGATGCTGCTGCTAAAAAAGGTGATATCAAAGGTGTAGAACGTGCTCACTTTGTGGCCCTTCTTCTTCAAGGTCTTCGTATCGCTATTCCTGCAGCCCTCTTGTTGATGATTCCTGCCGAAACTGTCAAAACTGCTCTTGAAGCAATGCCAAAATGGCTCTCTGATGGAATGCAAATCGGTGGTGGTATGGTTGTAGCCGTTGGTTATGCCATGGTTATCAACATGATGGCGAGCCGTGAAGTATGGCCATTCTTTGCCATCGGTTTTGCTCTTGCAGCTGTTAGCCAATTGACCTTGATCGCTCTTGGAGCAATCGGTGTTGCTCTTGCCTTAATCTACCTTTCACTCTCTAAGAAAGGTGGCAATGGAGGTGGTGGAGCCGCTACTTCTAACGATCCAATCGGCGACATTCTCGAAGACTATTAAGAAAGGTGTGACACTATCATGACTGAAAAATTACAATTATCTAAATCAGATCGTCAAAAAGTTTGGTGGCGTTCAACCTTCTTGCAAGGTTCTTGGAACTATGAACGGATGCAAAACTTGGGTTGGGCATACTCATTGATCCCAGCTATCAAAAAACTCTACACAAAGAAAGAAGACCAAGCGGCTGCTCTTGAACGTCACATGGAATTCTTTAACACTCACCCATACGTTGCTGCTCCTATCATCGGGGTAACACTTGCTCTTGAAGAAGAAAGAGCAAACGGTGCTGCGATTGACGATGCTGCCATCCAAGGGGTTAAAATTGGTATGATGGGTCCTTTGGCGGGTATCGGAGATCCAGTCTTCTGGTTTACAGTACGTCCTATCCTTGGTGCCCTTGGTGCATCACTTGCTGCGTCTGGTAACATCCTTGGCCCACTCATCTTCTTTATCGCATGGAATGCGATTCGTATGTCCTTCTTGTGGTACACGCAAGAACTTGGCTACAAAGCAGGTTCTGAAATTACCAAAGATATGTCTGGTGGGATCTTGCAAGACATCACCAAAGGAGCTTCTATCCTCGGGATGTTCATCCTCGCTGTCTTGGTAGAACGTTGGGTATCTATTAAATTCGTCTTCAATGTTTCTTCTGTCAAATTAGACGACAAAGCTTATATCCATTGGGATAAACTTCCTGAAGGTTTCAAAGGAATTCAAGAAGCCTTCGCTCAAGTTGGTTCAGGCCTATCTCAAACACCTGAAAAAGTTACAACTTTCCAACAAAACTTGGATTCATTGATTCCTGGTTTGATGGGATTGCTTCTTACTTTTGCTTGTATGTGGTTGTTGAAGAAAAAAGTATCTCCAATCACTATCATCATCGCTCTCTTTGTAATCGGTGTATTAGCACACGTTGCTGGCTTGATGTAAGCAAAGATCAACTAAAAAGAAGGTTTCGGCCTTCTTTTTATTATGATATAATGGAGTGAACAGCAATACAGGAGGATCTCATGGCTCAATCATTGAATAAAACCGTTGAATTCCATACTACAGGGGTTTCTTACCTTGGAGTGGGGGGAAAGGTTGGAAAAATCCTAGTCGGGAATGCCGCTTTTGAATTTTATGCGGATGCAAATGTTGAAGACTACATCCAAATTCCCTGGCAAGAAATCGAGCGAATCGGAGCCAATGTATCCGGACGTAAAATTAGCCGCCATTTTGAAATCTATACCAGAGAATCAAAATTTCTCTTTGCTTCAAAAGACTCTGGAAAAATTTTAAAGATTGCTCGGGAACATCTAGGAAATGAGAAAATTGTCAAACTTCCTACGTTGATCCAAATCATCACGGCTAAAATTAAAAATCTATTTGCAAAATAGGATCTTTTCTTGTATAATAGACGCAAACGGATAAGTAAGTTAAGAGGTTCTTTCAGAAAGTCTGCGGTTGCTGCGAGCAGATAGAAATCTTAATTGAAATTCTACCGTTTCTTTAAAATACAATATCGAATCAAGTGCACACCTGTGAAGTTGGATGGAACCGTGGCTCTGCCACTCCAACACTCTAACAGGTGTGTTTTTTGTTAAAGGAGAAGCTATGTTAGATATTAAACGGATTCGTACAGACTTTGATGCGGTTGCTAAAAAATTGGCAACACGTGGCGTAGATGCAGCTATTTTGAATGAAATGAAAGAAATCGATGCCAAACGTCGAGATATCTTAGTCAAAGTAGAAAATCTCAAAGCAGAGCGTAACACTGTATCTGCTGAAATCGCACAAGCTAAGCGCAACAAGGAAAATGCAGATGATAAGATTGCTGCCATGCAAACCCTCTCTGCAGAGGTCAAAGCATTGGATACAGAATTGGCTGAAATCGATGCCAAATTAACTGAATTCACTACTACCCTTCCAAACATCCCTGCTGATAGTGTCCCTGTTGGAGCAGATGAGGATGACAACGTTGAGGTTCGCCGTTGGGGAACACCGCGCGAATTTGGCTTTGAACCAAAAGCTCACTGGGATTTAGGAGAAGACCTTGATATCCTTGACTGGGAACGCGGGGCTAAAGTCACTGGTGCTCGTTTCCTCTTCTACAAAGGACTTGGAGCTCGCTTAGAACGCGCTATCTACAACTTCATGTTGGACGAACATGGCAAGGAAGGCTACACTGAAGTCATCCCTCCTTACATGGTCAACCATGATTCTATGTTTGGTACTGGTCAGTATCCAAAATTCAAGGAAGACACTTTTGAACTTAGCGATACCAATTATGTCCTCATTCCAACAGCTGAAGTTCCTTTGACGAACTACTACCGCGATGAAATTCTTGATGGGAAAGACCTTCCAATCTACTTCACCGCTATGAGTCCATCTTTCCGTTCAGAAGCTGGTTCAGCTGGTCGTGATACTCGTGGCTTGATCCGTTTGCACCAATTCCATAAGGTTGAAATGGTGAAGTTTGCTAAACCAGAAGAATCATATGATGAATTGGAAAAAATGGTTGTCAATGCTGAAAATATCCTTCAAAAACTGAACCTTCCATACCGTGTAGTAGCTCTCTCAACGGGAGACATGGGCTTCTCAGCTGCCAAGACTTACGACTTAGAAGTATGGATTCCAGCGCAAAACACCTACCGTGAAATCTCAAGCTGTTCCAATACAGAAGATTTCCAAGCTCGCCGTGCGCAAATCCGCTACCGTGATGAAGCAGATGGCAAGGTAAAACTCCTTCACACTTTGAACGGTTCTGGATTGGCAGTCGGACGTACCGTCGCTGCTATTCTTGAAAACTACCAAAACGAAGACGGTTCTGTGACCATTCCAGAAGTCCTTCGCCCATACATGGGTGGTGCAGAAGTCATCGCACCAAAATAAAGTTTAAAAAAACTGAGTCTTGCAATTTGCAAGCTCAGTTTTTTAATATTTACGAAAACGTTGGTAGCGTTGCTCCAGAAGCTCTTCGAGAGGTAAGGCTTGTAAAACCTTTAACTCTTCCTGTAATTCCTTCTTCACTTGAGCCAGTAGTTCTCCATTTGAAAATCCATGCTCGGGAATCACCTTATCGACAATTTCCATATTTAACAATTCGTGAGAAGTAATCTTCATCAACTCTGCTGCTTCCATGGCACGACTTCCATCTTTCCAAAGAATAGAGGCGAAACCTTCTGGACTCAAGACTGCATAGATGGAGTTCTCCAGCATCCAAACCTTGTCTGCTACAGCAAGAGCCAAGGCACCTCCAGAACCACCTTCTCCGATGATAATCGCGATAATTGGAACTTTTAGATCACTCATTTCCATGAGGTTGCGGGCAATGGCTTCCCCTTGTCCTCGTTCTTCAGCACCAACACCAGGATAAGCACCCGCTGTATTGATAAAGGTCACAACTGGACGGCCAAATTTCTCTGCTTGCTTCATGAGGCGCAAAGCTTTTCGATAGCCTTCTGGATGTGGTTGCCCAAAATTACGTTTTAGATTATCCTGAAGATTTTTTCCTTTTTGGATCCCAACGACTGTAACCGTTTGATCGCCTAAGCGTCCAATCCCACCAATCACCGCACCATCATCACGGAAGTTTCGATCTCCATGTAATTCGATAAAATCATCAAAGATTCCTTGAGCAAAATCAAGCGCAGTCAATCTTCCTTGGTCACGTGCCTCTTTAATAATCTGTGTTATTTTACTCATGTTTACCTCCATGAAGGGCCAATAATTGTCCAACTGTTGCTCGGATTTGGCTTCTCTCCACGATCAAGTCAACAAATCCATGTTCTTGTAGAAATTCTGCTTTTTGGAAATCATCTGGCAATTTTTCACGCACAGTTGATTCAATCACGCGCCGACCGGCAAACCCAACCAAGGCTTGACTCTCTGCCATGATAATATCACCTTCCATAGCAAATGAAGCCGTCACCCCACCGGTTGTTGGATCTGTCAATACCGTCAAATAAAATAATTTTTCTTTAGAATGACGTTGAACAGCCGCAGAAATTTTTGCCATTTGCATCAAACTCACGATACCTTCTTGCATCCGAGCGCCACCGGAAGCAGTAAAGAGAACAACTGGCAATTTTTCTTTTGTCGCAAATTCAAATAAACGAGTAATTTTTTCACCTACTACAGAACCCATTGAAGCCATGATAAAGTTGGAATCCATGATCCCAAGAGCAACTTTTTGGCCTTTAATCAAGGCAGTTCCAGTTAGCACAGCTTCATCCAGCCCTGTCATTTCCCGCACTGCTGCCAGTTTCTTCTTATAATTAGGAAAATTCAAAGGGTCTGTCGTTTCGATTCCTGTAAACATTTCTTCAAAGCTAGCTGGATCCACTGTCAGCGCCAAGCGTTCTTTAGCAGAAATACGGAAGGTATAGCCACAATTCGGGCATACCCGTTCACTACCTAAATCTTTTTGGTAAATGGTATGTTTACAACCTGGGCATTGTGAAAATAGTTCATCAGGTACTTCAGGTTTTGGCTGAGGTTCCTTCCAGGCTGACCTATTCGGATTGATCCGAATATATTTATCTTTTTTAGAAAATAATGCCATTACTTACTCCTTATAATATGCTACTGCATCTGTAGCATTACTATAAAAGCCTGCAACTGTGAGGATGATGTTCATACTTCCCTCACAAGTCCAGGCTTTTTCATCATTCCTTATTATAATTTGGAAGGAATTGTTCCATCAAAAATGCAGTATCATAATCACCAGCGATCACATGTGAATCTGAAATCAAATCCAACTGGAAACTGCTATTGGTTGTGACACCATCGATTTCCAACTCATAAAGAGCTCTCTGCATTTTCATCAGTGCATCAAAGCGATTTTCACCATGGACAATGATCTTAGCAATCATACTATCATAGTATGGCGGAATCGTATAACCAGGATACACAGCAGAATCCACACGTAATCCTACCCCACCACTTGGAAGATAGAGATTAGTAATCTTACCTGGGCTTGGTGCAAAGTTAAAGGAAGGATTTTCCGCATTGATCCGGCATTCAATCGCATGGCCTTTAAAGACAATATCCTCTTGAGTAACGGATAATTCTTGTCCAGCTGCAATTTTAATCTGTTCCTTAACGATATCAACTCCTGTTACAAATTCTGTAACAGGATGCTCTACTTGCACACGGGTATTCATTTCCATAAAGTAGAACTCACCCTTGCCTTCATCATACAAGAATTCAATCGTTCCAGCATTCTCATATCCAACTGATTCAGCTGCCCGAACAGCAGCAGAACCAATGCGATTGCGAAGCGTTTTTCCGATGGCAATCGAAGGGGATTCCTCTAGAACCTTTTGGTTATTTCGTTGAAGAGAACAATCGCGTTCACCTAAGTGAACGACATGTCCATGCTGATCCGCTAAAATTTGTACTTCAATGTGGCGTGCAGGATAAATCACCCGCTCCATATACATGGCACCATTTCCAAAAGCAGCTTGGGCTTCTGAGGAAGCTGATTCAAAAGCAGCAACCAGATCCTCTGGTTTTTCAACCTTCCGAATTCCTTTACCACCGCCTCCCGCAGATGCTTTCAACATCACAGGATAACCGATGCGTTCGGCAATCTCGAGGGCTTCTTCAGCAGTAAACACTTCACCATCTGATCCAGGAATAACAGGTACTCCTGCTTTGATCATCTGTTTACGAGCATTAATCTTATCCCCCATCATATCCATGACTTTAGCAGATGGGCCGATAAATTTAATACCTACTTCCTCACACATGGTTGCAAATTTTGAGTTTTCACTTAAAAATCCAAAACCAGGATGGATGGCTTCTGCACCTGTTAAAACAGCAGCAGACAAGACAGCACTCATATTTAAATAAGATTCTGTTGATTTAGCAGGTCCAATACAGACTGCTTCATCCGCTAGTAAGGTATGCAAGGCTTCTTTATCAGCAGTAGAATACACCGCAACCGTCTCGATGCCAAGTTCACGAGCTGCACGAATAATGCGAACTGCAATCTCACCACGATTGGCGATTAAGATCTTACGAAACATAGATAGGCCTTTCTTAATTTCCAATTGCAAAAGTAAGTGTTCCTGAAGCTGCAAGCTTACCGTCTACCTCTGCTTTCGCTTCAACAACAGCAATGGTTCCACGACGTTTGACAAAAGTAGCTGTCATCACCAGTTGATCTCCTGGAACGACTTGTTTTTTAAACTTCACCTTGTCCATCCCTGCATAAAAGACTAATTTCCCTTTATTTTCAGGTTTTGACAACTCTAATACACCTGCTGTTTGTGCCAAAGCTTCCATGATGAGAACACCTGGCATAACAGGATATTGTGGAAAATGTCCATTAAAAAATGGTTCATTAATTGTCACGTTTTTAATGGCAACAATCGTATCTTCGCTTGTTTCTATAACGCGATCCACCAAAAGCATTGGGTAACGATGCGGCAAAGCCTCACGAATAGCATTAATATCAATTGTCATTTGATTCGAACCAATCCTTTTCCAAATTCAACCATTTCTTCATTCGTTACCAAAATTTCAGTGACTACCCCATCTTTTGGTGCTGGGACTTCATTCATCACTTTCATGGCTTCGATAATCAAGAGTGTTTGACCCTTAGTAACTTTGTCTCCTACAGATACAAAGGCTGGTTTATCCGGTGCTGGCGACAAGTAAGCCACCCCAACCAATGGACTTTCAACCACATCACCTTCTGCAGCCTGAGCTGGAGTAGCAACTGGTTCAGCCGCTACAGCTGGAGTTGCTGGTGCTTCAACAACAGGGGCTACTACAGGAGTTTGAGGAGTTGCTACCACTTCAACTGCAGGAGCAACCGGTGTAGATGCAACTGAACTCGTTTGGTTTTTACTCAAATTCAATTCTTCGCCATTATTTTTATATGAGAATTCACGCAAAGTTGACGCATCAAATTGAGCCAACAAATCTTTGATTTCAGAAATATTCATGAATTAACCCTCCCAACGTTTAAAGGCCAGAACAGCATTGTGTCCTCCAAAACCAAAGGTATTTGAGATAGCGTACTGAATATCCGCTTCTTGACCTTCACCATAAACAACGTTTGCTTCGATATAGTCAGACAATTCTTTAGTACCAGCAGTTTTTGGTACAAAGCTGTGACGAATCGCTTCGATGGTAGCAATCGCTTCAACCGCACCAGCAGCACCAAGCAAGTGTCCTGTAAATGATTTAGTAGATGATACAGGAACCTCTTTTCCAAGAACAGAAACAATAGCTCCGCTTTCACCTTTTTCATTAGCAGGTGTAGATGTACCATGCGCATTGACATAATCGACATCTTCAGGCTTAATACCAGCTTCATTGATCGCTAATTTAATCGCTTTGGCCGCACCTGAACCATCTGGTGTCGGTGTTGTCATATGGTAGGCATCACAGTTTGAACCGTAACCAACAATTTCAGCTAAAATATTAGCACCACGTTTTTGTGCATGTTCCAAGCTTTCGATGACAAGAACCCCTGCACCTTCCCCCATCACAAAACCATTGCGGTCTTTGTCAAATGGAATAGAGGAACGTTCTGGGTCTTCCGTTGTTGAAAGAGCTGTAAGGGCATTGAAACCACCGATACCAATCTTAGTAATCGAAGCTTCAGCACCACCTGCCAAAACAACATCATGCATACCAAATTTAATCTCACGGAAAGCTTCACCAATTGCATCATTAGCAGAAGCACAAGCTGTTGTCACGGATTTACATACCCCTTGAGCCCCAATCTTAAGTGCGATGTTTCCAGCACCCATGTTTGAAAGAGCTTTTGGAATAAACATTGGTTGGATTCTCTTCATCCCACGTTCATGCATCCGGATAATTTGGTCTTCCAATTCTTGCAAACCACCGATACCAGATGATACAATCACACCTACACGATCGCGGTCTTCTTCTTCCATATTCAAGCCTGAATTTTCAATAGCTTCCATCGCAGCATAGATTGCATACAATGAGTAAGTATCCATACGATTTTGATCTTTTTTCACGAAATATTTATCGAATGGGAAATCTTGAATTTCACCAGCATTAAAGACTGGAATTTCAGAAGCATCAAATTTTGTAATGGGCTTGATTCCAATTTTTCCTTCATGAAGGCTATTCCAGAACTCCTCTGGTGTATTTCCGATTGGTGAGGTTACACCGTAACCTGTAACAACAACACGATTTGTAGACATATATATTCTCCTTTTGTCGGATGGATATTTAAGTAAGTGATTTTCGATCAGTAAGCATTCATTATTGCATAGTCATGCCGCCATCAATGGCAATTGTTTGGCCAGTTAAATATTCTTGACCTGCCAAGAAAGCCGCAACTTCTGCCACTTCTTCAGCTTGACCAATTCGTTTCATTGGCACTTGAGCTAGCATGGCATCTTTCATTTTCTCTGGAATAGCGTCTGTCATATCTGATTCAATGAAACCAGGTGCAATGGCATTCACACGAACACCACGGGCCGCAACTTCACGCGCAACGGATTTGGTAAAACCAATCAATCCAGCTTTTGAAGCTGCATAGTTCGCTTGACCAATATTCCCCATTAGACCAACAACAGAGGACATGTTGATAATGGCACCTTGACGAGCCTTAGACATAGGTTTTAAGACAGCTTGTGTCATATTAAAGGCACCGGTCAAGTTGATTTTCAAGACCCGTTCAAAATCTTCTTCAGTCATTTTCAACATCAACTTGTCGTTTGTGATCCCAGCGTTATTGACCAAAACATCAACACTTCCAAGCTTTTCAATTGCTTCAGCTACCATACGTTGCGCATCTTCGCCATTAGAAATATCCCCAGAAATACCAACAACAGTCACACCATAGTCAGCAAACTGCGCAAGCAAGTCCTCAGAAATTTCAGAACGTCCATTTAGGACAACATTAGCACCGAGACTCGCAAATTTATGAGCCACAGCCAATCCAATTCCGCGTGTTGAACCTGTCACAAAAACATTTTTATTTTTAAGTTCCATATTTACCTCATTTTAAGCATTCAGAAGAGCATCTAGACTAGCCTGATCTTCGACGTTATAAGTTGGAAGAGTTTTATCAATTTTCTTCAAGAAACCTGACAAGACTTTTCCAGGTCCGATCTCGATGACCTCATCTACACCAAATTCTTGAATCGTAGCAATTGAATCATAGAAACGAACCGGTTCTTTTACTTGACGGGCCAAAAGTGCTTTCACATCTTCTGACTTCATGATAGTAGCTTCTGTATTCCCAACTAAAGGAAGATCAAAATCATTAAATGATACTTTTTCTAGTTCAGCTGCCAATTTTTGACTAGCAGATTCCAGTAAGGCTGTGTGGAATGGACCTGACACATTCAAAGGGATCAAGCGTTTGGCACCTGCTTCCTTCAAAAGTTCCACAGCATAGTCCACAGCCGCAACCTCACCACCAATCACAATCTGTGCGGGTGTATTGTAGTTAGCTGGTGTCACTACACCCTTTTCAGATGCTTGTTGACAGATTTCTTCAATCAAACTTGGATCAGTATTCATAACAGCTACCATTTTCCCACTTCCAGCAGGAGCCGCTGTTTCCATAAATTCACCACGTTTCGCAACCAAAGCTACTGCATCTTCAAACGAAAGAGCTCCAGCCGCAACCAGGGCAGAATATTCCCCCAAAGAAAGGCCGGCAACAATATCAGGAGTGATACCATTTTCTGCTAAGAGACGATAAATGGCTACTGACGTTGTCAAAATAGCTGGTTGAGTATAGCGTGTCTGATTCAGTTTTTCTTCGTTAGAATTAATCAATTCACGCAAGTCATACCCTAGAATACGACTAGCCGTATCAAATGTCTCTTTGACAACGGGATAAGCCGCATACAAATCGCTCGCCATGCCCAATTTCTGAGCCCCTTGACCAGCAAATAAGAACGCACGTTTTGTCACTATCCTAATCCTTTCGACGTTTTTAGACGTTTACATCTGCCCAACGAGCAGCCTCTCTTTGAATCACCTTGGCTGCACCATAATAGATATCTTCTAGAATTTCAGCACAAGTTTCTTCCTTGCTTACAAGTCCAGCAATTTGACCCGCCATCACAGAACCATTGTCAACATCTCCATCAACAACGGCATTGCGAAGGGCTCCTGCTCCTAATTCTTCAATTTCTTCTTGAGTCTTCTTACCTGCCAAGAAATCTTTTTCAGCTTGGTTATAGGCAGAAGCCAATTTATTCTTGATCGCACGAACAGGGTGTCCAACAACTGATGCTGAAACTACAGTATCGATATCTTTTGCTTTCAAGATTTTATTCTTAAAGTTTTGGTGAGCATTAGATTCTTTTGCAACCACGAAACGAGTTCCCACCTGAACAGCTTCGGCACCTAACATAAAGACAGCTGCAGCACCGGCACCATCAGCGACTCCTCCAGCACCAATTACTGGAATAGAAATAGCTTCAACCACTTGGCGAACCAAGGTCATAGTCGTCAATTTACCAATGTGACCTCCAGCTTCCATTCCTTCTGCAATCACTGCATCAGCGCCCAATTTTTCCATCCGTTTTGCAAGTGCGACAGACGGAACCACTGGAATGACAGTGATCCCTGCTTCATGGAAACGATCCATGTATTTCCCTGGATTTCCAGCACCAGTTGTAACAACCTTTACACCTTCTTCAATCACCAGGTCAACAATGTCATCTGCAAATGGGGACAAAAGCATGATATTTACACCAAAAGGTTTATCTGTAATAGACTTCACCTTATCGATGTTAGCCTTTACAACTTCTTTTGGAGCGTTCCCACCACCAATGATTCCAAGACCTCCAGCATTTGATACTGCTCCAGCCAAATCACCATCAGCAACCCATGCCATCCCACCTTGGAAGATTGGATATTTAATATTCAATAGTTCAGTAATTCGTGTTTGCATTATACCTACCTCTTTTTTCGCTTAAGTAATAGTTTGAGTTCGAAATATTGTTTCTTTGAGCCTCAAACTATTACCTAAACAAGAGAGAATATCTTTCGATACTCTCATCTATCATTATTTTGTTTTTTCTTCTACGTAAGCGACAAGATCACCAACTGTAGATAATCCTTCTTCAGTTTCGATTTGAATATCAAAAGCATCTTCGATTTCAGAGATCACTTGGAACAAATCCAATGAATCAGCTTCTAAATCTTCGAATGTAGATTCAAGAGTTACTTCTGATGGTTCTTTACCAAGTTCTTCAACGATAATTTCTTGTACTTTTTCAAATACTGCCATGATAGGCCTCCTTAAAAAATAATATATAAATTTTTAAAATGTGTTTCCACATATTTAACTAGATTGTAACAAGAAGTGTGCCCCATGTCAAACCTCCACCGAATCCTGTCAGAAGAATTTTTTGACTTCCATCCATCTTGATTCGATGATTCTCGACACACTCCGATAATAGAATGGGGATACTAGCAGCACTAGTGTTCCCATATTCCATCATATTTGCTGGGATTTTCTCTCTAGAGACACCCAGTTTTTTTGACATCTTATCTAACATTCGGTCATTCGCCTGGTGTAACAGAAAATAGTCAATCTCTTCTGCTTCCATAGAGGCGTCTGCTATAATTTTTTGAATACTTTTCGTGACATCACGAATGGCAAAATCAAAAACTGCCCGTCCGTCCATTGTCAGATATCTTCGATCGGTAACTTCCTCTGAATAAGGAGAAGACAGACCCAAATAGCAAGATTCAAGACTAGAACCACGGCTACCATCCGTAAAAAGACTTTCAGCTAAAAACGATTTTTGATCGCTCGCTTCAAGCAAGACACCGCCAGCTCCATCTCCAAAAAGGACTGAAGTGGAACGGTCTGACCAGTCTAATACTTTTGAAAGCGTCTCACTACCGATCACAATTCCTCGCCGGTACATCCCTGAAGAAATGTATTTTTCAGCAGTGGCTAATGCAAATACAAATCCACTACATGCTGCAGTCAGATCAAATCCAAAAGCTCGAGAAGCTCCAATATTAGCTTGTACCCGGGCTGCAGTTGATGGCATTAAGCTATCTGGTGTAATCGTAGCGACAACGATAAAATCAATTTCCTCAGCGTCTAAGTTTGCTTTTGCTAATAATCTTTGTGCAACAATTGTTGCTAGATCACTTGTCGTCTCATCTTTTGAAATGTGACGCCGAAGGATACCTGTCCGACTACTGATCCATTCATCACTTGTATCCATGATCTCAGCCAAATCATCATTTGATACGACTTGGTCAGGTGCATAATGAGCAACTTGACTAATTTTAGCAAAGACCATTATTTAATTTCCTCCAAGAAACGATACAGATTTTGCAATCCTTTTTGCATCACTTTCTTCTCTTCGGGACTCATATCTCCAATAATCTGGTTGACCATCCGTTTATGGAATTGCTGATGAAGACGATAAAGTAGACGACCGTTCTTCGTTAAACTCAAGTGTACAACCCGGCGATCAACTTCCGATCTTCTTCTTTCGATATACCCTTTGCGCTCAAGATTATTCAAACTTGTCGTGACAGTCCCCAAAGTCACCATCAACTCCCGTGAAATATCACTCGGGGTTGCATTCGGTGTCGAACCAATCACATCGATCGTATGCATTTCTTTAATAGAAACATCTTTGAATCGACTTGCTCTTAGGCTCGACTCCTCAATAACCAAAACATTATTAAAGATGGATGTTAAATAGTCGTTAACTAATTGGTAATTCAAAACTCCACCTCCTAATTTTACTTTGATAGTCAAATTTTATCAAAAATGAAAATAATTTGCAAGCATTTTTTCACAAAACATAGAAAAATTACAAATTTATTTTCCTTTAAATTGTGGCCGACGTTTCTCAGAGTAGGCAATAACCCCTTCCTTGAAATCTTCTGTAAATGCTAGTTTCTTTTGCAAATCCAATTCAAGACCCGCATATTGGTCCCATTCTTTCAAGAATGCTTCCCAAACCATTTCTTTCATGGCAGCATAAGAATTTGAAGATCCTCTTCTTAATTTTTTAAGCAATTGCTCAACGGTTTTATCGAGTTTTTCAGATTCACAAACACGATAAGCTAGGCCATAATCAAATGCTTTTTCAGCAGTCAAGGCTTCACCCGTCATTACTAAATGAGTAGCCCGAGACATGCCAATGGCTTTTCCTAACAAGAATAACCCACCCGCATCTGGTGCTAAACCAACCCCAACAAAGGCTTGGATAAATTTAGTACGATCACTAATAATACAAAAATCAACAGCTACTGCAATGTTGGCCGCCGCTCCTGCGACCGCTCCATCTGCCACCATAATAACCGGTTTTGGCAATTGCTTGATTTTCTTTGAAATCGTATTAACTAATTCGGCAATTAAAACAAGAGACTCGATGTCATCCGCATCGACTGCGCGTTTCATTTCGCTTAAATCTCCACCAACTGAAAAGATTTTCCCTTCTGCTGATAGAATAATGAATTTTACTTCCTCATTTTTTTCTGCATCTTCCAGGGCAACTAAAATTTCCTGACACATTGGAATGTTAAAACCATTGGATACTTCAGGACGATTTAAAGAGATTGTCGCGAGGTCGTTTTCGACAGAATACAAAATTGTTTCAAACATCACAGACTCCTTTTGTTTAAATATAAAATATTTTGATATTAAAACTTTTTAATTATAACATATCATACCATAAAAAATAAGAATAGTAAAATATATCTATAAGATGTAACAAAATTGTAAAATTTAAATCATGAAAATTTCTAGCCTCATAAGATCCACCTATTCTATGCCCTATTTATAAATACATTGTATCAACAACTGAAGTTTGGTATAATGTACTAATGAAACTATTAAGGAGAAAATATGAAAGTAACTAAATTCGGTGGAAGTTCTCTAGCATCAGCTCCACAATTAAAAAAAGTACTTAATATCATTAAAGATGATCCAGAAAGAAAATTTGTAGTTGTATCAGCTCCTGGTAAGCGAAATGCAGAAGATACAAAAGTAACAGATGCACTGATCCGTTATTATAAAGAATTCACTTCAGATAAAGATGTTACGCAAACACAACAGTGGATTATTGAGCGTTATCGTGCCATTACAGAAGAATTGGGTCTCAAAGATTCTATCATTCAAGAAATTGCTGAAGATATCTATGATCTGACAAATTTGCCTAAAAAAGGAAATCCATTTACATACGATGCATTTTTGGCAGCCGGTGAAAACAACAACGCTAAACTCATAGCTGCCTATTTTAATCAAAATGGATTAGAAGCAAAATATATCCATCCAAAAGAAGCAGGAATCACAGTCACCGCAGAACCTTCCAACGCTCGTATTTTACCTTCTAGTTACGATAAAATTGAAGAACTAAAAGATGCAAGTGAAGTAATTGTCATTCCAGGGTTCTTTGGTGTTACCCAAGATGGGGACATTTGTACATTTTCTCGTGGTGGTTCTGATATCACAGGATCTATCATTGCAGCAGGTGTAAAAGCAGACTTATACGAAAACTTTACAGACGTAAATGGTATTTTTGCAGCACATCCAGGTATTATTAAACACCCACATTCTATTCCTGAATTAACCTACAAAGAAATGCGCGAATTGGCCTATGCTGGTTTTTCAGTCTTGCATGATGAAGCACTCGTTCCAGCATACAGAGGTAAAATTCCATTAGTCATTAAAAATACTAATAATCCAGACCACCCTGGAACCCGCATTGTTTTGGAACATTCAAATGATCATGTGACTGTTGTAGGAATTGCAGGTGATTCAGGATTCGTTAGTATTAACACTACAAAATACCTTATGAACCGTGAAGTCGGTTTTGGTCGAAAAGTCCTTCAAATTTTAGAAGATCTAAATATCAGTTGGGAACATATGCCAACAGGAATCGATGACTTGTCCATCATTTTGCGTTCACGTGAACTGACTCCAATCAAAGAACAAGAAATTTTAAAACAATTAACGCAAAAACTCGAAGTTGACACAGCCGAAATTGAACATGATCTTTCCATCATTATGATTGTTGGGGAGAAAATGAAGAGTCAGGTAGGGGTTACTGCCACTGCAGCCAAAGCACTATCAGAGAATGAAGTGAATATTCAAATGATCTCTCAAGGTTCTAGTGAAGTTTCCATTATGTTCGTTGTAAGTAAAGATCAAGAAGAAAAAGCAATTAAAGCCTTATATCAAGCATTTTTCCCAAATAACTAAATAGAGAAAAGCTCCGTTAACTAAACGGAGCTTTAATTAACATTAAAATCAAAAGTAAAAAAGAGACCAATTACTTGATCTCTTTTATTCTATACTCCGCCAGTAGGACTCGAACCTACGACATCATGATTAACAGTCATGCGCTACTACCAACTGAGCTATGGCGGAATCAAGCTAAGCGACTACCTTATCTCACAGGGGGCAACCCCCAACTACTTCCGGCGTTCTAGGGCTTAACTGCTGTGTTCGG